>CAWEEJ010000047.1:0-6806 GCA_963807905.1 uncultured Chloroflexia bacterium | reverse complement strand
CAAATCACGCGTACGGTCGAGATTGCCTGAGGTAGGGTTACTGTTGCAACGTTCGCGCTGGGATCAGTACCCGCCTTCAGTTCAGCAATGCACCTCCTACGTCTATGAATTAGAGTGCAGAGAAAAATGCCGGGGAGTGAGGCCCAATTTGTGGCCTCACTCCCCGGCATTGCGCGGCCACCGTTCACCGCCTGAAGCGCTGGCCTGGATGACAATGATGGGTTGACCCGGGACCGCCAGTGGAGAGAGGGCGTAGCCCTGTAACGATTAAGCGACGCAGTGAGCGCTTTCAAGCTGTGCGGCGAGAAACTCATGCAGCGCGCGCCAATCTTCGAAGTGATGGGTTTCGCCAGTCAGCACGTGTTGTGCCCTGCCCCGTAATTGGCGACTGCCATCTTTCGTGCAGCCGTACCATACTCGTACCGAAAAGAGGTGGGTTGCCTCTCGGTCCACTTGGTTGGCGGTCACTCTGTTCATGCTCTCCCCTCCTGCGACTTCGATGTCTCGCTCAATTGCTTGCGGCTCGCCATCTCTCTTGTGCGATGATCTCAACCGGTGCAACCAGACCGGCGATAAGATGATCAATCATGGTCTCGGCCACAATGGCGATGTCCATCCCCATCACCGTGTGCGGACTGAAAGGAGGCGGCGCGGCATGGGCCAGCGTGATGCGCCTTTGCATGACCCTACTCGATGACACGGCGGAACTTGACTTCAAAGCTACCGTCGATTGCGATTTCGTACCACTTCTTGATCCATGTCTGAAACTCAGGCGTAGCCGTCCTTTCCGCCCATTTGGCTTCATAATCGCCCAGGCTTTCGAAGTCGTCCTCGAAAAAATTCGCTTCGCTTTGCCTCCTACACTCTCGTAGACCCGGCAAGTAGGTGAAGGATCAAATAGCGCCTTGTATTCTTTGGTGACAGCCTGCGCCTTCTCGTCTCCGCCAATCGGACACGTGAACTCATGGGTTACGGTGACCATATTTCTCCCCGTTGTCAGATGTGTAAACGATTCCGCTAACTCTGCGCCACTCGTGCGTGACACCCGACGGCAGATTTTCGACCAGCTGATCCCCGTCGACGATGAACTCGCCGGTGTACGTCTGGCCAAGACCGTTCGGATTCAGGCCCAATTTCGCGTCATATGTCGCCGCAGTGCCCGAGAGCGAAAAGATCCCGGCGCCGGCAATGGCCGAGCGGAAGGCAGCCAGTTCTTCGGCTTCGGTCGGTTCATTGGCGTTGGTAAAGGGCGTCCGGTTCTTCTCGGTGACCAAGAACATGTGGTATTTCCCGGTGTCGATCATCAGTCCGTCATGCGTGTCCGAAATCAGTTCCCATACGCCTACAATCGATGACATTTTTTGCACTCCTTTCATGTCGTACCCTTATTCTTTGAGCGGAACAGCCTCATATTGAGCGGCTGAATGATAGATCACCGTGTTCTCACCGAGCTTGGCCAGCGCATCCCTACAGCGTTGCACGTGCGGCATTTCCATGTGATCGATCACTGCTTGGTGAGATTCCCATTCTTCATACAGCCGCATCACAGTTGGATCCAGTAAATCAGTTGAAACGGCGTAGGTGATACATTCCGGTTCCGCCTGACTAGCCTTGACCAAATCCGCCCATGCAGCCATTACTTCCTCATGTATGTCTTCTCTTGGTGAAAAGGTGACATTGATAATGATCATAGCGATTCCTCCGTATTTTCAGTATCTATTGCTCGGAATTCTTTTAGCGTGCGACATTCAGATGCAGACGTTGAATGATCATGAATCTCTGCTTATGGTCTTGAACATAGCTCCAGTTATGCAGTCATCATAGGATGATCCGCCGCAGAAAACCAGGTTACTCACAGATACAAAAAGTGATACAATTGCGCCCAGACCGCTTGAAAAACCCGATGGAGACATGTGTGACAGCAGAGTTGACTTTTGGCGCCTGGCTGCGGTTGCGCCGCCGCCAACTGGATCTGACCCAAAAGGAACTGGCCGACCGGTCGAGTTGTTCGGTGGTCACGATCCGCAAGATTGAGCAGGGTGTCCGGCGACCGTCCAAGCAGCTGGCCGAGTTAATGGCCGCGGCATTGCAGGTGCCGACCGAGCAGGTGGCCGACTTTGTCACCTATGCACGTCAGGATCCCGATTCAACGCAAGTGCCTCCAGCGTTACAGAATTTGAGCCGGCCATCCACGCTACCGGTAGCCGCTACCGAAGAGGCACACGTCACGCTTCCTCGGCCGGCTGCGACTACCGTGACCTATACCTTGCCCCGTTCGATTACACCCTTCCTAGGCCGAGAGCCGGAGATCGACGCCCTGTTAGGCTACCTCGTGGATCCGAACCTTCAGCTCGTGAGCGTCCTGGGGCCCGGCGGCATGGGCAAGACGCGTCTGGCGCTGGCCGTGGCTGACCGTCTCGTAGCAAGCGACGACAACCCGTTCGTCGACGGTATCGTCTTTGTTTCCTTGGCTGCGTTGACCGAACCCACCCAGATCGCACCGGCGATTGCCGATGCCTTGGCCATACTTATCGATACCAAGCGGGAGACCAAACAACAACTTCTGACCTATCTGTCGCAGAAACGACTCCTGCTGATCATCGACAACTGCGAACATCTGCTCGACGGCATTGACCCACTTATGGAGATCGTGCAGGCGGCGCCCAACGTCTGCGTGCTGGCGACGTCCCGCGAGCGGCTGCATCTTCCCGGCGAGCAAGCCTTTCCTATCGACGGATTGGGCGGATTCGATCAGATCTTGGCTGACACCGACGAAGCAATGGCTCATCCGGCCGTCCGGCTCTTCTGCCAGAGCGCGCAGCGCGCTGCACCAACCTTCGTCCTCACGTCCGCTGACCTGCCCCAGATGGCGCGCATCTGTCGCCTCACTGCCGGCATGCCGCTCGGCATCGAGCTTTCCGCCGGTTGGGTGGGCATGATGTCATTGTACGAAATTGCCGATGAGATTCAGCGCAATCTTGATTTTCTGGAAAGCAACCTGCGTACGATGCCGGCGCGCCATCGCAGCATGCGTGCGGTCTTCGACGCCTCCTGGCAGCACCTGGATCCAGCGGAGGAGAGGGTGTTTCGCCAACTCTCGATCTTCCGTGGCGGCTTCACCCGCCAGGCCGCCGCAGGCGTGGCAAACGCCAGCCTCAGACATCTGGGGCACTTGATGTACAAGTCGCTGCTGCACTATGACCGGGCCCATAATCGGTACTGGCTGCATGAACTCTTACACCAGTACGGCGCGGAGAAGCTGGCTGAAGACGCCGGGGAAGCCTCAGCCACCGCGGCACGCCATCGCAGCCACTATCTGGCGATGCTGGCTGCGCAAACTGATTCGTTGAAGGGCCAAGATCAGCAGACAGCGCTCGCAGCGATCGACATTGACATCGACAACATTCGTTTGGCTTGGCGTACTGCGGTCGCGGAGAATGAGGTCGCGGAGCTGCACGGGGCCCTGGATGCATTGGGCTTCTATCACGAGTGGAGCGTCCATCCCGAAGCAGGGCGGGAAGCGTTCCAGCTGCTTGCCGAGACCATCGATGCGGCCGAATCTAGCGAGGCGCGACAAACCTTGGTTCGAGCCCTGGCGTGGCAGGCCTCGTTCCTGCGTCAGATGGGCAATCCGGACGTTGCGATCGAATGCTTGGAGCAAGCGATGGCGTTGTGCGACCATCCAGCCCTCGGAGAATCGGCGCGACAAGTCGAGCATGCCTTCATTTACTATCAATGGGGATACTGTCTCGAACGGCGTCAGAACGAACGCGCCCTCGACTACTTCCGCAAGAGCGTGGCGCTTTGGCAAGCCCACGACGATCCGTGGTGGACGGCCTTGGCCCTCGGCGGGCTCGGTTTCAACCTCTCATGGTCCAACCGTTTTGTGGAAGCGCGTGAGCAGCTCTCCAAAAGCGTCGAGATTTTTGAGCGCTATGGGCACACAAAAGAGTTGGTTGTCTTACACGTTCGGCTGTGCGACTCCTGTAAATTCAAGGGGGACCTGGACGCGGCTCTCTACCACGGTCAGCGCGCATTGGTGTTGGCAGAAGAGTCGGGGAACAGAAAATCCCTCGCCGACGCCCTGGCCATGCTCTCCACGGTCACGCTCATAGCTGAAAACCGGCTCGAAGCGGCGGAGGCGTTGAATCGAGAGGCGTTGGCCATCTATCGATCTTTGGGCGTTGGCATTGAAACTGCTCTTGCCGTTGCGGGACGCGGGAGCCATCGACTCATACGCGGGGATATCGGCGTTGCTGAGCAATGCTTCCTGGAAGCGATGGGCCATTTTCAAGATCAGCAGCTGCGTCAAGGGGAGGGGTTTATCCTGCGCTGGTTGGCGATCATCGCCTATGTCAACGGTCACCGACTTGTCGCCAGCGAGAAGATCAGCCACAGCATCAAGATCTTTGACGAAGTCGGGGCCAACAATTATATCCCCCATCTGCGTTCGATTCGCTACCTGATCGAGAAAGCAACGCAACCGCCAGCTCAGGCTCTGCTGTGTCAGGCAGAGATCTTACGCCACGCGCTTGAAATTCGTGAACTCTACGACGTTTATTGGTCACTCTCAGCGATTGCCTACGCCCTGATGGACACAGACTACACCACGCATGATCTTCCTCTGCCGCCTCCAGTTGCGCTTGCCGCGGAGATTCGCGGATTCCTCAGTCAGAGCTTGGAGTTTGGCCAATCTGCCTATCTGCGCGCGCTCGTCCACGATGAAGTCGATAGTCGACTCACGCAGTGGCCCCAGAAGGCGATAACAGCCGCCCTTGATCACGGTCGGCAACAAGAGCTGTGGACCTTTGTGGCTGCCGTACTGGACTGTCTGGACGCTGACAAGGTCGATCAGCAACTGTGACCTTGCCGCTCTCGCCGTCCTCGCTAGATTCTCTACCACGCTGTGCCTGAAAGCGAGGTCCTTCAGGCACAGCGTGGCACGTTCCTTATCCTGCAAATGTGTTGGGGGCAAGGATCGGTGCGGGGCAGTTGACGACAAAGCCGTTGGGATGAGAGTCGGGCACGCCGTTGAACTGTTCTAGCTCGCCGGCCTCGACCAGCTCCCGAATCTCGGCCGAGGTGGTGAGCACCCGGGCCTGGCTCTCGTCTTTCCAAACGACCGTGAAGTGGTCCCAGAAGGGGCTCCACGTGGGCTGTCCGGCCTTGTTATCAAAAATTGCCGGCTGGAAGCCCATGACGCCGGGCCCGGCGATGCCGTTGCCAAAGACCCAGATTTCATCGGCGCCGCCGCGCTCTTTTAGCTGCTGCGTCGGGACGGACGCGGGGATGTTCATCATTGGCGCCATGGGGTCGGACGACGTATCAGTCAGAATATAGCGGCTGCCGGGGTAGCACTGATGCAGCTTCATGGTCACGGCCATGTTCTCCAGGTCCGGTGCGGCGAATAGCTGACCGCCCGACAGGACGTCGTCTAGCTCTGGATCGACTGAAAGCCCGCCGCCCGGCCATTGGATCAGCGGATAGTTCACGTAGAGCAGCCTTTCTTCCAACGTGACGTCACCGTCGGCTTCCGCCTGGAGAATGGCTTCCGCCGAGTCCAGCACGGCGTCGGCATCTCCGACCGTTACATCGATCATGTGGAAGAGCGAGCTGTAGTGCTCGTCGCCTGGAATCATGGCAATGACGGGTGGGCGATCGTCGCTAAAGGAATAGTATTTGTTGACGTTCTCGATTCCCTGGGCGACGTTGAGCAGCGGCACGAAGACCAGGCCAACCTCTTCCGCAAATGCGGGGTCGGACGCATCCGTACGGATATGGTAGACCGCTTCGCCATTGTGGCGCGCCTCGTGCAGGCGGAAGGTCACCGACCCATAAGGACCGGTCCAGTCCTGGGACTCCAGGCTGTAGTCCAGGACATCGGCGACCAGGACCGTCACTTCACCGTCCGCAGCAGCGGCCACGGCTGTCGCGGTGGGCTCAGCCGGCGGCGGCGTCGCAGTGGGCGCCAGGGTCGCGGGCACGGCTGACGGTGTTGACTGTGCCGATCCACAGGCAGCCAATAGCAGCGCGCCGCTGCCGATCATGCTCCAACTAAGAAACTGGCGACGGGACAACGGATCTTGGGTAGGTTGATGCGACATGCTCTTGCCTCCTTGGATTCAACGACAGCAAATGACGTGGCTTCCGGCGGACCGGAACCATGCAAGGAGGGGCGCTGCACCCGTTGCGCAGTCAATGATTTGCGTTTGACGGCGTGCAGGGTACAATGCCAGGCGCGCGCTCGGTATGCTTTGGCATCCCGCGTGTCGCATCTCAGCAGCGCCCACGGGTTCCCGGCCAAAGGATGCGTGGGCGCTGTTCCTCCATTACCCACTCACCATACGTCAGCCTGCCAATCCAAGTTGGTAGGACGCCCTACACGCGCTGACTGGAAGCTCGTTTCCGTGAGAGCGCAGAAAATCGATTGACGCATCGGTCCGCGCCAGGAAATGGTGGCAGGACTCAGCGGACGTGAAAACGCCGGCTGAGCCTGTCGAAGCCAAGCGGGTCGGCGTCAATCCGCTTGGCTTCGACAGGCTCAGCCGGCGCTAGCCTTGTTGTGGCGGGGCGTGAACCAGGCACTGCCTGTTAACAACCACCGCCCCCATTCTGGCCGGTCCATGCATTAGATTGAAGACCGGCATGGACGGAACGATTGGTCATCCTGATGCCGGCGTGACGGATTGAATCGACCAGCAGAGCCAGGGTCAGGTTGAGGGTATGACGACAGCGTAGCAAGAGAACCACCAAGGCCGAAAGGTTGAAAAGTGAATGATACAAGGCGCATGCCTCCTGTTGTATGC
>CAWEEJ010000046.1:0-17355 GCA_963807905.1 uncultured Chloroflexia bacterium | reverse complement strand
GCGGTTGGTGTCGAATCAGCGCAAGACAGTAATCGGTATCAAGCAGGCATTTAATGGATGGTTCGTTGGGCATGGGCTGGGGCAGCTAGCGCGTCTCCGGGTCGGCGAAGTCATCAGAGAATTGGGCCAGGCTGGTGAAGAGCGTGTGCCAGGGCGCACGGTAGGGGAGCAGCACGACCGCGTCGCCCAGCCGTCGAATGTAGACCCGATCGCCTTCGAAGCGAAATTCCTTGGGCAGACGCACGGCCTGACTGCTACCATTGGGAAAGAGCTTGGCGGTTTGCATGGTACGGACTGAGCCCCGACACAGGTGAAGACAAAAATATATACATAGAGTATATACAAACCTGGCAAAAAAATAAAACGCCACCGTCCGTGTGGCGTTTGGGCCTGGGCCAATCACTGACTTAGCAAGAATTCTAGCGAGTCAAGGTTCAGCAAATCGAATAGCGAGTCAGGCGAGTCGTTGAGGCGCCGAATCAAACGGTGCTAACCACCACAGGCTCTTTGGTAACTGTGCGCAAACAAGAGGGCGTTCGCGGGCAATCCCGCCGGGCATGAATGCCCTTGCTGGCAGGATGCGCCCCATGAAGTCAGGCTTTGATATCGACGACCAAGTCCCATTTGATGGGGCGCAGCACGCTAGCCCACGGCATTCATGCCTGGGCGACCGCCATGGCGACCGGCGCAGGATTAACGGCACATGTTCGAAACCAGGTGTGGGTATAGGTAAGAATCCTGGAAGAGGCTTTGCTGGTTCTGCCAGTCTGGCCGGCAGAGCGTTGGCCCCAAGGTTGGGGGCTCGGGATCTGTCAGATCTCTCGCTTCATGGTGGGCAATTACTTCGTCACCAAATCAAATCGCTCAGTGAGCACGCCCACGTGCGAACCGGTCTGCGCTGGGACGCTTTTGCGCGCCAAACCTTGTTTGACGATTCCCCTACCCGCCGCCGCGCAGCGTCTTCCAGTGCAACTTCTCAAACATGGCGTCCAGCGCTCCAGGATCACCGCTGAATTCAGCCGTGGTGCCGCCAACACGCAAGGAGCCAATCTCGCGCGGCTTGGCCTTGCGTAGCGCAGCCTGCCAGCCCTCGCCAGTCATGCGGTCGCCCCCCTCCTCGACCCCGCCCAGCGAAGCAAGGTAGTCCTTCATCAGCCACATGGGCACGCCATAGTAGTCGCTGACGATGGGCTGATCGGCGAGGGCCGTACTGACGTCATAGAAGGAGTTGCTGCCGCCGCCCACCGGCGGAAAGATACGGACCTGGGCTGCCGCAGGGATCACCGTGGCCAGCCCATCGATGTAGCGTACGTCACGACCGTTGAGCAGAATATGGACGCCGTTGCGCAATTCACCATCCCCTTCAAAAAACTCGCCGTAGAGTTCGGGCCAACGTGCGATCAGCTCATCAACCAGTTCCTGAAACGTTGCGCCCGGCCCGGTCTGTACGTCGACGATAGAGCTGCCCACAATCGGGCGCAGCGTCGCATAAATTCGAACATCCATTGCGGATTTCTCCGATTCGATAGAAGGGGTAAGTTGCGTTATGGAGTGTACGACAAGCTCCCGATGCTGTCGGAGAGCGTGCTTACGAGTTCGGTTGAAAATACGAGGCACCCGCAGGTTCGTAGGTACCAACCACCAAAACCGGCCCGCCTACTGGGTCTTGGTCTCCTCATAGGTATTGCCGATGTGGGGAAACCCAAGCACTTCTTCGATTTCATACTGGGCGCTGCCGGCCAGGTCAATGGGATCGTCACCCGGCTGGGGCAGAACGGGGTCAAGGGGAACCACGTCCACATGCACCGGACCCGGATAGCAGGCCAGACGCCAGACGGCTTCGGTCATGGTTTCGCCTTTGCCCCCCATCCAAACCACGACTTCCGGCTCGTGAAAGCGGATGGCAATCGGCATAAAGGCAATGTTGTTATCCTGTGCAATGCGGAACGTGCCGAGCTTGAAGGGAAAGAGTTGCTCACCAAAGCCCAGTCGCCCTTCGGGAAAAATCACGATGGGGGGGTCAGGATTGTTGCGATAGGATGCCGCCACGGAAGAGACTGCATTGCGTCGCGATTCCGTATCCGAGCGGTCGACATAGACCGTATCGACCGAAGCCGTCATCCACCCGATGACGGGGCGTCTTCTGACTTCTATCGCCGCCAAAAACCGTGCAGGCATGATCGCCAATATTTCAACAATATCGAGATACGAGCTGTGATTGGGCGCAAAAATGCCTTGGTGCTCATACATTTTCTCGGGATCAGTGCAGTGGAGCTTGATTCGGAAGAGCCAGTTAAAAAAGCGCGCCATGTAGACGCTCATCCAGCCCGGAATACTGGCAATGCCGATGCGGATAGGGATCAAGCTGGCGAAGAGAAAGAATGGGGCGCAAAAGAGGATAAAGAGCACAATAATGCCAACGCGCGTTGTCCCAAGAAGTACTCGCATTTTCGATTTCTCTGACGTCGTGCCGGGTGTTTGCGGCCAGAATCACTGCCAGATGCATTGTACATCAGACGGTGAAATACGGCGTAATGTGTCGCGTCCGGTCTGCACGCGGCGCTCTTGCTTCACGGCTCCCTACCGCGTCAACTCCCACGCCAGATGTTGAATCTCGGGCAGGATGAGCTTTTCCATGGCCAGACGTACGGCGTTGGTCGAGCCGGGCGTGCTGACGACAACGGTGTCACGATAGACGCCGGCTGTGGCCCGGCTCAGCATGGCGGCCGCACCAATCTCTTCATACGAAAGCAGGCGGAAGATTTCGCCAAAGCCGGGCAGCGTCTTCTCCAGCGTGTGGCTGATCACGTCGTAGGTGCGGTCGCGCCGGCTGATGCCCGTGCCTCCGCTAAAGACGACAATCTGTGCCGGACCGGCGGTAAAGTCATCCAGCGCCTGCTGCACCTGATCCGGTTCGTCCTGGACGATGCGGTAATCGACGACGCGGTGACCGGCTGCTTCCGCCAACGTGCGGATCAACTGACCGCTCTTGTCCGTTTCGGCCGTACGTGTGTCGCTGACCGTAACGATCGCCAGGTTGATTTGGCCCTTCTCCGCCGCCTGTTCACGATGATCCTCTGCGCCCATCAAAAGACTCCTTCTGGTCCGATAACAAATGACTGATTGTCAACGGGCGGCAGGCCAAAGCGCATTCCGCCAGCGTTGCAATAAAGAAGATTGTACAGCCGACCGCCCAATGCTTCAACCCCCACGGTTGCGTTGGCATTGGTGGGCACGCGTTGATAGTTGAGCTTGATTTCGCCATTCGCCGTCAGCACGATCTGGAATGTGGCCGTATCGCCTACGGGGCCGGAAGCCAGAGGCACGTTGTCGTACTCAACGACAAAGTCGCCTGTGGCGGTGCGGAAGGTGCTGGTGCTGGCCAACGCCGCGCCCGGCTCCAGATCGGCCCACCAGCCATAGACGGCTTGATTGGGCCACGCCGTCGACGGCAGGCAGTGCCGGATGACGCCCGTCTCTACATCCGTGCTGGGAAATGTCATAAAGCCATCGGCATGAACGTGTGCGCTGCCATAGGACTGGCCGCCCAACGGGAAGCCAAAGGGAAGACCGATGGCCACCGACTGATTGCCGCTGAGATCGATGTTGGTCTTGCCAGCACTGTTGGGCGTAGCCCACGCATAGGCGACGCGTGCAGCTTTGGGCGCCGCATCCGGCGTGGCGTTAAGGCCCACCAGAGGCAAAAACACCCGCGGTGCGGCGTCGGTAATCGCCATCCGCACCTCAAACGCGCGCGACTGTGCGTCGGCGCCCGCGCCGGAGATGAAAGTCATGCGCGCCGTGTAGATGCCCGGCGGCAACGCGCCCGGCGAGGCAATCAGGCCAACCTGGGCCGGCTGGTCATAGGTCGCGTTGCCAAAAAACGTCTTGGTGGCAGATGGGACGCCGGCAAAGATAAGCCAGGGCGCGTCATCAGGCCGCGTCAGCTGCCAGGGCGCAGATGTAGCGCTCTCATTCTCGATCAGCACGGGATAGGTCAAGGGTTGTCCGAACTGCGGCGCGACCAGGCCGACATCGCCCCCTTGCAGTGCCGCCACCGGCGCCAAAGCCGTGCGCACGGCCGTCTCGGCATCCAACACCCCGGCCCCCACTTTGATCGCTTCTTGGTCGCTGGGCGCCGCCGTTCCAACCAGTAACGTGCGCAGGTCATTGGCCGAATAGCCTGGGTTAATCACCAACAGTTGCGCCGCCACGCCGCTCACCAGCCCGGTGGCAAAGCTCGTGCCGTAGCGCTCGCAGTAGCCCTGCGCACCGCCGACGGTCGAATTGCAGGGCAAGCCGGTCGGCCAGGTGCTGGCGAGCGGCAGGCTGGGTGTCCCGCCCGGCGCGGCCAGGTCGACTTCGCTGCCGGCATTGCTGTAGGTCGCCCACTCATTCTCCTCGTCGGTCGCGGCCACGGCCATGACCTCAGGGTAGGCGGCAGGAAACGCGACCGCCTCGGGGTAGCGATTGCCCGCCGCCGCTACGAGAAGTACGTCCTGATCCTGGGCGTAGTAGATGGCCGAGTGAAGCAGGAAGTCTTGATAGGCATTGTCTGGGTCGTTGATGGCGCTGGCACTGATGGCAAAGCTCATGTTGATGATGTCGGCGCCATTATCGCTGGCGTCACGGATCGCGTCCGCTGCGTCACTGATGAAGCCTACCCCGCGGCTGTCGAGTACCTTGTACGGATCCAACACAACCTCGGGCTCGACGCCGGCAATCCCTAAATTGTTATTGAGCGTGGCGCCAATCAGGCCGGCAACGTGGGTGCCGTGACCAAAGTCATCAACCGTCACCAGTTCCCCGTTGCTGCCGGTTACGTAAGACTTGATGGGCCTCACCCGCCCACCAAGGTCAGGATGGGTGGGATCAACACCACTGTCAACAACGGCCACCCGCACCCGCTCCGAGCGGTCGGCATTGGTGTCGACCACAGGCCACGCGCGGCTGAACAGAATCCGCTGCAGGTACCACTGATCGGCGCGGTAGAAGGGATCATTGATTGCAAAGGGCGTCTCGGGGACTGCCGACTGGGTCGCTTCGATTACCCAGTTGGGTTGTGCATAAAGCACATTAGGGTCGCGGCTGAGCTGGGCGATGGTCGTCCATTCCTGGCCCACGGGCACGGTCAGGACATAGCCTGTGGGTTGGCTCGCTGCCGCACTGCTGCGCAGCATGCGGTCGCTACCGCGTACGTCCAATGGCTGCACCGCACTGATGTCAAGCGCACGCATCGTCAGGTCGGGAACGCGTGCCGCGCCCACCAGGCTGACGAGCACCTCGCCGGGTTTGTAATACTCACCGTCGCTTACACGCAGCTCGGCAGGGATTGCGTTCATGTCGAAAGGCGTCGCGGCGGGCGGGATCGTCTGCGCCTGCATAGGCGCGACCGGCATGAATCCCCAAGGCAGGATCAAGAACAGGCCCACAGCAAGCATTTTTATTGCGGAGAGACGTCGCAAGATGACGGGCATGAAGAACTCCTCTAGGCGCGGCCGGCCATTTCCGCATCCAGTTGATCAAAATACGTTTGCATGAATTCATGGCGCTGTGCCCCGATGCGGCGGGCGCTGGGCGTGTGCAGCGTGGCCAACAAACGTCGCAGCTTGTAGACGTATTCGTGCACTGGCGTATAGTCTGCGCCGCGCGGTTTGGCAGCATCGGCCGGCGCCTCGGGCCATGGCTGGGTCCAAAGACGGCTGTCGTGGGCGCCCCCAAAGGCAAAACAGCGTGCGATACCGATCGCGCCCATGCTGTCCAGCTTGTCGGCATCGTAGAGACATTGCGCCTCCAGAGTTTGGGGCGTTATTGACTGGTCTCGAAAGCGATGGGCCTCAATGCAATGAACGACTGCGTCAATTGTTTGGTTTCCAACCCCGCGCCGGGTCAACAGTTCACGGGCAAAGTCGGCCGCGGCCAGGTGATGCGCGCTGACGCTGCATGCCACGGCCGGACGTCTCCAACGCGTCCACCGGCACATCGTGGAGATAGGCGGCCAGGCGCACGATGTCGACATCAGCCCCTTCGGCCTCAGCCAGCCTGACGGCCAGCGTCGCCACGCGTAAGACGTGATCAAAATCGTGGGCGGCATCCCCCGCGGCATAGAGCGCGCCCGCTTCGTCTTGAGAAAGGAGGTCGGAAAGGATGGTCATGGATACTCCATAAAGATCAATCAAAACGAATGGGCGAACCGAGATTGATGAATGAATACTGGGCGCTCTCGTCACGATCGTTACCCATTCTTCATTTCCCAATCTCGATTAGACAATGAAAAAGGCGACCGGATCGGTCGCCCTGCCGCGCGCCTGCCGGGCGTTGCATCTAGCCGTCCGCGACCAGCGGCTGTTCGTCGACCGCCTCCACCTCGCGCCGTCCGCGCATCCAGATGATGCCGCCGGGCACGCTGACGATGTAGGCCACAAATTGTTGAAGCAGGCCCACGGCATAGCCCAGATCGCCGCCCGCACCGATAATAAAAAACATGATCGAAAATGCGCCCTGACGCACGCCCAATCCGCCAGGCGACAGGGGCACGGCCACCAGCAAGAGCACGATAATCGGATTGATTACCAGCACTTCCAGCAGCGAGATGCTGCCCGGCTCAATCGCTTCAGTAATGAGCCAGATTTGCACGCTGGTGAGGATGACGATCAACATGCTGCCAAATGCATCCAGCGCCAGCGCACGATACTGATGGCGGAATGCATTGAACGCGCTCGCCAGCTTCTGCCAGATCGGCATGAAGAGATTGGAAAAAGGCAGCAGATTTAGCACCCGCTCCGTAATCGTTTTCGTCCGCCGGCTAAGCATTGCCATCAGCACGGCAATCAGTACGAGCGTAATGGTGATGCTGCCCAGGGCCATCACGCGCAGCGCCAGCAGTTCTTCGCCGGCAAAGGTGGTGCCGTCGGGCCGGCCAAAGATCAGCATGGAAATCGAGGCGAGCGCAGCCGCCAGCATAAAGACGAAAAGGCCAATAAAGCGATCGATGAGCACACTGGCCGCGGCATCGGCCGCGCGATGCGTATCCGACGCCAGCGCATAGCCGCGCATCACGTCGCCGCCGACCTGGGCCGGCAAAAAATTGTTAAAAAATTCGGCCACCCACTGGTAACGGAGCAGGCGGTGAAGCGGTACGTCAATACCGATGGCACGCAGCAGAATGCCCCACTTGATACCGCTCAGTGCGACGGCCAGGGCATACGCGCCCACGGCGCAAGCAAGCAGCAGCTTGTTTGATGTCCGAATCTGCGCCCACAGCGCGGCCGGATCTTCCAGCTTTGTATAGAGGAAGACCAGCAGGCCAACGCCGATCACCAGCTTCAGCAGGTTGATCAGTCGACTTCGGTTTTGGTCAGAGATGGCGTTCATGCAGACCTACTGAAAATAGACCGCGGATGGCGCAGATACGGCGGATTCGTGCTGATCGTTCGAAAACAAATCCGACTGTTTTCCGTGTCATCCGCGCGCATCCGCGGTCTATCCATTACGGTTCGGGTTGGGTATGGGGAGAGACAGCGAGGGAACTCTTTTTGGCTTCCCGATTATGGCGCACGGATTGCACGTCTTGTTTCTGAGTCCAGGCCATGTTCCAGACCACGTGCCGATCACGCTTTACCGCAAAGTCATACCAGCCAAGGAAGCGACTCATCCCTTCCAGACCGGCCAGCAAGAAGAGAACCCAAACGAGGCGAACAGCATTCCAGAACTGGATAAAGGCGACCCGCGCCACACGTCGATTCTGGATGCTGCTCACAGCGTAGCCATACTTATGTTTTAGGTAAAGATGGCCGGCATGATTGCGTCGTCGCTGGCGCACAAAATCGCCAAAGGTAGTCGGCCCCGTGTTGTAGACGATCGCATCCGGCGCGTACTTCACCTCCATGCCCTGCTCGACGACAATGGCCTCCACAAACGCCTCATCCATGGCCACATCGGGGGGGATGCGATCAAAGACTTTGCGAAAGGCGACCATCTCGCCTAGCCGCGGGATCTCCAGGCAGAGCTCATGCTCCATGCGCAAGCGAAGATGGCTGAGCAGCCCCGTGATGTGATCAGGCGTGTCAACGGCCACCTTCTGTGCGCCGACCATGCCAATCTTCGGATCCTTAAACATCCGCACGAGATGCTCTACGGCATACTCATGGGGAATCGTGTCGCCGCTCTCCAAGACGCAAATATCATTGCGCGCTTCGGCCAAAAACAGGTTGATCGCCGCGGTCTTGCCTTCGCGCTGCTCCTGCTCAATCAGCCGGATGCGATCATCCTGGTCCATGTATTGGCGAATGATGGGCACCGTCTCGTCCGTGCACGCGCTGGCCACGACGATAATCTCGTCGATCACGGCCTCGTGCACATGCTGATCCAGCAGCGCGGCCAACAGGTTCCCGATGTTCTCTTCCTCGTTGTATGCCGTCACGCACACGCTGCACGGAAGCACACTGACTTTTGACCTGGCGTCCAAATTCTTACCTCGTATCGACTATAGATGCTTCAGCAAACATCCGGTGCATAAGCGTAAACGCACGCCACAGCACCCCGGTTATTTCGATCTCACTCGTTATCAACGAGCTTCACCACCGTCACCCCATCGCCGCCCTCACCGGGGCCGCCGGGACGTGCAGAACCGACGAGGGGATGGCCCTTGACCGCGTCGCGAACGGCGTCGCGCAGCGCGCCCGTCCCCTTGCCATGGATAATCTGTACCCAGGGCAGACGGGCCATGTAGGCATCGTCCAAATAACGCTCGACCCGCTCCAGGCCCTCTTCCACGCGCACCCCGCGCAGATCCAATTCGAGCCCCGGACTCGGACGCGCAGCCGGCACGGAAACGCTGACTTCCGCTGACTCGCGCACGGCCTTCTGGCGCAGTTCCATGCGCTTGAGCGGCAGCTTCAGGCGGAAATTACCAAGCTGGACGTCAGCCTCATCGCTCTTGGGATGGATGGACAGCACTTCGCCGCTGGCCTGCAAGCTGGGTACCCAGACCCGATCGCCCACTTCGATCGGTCCGGTCATCTGCTCGTCGCTGTTGCCCGGCAGGATAACTTCCTGGTTGACCGTTTCCGTCGTCGCCTGGCGGCGCGAGAGTTCGGCCTCCGCCCGGGCCAGGAAATCGCTGTGCGTGCCGCCGCCGAACTCCCCGTTACGCGCCAACGAGCGTCGCATTTCTTTGATCTCGGTGCGAACGTCATCGAGTTCGCGCTCCATCAGCGCCCGCGTATCGGCGATGACTTCGCGGCGACTTTCTTCAATGTTGGCAAGTTGATAACGAAGATCGCGTTCCAATAGTTGCGACTGGCGCTCGCGCGCCTTGGCCCGCTCTTCGGCCCGTAGCCCCTCCTGCTTGGCCCGGCGGATCTCATCCAGCAAGGCATCGGCCTGGAGCGTATCGGGGCGCACGATCTGCTCGGCGTAATCGATGATGACGGGGTTGAGCCCCAGGCGGCTGGCAATCGTCAGCGCATTCGAGCGGCCCGGCAGGCCAATGCTCAACTCGTAGGTCGGGCTGAGGGTCTCCACGTCAAATTCGACAGAGGCATTGATGACGCCCGGCGTGTTGTGGGCGTAGAGCTTCAAGTCGCTGTAATGGGTGGTGGCCAGCGTGGTGATGCCTCGATCACGCAGGTTTTCCAGCAGCGCCATCGCCAGGGCCGAGCCTTCTTCCGGATCGGTACCGGCCCCCAACTCATCGAAAAGGACCAGGCTGCGCGGGTCCGCCTCCTCCAGGATTTCGATGATATGGGTCATGTGGCTGCTAAAGGTACTCAGGTTTTGCTCAATGCTCTGCTCATCGCCAATGTCGGCGTAAATGCCTTCGAAGACCGTCAGCTTGCTGCCCGGCTCCGTCGGGATCATCATGCCCGACTGGGCCATGAGCGTCAGCAGCCCCGTCGTCTTGAGCGTGACCGTCTTGCCGCCGGTATTGGGGCCGGTGATGATGACAATATAGGTCACTTCGTCGAGATACATATCGATGGCCACAACCGTCTCGGGATCGAGCAGCGGATGGCGCGCGCGCCGGAAGTCGATGACCGAACCGGGATGGTGGGACGTGTTGTCCCCATCTTTTTGATGATGATGCTTCTTGACCGGTTGAAAGGGCAGAACTTCGGGCTTAACGCCTTCAATGATGTAGGCGTAGCGCGCTTTGGCGAAGGTAAAGTCGAGCCGGGCGAGCACGTGGACGTTGTGGCGGATGTAGGGAGCCTCGTCGGCGGCGAGTTCGCTCAACTCAGTGAGGATGCGGCGGACTTCTTTCTCTTCCAGCAACTCCCATTCGCGCACAGCGTTATTTTGCTGGACGACCTTGATGGGCTCGATAAAGAGCGTCGCGCCGCTGGCCGATTGATCGTGAATGATGCCGTCGACCTGCCCTTTGTGCTCTGCACGCACGGGAATCACATAGCGGCCCTGGCGTTGCGTGACCAGCGCGTCCTGCAGGTAGGGCTGAACGCTGCTGCTCTGCACCAGTCTATCCAGCGTGCTGAGCAAGCGCTCCTGAGCCTGACGCAGCTCCTGGCGCACGCGCGCTAGTTCGCTGCTGGCGTTATCGGCAACCTCGGCCCGGTCGTTGATGCAGCGGCCGATCTCGCTGATGACGTGGTCGCAGGGTTCGATGCCATAGGCGATGTCGGCGAGGCGCGGAAAGGTTTGCTCCAGCCGCGTGAGCGTGTTGCGCAAGCTACGCGAGCGGATAAGCGTATTCTTGATTTCAAGCAGGTCCATGGGCATGAGCATGGCCCCGCGCTCGGCCTTTTCCAACGCGCCACGGACGTCGCGCGCGCCGCCAAAGCCAATATCGGTCTTCTGCTCCAGCAGCCTGTAGGCTTCGCTCGTCTCGTCGAGCCATTCCTGCACCGTCGCCAAATCGTCCGACGGCAGCAGGCCGCGCGCCATCTCAACACCGCCGCTAAAGGCGCACTGTTCGGCCACCTTCTCCAGAACTTTATTGTACCCAAGGACCCGTAATGTTCGCGGATTCATCCCGCTCCCCACATATCGTCCGACCCGTACTTATGCCGTTTGATCAGTCTATCCGGCACGCAAAGCATCCCTGATCATAGCACAAAGGGGGAGTGAAAACCAAAGAAAAGTGACTCTCCTTCGGCTATTGTGTCGCATACCCCAGCCGGCGCAACATCGCTTCCTTGCGCCGCCACTTCTCCCACACCTTCACCCATAACTCCAGATAAACCTTGGTGCCGACCAGTTCTTCGATCTCCGGCCGGGCATCCTGGCCGATCTGCTTGATCTTGCTGCCGTTGCGCCCCAACACGATGCCCTTGTGGCTGGTCCGCTCCACATAGATGATGGCAGAGATATAGGTCATGTCATCATCGCGGGGAGAGAATTCGTCGACGACCACGGCGAGACTGTGGGGCACTTCCTGCTGCAAGCGCATGAGGGCCTTCTCGCGGATCAGCTCGGCCACAATGAAACGCACCTGCAAGTCGGTAACCTGATCCTCAGGATAGTAGCGAGGCCCCTGAGGGAGCGCCTGAACCAGCATGCCCAGCAGTTCGTCGACATTGCGTCCGCGCAACGCGCTGATCGGGATCGCCTGCACCGCCGGAGGCGCGTCATCGGCCGCGGGCGGCAGCCAGTCGAGCAGATCAACATATTCCTGCACCCGATCCGGCAGGCCGGCCACTGAACCAGGCTTGTCCAGCTTGTTGAGCGCGATGATCACCTGCGGCGCTGCTCCTTTGGCTGCCACAGCGCGCAGCAGGTCGGCAATTGCCCGATCCTCGGGCTTAGGCGGCACGTGAACGTCGACCAGCCAGAGAATGATGTCGGCATCGCTAACCGTATCGGTGGCGACGGTCATCATGTATTCGCCCAGCTTGTTGGTGGGCTTGTGCATGCCGGGCGTGTCTAAGAAGACGACCTGATATGCATCGGTCGTCAACACGCCCATGAGCTGGTCGCGCGTGGTCTGGGGCTTGGGGCTGGTGATGGCAATCTTCTGCCCAAGCAGGCGGTTGAGCAGCGTCGACTTGCCCACATTGGGCCGGCCGATCACGGCCACAAACCCGCTGCGGTGATCTGGCGACAATTCTTGAAGTTCGGGAAGCAATTGGATACCTTGGTCTCCTGTTTGGCGTGTTAGGGAGTGGGGTTGTAGGGTGGTGGTGGGGGAGCAAGGCAAGAGTCTCAATTCCTCAAGAGCTAAACCCTACTACCCCAAGACCCCACCGCCCTACAACCCCACTCCCCACAACCTACCTCACCACCGACGGCGCGTGGGGCAAGTCCAATGTAATCGTGCCGCTGGCGGTAGTCTTTTCGTCCATGCGCCAGCCGAAATTTGCGCTCATGTGACGCAAGTAGGGATCTGGATTGAGCACCTGTTCGATCATATAGGTGGAGCCCGTCAGGATAATGACATCGTCATTATGGCGCATAGATTGGGCCATCTGCAATGCCTGGCGCGGCTCGGAAATGACCAGCGTGGGCGTATCCAGACCGATGGCAGCAATCTGGTGTCGCACATCACTCGGGTCCTGCCCCTTGAAGGAGGCGCCGGTGATGATAATCGCCTTGGCCGTCTTGGCCAAGGATGGAAAGACCTCGTAGGGCACGCGTCGCCCCGCCATCCCCAAGATCAAGATACGTGCCTGATCCACAAAGCGCTGATCCAGTTCGGTGGACAGGGCCGCAATCTTCTCCGTGTTGTGCGCGATATCAGCGAAAGTATGCTCATCGATCTGCCAGAAGCGACCCAACAGCTCAGCGTGGCGGAAAGCGTCAAGCACCGTGCGGCGATCCGCTTCAGGACAGAGCGCCTCGATCGTGGTCAGGGCCAGGGCCGCGTTCCAACGCTGATAGTGCGCGCTGAGCAAAGACTCTTCCGGCACGGGCGGATCGAACCAAGCGATCAGTTGCGCGTTCATGGCATCGACCTCGTCAGCGCCGATGACCTCCAGGGACGCGCCGGCCGCGGCACAGACGTCACCCACGACCTCCAAACTCAGTTCATCGGTGACGGTGGTGAAGAAAGGCACGGTAGGCCGGGCGATGCCGGCCTTGTCCAGCGCCCGCTGCCACGACTCGCTGCCCAGCATATGGGCATGGTCGCTGCCCACATTGGTCAGCAGCGTTGCCTCCACATCCAGCGCGCGGGTCTGATCATAGCGCCCGCCCACGCCGGTCTCCATGGCCGCCCACTCGATCTCATACTGCTCAAAAAGCGTCAGCGCAATCAGGATCGATGTTTCCAAAAAGCTGTGGGCGTGATGGGGCTCATCCAGCGCCAGTTGAACGCAGAAGGGCCGCACCCGCTCTTCCCACGCCGCGGTGATGTCAGCCCGGCTGGCAAATTCGCCGTTGAGGCTGAAGCGCTCGCGATAGTCGAAGATGTGTGGACTCATGAACGCGCCGGCACGATACATGGTGCCCAGGCCGACCTCCAGGAAGCGACAGGTAGAGCCCTTCCCGCCGGTCCCCGCCACATGGATCAAGCGCGTCGGGTGACCGTCGGGCCAGAGCGTGCGAATGGAGCGCTTGAGCAGCTCCAGCCGGGCCAGCTTGGGCGCCGACCACTCGACGTGGTAGATCTGATCGACCGTGTTGTAATACGCGAAATCGGTTGGGGGAGGCGTGAGAACTGGGGATTGGGGATTGGGGATTGGGGATTCTTGGTCTGCGAGCATTCGGTTCCACCGTCCATCAAGTTGAAATCGTCTGAAGCTGGTCAAGCGTGTGGATTGCGAATGGGCGCAGCCGACAATCGCCTACGCCCATCCGCAATCCACACGCCGCAATCCCCAATCAATCCAACGTTTCTTCGACCACAGTGGCATCAATAAGCGCCGTCTCGTCGGCAATGATGCGCTGCAGCGTGCCGACCACATCGTCGAGCGGCACATCTTGGTCCGACCCGTCGCGGCGCAGCTTGAGCTCGAGCTGCCCACTCTTGATGCCCCGCCCACCCACAGTCAGGCGCAGGGGGATACCCAGCAGATCGGCGTCGTTGAACTTCACGCCGGCCCGCTCATCGCGGTCGTCATAGAGCGTTTCGATACCGGCAGCCTGCAAGTCGGCGTAGATCTGCTCGGTCGCTTCGACGACTTCAGGCTGCTTGGCCGTCCCCAGGCCGACAATTACGACCTGATAGGGCGCAATCGTGACGGGCCACTTGATGCCGTATTCGTCGTGATGCTCTTCGATCACGGCAGAAATCAGGCGATCGCTGCCGATGCCGTAGGATCCCATGACGATGGGATGGGACGTGCCGTTTTCATCCAGGAAATTGGCGCCCAATGCCACGCAGAAGTCCGTGCCCAGCTTGAAGATATTGCCCACTTCGACGCCGCGCACTGAATGCAACGGCGCGCCGCACTCGGGACAGGCAAAGCCGTCATCGACCGCCACCAGATCGGTAACGATATCCGCTTCGTAGTCGCGACCATAGTTGACGTTGCGCAGATGAGTATCAACTTTGTTGGCGCCCGCAACCAGGTTGGGCGACTCGACCACCAACTCATCCACCACCAAGAGAACCTTATCCCGATCAATGCCGACGGGCGAACCGTAGCCGGCCGCCGCGCCGATGGCCGTAATCTCGTCCACGTGGGCCGGTCGCAGCCGTCGTGCCTTCACGGCATTGGTCAGTTTCGTCTCGTTGAGTTCCATATCACCGCGTACGACGGCAAACACAAACTGCTCCTGACTTTCGCCATCCACATCGACCTCCGCGACCACAAAAATGGCCTTGGCCGTCTCTCGTTCCTCGATGTCGAGGAACTCAGCCAGGCCTGCAATCGTGTCAACGCCCGGCGTGTGTACTTCGTCAATGGCCGCGGCCTCACCATGGGCACGCTCGGGCCTGGTATAGGTCGCCACCTGGCGATTTGCCTTGTAGCCACACTGGTCGCAGAGCAGAAGCGTATCTTCGCCAATGGGGGTAAGCGCCATGAACTCGTGGGCCATGGTGCCGCCCATGATGCCCACGTCACTCTCGACCGCCACTGGTTCGATGCCGGCCCGACGGAAGACGTTGAAATAGGCTTGATAGTAAAGCTTGTAGTTCTCATCCAGTCCGGCCATGTCGCGGTCGAAGGAATACGCGTCCTTCATGGTGAACTCGCGCGTGCGAATCAAGCCGGCCCGGGGGCGAGGCTCATCGCGAAACTTCGTCTGGATTTGGTAGAGATTGAAGGGCAACTGGCGATAGCTGTTCACCACCTGCGCGGCGAGTTCAGCCATGGTCTCCTCGTGGGTCATAGCCAGGACCATGTCCCGATCAGCGCGATCCTTAAAGCGCGCCATGTCGCTGCCGATCTTGTACCAGCGGCCGGAACGTTGCCAGAGTTCGGCAGGATGGACGACCGGGAGCACGACTTCCTGCACGCCCAGCACGTTCATCTCCTCGCGCAAAATCTGTTCGATTTTCTGCTTGACGCGCATCCCAAGAGGCAGATAGTCCCAAAGACCGGCGGCAATCTGGTGGACCAACCCCGCACGCAGCAAGAGTTGATGGCTGATCACTTCTGCATCAGCCGGCACTTCGCGCTGCGTCTGAAAAAACAAATGGGACATTCGCATAACAAACGACTCCAAGGGTAAAGGATAAGTGTAGTGATAATTGGCGCCTAGAGGCGTGATGCGTGCTTACGCCCGCTCATCTTCATGCAGCAAGCGTTCGACCTTCGCCTGCAGGGTCTCGTAGGGGACGATGCCGACCTGGCGATCAATTTCCACGCCATTGCGCAGAAAGAGCAACGTCGGCAGTCCCATGACCGTAAAGCGGGACGGTGTATCCGGGTTCTCGTCGACATCCAACGCCGCAACCAGCAACTCGTCAGCAAAGTCGATGGAAAGAAATTCGACATCCGCGGACATAGTCTCGCACGGCTCGCACCAGTCGGCCCAGAAATCGACCACCGCCAAACGATCACTGGCTTCGACCACCGCAGCGAAATCCCCATCGGTCACGTCGATAACGGTCGACGCGGGACCAGGGGGAGCCGGACGATCTTCCGGCGGCAGCGAAGGCGGCGCGCTGTTCAAACCGAAAGTCTGCTTCAGACGCTTGAACATGGCGCGTTATGCGTCGCCTGCCGAGCTGCGCCCCGGCAGCCGCTTGGCGAGCGCCCCCACGCTTGCCGTCCCGAGTCGTGCGGCCTGGCCGCCTACGGCGCTGGCGCCGCTTGCGACCAGCGAGCCTGCACTCTGGAGGCTGTCGCCCAGCCAACTGGCCAACTCGCGCTCGTTGACGCCGGTCACCGCGCGCAGAATCTCGGCGGTCGACTCGACGCCGTCGGGTCCCAGCGCAAAATAGGCATCGGCCCGGCGGCCGATCACGTAGGTGGCCAGCATGTTGACCGCGGCCGAGCCGAAGAGCCCGACTACGGGGATGGCCTTGACAAAGCCACGTCCGGCAAAGCGACGCGTTCCGCGGCGGGCCAGGCGTTTGCTCGTCTCGGTAAAGAGCTGCTCGGCGCCGACGCTGACGCCCGTCACCACCATGACGGTGTTGCGCCATTCGTCCGATGAAAATTCATGGCCGTGGGCGGCGGCGATTTCCAGCACCAGCTCGGTTTGCAGGCGCAGGCTCACGCTCACATCGGCCGCAGTGCCAAGGACGACAGCGGCCAGGGTGCCGATGCCGGGAATGAGCGTAGCGCTCGACGTAGCGGCGCCGATCATGCCGGCCTGCACGGCCTTGCGCCGGATTAGCGACTCGACTCAGCGCGTTGACGTCGGCGTCAGGCATCTGCCGCGCGCAAGTCTGCAACCCGCACGCCAGCCGCTACGGCATCAGCATCATTCACCGAGTTGACCATGCGCTCGACAATGTTTTCGACCAGACTGCTGTCCGGCTTTTGGGGTAGTGAGTTGTTATTTTGTGTCATACCTTAGTTTGGATCAGAACGAACTTCAAAGTCATGTGTAATGCTGACAACGCCCGAAAGCGTAGCATAGGCGCCGCAATACTTCTCCACACTCAGGTCAATGGCGCGCTCGACCTTTTGCGCATCTAAGTCACTACCAGTAACGATAAAATGCATGTGGATCGTTTCCCAGGGACGCGGGTAGTCGCCATCACTACGTCGCTCGCCATCAATCTCAATCTCCACATCCGTCACCGGCTGGCGCTGCTTCTCTAAAATCATCAAGACATCGACCATGGAGCAGCCGCCCAGGCCCAACAGCAACATCTGCATGGGACCAACCCCAGGGCCGTCGCCGCTGGCCATGACGGTCGCGTTGCCGCCGCCGTCGACGCCGAGAAAGGTATTGTCCTCAATCCACTTGACGCGTGCCTTGGGCATCGTCATTCTCCTTCATACAGTTCGATCATACAGTTCGATGGCAGGGCAGATTGCGTTACCGCCCTACCATAAG
>CAWEEJ010000045.1:0-56293 GCA_963807905.1 uncultured Chloroflexia bacterium | reverse complement strand
ATTTGTCCGGTTTACAACTAGCCCCAACCGATTTACAATAACCCCAGTGGCTGAACGAATATACGAAATCCGATCCTGCTGAAGCGGATACATTTGCTAATGCCAGCCGTTCCTTCTACGTGCAAAGGGAATTGTCCCGTCTAACGTGATCGCCCATCTCAAGCGTTATGCAAGAAACCAGCAAGTACGTCACACACTTTGTCAATCGAGAACGCCAGTATCAGGGATTTCTTAAAATGCTCGCCGGCGAGACGCGCAAGCGCATCATGCTGGTGGTTGCGCCCGAAGGCATGGGCAAGACCTGGCTGGCGCAACGCATGGGCCACGAGTGCAGCCTGCAGTCGGTCCCGGCGACGCAATTCAACTTCCGCGACAGCGGCGGACGCGACACGCTCAAGATCGTGCGCAAGGCGCGCGATGACCTGGGCGCGATCCACTACAACCAGCTCACGCAGGTGATCAACGAGATCACGGCCGGGCCGACGGTTGAGATGACGATCGAGAGCGTAGAGATCAACATTCGCGACGCCACGCTGATCGACTCCACGATCACCGTAGATGACGAGAGCGCTGCCATCCGCACGGCAGTACGGGACAATTATGACGAAGCTTTCGCGACCAACGCACAGGTGCGGGCCCTGCAGAATGCCCGCATCAACGATGCGTTCTTTGCCTGTCTCGCCGCCCAGAGCGCCGAGCGTCCCATCGTCTTCCTGCTTGACGGCTATGAGCGTGCCCAGCCGGAAGAGCGGCGCTGGGTCGAAGAGGAATTGCTGCGCCGCGTCCGCGACAACCACTTAACCGGCGTCATCGTCATCCTCACGGCACGGACTGCACCGGGCTTCAGCGAAGATTGGGCGGACACCATCGCACAAACGGGTCTGCCCGGCTTTGAGGAAGAGCACATTCGCGAATACATCGAGCGCCGCAATGCCCTCGCGATTCTGGACGCCCACAAGACCTTTATCCAACTCGTGCTCGATGTCGACGCCAACAACAACCCCAAGATGCTGGCCAACATGGTCGACCAGTACATGCTCAAATATCCGCCGGCGGAAGAAGCTGACGCGGACGACAGTTGGTTGCTATGAACGAAGAGCACGAGGCGTTGCTCATCCGCATCGATCAGCTGGCCACCGCGCAACGCTGGGATGAACTGATCGAGGCCATTGACGCGGCCCAAGCCGCTGGCCTCACGCGGTCGATCCATAGCGTTCCGTTGAGCTTTCTGCGCCAGGAAGCCATAGCCGGGCGGGGCGCTGCCGCTGCGGCCCAAGCGGAAGCAATCTTGACAGAGGCAACGCTAGCACTGGAGCAGGGCGATCCGGATAGCGCCAAACGGGCATTTGCCAGGGCGCTGGCGGTCGAGCATTTGCCGCCGGCGATCTCAAAACGCATTCAGGGCCAGGTGGAGCGCCTGGAGACCCAGGCTGTTGTCGCCACGACTGCGCTTGATGACGATGGAGACAAAGCCACCGGCCCGCAGCTCGACTCGCTGCTGGCCGATCTGCAAGCGTCTCGACCGACCATGTATCGCATGCTCGCTCTCTGCGCCGTGCCCCGTTGGCTTGACGAAGAGATTATCGCGGTGCTGCGTCAGAAGGAAGATGGGCGTAATCACGAGGTGCTGGAACGGATCAACGCCTATTCCTTTATTTACCCTTGGGAGACCGATCTCTATACCATGAGCGACGATGCCAGGCAGCAATTCGTCACCGCCTGGCAAGCGGAGCCTGAGACCTACCGCGATGTCAACAGGCGTCTGGCTGACCATTTCACCATCCGGCTGACCGACGCTCCCCCTCGCAACCCGGCCATTAAGGAACGCCTGCGTCAGGCCCAACTCTATCATACCTTCTTAGCTGATCCGGCCGCTGGCGCCGCACTGCTCGGCCACTATTTCCAGGCCGCAGAAGATGCTCACCAACTGGTCGCGGCTCGTCAATATATCCTTGTACTTCAGACATTGCGCGGGCAGATCCCACCAGCTTATTTTGCCTACGTCGAGTATGCCGAGGGCTGGTTTCACCACTTGCGCGGCAACAAGCAGGCCGCCGCGCTCCTGTTTGATGAACTGGCGCAGCGCACTGACTTGCCACCCGACCTCGCGGCGCGAGTTCTGCGGGGGCAGGCGGCCGTGCTCGTGGAAGAGGGAGAATGGACCCAGGCATTGGCCGATTTCCAGCGCGCGCTTGATCAGTTTACAGCGCTGGGGGCAACCGACGAAGTAGCCGAGACCATGTCCCATATCGGCCGCGCCTACCTGAGCATTGCGGCCGATGCCATGGGCGAATATGATCCCCTCATGCCCGAATATACGGGCCAAACGGGTGCACTGGCCTTGGGCGCGTTGCTTGTCCGTCTACCGTTGATTCTCTACCTGATCAACAAGTTGGGCATCTTCTGGCCCCTGCCCAATCTCATACGGCTTGGCCAGGGGCTCGACTGGGTCATTGCCCGGCTCTTTAGCGATGCAATCTTGTGGTTGCGCCAGGCAGAGGCGGCGTATGCTCGAATTGGGCGACAGCGCCGGCGTCAAACGCACAAGCGAAGCGCTGGGACGCCTGCACTGGGTGCTCAACGATCCGCAGCGGGCCGAAGCGTTTCTGGAGCCGCTCCGGGATGAATACGTTGCTGGCAGTTTCGCCTATGCGCGGGTAGAGCAAGAGTTGGCCGAGACGTACTTGGCGCAGGGTAACGCCGCGGCCGCACAACCTCTTCTGCAAGAGGCGCTGACCGTCTTTCAGCAGATTAGCCACCAGCAACGCATCGCCCAGTGTCACAGCCGACTGGGGAGCATCGCCGCGGCCCGCCAGGAGTCATCGGCAGCCGCCATGCACTACGCCCAGGCGCTCAGCGCCTGGCAGCAGGCCGGCAACGAGGTACGCGTCACCCAGATGGACCATCGTTTGGACGCGCTCATGACAGGAGGCGATCTGACGGAAACGCGCAACGGTAGCCGCCACAGCGGCCCGTGCCGGCGTCACCACGCAGGTCTACGCCACTCGCTATATCCACCCCTTCTCGCTCTACTACCAGCGCACCTCAATCATCCTGTTCGCTCTGCTCATTGGCCTGCTTTCACTGATCAACGTCCAGCTGCGGCCGACAATCGATCTGATCTCCAAGCTTACGTTGGATGCGTCACAATTGGAGCGCATGACGTACACGCTAGACCAGAGCGTGCGTCTGGCCGCCGAAGTAGCCATCGAGCCATCGCCCTGGGTGATCTTCTTTGTCAGCGCGCTCGACCTTTCTGCTCTTCATCTTCATCTACGCCGGCGGCGGGGCCTATCTGCTGCGCCGCATTCCGCTGCGGTCGCTCCAGGAAAACTTCACAGAGCGGGTCGAAATCGATGCAAGCGGCATTCGTCAGATTTCTGAACAGGCAAGTGTCGCCATCGCCTGGGATGAGGTGCGCCAGCCCGTTTACTCAACCCGCAGCTTCTGCAAAAATCCGATCGACCTTTTTTCGACCATTGCGCTGCCGGCGGCCCAGGCCCGCATTGAGATTGATGGCCTTGTCCAGGGCTACGAGAACGTGGAGCAGACAATTCGCGCTCGGTTTGCACAATCACCGGCAGGCGAAAAGGATCTGAGCGTCAACTTTCTCTGCCAAGGCTGGGGGCTTGTCTTTCTCGCCTCCATGGCCCTGCAGGTCCTCTTTCTGATCGCCGCCCTCATCGGCGAAGAGTGGCTGCGGAACACGCTGCCCGTTCTTCACTATACCTACGCCGATCTCTGGAACATCATCGAGATCGGCATTGCCCTGCCGCTCCTCTACTGGCTAATCATCCAGCCGGCGCGCTACCGCCTATATGCCCGCGGCGAGCGCTGGAATCTGGGCATGCTCTGGGGCGTCGCCTTCATCGCATTCTTGATCAGCCTCTCGACGATTCAGATGGGGCGTCCGGCCATCCTGGCCGGCGTCATCACGCTCTTCACCGGCGCGTTTGTGCTCTATGACCATCTACGCTTTGAACGGGACATGGTCGAGTGGGCGCCGCCCACCGATCAAAGAAGACGCTCGCTCAACATCCTGCTGATTGCAGGTACGCTTGCGCTCATGATAGCGGCCCTCTTTTCGCTCTTCACGGAACTACGTAGCTTCCATTATCAGGCCGTGGGCTACGAGCAGTTTTTGCAGACGCAACAGACCGTGGAGGAGGCCGGTCCGGCGCTACGCAATGAAATTGCGGCGGCCCAACGCCTCGTTGTGCAAGAAAGAATTGCGCTCAACGAAATGCTCAATCAACCCGAGGTGTGGATCGAAGAAAAGAGCCAAGACGCCAAAATTACCGAGGCCGATGCGCGCGACCTGCTGCGGGTTGAACAGAACAACACAGAGATGCAGCTCGCCCAAGCCGAGGCTGAGCTTGAGCAGCGCCAGCTGGCGCTTGACGAGGTCATGGCCGGTTTCCAGAGTACGAAAGAGGCATTCGAGCGCTCAATCGAAATCAAGCGCGATGCCGTGCCCTATCGCTTTCTGATCATCACCCATGCCTATCTCCGCGAACACGAGGAGGCCATCGCTACCTATGCAGAAATGCAGGATCATAGACTGGTCCGAGCGAGGGCTGACAGCGAACTCCTGACCCAGGTGTTGCACCAAGGCGGTCTAGACGTTTCTGACGAAGAGACCAGACGAGAAGCGTGGCGCGAAGCAAAAGGGTTTTATGAAGAACGATTGGATGACCCGACCCTCGGTGCAACCGAGCGTGCGGAGTTGGAACACCTGCGCGCGGCCCTGCTTGTCAGCCTGGCCGGCGTCAGCGCGACCGAACGCGAGACGCTGCTCAATGAAGCCGAGGAGATCCTGACCGCACGCGTGACCCAACTGGCGCGTCGCCAGGGGGGCGACACGCCAACCAGGCCGCTGGCCGAGGCGTACGCCGAACTTGGCACGGCTTATCTGCTGCGCGGACTGGACTCGCCGGCGGCAGATGAGGAACGAAGCGCCATTTTCGTCAATGCCCAATCGGCATTCCAACAGAGCATCAAGGCGGACCCGGATGTCCTGGCCGCCTACAATGGTCTGGCCTGGTCCCTCTTCGAGCAGAGTCGCCTTGCGCCGGGTAGTTGCCTTGCCGGCTTCGATCGTCCCGGTGAGGCGACGGACTACATCGCATTGATCGAAAATGCAGTCGACGCCTTTGACGACGCGCTGGCGAATCCGGCCGCGGAAATGCTGGCTGACGGCGCCGACGAACGCGGGATTCAGACCAGCGCCTCCTACTATCGCACCAGAGCGCAACTCCACTACATTCTTGCCCATTGCGATGACGACGCCGCAGGCTATGACCGGGCCGAGTACTTGCGTCTGGCCATTGCCGATTATCTGCAAGCGACGGCGCTGGATGAGCGTGCGGGGTGGATTGATCGCCTCGGCGACATCCGCGTCGAGTATGCCAGGCTGTTGAAGGAGAGCGAACGGCTGGCCGCGGCGACGCTGCAGCAGCAGCTGGCCGCGCGTGACTATGCAACCGTCGTCGCGCTGGACCAGGGCTATTTCGGCACACGTAAAAAACTCTTCGAACTCTTCCGCGATGACCTGCAGGTCGACAGTCCGGCGGTTCAGGCCATCTCCTTGATCGCATCGGCAGCGCAGCGCAGCAGTGATCCGGCGTTCTTCCTTAACTTTGCCCAAGAAGAGATTGAACGGAAGCGGGGCGTGACGGCTTTGGCCGCGGCAGCCATCTCACGAGCGTTGGCGCTCGAGCCGGCCAATCGCGAAGCAATCTTGCTGGCTGGGCCGCTGTACGAGCAATGGGCGCGCCCGGCACAAACGGAAGTGGAACGGGCGTCACGCTATCAGCGTGCCTTCGATGCTGTGGAGCAAGCGTTGGAGATCGCCCCCGATGACGCCAATCTGTGGCTCACCCGAGGACGCGTCAACCTGGGCTTGGGCAACACCGAAGCGGCCATCGCCGACTTTGAGCAGGCGCAGACGCTTGCGCCGGAGGATCCGGCCGTGATTTATGCGCTGGGGTTGGCGCACCTGCTCAACGGCGAGGTCGATCGGGCCAACGCCTTTTATGATCAGGCCAATACCCAAGCCGTTTCACAGGCGCCTCCGGCCGTGAAGTCGACCTATGCCCAGGCCATAAGCGACCTATTGATCACCAGCGGGCGCGATCTTCAGTCTCGTGCGGCCCTGGCGATTACCATCGCGGAGACGTCGCTAGCCCAGCGCAACGTTGCTGTGGACGACGGCGAATCGTTGGTGGAGATGGCCCGGGACGGCCAACAGCGACGGCGACTACGAGGCGGCAATTCCCATCTGGACCAAAGCCATCCAGCTTACGCCCGAGGAGAATCGAAACTGGCAGTCGATGCGCTCGGCCCTGATCCTCAGCCCCAATTTCAGTCAGATCCAGTCGGGCGAGGCCGTGCTGACGTTGCTCATGGGCCTCTTCGACGGCAGCGAGAACGAAGTGCTGCATGAGGTTGCGCAGATCGATCTGGATGACCGCGTCTACGGCCTGGCGGCAGCGGCCATGGAACGGGCCATCGCGCTGGACCCCCAAGATGGAGGACGCCTACGCCAAGCTGGCCGAAACCTATTATCGCTGGGGGGAGCGGTGGGATCTCGACAATCGGTTGGAAGAGGCAGTCGGTGTCATCGACCGCGCGCAGGCGGCCGGAGTCGAGCAGGCGGCAGTCTATCATTATGCAAGCCTGGCGCTGCGTGAGCTTCGGCGGTTTGACGAAGCCATTGCCGCAGGCCAAGCGGCCATCAGCATCGATCCGACCTATCGTCTGGCTTTCTCACGTCTTGGCTGGACGGCCTATCTGGCGGGCGACTACGACCTTTCTGCTGCCGTCTCCCAACAGGCCATCGACCTGGACCCCAGCGATCCGCGCGAGCATTTCAACCTGGGCATTGCCCTTGCTGCAATCGGCGACGTTGAGGGGGCTGGGGCCGCGTATGAAGCCGGGCTGGTCACGGCCGACTTGCCGGAAAACGTCAGCGCGGCGGGCAGCGCGTCTCAACGAGGCCCTGGGCGACCTGCGCACAATTGAGGCTGACCCCGCCGGCCTGGCCGACGGGCTAATTTCACGTCTGGAAGCAGCGCTGGACCTGTCAGAATAGCCTCTGCGTGCAGAAGAACGGAACCTCGTTGACTTTTTGGGCTTGATCCGCCGTCATCCGGTCGGATCCGCCTCGATCAGCGGCCCATTTTTCTCCTGTTACGGGTTCCTGACAGAATTTTAGCCCCACTTGCAGAATTTGAAACTCTCATCTAAACTGCAGGGACATCTGGCCTGAATCTTCTATCCTGTTGCTTATGACTCCTGCCTGGACCTCATTTCTGATTGGGCTTGCGATCGGCGGCGGCGCTTCGCTTCTTGGCGGCGCGCTCTCCTACTGGTTTGGCCTCCGCGACCAGAAGTCCCAAAGCAGCGCGCCCCTGGCCTACCTCTTCTTCGTCCCGGTCATGCTCAGCCTCATCGGTGCGCTGGCGCTGGTAACGGCCTTCTTCAATGAGCGCTCCGTCATGCTGCTCTTGCTTACCGGTTTGGGCGTCATCACGGGATTTACCCTTGTCTTTGCCCTGCTCCTCTTTGTTTGGGTCCAAAAAGACTCGACCACGTAACAACCCGGCCGCTTCTTCGCTAGAACAACTTTTTGATAGACGCACCGATCGACGCCGAGGCTCTCGGACGCGACAGTTCTGGACGCGCCGATTCCGTCATGCTGGCCTTTCATCCGGCAGCCAACAAATAGTAACCAATCATCTATGCAATGCAGATCGTCTATGGCACAATTGTGGCGCACGAACCACCATTTGATGCAATCAAGACAATTCCACGAGGGGGAAATATCATGGCGGTACGCAGTTCGGAAGCGCGCTGGGAAGGCAATCTGAAGGATGGCAGCGGTACGATGAAGTTGGGCAGTGGTTATTTCGAAGGCCCCTTCACCTTCGCCTCTCGCTTTGAGAGCGGTAAAGGCACCAACCCGGAAGAATTGATCGGCGCAGCCCATGCCGGCTGCTTCTCCATGTTTCTCTCGGCCCTGCTCAGCGGCGACGGCTTTACGCCTAACAGCGTCGAGACCACGGCAACCGTCCACCTTGGCGACGGCCCCACCATTACCAAGATCGAACTGGTCTGCACGGCTGACGTGCCGGGTGTAGAAGCCAAAGCCTTCGCCGACTATGCGGCCAAAGCCAAAGCCGGCTGCCCCGTCTCCAAGGCGCTGGCCGCGGTGGAAGAGATCACGCTGGACGCAACGCTGGTCTAGAGATTTTTTATGGAACGCGGATTGGGCGGATGATGCGGATCGCACGGATTCACGCCAGTATGCATCCGCGCAGATCAGCCCAATCCGCTCAATCCGCGTTCCATCGCGCCTGGGCTTGAAAGGGCTTCCGCTCGATTTCGGCCGGCCAGCGACCGTCATGAATCAAACCGGCGGCCAGCCAGCCTATCGTGTCGGCGCACTTTGCGCTGGACCCGTTACCGCCGGCAGCCACGTAGATGCGCTCGCTAACAGCATCAACGGTCGGCAGTCCGCTGGGCGTATATGAAACAATACAGCGCGCGCTCGTCATCGCAAGAAACTCGACCGCGGGCAACAGCCCCTGTAACGCCCGAGCCATGGCCGGCTTGCAGAGGTCGCTGTCGCCGTGGCGAAACCACACTTGAACGGCATCTAGTGTCTCCGGCCATTCATCCGCCCTTGTATTGCACCCCAGCTTGACGCAGTACCGCCCGTCCGGATAGCGTAGCGGCGGCGTCATGTAGATGTCGTCAATGTCTCGATCATCAATCTGATAGGTCACCACGGGCAGGTGGGCCATCCGGGCCGCCGTTGCCTCGCTCACTTCGCCGAGGATGATAGTCTCGGTCTTGAGGCGTAGCGGAATCGGATGGGGCAGCAGTTTGCGGAAATTGGTGAATGCGCCCGCGGCAACCAGAACCTTCTCCGCCCGCAGATACCGGCCCGAGGAACTCTCGACTACGACTTCGTCGCCCGCCTCCTCTACCTGAATGACGGTCTCGCGGACGAGCGTTGCCCCCTGCTGCGTCGCCACCGCCAGCTGCGCGCATACCATCGCCCGCGGATTGATCATGCCCGCTGGGTCAGGTTCATAGAGCACATGATAATCGCTGGGAAAATCAAGGTGATCGGCGTGCGCCCGCCATCCCAAGTCGCCCGGAGGATAGAAGGCGTGGGCAAGCCCCTCTTCGGCAGCGATCGCCAATGCAGGACTGGTGGCCCCGCCGGGCTGCGCCTGGAGCAAGCCAACTGGGTGATAGAACTGGATGCCTGACGCTTCCTCTAACCGCCGATATTGGGCGATGGCGCGCTGGGCAAGGCGCGACCATGTCACATTTTTGCCCAGCCGCCACGTCAGCCGGCCTTCATCATAGTGGCTGGCATAGACGGCAGGCTTCGTGCCCTCACGGGCTGGTTCGGGCGGACCAATGATGGCGACCCGGAGGCCCAACTCAGACAGGTAGCGCGCGGCAGCACTGCCCATGAGACCCGCCCCGATCACGATGACGTCATAGTTGTCGTGCGCCATGGCTCTTGAAGCCTCTACGAACCCAGTTGAACAATAACGGATATGAGAAGATCTGGTGCATCGGCAATCTCTATTTGACGAGCCTGCGAACTTGTTTGTGCCGATGCATTTAGGTTCCGCCACAGCAAGACGAGTCGCCAATTCAAGATTGGCGGAACGCTAGGTCCCGTTGACATTTGGTCGTAACGTCCCCGGCACGGGCGGCAGAATATCCGATCTGCAGACTTGTAGGCGCCCGTGCCGGGGACGTTGAAGGCGTAAAGTCGGTGGTTCTCGAAATGTCAACAGAGCCTAGTACAGATCGGCGTGAATACCACGACAGAAATTCGGAGAATCTACCACTGGTGGGAACTGTATGAGAATTTCTGCCGGGATTCACTAGTCAGTTTCCTGCATGTTCAGGGTGTGCTTCCGTACCACATAGCTGCGCACCAGCGCCAGCGACATGCTGGCGATGACGACCGCGATACAGATGGGCACCAGCGCCGAGGGACCGACGCCAACCGTGCCGGCCGAGATCAGGATAAGCGAGACAGGCGCGGTTAGGAAAGCCCCGGGCACGGCAGCCATCATGGCCCCTACGCAGAGGGCGATCGGGATGGCAGGGAAGAGATTGTGAACCACAAGACCCGAGGTGCCGCCAATAAAAATGATGGGAAAAACGACACCGCCCAGAAAGCCGCTGGATTGGCTCAGTGCAACGGCAAACATCTTGCCGATCAAGACGGCGATCAAAAAAGCCGTCCCGTAGGTGGCTGCGAGTTCAAGTTCAACCGCCAGTTGGCTACTGCCCGAGGTCGCGGTCAAAGGCAACGCAAAAGCAATCAGGCCAACGCAAGCCCCGCCAATCAGGCCGACAATCAAGGTGTTGGGAATCGCTGAAAGGAGCGCCGTGACCAACTTCTTGATCAGGGCAAAGAGAATAAGAATGAAGGCAGGCAGGACGCCCAACAGTACCGCGATTAGCAGATGTTCAACACGAAAGTCATAGGCCGGCAAAGCGTATGAGCCTAACATCGTACTGCCGGTCACGCCAAAGTAGACGACGAAGCCGATTGTTGCTGCGAATAGTTCCGGAATGAACGCAGCCACATAGTTTTCTTTCCGGGTGGGCGAAAGTTCCGACGCCAAGACGGCGGCAAAGAGTGGTGCGCTAAACGCGGCCCCCATGGCGCCGGCCATGCCGGAGAGCGTGTACATTTCGTCGGGCGTCCGCCTCATCCGGATCTTCCAGCCGGGTGAAGAGCCAGGCGCCCATACCGCTGTACCATGATTCTTCAATCGGCAGCATGCCATTTACCCCTTCGATTGATCATTCGTCCTCGTGTAGTTTAGACCCAATGCGTAGATCTGACCATTACTGAAAAGGAAGGGGATAGTGCAAGCCACCGTGGTTATAGAGCGCATTGAGTCCGCGAGGTAGATTGTAAGGTGTACGAAGGCCGAGGAAGCAGATGATTGAAACACAACCCGATAACGCCTGTGGACAAGTCCCCGCTCATGTTGTTGAACCATCAGTGGGTTAATATGATCGTGACAGCATGCCGCCGGAGATCGTTCGTGCCTTGAATCCATTCTGCACGAGGACCCGCGTTGCATAATAGGCGCGCTGCCCGGATCGGCAGATGACGTGAATCTCTTGATCCAGTGGCAACTCGTCCAGGCGACTGCGTAATTCGTGCAGAGGGATGTTGATTGCCCCCGGCGCATGTTCCACGGCCAGTTCCTGCGGATGGCGCACGTCCAGCAAGAACGCATTCTCAGTCGCCTGCCAGTGGCTCAGCGGCATGTCGCCGCGTAGGGTGTCAACTGCGGCCATGCCGGCAAAGTTGATCGGCGATTTGGCGCTGCCGAATTGGGGCGCGTAACAGAGCTCGGATTCTTCCAGATCGTAGACCGTGCCCCCGAATTGGATGGCCATGGCAAAGGCGTCGATACGCTTGTCGACACCGTCCTGACCCACTGCCTGCGCTCCCAGCAGACGTCCATCAGATTTGCGGAAGATGATCTTCATGGCCAGGTAGTGGGCGCCGGGGTAATAGCCGGCATGGGAATTCGGATAGAGGTAAATCTTCTCATAGTCGGTCTCACCGAGACGCACCAGCGCCTTTTCGCTGCTGCCGGTCCAGGCAGCAGCGGCCCCGAAGAGACCGATGATCGACGTGCCCTGAACGCCGCGGAAGCTGGCGTCGCGCCCTGCGATCACATCGGCTGCGATACGGCCCTGGCGGTTGGCCGGCCCCGCCAGCGGCAGATGGGCCCACTCATCGCTGATGAAATCCTTTACCTCTATGGCATCGCCAACCGCAAAGATATTGGGATCGCTGGTACGCATCTGTGCATCCACGCGAATGCCGCCGCGCTCGCCGATCTCGAGACCGGCCTCTTTGGCCAGCCAGTTTTCCGGGCGCACGCCGATACCGAGGACGGCAATGTCGGCCGGAAAGAGCTGACCGGATGCGGTGAGTACTTCAAGGGATCCGTCTGCCGCGCGGCGGAAGCCGGCAGCACCGTCGTCGAGCACGAGCTCGACGCCATGTTTTTCCAGATGCCGTTCCACATAGCGCGCCATCTCAGGATCCATGGGAGAGAGCACTTGGGGCCCTTGCTGTAGCAACGTCACTTGCAGGCCAAGATGGCTCAGGTTCTCCGCAACCTCAATACCAATAAAGCCACCACCAACCACGACGGCGCGCTTGGCTGGGACTACCGTTTGATAGCCGGTGTAGGTGTGCATGCCGGAAGAATAAGGATCATGACCCTCCAGCCATTCCCGAATTTTCCGGACGTCAGGCACAGTCCGCACCTTGAAGACGCCCGGCAGATCGATGCCGGGCATGGACGGACGGATTGGCGCCGCGCCCGGTGAGAGCACCAGTTTGTCATAGGGCTCGACCGTCACTTCGCCGGTAGCGACATTGCGCAGTTCCACCATCTGCTCCTGCGGCGAGATCTTGATTGCTTCACACTGGGTTCGCACCTCAATGGCGAACTGTTCCCGGAAGACTCGCTCATCGGCGACCAGGAGGCTCGACTCTCTGGGAATGACGCCGCCCACGTAGTAAGGCAAGCCGCAGTTGGCATATGAGACATACGGTCCACGCTCGACCATCACGATCTCGGCCCGTTCGTCCAGGCGCCGCAAACGCGCGGCACAAGACGCGCCGCCGGCCACACCGCCAACGATGATTACCTTCATTGCTCCGTTCGTTCTATTTGATTCCATCACCGCGTGCCTGTCTCCTCTTTATGCTATTTGGCGTCAATCGCCTCAGTGAGATTGTCATCACTGGGAAACTGTCATGATTGGGTTCGATTCAAGCATCCGTCGTCTCCTGATCAAATGCTTCCACGGCAACATTCAACGTCGGATAAAAATGTCTGCGATCGATTGTGTCATACAACCCGTAGCGTTCGATCAGATCGCGTACCGGATCCTTGAGCTCCGCAAAGATCAGATGAATGCCCGCGGCATTGAGTTCTTCATCCAGATCCACGAGCATATCTGCAGCAGTGGCATCCACATCGGTAATCGGCTCGGCCGCGACGATCAGCCAGGTTGGCGCCGGAGTGGCCCCAGCCACCTGCTCGCGGACAATCCGCCGGAAGATATTGGCGTTGGCGAAGAAGAGCGGTGCATCCCAGCGCAACAGGAGCAGACCAGGCGTCTGTTCTGCATCCGGATAGCGTTTCAGATCGTGGAAACCATCGACACCTTTCGGTTTGCCTAACACCGCATAATTGGGACGCCATGCCCGCTCAAAGGCTTGCAAAATCGACACGGCGACGGCAATGACGATGCCCGGCAACACGCCAACGAAGGCCACACCCAGGATACAGACAAGCGCCAGAAAGAACTCGCTGCGCCGCGTCGACCAGAGTCGTCTCAGTTCGGCCATGTCGAAAAGGCTCAAGGCCGCGGCAATCACAAGCGCAGCCAGAGCCGACTGCGGCATGTTCTTCACCAACCCCGGCACAAAGAGCAGCATGGCCAATACGGAGAGGCCGGCAACCACGCCGGTCAACTGAGTCTTGGCCCCGGATTGTTCGGCCACCGCAGTACGCGAACCGCTGGTGCTGATGGGGAAGCCCTGAAAAAGGCCTGCCAGCAGGTTGGCCGCGCCAATGCCTACCAACTCCTGATCGCCATCCACTTCGTAGCCACGTCGCGCGGCGAAGCCAGCCGACGTCGAAATCGTATCGCCGACAGCCAGCAGCGTCATGCCCAGCGCTGCAGCGCCTAGCATCGGCAGATCGGCAAGCGCGACGGCAGGAAACGTGGGCCGCGGAAACCCTTGGGGCAGCACGCCGATCACGTCGACACCTTGCGACGCCAGATCGAAGACGACCGTAACGGCAATGGAGGCCAGCACTGCGAAGAGGATACCGGGCAGGCGTGGGGCCCAACGCTGCATGCCCAGAATGATGACCAACGTCAGCAGGCCAACTGCCAGCGTCCATGGGTTCGTCTGATCCAGATTCTGAAGAACGACCACGAATTCCTGGATCAGGCCGTCGGCATCGACGGAAAACCCAAAGAGCTTCGGCAGTTGGCCAACGAAGATGGTAATAGCGAGACCGGCCAGATACCCTACGCGCACCGGCTTTGAGATCAAGTCGGCAACAAATCCAAGCCGGGCGATGCCGGCGCCGATACAGAGCCCGCCGACCATCAAGGCCAACATTCCTGCCAGCACGATCGCGTAGGCCTCATCGCCGGCTGCCAGGGGCAGAATCGCGGCTGCAATCATCGGTCCCAACGATGAATCAGGCCCGAGCACAAGATAGGGAGATGGGCCAAACGCGGCATAGGCCAATAGGCAGACGACCGTTGTATAGAGGCCTGTGATCGCGGGCAGACCGGCCAATTCCGCATAGGCCATACCCTGGGGCACCAGCAGCGCCGACAGGACCAGACCGGCCACCAGATCACGCGGCAACCAGGAGAGCTGATAGGTGCGTACGACTTGGATCCCCGGCACCAATGCCGCGGCACGCGTGCGCACGGATGATGTTGACGCCAATGTCGTCATCTCTGCTCTCCTGGTCGATTTCGCGTGTCTGCCACGTTATTCTTCGATGACGTCGAGCAGCAGGCCGTACACCAGAACCTTGCCGTCAACGCTACGGCTGGACCGTGACGCCATAGACATGGTTGACGCATCGGTCGTCGCCGAAATGATCGGCAGGGCGCCATCGGGCGGCAGGGAAGCGGTCAAAAGACCCATCACGCCACCCAGGTCATTCACCATGAGCAATTTGTCACCCTCGGGTGACAGCGATGCCGTCCACGGAGAGTAGTAGCGGAATGGGATATCGGTTCCAGGCGCCGGTTCAAAATAGGCTTCTGGATCCGGCAGGTCGCTAAAGTCGACGAGCGGCGTGGCGGAGCCGCCCTCCACGTCAACGTAGTAAAAGACCGTAAACGGAGTTTGCGTAGCCTGGCTGAAGGCCAGAGCTATAACGCTCTGACCGTCTGCAGTCCAGGAGAGACCCAAGGGAAGGGTAGGGTAGTCCTGCCAGTCGGGCACCGCCTCGGCGAATGCGTCCGGTGTCATCAACTCTCGAGGATCGGCGGCGTCATCGGTCAGGTCAATGGCCCATAAGCTGGTCTGCGTCAGGCCCATTTGATCTACGGTAGAAAGCAGAGCCGCCACCGTCCGACCATCGGGTGAAAGCGCCGACGGACCGTCCAGGAAGAATTCCTCCTGCCCAAAGACTGGCAGTGACAGAGGCACTGCTTCGCTTACGTCACGGACCAGTTCGGCCTCTCCGCCATTCGGATCGATCCGGTATAAGCTCAAGTTAAACTGCAGATACTCCCCTTCCGAGACAAAACGCCAGAAGTAGATCTGACCGTCGTCCAAATTCCACGCGGGCAAGTAATCGACATCGGGCGAGGGCGTGCCGGTTTCCTGACGCCATGAGCCGATGACCCCGTCGTCAGTCAGATTGACGAATGTGCCATCGGCCGCCGTCATGAGCCAAATATCGCTTTCGTTGGCGAGCTCGATTGGGTTTTCACCGAAGGCAATCATGCTGCTGTCTGGCGACCACTGGAGCTGGTAGGGATAATCCTGAAAGAGATCGGGGTCAAGGTCGTAGCAGTTTGTGACTGCGCCGTCGAAGGTATAAGATGCAGATCTGTCCCGTGCGATCTCTGCCCCGACCGTCTTCCGTGTAATAGGCAATGCTGGCCCCGTCCGGAGAGAGCGACGCAAACCAGGGATCACTCTCGTCAACGACAGTGGGTAGAGACTCTGCGCTCTCGACAGTAACAGGGCTGGCAGGATCACCGCTCCCGACACCTGCTTGCGCCGGCGCATCAGAGGCGGTCTCTTCCTCTGCATCTGCCCCCGTGCCGTCATCTGTGTCTGGTCGTGGTTGCTTCCTCGACGGTTGCGGTCGGGGCACTGGCTGCGGGGTCCTCAGCGGGCGTGCACGCTGCCACCGTCAGTATCAAGGTGACGAGAGCTGCCACAATGCCAGAGTCGAGAGACGAATAGTCCTGGGTATAGCGTTCATCATTCGAATCGTCCTTTCATGCAGATCATCATGTGCCGGCCATGAATTATTACACATATTGGCCATGACCACGCAGAAGGAGATTGATGGCTGCCGTGTCGTTCAAAACTCTTCGGGCATCTCCTGGCAGCGCGTGGTCTAGGCGTCTGACCAGCAGCACGGTGACATGCAAGTCATAGAGTGTGTTGAGCGCATGGGACAGCGCTACCTGATCGGGTAGCGCACCTGTCAACACGGTTACTGCGGGTCCATCCGTTGACGAGATAACGCGCACCGTCATCCCCTGCAAGCTATTGGTCCATCCGGCTGTGACGTGACCCTGGACGCAGATCTGGTAAGTAGCTGGGCCGTCGTGGAGAGACTGTTCGCTCGCTGAACGTTTCATGATGACCCTTCGGCTAGCTTGCTGAAACGCACGGAGCGAGGAGCAGCCGGGTGCAATTCGGTTGGCAAAGAGGCGGCTTTACGCGTCCTGTTTTCTTGGGGCCTGTGGCCCGGCAGGACGTTATCGATTCCTCTCTTCAGGGCGTACCTTTGCCCACATATTTTTTAGCGTCAAACTATCGATGGTGGCAGTGGGTCGACAAGGCCATGCCCATGCGGTGAACGCAACAATGGGGGCGTTTATCGATCGGCCCTGCGCGCTGGAGGCCGTAGCGGCCGCCAACTTCGTGACATCATTCTTGTTTCCGGTTTGCTCAGCTGAGCGCGGCATTCAATTCGTTGAGGACGGCCCGTTCAGGATCGCTGATCGTCTTCTTGCCCATGCCCAAGAAACCGCCTTCCTTGGCTGCGCCAGCCACTTGCTCGCCCACATCCATGAGCATGTTGCGATAGGCTTCAGCCTCCTCAGGATCCGCCTTCGCCACCAGTGCAGAGGCCGACTTGACGACGCTGAGCATGGCCGCACGCGGGGTCTCATTGGCAAACCGCTCTAGCGCCTTTGTATCAAATCCTTGTGGAAACGCAACGTTGAACAGAGAAAAAGCCGGAGCATTCTGTTTCGCTGTGTTTACAGCGGCGGCAGCGGCGGCGCTTTCAGCAGCGACATCCTTTGCGCCGGAAGGAGATGCACTGATCACCAACGCTGCGACTGCCAGAGGAGCAAGCTGAACCTTGGTCCATTCATCTTCGGCGAAGCGACTTCTCAGTTCAGAGACCCGGACATCTGTGGCCCAGGCATTGGCATCCGGCTCGCGCTTGGCGCCTGTCACCCAGCTCGACACATCCTCCGGCTTAGGAATTCGAGCAACGCCATAGGCCTCCGCAGCTTTGGCAAGCCGGCTATAGAGCTCGGTACTGTTGGCGCCGGCCAGTGCCGTTAGGGACGATATGCCCGCACCTTCCAACAGTTCAGCGTACGCGGGCCCAATGCCCTTGACGCGCATCAGATCGGCGCGTTCAGCGATTGCACTCAGCGTACGTGAATTCAAGCCAGTCGTGGCGGCAAGGGTACCGAGACCGTCGGGCATCGTCGCGGCCATGAGAAACTGCTCTGTATCCGTTATGCCCGCCGCCTTGAGGACTGCTGCAATCTGATCCGTTACGTTGCTCAACTCAGTCAATTTGTACGACATGTTCGAGGTTCCTCAATGAATGACCGTCGGATTAATAGCCTTCATAACCGGGAATCTGCTTCCGGCCATAGCCGCCAGCGTAGGAAGCGATGTCTGCAGCCAACATGAGGCCAAGCCAGAGCCAATCCCAACTCGTCACGCCACCCGGCGCAACAAGGACATACATCAAAGTCGTCCAGGGCAGGAAGACGATGCCCAGGATCGGCCAAAGCCACCAGATATTGCCGCCCATCCAGTTCCGAAAGGCCGCTTCCCAGCGCATAGGTTGGAATATCCACCAGAACACATTAAAGAAACGCGGGCCCAGAAACAGTAGCGTCAGAAATGCACAACACATGGTCAATCTTCCTTTCTAAATGGATGAGCTTCCTCAGTCACTGGGGAGACTGACTTCACTGAGCGGTCAGTCTCCATTTGCAGCAAGTAGCCTACTTGTTGGCAGGCGTCACTGTTGCCTATCAATTCGATCCGGACAAACCGCGCGCTCACCACGACACGGTTACGCTTTGCTGGTTGCGGGCGTTGCCGCAACCACCTCCGGCTCGGCATGACCGCGGCTGCGGCGCAGGAAAACCTTGACTACCTCGTCGATCAGCATCAAGGCCAGGGCGAAGCCGAAGCAGAGTAACCACTGCTGGCCGGTCAACGAAGTCGTACCCAGGATGTTCTGCAAGAAGCCCAACACGGTTGGCAGGAAGGTGAAGAGCAGGGCGATGCCGTAGAGCAACATCTGGTTTCGATCATGAAAAATGTCCCGGTTAAAGGCGCTCGCCGTCTCGCTACGGGTGCTAATGCCCATGGAGACGCTCATCAGAGAGAAGGCGACAAAGCCCATGGTTGCTGCCAGGGCAATGCCTTGCGCTTCATAGGCCCCTTCCAGGTAGACCGTTCCAATTGCAGTCAACAGACCGACAAAGACGATGCGCACCCACTGTGAAACGGACAAGATCGGTTGCTTGAGCGGTCGGGGCTTATGCGCCATCAGATCCAAAGCCGGCTTGTCAAAGCCCAAGGCAATCGCAATCGGGACCGTCACCAGGAAGTTGACCCACAGGATCTGGAAGGGCGTGAAGGGCACGCCACCGAGAACGAAGAAGATGGCAGCCAGTAGATAGGAAAAGATAAAGGCAATCAATTGCTCCATCTGGAAGCGAACGTAGTTGAAGAGATTGTTGTAGATCGCCCGCCCAAACTCCACTGCCTTGACGATGGTGGCGAAGTTGTCGTCGGTCAGAATCATGACGGCCGCGCCCTTGGAGACTTCCGTGCCGGTGATGCCCATGGCCACGCCGATGTCGGACTTCTTGAGCGCCGGCGCATCGTTGACGCCGTCTCCCGTCATGGCGACGATGTTCTCCTGCCGCTGCAAGAGATCGACCATGCGAATCTTGTCCTGGGGCGTCACGCGGGCCACGACCCCAATCTCGGGCAGTTCCTGCATCAACTGCTCGTCGCTCATGGCGGCAAACTCTGCACCGGTGAGCGCCTTGCCTTCGATGCCCAACTCATGGCCGATGGCCGCTGCGGTCACCGCATGGTCGCCCGTGATCATGCGCACCTGGATACCGGCGCTATGGCACTTGGCAATCGCGTCTTTGGCTTCGGTGCGCGGCGGGTCGACGATGCCGACCATGGCCAGCAGCGTGAGATCGGTCATCAGGTCGAGCATATTGGCCTTCGGGTCAAAGGTCTGGGGATCGAAGTCGCGGCGGGCGACTACCATGACCCGCTCGCCCGCAGCAGCGATCCGGTCGTTTTCCTGAAGCGCCAGCTGGCGATTTTCGTCAGTGACCGGGAGGACTTGGCCGTCAGGCATCCAGTAGGAGGCGCCCCGTGCGATAAGCACATCGGGCGCCCCTTTGACAAAGGCGCGCACCACCGGCTGTCCCTGCTCATTGGTCATGTTGTGGAAGGTGGCCATGAACTTGTAGTCGGCGTCGAAGGGTAGCTCGGCCACACGAGGATACATCTCCCGGGCGCCCTCAATGTCAATGCCGCCCTTGGCCGCCAGCACGATCAGCGCCCCTTCGGTCGGGTCGCCGATCAGTTCCTCACCGTCGAGGGTGGCATCGGCGCAGAGCGCCATTGGCAACATAACCGCATTCAAGTCAACCTGGGTGCCGCCGGCACTTAGCAATTCGCCCTCGGTGCTATACCCTTCTCCAGTCACCGTGTATCGATTGTGACCGGGGATGACGAACTCGCGCGCCGTCATCTTGTTGAGCGTCAGCGTGCCCGTCTTGTCGGAGCAGATCGCGGAGACCGAGCCCAGCGTCTCGACAGAGGGCAGCCGCTTGACGATCGCGCCCTGTTCCGCCAGCTGTCGGGTGCCCATGGAATACATCGTGGTCACGACCGCGGGCAGGCCGGTGGGAATGGCTGAAATGGCGAGGGCGATGCCGGCGATAAAGATGGTATCTAGCGGCTGTCCGTTGCGCAGCCCCAGGACGACCATCGCCAGAAAGGCCAAGCCTGCCATACCGGCGATGATAAACGTCAGCTTATCGAGTTGCTTCTGCAGGGGCGTCTTATCAGACTCGGTCTTGTTGAGCAGGTCGGCGATGCTGCCCATCTCCGTGCTCATGCCGGTGGCGGTCACCATCATCTCACCGCGACCCCGGGTTACGCCCGTATTCATGTAGGCCATATTGTGGCGATCACCCAGGGGCACTTCGTCCTTGTCAATGGCGTCCGTCTCTTTGGGCGAAGCAACGCTTTCGCCGGTCAGGGCGGCCTCCTCGATCTCGAGGGTGGCCGTCACGAAGAGGCGTCCATCGGCCGGCACGCGGTCGCCGGCCTCCATCAACACCACGTCGCCCGGCACCAGCCCCTCGGCTTCGATCTCGACGGCCTGGCCGTCACGGCGCACGCGCGTGATATTCTTCATCATCTTCTGCAGCGAGGCCAGGCTGGCCTCAGCCTTGGCTTCGCCACGCATGCCCAAGACGGCGTTGAAGATCGTCAGCAGCACGAGGACAATGGTCGTACCCCATTCGCCGCGTGAAGACCAGGCTGAGCACGGCAGCGGCCAGCAGGATGATCTGCATAAAATCTTTGTATTGACGCAGGAAAGCCTGCCAGGCCCGATTCCTTCTTTTTGGCGGCCAGTTCATTGGGGCCATATTGCGCAAGGCGCTGCTGCGCCTCTGCACCACGCAACCCTTTGGCCGGATCGACCTGCAGTTGTTCTGCCACTTCGTCCACCGGCATGGAATACCAGTGGGGTTGACTCTCAGTCGGCGTTGTCATGATCTTCTCTCTCCTTGACGATCAGTAGACGGCTGGGACCATGCGATAGGGATAATCCGGCTCAACGTAATCGCCCTTGGCCTGACGCTTCGGAAACTTCACCGGCTTGCGCGGCACTTCTTCGTACGGCACCTGACTGAGCAGGTGCGAGATACAGTTAAGGCGTGCCCGGCGCTTGTCATTTGCGTCCACCACATACCAGGGGGTCTCGACCGTGTCGGTAGCGGCAAACATGGCATCCCGCGCTCGGGAGTAATCGTACCAGTGGCTGTAGCTCTTCATGTCCATGGGCGTGAGTTTCCAGATCTTGCGTCCATCTTCGTCACGCGCGCGCAAACGCAAATCCTGGTTCTCCATACTCACTTCCAACCAGTACTTGATCAGGATGATTCCGGATTGTTTGATCGACATTTCAACCGGTGGGGCATACTTGAGAAAGTATTCGACCTGCTCTTCGGTGGCGAACCCCATCACCCGTTCCACACCGGCCCGGTTATACCAACTGCGATCAAAGATCACCACTTCGCCGGCGGCCGGCAAATGGGGCATATAGCGCTGAAAGTACATCTGCGATTTTTCCCGCTCCGTCGGAGCAGGCAAGGCCACGACGCGAAAGACCCGCGGGCTGGTGCGCTCGGCAATGCGCTTGATGACCCCGCCCTTGCCTGCCGTATCACGTCCTTCAAAGACAACACAGACCTTGGCGCCGCTGGCCTTCACCCATTCCTGCATCTTGACCAGCTCAATCTGCAACTTCTCCAGCTCTTTCTCAAATTCCTTGCGCTTCATTTTGGGCTGTTCTTCGACCGGCTCCTCGCCGGACGCTGTCTCCGACGGCTTTTCCTCATGTTTCGCTTTCTTATGCTTCTTTTTCTTTGACATGGTCCCCTCTCCCAATAATATCGTCCGATCGTTGACGCTGATTTTTTTCGCCAGACTACCGCGAAGTTGCCCCTTCCTGATCCTGCCTATCCCTCGGGGCAGAGGTCGAATTCTCGGCCAAATACGTCAAGCAATTCGCTATTGCATCGAACCATCAGCAACGTGAGGTGTAGATCAAAGAGCGTGTTGAGCACACCGACCAAAGAAGATTGATCGAGCAACTCGCCCACCAAGACAGTCATCGGCGGTGCATCCTCTGAAGTAACGGCGCGTATGGTCATCCCCTGCAAACGATCGGACCAGTCCGTCGTGATGGCGCCTTGTACACAGATTTGATAGATGGCTGGGCTATCGAAAAGGAAACGCCCGGAATTGGTAGTACCCATAATGGTCTTAGCCTAGCTCCTTATATGGCGTAGCGCTACCACCTGCGAGGTGCAATTTGGTACAGCGAAGCTTCCACGCCATCGAATTCGTACGACGCTCTCCCACCGCAGACGAATATGCGAAACCTCTCCACAATCAATCGAGAAGTAGTAGATCGGAGACGTAGCTAGGGTCACATTGTCGATCCGGCGTTGCGTCAACATCTCGACTGAAGGCGTTACGAGAGCATGATTTCTGCTGAAACGTCCGCCCCGTGCGCTCTACGGTTGCGGGTATCGAACCTAGTGATCCCGTACTATCGTCAGTGTAGCGACTCCAGCTTCGAGAACTGCGGGCCAGGCAGTAACCTGGCCCAATTGTTGGCAGCAAGGACGGCTACCGCCTCTGCTCGTGGGAGGGAAGCAGATCGCCGGCGAGTCAAGCGCTATGACACATCGCGATCCTCGAGCACCCGACGCAGGGTCGCTTCATCCTCTTCAGAAAGAGAAGTGTGATAGACTTCGCCCTTGTATGGTGCCAGTGCAGCTCTTGCAGCAGCAGGGTTGGACTCACGCACGATCAGAAAGATCGCGGAGGTACTCGGTGTGAGCGCATCGCTCACCTCTTGCACGAATTTCTTCTGAACCCCCAGATCGGCCAGTGACCCAATTCCGGCGCCGGCAGCAGCCCCAAGTGCAATACCGGCCAACGGGAAAAAAATGCTCCCGATGAGCAGCCCCAGCGCGCCGCCGCTGACCGCACCGATTTTCACGCCCCGGTCCATCTGATTCTGGACATGGATCTTGCCTTCAGAGTCCTTAACCACAACCGCAGAATCATCCAGGCTGATCTGCCCGCCTTTCTCCTGCCGGCGAATGGCCTCGCGAACCTCGCCCGCTTCTTCCATATTGTCAAAGGTGATGACGACGAGATTTGACATAGTCTTCCTCCTCAATTAGATCGTGAATCGTTTGCCTACACCGCTACATTACCGCATGACAACAGATCGCTCTACCACCCGCACGGTGTAATTTGGTGCACGGGCAGCGCATGTGCCCTACTCCGCAAGATGCGAGCGGGACAGCATGCCGCCTGCGACAGTGCGGGCAGCAAAGCCATTCTGCAGGAGGATGCGTGTGGCGTAATACGCGCGCTGGCCAGAACGGCAAACGACGAGAATCTCGCGATCCTTGGGCAGTTCACCCAAGCGTCCACGCAGTTCATCCAGCGGAACGTTGACAGCGCCCGGCACATGCTCCACAAGAAGCTCGGCCGGATGGCGCACATCGAGGATAAAGCCGTCGTCCGCGGCGTGCCAGTGGATCAACGGCATATCGTCGCGCAGCACATCCGCCGCGACCATGCCGGCGAAGTTAACCGGATCCTTGGCGCTGCCGAAAGGCGGCGCATAGCAGAGTTCAGACTCTTCCAGGTCATAGATAGTAAAGCCCGCCTGGATCGCCATGGCGAAGGAGTCGATCCGCTTGGCTACACCATCCTCGCCGAGCACCTGCGCACCAAGGAGGAGACCGTCGGATTTGCGGAAGAGGACTTTGATAGCGATATATTTGGCCCCGGGATAGTAGCCGGCGTGGGAATTCGGATAGAGATAAATCTTCTCATAATCCGTATCACCCAGTTGCGTCAAGACTTTTTCGCTGGCGCCGGTCGAGGCTATCACGCCCTCGAAGATCTGACAGATTGACGTGCCTTGCGTGCCGCGAAAACGCGAGTTGCGCCCGGTGATCACTTCGGCCGCAATGCGGCCCTGGCGATTGGCCGGGCCCGCAAGCGCGACAAGCGACCACTGCCCGGTGACAAAATCCTTGACCTCAACTGCATCGCCGATCGCAAAAATATCGGGATCACTGGTGCGCATCTGTTCATCCACGCGGATGCCCCCGCGCTGGCCGATCTCGATGCCGGCCATCTTGGCCAGCGCCGTCTCTGGACGCACGCCAATCGCCAGGATGACGACATCAGCCGGCAGGCGCTTGCCTGAAGCAGTGAGGACCTCCAGTGTCCCATCGGCGACCTGCTCGAAGCCGGCGACGCCGTCATTGAGTTCGAGTTGGACGCCATGACGTACCATATAGCGTTCGACCAGGCGCGCCATTTCCGGGTCGAGTGGGGGCATCACTTGGTTGAGCCGCTCGACCAGCGTCACCGCAAGGCCGCGGTGGACCAGATTTTCCACCATCTCCAGGCCGATGAAGCCGCCACCGACCACCACCGCACGCTTGGGAGGCATCACCGTCTGGTAGCCCGTATAGGAATGCATGCCGGATCGACCTGTCATATCCTGGTCCAGCCACTCACGGATGGCTCGAGCGTCGGGCACGGTTCGCACCGAGAAGATTCCCGGCAGATCGATGCCGGGCAGCGGCGGGCGGATCGGCGCCGCGCCGGGCGACAGCACCAGTTTGTCATACGACTCGGTGGTTACCTCACCGGTCACAAGATCCTTGAGTTCCACGGTCTTCTGTGCAGCCGAAATGCCGACCACCTCGCAGCGCGTCCGAACGTCGATCGCAAACTGTTCGCGAAAGGTCTCTGCTGTCGCCACCAGGAGGCTTGCCTCTTGTTCAATCGTGCCGCCGACATAATAGGGCAACCCGCAGTTCGCGTACGATACGTATGGTCCACGCTCGACCATAAGGATTTCCGCGTGCTCATCCAACCGGCGTAGGCGCGCTGCACATGATGCGCCGCCGGCTACACCACCAACGATGATGGTTTTCATTTCTCCTAGACCTCACTGAATTGAATGATGACTTTGACGTCATCGGGTTGTCGCTCAAGCGCTTGTTCGAAATTCTCCGGCGTCACGCTGCGCGTGATCAGGCGGCTCATCCATTCCCGGTCCGAACTTGCCAGATTTTGCCCTGCCCGGTACCAGTGACGTTTGTTGGCATTGACGCTGCCGACGATCACGTTGTTCTTCAGCACTGCGGCCGCAGCAACATCGGCTACAGCGCGGCTGGCAACACCCCCTGCGCCCACACCCGTGAGGCAGACGATCCCGCCGGCATTGACTTGCTTGATCGAGTCTCCGATCACAGATCCAACTCCCGTGCACTCGACGATGATGTCGGGCGCGAAATCAAGATCGAGCACGCTGCCGGTGTGATAGGTCGCGCCCAGGTCGCGCACGAGTTCCGGCTTCGGGCCGGTTTCGGCGCGATCAAGTACGTGGACCTCGAGGTTGCGCACGCTCAAGCGCAGCGCCGCCAAAAGGCCGATTGGGCCGGCGCCCGTCACGAGCACGGTCTTGGGCTCCCAGAAGGCGCGCTGGCCTACCATGACGACCTGTTCCAACGCCTTGGTTATCACCGTCATCGGTTCAAGCAGCACGCCGAGGATACCCAATGTCGGATCGATCTTGATGACATACTCGGGCTCGGTACGCCAGCGTTCCGACATGAAGCCATGGATCTCTTTGATGCCGCGCTCGGTATACTGCCCGTTGCTGCACATGTCCCACTCGCCCACGGCGCAACTGGGGCAGGGGAGCGGGTCCGGGCGGCGCACAATCCCCACCACCAGATCACCCGCTTTGAGGGTACTGCGCGGGCCTGGATCGAGGACGCGGCCAAGGGATTCATGGCCGAGCACCAGACGCTTCGCGCCCGGCGGGGCCCAGCCGTATTTGCCTTCGACAATCTCGACGTCCGTGCCGCAGACGCCCACAGCTACGGCTTCGACCAGGACGGACCCTTCCCCCTCATCGGGCTCGGGAATCTCTTCGTATCGGGCCGATCCGGGTATTTTCGGTTCTACAGTAATCGCTTTCATCATGTGATCTCCAAGACAAAGAGATGATAGGACCAGGGGGCCATATCAAGATAGAGTCCACGCGCCAGCAGATCATCGCCGTCGCGCGTGTAGCTGGCGGAACTGAGTAAGTCGATAAGCCGGACTGTGCTGTTCTGAACTTCCGGAAAAGGCAGGGGGAGATAACACTGGCTGTCATGGGGTGCATAGTTCACGACGATCAGCATCCGTTCTCCATGGGCGCCGCGCCAGGCATGGGCGACAAAGGCATCCCAGGATCCATTTCCTTCCCAGGCCGGCAGGCAATCAAGTAGCTGCCATTCCCCATTTTTCACGGTGGGGTCGCGCAACACCGCGAGCAACCCGTCATAAAAGGTCTCGATCTCCTGGTCCACAGCTTCTTGCGGCGCCCGAACAAGATGCGGCGAAATCCGTGTTTTGCGGCCTTCGAACTGCCCTTGATGAAAGAAGCGCAGGCCTGGGACTGAGTAGCTGATCACTGCTGCGGCACGGTGAACGTCGGGCGAAAATGTTGCCGCCGCACGCGGTTCATCGTGATTCTCCAGGAAATGCGCCAGCTTTGCCTGATAATCGAGCGCGGCGTGGAGGTGTTCGCGCACGGGCCGCGCCACTGCCGTCGCGCAGCCGATCGTAGAGGCGCTTGTCATAGGTATAATCAAAACCTTGCTGCTGGAGCGTCCATTCCAGATCCCAGTAGACCTCGGCCATGAAACAGAAGTCAGGATCTTGCTCGCGCACCCGGGAGATTGCCGCCGGCCAGAAGGAGTGCAGGCTTCCGGCCCCAGGTTCGTTCGAAGACTTCCGGCAGCAGCAGCATTGCCATGTCGCAACGCACGCCGTCGCACTGGCGCGCAACCTGCTCGAGTTCCCGCATCATCGCTTCGTACGCCGCGGGATGGCCATAGTCGATCTGCACCGTATCCGGCCAGCCGGGAAAGTACGGATCGCGCCCGTGGGCCAGAATCAGATCACCGTCTTTTCGTTTGATCCGGAGATAGTTTTGCGGCTCCCGCGCCAGCAGTTCCTCGGTGCCGGCAACAAAATAGTCCGGGATGCTCCTCGACCCAGGGGTGATCCGGCGCCATATGGTTTGGGACAAAATCGAGCATCAACTTCAGCCCGCGCGCTTGTAGCCGCTGGCGCAAGCGTGCCAGTGCGGCCGTGCCGCCCAAGTCGCGGTGCACCACATAGTCTTGGATGGCGAAACCGGAACCGGCGACATCCTCATCCTTGAGATCCGGCAGGGTTTCTTCAAACTCGTTGCGCCAGCCCGCATCGTCGCGCGAGATCGCCTGTGCTGCCGCCCCGGTCTGCCACACGCTTAGGAACCAGACCCAATCGAAGCCCAAGGCAGCCAATCGATCCAGTTCTGCGTCCGGGATATCGTCAAGCTGGGCACGTCGACCCAGCGTCGTTGACAGCGACGTCAACCAAACCCGCGTGTTGACCTGATAAAGGGAGGGATAAACGGGATTGGTCATCGCTTTCCCCCTGCTTGAGGTTTTCCGACTGTTGAATCCCCCTTGCGCTGGTCGAGGAGCGTTTGCGCATCGGACGCGGCAAAGGTCTGCATGATCCGCGCATCGCTCCGGTCCACCCCGTTTGGTGGCTGGCGCCGACGCCCGCGCCCGTGTCGCCGTGGAAGTATTCATAGAACAATGGGTAGTCGCGCCAATGGGGATCTTCGTTAAATTTCTGCGCGTGCCCATGCACGGGCCGCTTGCCCTCATCGTCGCGGAGGAAGATGCTGGCGAGCCGGCGCCCGATCTCATCCGCCACCTCGTAGAGATTCATCTGATTCCCCGAACCGGTCGGACACTCGATGGTGAAGGCATCGCCGTAGTAGAGATAGTATTGCAGCAGCGCACGGACAATCAGCATGTTCACCGGCATCCAAACCGGACCGCGCCAGTTTGAGTTACCGCCAAACATGCCGTCATTCGAGTCGCCGGGGAGATAGGCTACGCGATATTCCTGGTCGCCGACCCGGTAGCTGTAGGGGTGTTCCGCGTGAATACGAGAGACGGCGCGAATACCGTAGGGACTCAAGAATTCCTGCTCATCGAGCATGATCGTCAGCACCCGGCGCAGATTGGTTTCATTCAGGGTCGATCCCAGGAGGCGATTCTTGTAGCCGGGCGCAAGCGGGTCATGGATGAAGGCCGTCAGATCCGGCCGCGTCCGGAGATAGTCGTTTACGGTTTGCCCGAATTCCGGGTATTTCTTTGCCAACTCCTGATCAAAAACTGTCACCGCACAGAAAGGCAGCAGCCCGACCATTGAGCGCACCTTCAGGCGCTCCCCCCGCCCGTCCGGCAAGCGCAGCACGTCGTAGAAAAAGCCGTCCTCCTCATCCCACATCCCGGCACTTTCACCCGGCCGGATCATGCCCGCCGAGATCATCAGGAAGTGGACGAGGAACTTCTTTGTCATCTCAATATAGGCCGGATTGGCCATCGCCAGTTCAGCGCTGATCTCGGTCATGTTCTGACAAAACAGGACCATCCACGCGGTACCGTCGGCCTGCTCCAAATAGCCGCCAGTGGGCAGAGGCGAGGAGCGATCGAAGACACCGATATTGTCCAGCCCCAGAAAACCGCCTTCGAAGGCATTATTGCCGGCGCGATCTTTGCGGTTTACCCACCAGGTAAAGTTTAGCAGCAGTTTGTGGAACGAGCGTTCGAGCCAGGCAAGATCGCCTTCGCCACGCTGCGCCTTCTCGCTCAAGTAGGTGTAGATCGTCGACCAGGCGTGGACGGGCGGATTGACGTCGCCAAAGTTCCACTCATACGCCGGAATCTGACCGCTGGGATGGATATAGCGAGATTTCAGAATGAGTTCCAGCTGCGCCTTGCCAAAGTCCGGGTCAATCAACGTCAGCGCCGTCACATGGAAGGCAAGGTCCCAAGCTGCGTACCAGGGGTATTCCCATTTGTCCGGCATTGAGATCACATCAGCGTTAACCATGTGGCCCCAGTGATCGTTGCGGCTGGAAGGTTGGTTCGCACTGAGCGGCTGAATCCCGTGCTCTTTGAGCCAGCGACCGACATCATATAAGAAGAGCTGTTTGGACCACATCATGCCGGCCAGCGCCTGGCGCATGACGCTGGTCTCGTCAGCGCCAAATGAAGCCGGGATGATGTCTGCGTAGAACTCGTCGGCTTCCTGAAGGCGTGTCTTGAAGACAGATTCAAAATCTTTCCCGCAAAGGGCGCTGACGGCCTTTTGGGGATCGTTCAGGGGCTGATCGCTGAGACGCAGGCGGACCGTACGCGATTCTCCGGGCGCCAGGGTGAGCGGATAATGGGCCGCGACTTTTGTGCCCACCTGCTCGGGATTGACCGCGTCAGTTTGACCATGGACGATGTAATTATTGATGCCGTCTTTCACATAGGGTGAGGGATTCGACGCGCCCCACAGTCGCTTCGCATTGGTCTCATTCTCCGTGAAAAGGAGTTGCGAAGCGTTTTGCGCATAAAAATAGCGCTCGCCTAGATCTCGATGCGCAAGCGCGACAATTGCGCCATTTTTGTCCTGCGCAGCTTGATGAAGAGAAGGGCGAGCGACATCGTCTCCCCAGGCCCAGTCATTGCGGAACCAGAGGGTAGGCAGAAGTTGGAGCGTCGCCGCTTCCGGGCCGCGGTTGTGCACGGTGATCTGAATGAGGAGATCCTCTGGTGATGCTTTGGCGTACTCCACAAAAACATCATAGTAACGATCTTCAGCAAAGACGCCCGTGTCGAGCAACTCATACTCCGGCTGGCCGCGACCGCGGTCACGGTTTGTGGTAATCAGATCGCTGTAGGGGTAGGCCGCTTGGGGGTACTTGTAGAGATACTTCATGTACGAGTGGGTTGGCGTCGAGTCCAAATAGAAGTAATACTCCTTGACATCTTCGCCATGATTGCCCTCGCTGTTGGTCAATCCAAAGAGCCGCTCTTTGAGAATCGGGTCGTTACCGTTCCAGAGCGTCAGCGCAAAGCAGATCTGCTGGCGGTCATCGGCGACGCCGGCCACCCCATCCTCTCCCCAGCGGTAAGCGCGCGAGCGGGCCTGGTCGTGGGTGAAATAGCTCCAGGCGTCGCCGTTATCGCTGTAATCTTCGCGGACGGTGCCCCACTGACGTTCGCTCAAGTAGGGGCCCCATTTTTTCCAGGGCGCCAGCTGCCCCCGTGCCTCTTCCAGCCTGATTTTTTCGTTGCGTTGCATGATGAAACTCCATTTGGTGTCAACAGATCACAGCGAGTGCGCACATCTACAACAGACGAACCGCCTGCGGATTATTTGTTTATCCGCTACCACTTGAACCCAGTTATGAAATCGAAATAGATATGGATATAGAGAGGACGGTAGCTTGCCGGAACTGACCGACGACGCAGGTTGCACCTTGTTTCAGTTCGAATTCAGGCGGAGCTGCTTCACCTAAGCGGGGACGCTTCAAGTTTGTTCGACATGCGCCTCAATCTTGCCGCCGCACACCGCAGCGACCATAACAGCATAATCGCGCTCATTTTGGTCTGGGCATGGTCTCGATCACAACTTGATTTGAGAAGATCGCAGAGAGAAACGGAGGGCGTCGTGTCTAATACTTCCTCTGCGATCCTCTGTGGCAAGCCGTGCGCCCGTGGCGCACGGCCAACACCTAGTGTTCCGCCAATCTTGAGCTGACGACCCGTTTTTCTGTGGCGGAACCTAAATGCATCGGCAAGAACAAGTTCGTAGACTCGTCAAATAAAGATTGCCGATGCACTAGTTCCTGGTCACCTTAGCGGCAAGAAAGCGTGGACTGGGTTTCCTCAATAGCGGTCACGACACCCTCGGCTGCAGTTGTGATCGACTCGGCTGCGTCACCCAGCGTGTCGCTGGGGGCCACGGTTCTCACGGCACCCTGGAGACCTTCGATTGCGGTCTTCACACCGTCAATCTTGGCCTCGGGTACAGCCTCGACCGCTCGTTCAAGCGTGGTGACGGCCGTGTCAATGCCCGCCTGGATGGATTCGACTTCCTCGACCGTCGTGTCGGCGCTGACCGTTCCCACTTGCGCAACGGCGGTTCTGAGTCCCTCAAGTGCTGTACAAACTGCCGCTTGTGCATCTGGCACCGAGGTGGGGACGGGCGCAGTACAGCCGGCTACAGCCAGCACGAGAAGGCTCAACAAAACGAAGATACTTCCATACTTACGCATATTCATTTCTCCTTATTTGATGAACGAGACGGCATCCAACCGTCAAAATAATCGGACGTACGACTCAGATCGTGCGCATCCGAAAGCGGATGGACAACGCGGCTGGATTATGTGGAATAGATGGCGTGATCCCGAGTCCACTCAGGCCTCCACATTTTCCGCGCGCAACGCCCTGAATCAATTCCGCAGGTCTAGCATACGTCGCAGCCGTGCATCGTACTACCACCCGCGCGGTGTAGTTCGGTGTAGCGATGTCATTTGGCGTAAAGGAAACGTCTGTAGGAGCAGCGAAAAGGTTCAGTCAAACCATGGGTGTCGAACTCAGCTGACAGCCACTCATGATCTCATACGAGTTGTAGGTTTAGCGACGAGGTTTGGTGTGACCGGCAGATTCCGTTCACAGTTCACGTATTGCCATCCATGGCTGGATGAGCGCACACGTAAACGCTGCGCCGCCAGGGGAAAAGCGTGTGCAAGAGGGGGTCTTCCTCCATCATTGACGTTCGGAACAAGCTCAACGACAAAATACTGGACGCCGCGAGCACATACGGTAGCGTCCATCCTGCCGGAAAGATTCAGGCTGGTGATCCAAACGAACGTACTTCAATCAGGCTGCTGCGTCTTGAGTTGTTTCTCGCTCACCACGTAACCACGCACAAATGCCAGCGACGCATGCGAAATGACAACAGCAATACAAATGGGGGCCAATGCCGTCGGCGCGATTGATACCGTGCCGGCCGCGATCAGGATGAGAGAAACAGGCGCAGCCAAGATCGCCCCTGCCACCGCAGCCAGCAAGCAGCCAACGGCCAGTTCAAGGGGAATCTGAGGAAAAATGTTGCTCACCAGGACCCCTGCGGCGCCGCCGACAAAAATCAGCGGAAAGACAAAACCGCCCAAAAATCCGGCAGCCTGACTAAATGCAAGGGCCAACATCTTGGCAAGCAGGACAGCAATCAAAAATGCGGATCCGAATGCGGCTGAATCTTGAAGAATGGTCATAAGTTGACTGTTGCCGGAATTTGCCGCAAGCGGAAGCGCAAAGGCAATCAACCCAACCATGCGCCACCGACAGTGCCCGACACCAACTGATTGGGACTCAACGCAAATGCCGCAACGGTCAGCTTGTTGATCAGGGCAAAGAGTATCAGTATGAACGCAGCCAGCACACCGAGCACGGCGCCTATCAGCAGATGAACAAATTGGAAGTCATAGGCGGGCAGCGCATAGGCGCCCAACATCGTAGCGCCGGTCACGCCAAAATAGATGGCGTATCCAATCGTCGCCGCCAATAGTGCGGGGATGAAAGCGGCCATATAGCTGCTTTTTTTTGTTGGCGAAAGCTCGCCGGTAAGAATGGCCGCAAAAAGAGGAGAGGTAAAGGCCGCGCCCATACTACCTGCCATTCCAGTCAATGTGTACTCCTGTTTTGCCTCTTCTTCATCACTTTTTCCCAGCCGGGTCACTAGCCAGGAACCCATCCCGCCACCCATGACAGTGAGACCAAAAAACGGCCCCATGGCCGCACCGGCAATCAGAGAAACGGCGGATATGATCACCCAGGGGATTGCAGTGGCTGGATCAACCCATGCGTCATGGGCGAGTTTGATTGGGCTGGGAACATGCTGGGGAACCTTCCAGATTTTTCGCAGCGCTGCAACGATGAGTCCGCCCAGGGCACTCAACGGGATCCACCACCATTGACCCTCCCACCAGCCGGTACCGGCATTGCCGAAGAAAAAACTGATGCCGGTGTTGGTCACCGCCATATATACCAGGGACGCTACGCCGCCGGCTGCACCGAGCACCAGCGCAAAGAACAGAAGTTTTTTGTACCATGATTGTTCAATGGGAAGCATAACTGTGACCTTTCATTTTGATTCGGGTGTGTGGGCGCATAGCGCCTGCTCCGCAAACAAATGGCGAAAAGTCCCCGGCACTTCATCCAAAATAGCCGTTTCTTGCTCTCTGAGCCAAAGTGACGGAGACTTGCGCTGAGGAATATGTTTCTCGGAAACGGCCCTGTGCGATTTCTTACTCAAACAGACAATCCACCCCAAGCCTCCAACAATAATTGGAGACCGAGGACCAAGAACAACATAGATAGTATAATGCTGTAATTGGCAGTGAGCCAAGCTTTCCACTCGATCAGCCTCTTCTCGGCCCTGTCTCCTGCGACAATGTAGTAGAGAATCGGAATCGCCACCGTGGAACTGGCGATGATGATAAACAGCGCCGGCGTCAGCCATGCCGACGTGCCGCTCAGCCCTATCTCCGTGAAGGTCAACGCCGCAGCCAAGGCCAAGGAAAGATTTTTGGGGTTCATGCTGGTGTTCATGACGCCCAAGCCGACCGATTCCGATGGCCGCACGTTATCGAGCCGGGCAATCCACTTGGGCGGTTCCGGCTCTTCTCCTTCCTCTGGACGGCTGCGCCAATTCTTGAGCGCCATCAACAGAAAGCCTACCCCTATTAGCACCTTGATAGTATAGGATGAAGTTGAAACTATGCTGCCGGACAAGGCGCTACCGGCAGTGATCAATGCCGACACCAGTAGGCCGACAATCAGTAGCCCCGCGACCCAACCCGTCAAAAAGGCGACGCCGTTGGTCTTTGCCTTTTCCGAAAAGAGGATCAGGATCACCACAATAATTGGCACGGGGCTGATGGCGATCCCCAGGCCCAACACGAGGATATAGCCGATATTGGCCAGGTTTTCCATAGGTGCACTTGCGTGTCAGTGGCTTCGCCGCGCGCCGACGAACGGCTGAATAATGAACATGGCGGCCACGATGATGTACAGTATGATGGCTATGTTCGGAGCGATGACAGCCACGAAGATTGCCAAAGCATTTAGAGCCAATGCCGCACGTCGCTGACGGGTGGCTCGTCCCAGCCTGTCCTCGGGAATATTATCCACCATGAGATCGTGGTGTCGCTCCAAATATACCATAAGCAGCGTGAGAAGTGTCGACGCTATCAGCACGTTCAGGCCGTAGATCATCGCGCCGCTGCGTGCGCCTTCGCCCCTCATATGTGTAACCATGATTTTTGTTGAAAAGGGAATCATCGATACAAAAAGCAGTACAACAAGGTTCAGCCGAAAGGAGATGGCGTCGCCCCGCTTCATGAACTTGGTCAGGCCGGCATGAGAAAGCCATATGCCGCCGACGAAGGCGAAGCTAATTACATAGCCCAAGAAGTCGGGCCAAGCCTCCGCCAGTGCAGGCAACACCTCCTCGGTTGCTCCAGGAACCGGAAGTTCGAGTACGAGTAGCGTGATGACGATGGCGAAGACACCATCGGAGAATCCTTTGAGTCGATCGAGCGGCAGGGCGCCGGACTCTATCCTGGAGCCGTCACCGATATCGAGTTGTTCTTGTTCAGATGCCATATCATGTTCCAGTGCGAAGTCAATAGGATGTGTTCAAAACGAATTGATCATGTAGGGGCGGGGCTTGCCCCCGCCCCTACATGATCATGGTTTATGAATAGGCAAACATCATCAATTGGATGTGTCGGACGATATGTTCGTCCAAGGTTTTCGATACCATCATCCAGGAAGCCGGCGGCTTCCTGGATGATGGATTTGGAACAGCCTATGCTTGGGCCGGCACTGCTGCGTCAGGCGTCGCCTCAGGTTGGCTCTTGCTTCGGCTGCGGCGCAGGAAGAACTTGATCACCTCGTCCACGAGCAGCAGGACGATGGCGAAGAAAATGCAGATCATCCACTGTTCAGCGCTCAGCTTGGTTGTGCCCAGCATGCGTTGCAAGAAAGCCAATTCGGTGGGCAGGAACGTGAAGAGCAGAGCCAGGCCATAGAGCAGCAACTGATTCCGATCATGGAAGATGTCCCGGTTGAAGGCGCTGGCCGTCTCGTTGCGTGCGCTCAGCCCCATGGCAATACTCATCAAGGCAAAGGCGACGAAGCCGATGGTGGCTGCCGTTGCTACGTCTGTGGCCTGATACACGCTCTCCAGATAGACAGTCACGATGGCCGTCAACAGGCCAAGGAAGACAATGCGCACCCACTGCCCGGCGTTGAGGATGGGCTGCTTGAGCGGTCGGGGCTTGTTCTTCATCAGGCCGGGAGGCGCTTTGTCAAATCCAAGCGCAATGGCAACGGGAACCGTCACCAGGAAGTTCACAAACAACACCAGCGCAGGGGTAAACGGTACGCCGCCGAGGACAAGGAAGAACGCAGCCAACAGATAGGAAAGGATGAACGCCACCAACTGGAACATCTGGTAGCGAACAAAGTTGAACAAGTTGTTGTAGATGCCGCGCCCGTACTCGATGGCCTTGACAATCGTGGCGAAGTTGTCGTCTGTCAGGATCATCACGGCCGCACCCTTGGAAACCTCGGTGCCGGTGATGCCCATGGCTACGCCGATATCAGCTTTCTTGAGCGCCGGTGCATCGTTGACGCCATCGCCCGTCATCGAGACGATGTTCTCCTTTTTCTGAAGGAGTTCCACCATGCGAATCTTGTCCTGCGGCGTCACGCGCGCCACGATGGCGATGTTGTCCAGATCGTCCGTCGCTTCCTCGTCGCTCATGGCCGCAAACTGCGCACCCGTGAGCGCCTTACCCACGATACCCAGTTGCTCGCCGATGGCGGCTGCGGTCACGGCATGGTCGCCCGTGATCATGCGCACCTGGATGCCGGCGCTGTGACACTTGGCGATGGCGTCCTTGGCCTCGGCACGCGGCGGATCGACAATGCCCACGATACCCAGCAGGGTCAGGTCCTTGACGATCGTCAACAGATCGGCCTTGGGATCGAAGGTTGCGGGGTCGAAGTCGCGCCGCGCAACCACCATCACACGCTCGCCTTCCTCTCCGATTCGCTGATTTTCAGCCAGCGCCGCTTGGCGGCCCTCGTCAGTGAGGGGCTGCATGTCGCCGCCCGGCAGCCAGTAGGCACTGCTGAGACCAATGACCACGTCGGGCGCGCCCTTGACAAAGCAGCGCACCACCGGCTTGCCCTGCTCGTCGTTCATGTTGTGGAAGGTGGCCATATATTTGTAGGCCGCATCAAAGGGCAGCACGGCCACCCTCGGGTACTTCTTGCGAATGCCGTCCAGGTCGATGCCGCCCTTGGCCGCCAGCACGATCAGCGCGCCTTCGGTCGGGTCGCCGACCAGTTCATCGCCGTCCAAAGTGGCGTCTGCGCACAGCGCCATGGGCATCAGCACCGGTGTCAGATCGATCTGGGCGCCGCTGTCATTGAGCAGTTTGCCCTCAGTGCTGTACCCCTCACCCGTCACCTTGTAGTGGTTCTGGCCAGGGATAGTGAGTTCCACGGACGTCATCTTGTTGAGCGTCAGCGTGCCGGTCTTGTCGGTGCAAACGGCCGAGACCGAGCCCAGCGTCTCTACCGAGGGCAGCCGCTTGACGATGGCTCCCTCGGACGCCAGCACCCGCGCGCCCATGGAATACATAGTCGTCACAACCGCGGGCAGGCCGGTCGGTATGGCCGAGATCGCCAGGGCGATGCCGGCAACGAAGACGGTGTCCAGCGGCTGCTCGTTCATGATCCCCAGAATGATCATGATGATGAAGGCGATGCCCGCCAGGCCGGCGATGATGATCGTCAACTTGTCGAGCTGTTTCTGTAGGGGCGTCTTGTCGGACTCGGTCTTGTTGAGCAGCGTGGCGATGCTGCCCATCTGGGTGCCCATGCCGGTGGTGGTGACGATCATCTCGCCGCTCCCACGCGTCACGCCGGTATTCATGTAGGCCATGTTGTGACGGTCACCCAGTGGCGCGTCAGGGTTGTCTATGACATCCGTGTTCTTGGACGAGGCGACGCTCTCGCCGGTCAGGGCGGACTCTTCGATCTCGAGGGTTGCGGCCTCGGACAGACGTCCATCGGCCGGGACGGCATCGCCCGCCTCCATCAGCACGATGTCGCCCGGCACCACCTGTGTGGCATCGATCTCGGCCACGACGCCGTCTCGACGCACGCGGGTGGTGTTCTTCATTTTGCTCTGCAACGCTGCCAGACTGGCTTCAGCTTTGGCTTCGCCGCGCAAGCCCAATACGGCGTTGAAGACCGTCAGCACCAGCAGCACGATGGTCGTCGACCATTCACCGGTGACAACGATGTTGATCACGGCCGCGACCACCAGGATAATCTGCATGAAGTCCTGGTACTGGCGCAGAAAGGCGTGCCAGCCCGATTCCTTCTTCTTGGCGGCCAGTTCATTGGCCCCGTACTGGCTAAGGCGTTGCTGCGCCTCGCTTCCGCTCAAACCCTTGGCCGGATCGACTTTCAGTTGCGCCTCGACGGCCTCGGCTGTCATTGTAAACCATTTTGTTTGGCTATCCGATGGATCTGCCATGTTCGTTTTCTCCTTTGCGGGTAACGATACAGCTGCGGTGCTAATGGACCGCTAGGCTAAACTGACATTTCTACGAGATCATGTGTTTCGTGTCCGGCTACCAGCCGGACGACTTCGTATCCTCTGGATCTGTCTGGTTAGAGCCCTGCCACGCTGGTAGCGTGACCTACAAAACTATTTGATCCCGTACGACCGCCAGTTTAATATATGGCCGGCACCGTCTTATACGGGTAATCCGGTTCAACGTAGTCGCCCTTGGGCCCACGTTTCGGGAACTTGACCGGCTTGCGCGGCACTTCCTCATACGGAATCTGACTGAGCAGATGCGTAATGCAATTAAGGCGAGCCCGGCGTTTGTCGTTACCGTCCACCACAAACCACGGGTTTTCAGGCGTATCGGTGGCCGCAAACATGGCATCACGCGCGCGGGAATAATCGTACCATCGGGCGTAGCTCTTCAGATCCATGGGGCTGAGTTTCCAGGTCTTGCGACCATCCGTGTCGCGCGCCTTCAAGCGCATTTCCTGATTTTCCATACTCACTTCCAGCCAATACTTGATCAGGATGATCCCCGAGTGCTTGATCGACATTTCAACGGATGGCGCGTATTTGAGGAAGTACGCCACCTCTTCATCCGTAGCGAAGCCCATTACGCGTTCCACGCCGGCCCGGTTGTACCAACTGCGGTCGAAGATTGTCACCTCGCCGCCTGCGGGCAGATAGGGCATATAGCGCTGGAAATACATCTGTGATTTCTGCCGATCTGTCGGCGCCGGCAAGGCGATATGGCGAAAGACACGCGGGCTGGTGCGTTCGGTGATACGTTTGATCACGCCGCCCTTCCCCGCCGTATCACGCCCCTCGAACAGCACGCACACCTTCGCCCCGGTGGTCGTAACCCAATCCTGCATCTTGACCAGCTCTACCTGGAGTGGCTTCAGGAGTTTCTCAAATTCCTTTTTTTTCATCTTGGGCTTCGGTTCCGCCGAGCTATCAGGTTTTTCAGATGCAGCGTCGGCCTGCGCCTCTGCCTGGTGCTTCTTTTTCTTCTTCGATTTCTTCTTGCTCATTGTTCTGTCTCCTTACTGGTACTATCGCAGGATTTTCGACTTTCCGTAGTTGCAAAGAACGACGCTTTTTGCTTCACCCTGCTCCGCCTCCTCGCCGGAGGCTCCGCGTCCCTCACCACCGGGTGGGGAGGGACAGCCGTGGCGCCTTTAGCGCCATGGCAGGGCGAGGCGAGGCGAGACTGGTCACTCATCTTCGACAACCCGGACTCCGCTCAATCTGCTCCTTCAGCCGGGATGTCTACAGGGGCAGCTACGGGATGTCTACCGACATGCATTTCCACTGCGGCAGCGATATCATCGTGAACATGATCAGCGCCGACCATATCGATCACGCCATCTCGCTGTAACACTTCGACAAGACTTGTGGCTTGAGGCGCGCGAGGTGAAGATCGACCCCGACGCTCTCACCGGTCTCTGCGATCTTTTTGATGGTGTCGGCGCCTTCCGTATCGATGAAGTTTACGCCTTCCATGCTGAGCACCACGCCATTGAGTGCCGGATCCATATTGACACGTACGTCCCGCAAACGATCACCCAAAGCGTCAGCGTTGACAAAGATCAGTCCGCCGTCGAAGCGCAAGATGCTGAGACCGGGATAGGTTTCGCCATCGGGATGCTCCTTCAGATCGAAGAAGGCACGGGTGCCGGGTTTGCGTCCCAGTTCCGGGATATAGGGCAGGGCAGAAACGGCCACCAGCCACACGAGGGAGAGCGCCACACCAATCACAACACCCTGCAAAATGCCAAAGGTCATGACACCGAGTAGAGCTGCCATCGCAATCACAAACTCAAAGCGCTTAATGTGGAAGATGCGCTTCATTTCAGGGATATCCATCATGCCCATGACAACTGCTTCGATGATGATGGCGCCCAACACGGCCTCGGGTAGATAGGAGAAGAGTGGCGCCAGAAACAGGAGCGTCAGGATGATAAAGAATGCCTGGGCCAGGTTGGAGACCTGTGATTTCGCGCCGGCCTGATCGTTGATCGGGCTCTTGGAGAGGCTGCCGTTGTCGAAGACTCCCTGGAATAGGCTCGAAGTAATGTTGGATGCGCCCTGGGCCAGCAGTTCCTGGTTGATATCGACCCGGTAATTGTGTTTACTGGCATAATCGCGCACTGCGGCTGTGGTCACCGAAAATCCAATCAGCAGCAGCCCGACCGCCGCGCCCAGGATCAGTTCCCAGTTGTCCAGGATGAGTCCCAAGTCCGGTAGCGTGAAGCTGGGTAGGCCGCGCCGGCACTTCCGCGATCAGCTCCACCCCCATCTCGCCCAAGCCGAAGACCGCGGTTGCCCCAATTCCCAGAATAACCGCCATCAATGCGCCTGGTATCTTAGGCATAAATATCTTGAGTCCAAAGACCAAAATGAGCGCCAGTATGCCTACCACAAGCGTTGGCATACTGGTCTCAGGCAGTTCGGTGATCCATGTCCACAGTTTCTGCCAGGTATTTGAGCCGCCGCTCTCAGTGCCGGTAATCTTGAACAACTCACCCGAGGCCACATTAATGGCCACGCCAAAGGTAAAGCCTGTCAACACGCTGGCGGACAGGAACTCAGAGACCCACCCCATCTTCAACAGGTACATGATGATGAAGAGCAGACCGGCCACGAACACAATGACGGCTGCCACCGCCACGGCTTCATCAGAGCCTGCCGAGGCGATGGCCAACACGGCTGCCCCCAGGACAGCGGCGGTGGACGAGCTGGGTCCCGTTGTCACCTGCTTTGAAGTGGTGAACAGGGCAAACGCGATCAGACCTGCCGCGGCGGCGTAGAGGCCATACTGTACGGGCACGCCGCTGATGGCAGCGTATCCCAACGAAGTCGGCACCATCAATGCCCAGACGGATAGACCGGCGATTACGTCATTTTTGAGCCAAGAGCGGTCATAGTTTGGCAGCCAACTCAGAATGGGCAAGACGCGTGACAGTCCATGGGGTTCTTCTGCTTTTGCCGGCACCGTTTGATTTGTCATCAAATTCTCCTATCAACTCATATATTTGTCGTCATCCTAAAGCTCGATCAGGTCGTTTCACCAGGAATCTGTGTCCGTCACGACCAATCCCCGCTCAAATTTCGAGAGCGGCTCAGGCTCCAGTTGCCATTGCACCAGCAGGTGCTCGACGATCTCGATTAACATTTCTTCGGGTACAGTAGGCAGCAGTTCAATCTCCAACTCATGAAAGACGCAGGTGCGGTCGCCAGCGTCTACTGTGACGCTATCCATGCTCAACTCGGCCAGCGGTTGGCCATCAGATTCAAGCTGCCGCACAATCCGCGTCTGCCTCAAGCGGAAGAGCGGCTGCAGCGCCTTAGCCCCAACGATGCGCAGAACTCGATCACGCACTTGGCTCTCTGGCCATTCAGCCGGTGGCCGGATCGTGGACATACTGACTTGCCACTCGCTGCGCGAATGGATCGGCCCATCGGCGCTGCCAAGGCTCTTGAGCGTCATCTCAATGCCGGCGCGCGTCTCCCGCTGGCGACAACTGAAGCCGGCGCGCAGGATACGGCGCTGGTCGCTGTCCAGATAGACGTCCCAGATCGGCTTCGAATGCGGCGGCGATAGGGCATAGCCGGCCAACTCATCGATCGTCTGCAAGTGCCAGAATAACTGTGGATCGGTGACCTTGAACTTCGCCTCGATCTCAATGAGGTTGGCCGTGCGCAGCAGATATCGCGCCTCGCGAAGGACCAACATGGGCACAAAGGTTTGGATGGCTCCGCCCTGGTATTTGGCCAGCAATCGGTCAACGGTTTGCGCCACAATGACACGCGGTACTGTCTGTTTCAAGTCCTGCCATACCTCGTCAGTGAGCGTCTCCCGGTCGATGGATGCAGCCTTTGGCTCAGTTGTTTGAGCTTCAACCCCGGACTCGATCTCACTCATAGTGGCTTCACTCCGACTCCCATGCCATCTGAGAGCCATTTGTTACTCGGCAACTAAGGTTGTTGCCGAGTAACAAATGGTCAGTCTCGCCGGGTGACCCTTACGGTCGTCTGCCCCGATCAGGCTCTGTGCGGACGGAGGCGAAACCCACACTGTACAGGTTGGTATGGCCGTTTCCGCTTGATCCGCGCATTCTCAGTCTATTTCTTGGTCACTCCGCTTGCCTGCTTACCTTGCTTAATAGCCCTCATAGGCAGGCAACAGTTTGCGGTTGTAGCCGCCGACATAGGACGCGATGTCCGCAGCCAGCATCAGGCCGAGCCAGAGCCAGTCCCAGCTGGCCACGCCACCCGGTGCGACGATGATGTACATGATGGTCGTCCAGGGCAGAAAGACGAGGCCAAGAATCGGCCAGATCCACCACAAGGTGCCGCCCATCCAGTTGTTAAAAGCCAAGCTCCAGCGCGTAGGCTGGAAGATCCACCAGAAGGCGCCAAAGATACGCGGTCCCAGTAAGACTAGCGACAAAAATGCACAACACATCGTTATTCCTCCTCATCCAGCGCGACGGTACCCATTGCGGCGGCGCCCATTTCAGCGGCGCCCGTTGCAATATCGGCGACACCATCGGCCGCCAGATCGCCGGCCAGGTCAGCGGCCGCGCCCGCGGCTTCCGCCTCGACCGCGCCCCTGACCGCCAGACCGACGCCGGCCGCAGCCAGCTCGGCGGAACGCTCTGCAGCGATGTCTGAGGCCGCAGCACGCAGCATCCCTTCCTCGATCTCCGTTTCTCCCATTTCACCGATCTGCTGGCCGGTGGCGGCCATGAGGTGGGCCAGGCTGCGCTCGGCCGCCGCACGCAGAATCACGTCAGTGGCAATATCCTGGAGTTGCATACCGCGATCGTCGAGTACAGCGGCCAAGATCGGCATATCCAACTCGTCGACCACGTTGGCGATGGTCGTGAGTTCGCCGGCCACGCGGCCCAGTTCCAGTCCGCGTTCGACATCGCCGAGGCTCATCATGCCGACCATTGCGCTCATGGCATCGACATCTTCAGCCGCGGACAAGAGATCCACGCCCTCAGAAATGTCATTGACGCCGGCTACGCCGACCAGATCGCTGAGAGTAGCCAGACGGTCGGCGACCACCTCGGCGTCCACAGCGCGGGTGAGGTCAGAGGCCGCCGCGGCGGCCGCCACAACACCTACAGCCGCAACATCGCGGGCATCGTCCAATTCGTCGGCGCCGATGGCCATGTCGACTTCACCGTCAACGGCTAGTTCGTCGGTCACGACTTCTTCCAACTCTTCAATTTCCATCTCTTCTTCTGACATTTGAAATCTCCCTTTCTTCTTGCTCACGATTGTACTTGATATGGATCTGATCAAAACGGGGGGAACGCAAAAGTCCTCGGCACTTTACTCGCAACGAGCAGGGGTCAACGACTTGCCCTGCGGTCTCGCCTGCGACCACGCCGGTGAACGCCGGCGGCCGAGACCGGTGTCATCGGACGCCCGATTCTGTCGATGAAGAGCGAGTTGGCGCCGCCGCTGGCCGGCATGTTGCCGTCCAGAATGTCGACGGTATAGCTCATCTGGTCGCCGTCGAGAGTCGGGTCCGTCAACTCGACCACGACATCGTTGATCCCGTTCTCCGTGAAGATCGAGAGAACGGCATTGGGCGGCGTGTCGGCAAAGCTGTCGTCACCCACGGTCCAGGAATCGAAGAAGTCCTGAGACGTCAGGTGCCCTGTGACACGGTCCGGCCGGTCTGAGAAGAGCAGGGTGGTCGGGGCCATGCCTTTCAGGGTAAGCACGCCATCGGCATAGGCCATACCGTCGGCAGTTTGAACAAAGAGCGCCTCGATTTCATGGTCTTCTGGGATGCCGTTTGTCACGCTTGTGTCGTTGGTTGTCTCTGTGGTCATTTGTTTCTCTCCTTGAATTTAGTCGTTCATAAGCGAGTTCGCAACAGGTGTCTAGTACAGTCAGTTGCGCTTCACCTTGATCGCCGGCAGCGCCTTGGCCGCGGCTTTGTCAATTTTCAGACAGATCGTCCGGCCGTCGGTGAAGGCGATGCTGTCGAAGGGGATGGCTATGTCCTTCTGTCCCACGGGTGACCCTCGCGCATCTGGATGTGGGTGGTGGCCCAGCTCTTAGGGTCGAGCATTAGTTCGTCCAGCTTGCCGATCTTGCCGTCAGGCGCCCCGATTTCCATGCCGGAGTAGAGGCCCAATTCACCCTTGGGCATGTTCTCTGCCTGTACTACTTTGATCACCTTCCAACCGGCATGGAAAAAGCGATACCGGTTCAAACACCCGGCTCCGCCACGATCTGACCGCTATCGATGGCGTCCAACAGCGCCTGATGATCCTTCACAGTCTGATCAGCGTAAGCAACGGCAAATTCGCTGATGGCTTTGTCGAACGTATCGGCCTTGCCAAGATAGCCGCTAATCGCTACCGGATCGCCCGAGCGGGCGTGGGCGCGCGCCAGGCATAATCCGCAGACGGCCAGATAAGTGGCAACGCCATTGGGATCGTATTGCGTGATATCAAAGGATCCCTTCATATCCTTGAATTGCCGCCAGTACATTTGGACGCCTTTCTGAGCATGCGTTCGGCCCAGGAAGGTGTCAGACGAGGCCTGCATCAGGCGCTGACCGATGATGACCCGCTCCGCCTGGTTGGTTATCTCATATGTGGGTTTGGGCAGATAGGCTTCCAGCGATGAATGGTCCGCCTCCTTCTGCTGCAAGATGATGGCATCCTCAGGTCGGTCGCCCTCGAGCAGCACAATCGTGCAGCGCGTGCCCACGCTGCCGACGCCGCCGACGCGCAGGGCGGCATCGGCGACGTGAAAGCGGGACAACAGCCGCCGTCTCTCTTCCGACACCCGGCTCTTGTATTCTTCCCAATCTTTGTCAACACTGCCATGTCCGCTGGCAGCCTTCTTCGCCTCTTCGACCACCAAGTCACTCAATCGGACGAGCAGCGGCGGTGAGTTGATGAACTGACGCTTGCCGTCTACCACATGGGTGATCTGGTCCAGAGCATGAGCACTGGTATGAGACTGCGCTTTCTTGACCGTCTTCTTCGCAGCCTTAGCACTCTTGCCGGCATATTTGTCGAAGAGTTCGACGACCGAAGATGCATCGACGTGATAGTACCAGACCTCCATAATGCTTTTCGAGGCGAGGCGTGCCATGGACTTGCGGTATGACTGGGCGACAACGCGTGCCAGCATGCGGTTTGTACTGTCGTCGAAGCCATTGCCCCGACCGGCGACCACGGCGCTAGTCGCCAACCGTTTCAAGTCCCACTCCCAGGGACCGGGATAGGTCTCGTCGAAATCATTGACGTCAAAGGCCACGCCTCGCTCTGGCGTGGCAAAGATGCCGAAGTTGGACAAGTGGGCATCACCGCAGAGCATCGTATTTAGCCCTGTCACCGGCGTTGCCTGCAGATCGGCGGCCATGACCACGGCTGAGCCGCGCAGGAAGGAAAAGGGAGAGTGCATCATGCGGCCGTACTTGATGGGCAGCAGGTATTGCAGCCGTCCCTTATCCTCCGCTTGGAGTAGGCTGATGGGATCCGGTCGGTCTGCTGCGGGCGCCCAATCGCCATGGCTACTCCGTGGAACTTGCTTTCGTAGGCTCTTGCCTTTGGCTTTTCGATCTCTAATTCCCACAGAGCCATCGTCCTGCCTTGGCGTTGACATCTTTCACTCCTTGAGCGTTGTCCAAACTTCCCGGTAATGCCTCTTTGTCAGTCCACTTCTTTTCATCATCGTGGCGGACCAGGGGACGAACCGCCCGATGATGGCAAATATGCCTGCTGTTCTGCACCAGGAACTTGCGGGACCAACCCGCTTACGATTTGCTGCTGCTAGAAGAATCCGGCGCATCGGTGGATGCAGCCGCGTATTGGGCAATCTCGCCTGAGAGATCATCGCCGACAGTCAACGTGACCACATTGGTATCGTAGTCGGCCATGCCGTTGATGACGTCCTCACTATACGTGTCTTCAAGCAGTAGCAGGAGGGCTGAGGTGTTGGGTTGCAGGGCAGCGCCCAACTCTTTCAGATCCTCTGCCGGCACGATGCGTCCCCAGTAATGGCCTGCGGTACCACCAAGGGCAGCGCCAGCCGTGCCCACCGCCAACACGCCGGCCGGACCGCCAAGCATGCCCAACAGGCCGCCGGCAATCGCGCCGACGGTCGCGCCGACGCCACCCTTACCCGGCTCATGGATATGGACCTTGCCCTTTTCATCCTGTTCTGCGATGCACTGGGCCTGGATTTCATATCCGTCCAACGCACCGGAAGACTTGATTTCATCCAGCGTCTGCTTGGCAGCGTCCTGACCGTCAAAGACAAATGCCAGGATGTCATACACGCTTGATCCGCCTGAACTGTCACTCATTTTCCGCTCCTATTGGTTATGAAATAATGGATTGTCACGAGACTGGGGAGATTCCCAGCTCTGCCTACATCTAGTTGAAGACTGTAAAGCCATGTACGATCAATGATCAGGCGATTCTCCTTCCTTTGATAGTCGAACCCACGCAAGGGCTGAAGGCCCACAATCTGAAATGCCAACTGTTCCACAGGTCAGGCGTTGGTATCGCCAGACGCTTCGTCTGCTTGAGGAACGTCAACGACATCAGCGACAACAGCGCCTTCATCGGTGATCACGCCTTCTTCTGCTGCCGTGCCGTCGGCGGTCGCCCCGAGAACCTCATAGGCAACGCCATCTGCCGTGATAGTCGCAGCGCCCGCGGCCACCCCTTCACCGGTGATCAGTGCGCCGACAACTTGAGCAGACTCTTCGTCGGCGGCGATTTCCTTGACGGCAAGCCCATCCGGGGTCAGGAGAAGACCGATGGCCGCGTTCTTGTTTGCTGCAAGTAGCGTTGAAATTTCGGTGGACAGATTGCTGACGATCGTGCGGAGATCAGCGATGGGTACCTGCTGCTGCACTGCTTCCAGGAAATCATGACTGGTAATCACTGCGACGGCCGAGGTACCCGGCATCAACGCCACGCCGATCGTTTGTAGATTCTCGTTCTTGAACCCACCGTCCGATACGCCGGCTACCGCTGCGCCAATTGCTGCCCCGGCGCCTGCGCCAACCGCAATGCCGGCCGGACCGGCCAGGATACCGATCACGCCGCCAACCAGCGCCCCGATGCCAGCGCCTTTGCCGCCGCTCATGTCGCCGGTCTCGTGGTAGTGCACCTTTCCGTGTGTATCCTGTCGGATGACCGCCGCATCTTCGAAATAGAACTCCTGCTGCCGCTTGGCATCCTTCATTGCGTTCAGTGCCTGGTCAGCGAAGTTTTCGTCGACAAATGCTGCTACGAAGAAACCAACGGCGGGAATGCCTTGCTGTTCCGAGCTGCTCATGAAATATCCTCCTTTGGTGAAATGTAAAGCCTATCGATACTACTTGCAGACGATCAGCTCTCGGAGTGCTTCCCGACGCACGAAAATTGGCACATATGTGGGAATCCGAGCGCCCCGGTACTCTAGCGCCAAGTCCGAGACCACCTGGCGGACAGTCTGGCGACTCACTTCGCCACCGAGTTCGCTCCATATCTGTTCGATCACTTGGTCGACATCGAATCCATCTGCGCCTGTTGGCTGGCGCGCGACCCGCGCTTCTGCTACGTTTGCATCCATCAGATCTTCTCCCATATCAGTCTTCAGTCTCAGCCTTGCTTGGCGCGGCTTGCCGATACTCGAAGGCCACCACGGGGAAGCCCCGGTCTACCAACATGTGAATCATGCCGAGGAAGGCTTCCAGATCGCGCGGGGTTCCGACCAGAACGGTGCCGCGGACAGTTCCTTTATCCATCTGCTCTTGGACCAGCATATCTTCAAAGAAATTGGCCCACTTCACGTCGAACGAACCGCCGAGTTCTATTCGGGAACGCTCATGAGATTCAGACATAGGTTCTATTCCTATGACATGCGATATTCAAATCAACAAGTAAATTTAGTCTATGTCGAATGGCGCGTTGGCACATCAGGAAAAATTCCTGAGATATTCCCGATATTACATAAGAGGGAGACGTGGACGGAGAGTTCGCGTGTGTGGGTGAGTGTCCAGAAGAACGGCATTACGTGTTGATTAGAGGCCTAGACGCGTCCGCGGCACGGTGGCCACAAACCGCGCCGATTGCGCAATCAATCAGGAAGGATCCGTTGGGCTTGGGCTGCTTCGACGATGGCACGGCGACCGCGCACCCCGAGCTTGTCACTTATGTGACCGATATGGCTGCTAACCGTTTTCGGGGAGATCACCAGGGCGGCTGCAATTTCCTTGTCGGTGCAGCGCTCGGCCAACAGTTGCAGCACGTCCAGCTCACGATTGGTCAGCAGCGTGGAACCCGGGGGTGGGGCGAGAGGCTCTGTGATGAGTGGTTGCCCGTTGTCGGGCGACGCTTGGTCCGGGCCAAAGGCCGCGAGGATTTCGTCGATGTAAGCCGGCGCCACACCCTGGCGCGCCACTTTCTGCAACAGCGGCTTCAACTGCATCCCTAAATCGACGTACAGACGCAGAAAACCGCCGGGTTCAGCCAACGCAATCGAGTCGGAAAGAGCCGCCAAAGCCTGTTGCTCGTCGCCTTCCGCGCTGTAAAGCATCGCCTGCAAAGCCAGAACACGTATGCGGATCGTCGTGTAATGGATTGAACTGTAAAAATCGTTCATCTGGGTTAAGAGTTCACGAGCCTGCTGTCGGCTGGCCGGCGTGTCCTGCGTCAGAAGAATCATCGCCAGCACCTCGGGCGGCACAAAGAGATGGGTTGCCAGCGATGGCCTGAACGGCCCATATTGCTCCGCCCACTGACCGGCGGTGGCCAGATGTGCCTGGCGCAACGCCAGCTCTGCTTGAAAGGCACGAGCGTTGAACAACATCACTTCGTTTTGCACTTCAAACCCGAACGACATCATCCCATCGGCAATTTCCATTGCTTCTTCCGGTCGGCCTTGTACATGGCGGATCCTGGCCAGCATCGTGGCGCTGTTCAAGTAGCAGTTTAGACTAGGCAAGTGCGGCTGCATGACCAGCGGCAGCAGATATTTCTCGGCATCTCTCAGATTGTTGCGTTGATAGTGATAGAGCCCGAAATGATAGCGTGACCAGGTAGCCGCCTCAGTGCCGCTGGAAAGCACGCTGTTATCAACGGCATAGCGCGCGGCTTGCGCCATGTTCGCCAAATCCGCCGCAAGCCAATACGTAAAGCAAGCCATGACAGCCATGACTGTCTGGCTGTCTCCCTGAACAGACTCGCCGCTCTGGCGGATCGTCGCATAGGCCTGTATCCGATCCCCGGTAGCCAAGTAGGCGAGACTCTGGTAACCACGTGCGAACCCACGGAGATAGCTGTCGCTCAGCGGGAGTTTCTCCAGAGCCTGCTGCGCCACCGTAATGGTCTGCGCAAACTCACCACCAAAATAGTACAGGGCAGCGCGGCGAGCATCCATTTCTCCCTGCAGGCGTTTCGCCCTTTCGGGCGGCAGGTCGTGGAGCAGCGTGGCGACCTGCGCAAACAGTGCCGGCACTTCAGCGGGCTGATTCTGGATGAATTTCATCCAAATCTTAATCTGCAATAGATCCGGCTGCGCGTCGATCACTTCACTTGGAAACATGCCCAACCATCGATTTGCACGTAGCCATTCGCTGCGATTCAGCAATTCGTGACGATTCTGTGCCACGATCTGCACCGCAGCCGCCATATCGTTGGCTGCAATGGCATGCCGTAGCGCCTGATCCAGGTAGCCGTTGGCCGCATAATACCACACGCTGGCCCGCAGATGCAGGGCCGTGATCTCTTCTAGACCGTACGTTTGGACCAAACGCGAACGCAAGAACTCTCGAAACAAGTCGTGGAAGCGATACCAGTCCTGATGGTCATCCATGACCATCAGGAACAAATCTGCGTGATCCAGCCACTCTAGAATCGGCTGGCCACTGGCCATGGTTGCCGCCATCCCCGTCACAGCCTCGCACAGTGGGCCGTACAATCGATCGAGGATGGACGTCTTGATCAGATATTCCTGGATGGAAATCGGCAGGCGCGACAGCACCTCGGCCGCCATATAGTCCATGATGTAGCGATGTTCACCCAGGGCATCTGCTGTGTTCATGACTGCCGGATGCTGACGAAGGTTCAAGGCCGCCAGACGCAGGCCGACCGGCCAGCCGCGGACTTTGGCGGTCACCAGATCGATGGTCTGCTCGTCAGACGCCAACCCCATGGAATCGACCAGAAAGCGCCTGCTTTCGTCCGGTGTGAACCATAGATCGGCCCTGCGCAGTTCCGTGACGTCGCCACGTGCTCGCAGCACGGCCAACGGCCAGGGAGGATCTTGTCGGGCGGCGATGACCATGCGCAGACCGCGGGGCGGGTAGAGCAGGGTCTCTGTCATCAGATCATGAATCGATGGATTGCGAATGACTTGGTAGTCGTCCATAACCAGAACAAAGTCCTGCTGGACGGTGGCCAAATCATTGAGCAAGCTGCGCGCAATCGTGCCGGGAGAAGGCAGAGTCGCCCCGCTCACGGCAGCGAGCGTGTTGTCGACCACCGGGAAGATCGTCCGCAACGCTTGGAGCAAGGAGGTAGCGAAGAGGCCCAGGTCGTTGTCATTCTCATCCAACGACAACCAGGCACTGGGCAGGTTGCAGATTTCCAGCCATTGACTCAATAGCGTTGTTTTGCCACCGCCGGCCGGCGCGACGACCAACGCCAGGCTTTGGGCGGCATCCAGTTGCGCCAGAAGCTGGGGCGCGCGATGAGACGGCGCCCGACACGCGGCCGCTGCAGTTTGGTCAAGGTAATAGCAGGAGCGACGCCGTCTGCCGGCACGCTTGTTGGTTGGAATGCAGGTGTGACCATCGTTCAATAGCCTTTACAGAGAAGCGTTGAGGCACAGTCGTTCTACGAATATACCATACGCCCCCCAACTAAAACTCTGCCGACTATCGAAGCAGCCCAACCCCGTTGCGGCGACCGCGGCCGACGCCGCCACGTGGGCCGGGTGGGTTCGGTCCGCGGCCGACGCCGCCGCGTGGGCCGGGCGGATTCGGTCCGCGGCCTACGCCGCCACGGGGGCCGGGCGGATTCGGTCCGCGGCCGATGCCGCCGCGTGGGCCAGGTGGATTCCGTCTAGGTGCCATGATGCTGATTCCTTTCAGAACTTGAATATTGGTGGGCCTTATGCCAACGAGTCCTGCGCTATTCCTCTTCGAGCGCCTGGACAAATTCCTCGACGACTTCCGGTGCAATCTGGGCCCGATCGATCAGTTCGCCGCCGGTATCTACGACGGCTTGGCGAAGATCGGCGACCCACAGGTTTTCCCACAGTATGAGCATGGCCGCTGAGCCGCTGACCAGCTTGTTGGCTGCGATCTGCAGGTCGTCATTCGTAAAGAGGCTGGAAACATGCTCGCCCATGGGCACAAACAGCTCGTACAACTCCGGCTCGAGATCGTTGAGTTCGATGGTGAGCGTATTGCCGTCTTCGTCCTTTTGGATAAAGGCGATGTCCACAAAGCGCACAATGCCGCGCTCTGCCAGATCCAACAGCTCAGGGACGATCCTGCCGGAGAAGGTGGCGTCCTCAAATCCGATCAGGGCATATTCCAGTGGAAGGTCAAACATTCTTTAACTCCTTGAATTGGTTATCCAGCGATCGACTTACTCTTGTGGGGCGCCGCCATTCTTGAAGAGCATGCGCTGCTCGCCGCCGGCGTTTTCCAGCGCCAGGTTGCCGGCGCCGTCGGGCCCGCCCGCCACGACCGCGCTCAACAACTGAAGGTATTGCTGATCCAGCGAGTCTTCGCCGCAGGCGGCCATGGTCACTGCATCGATCGTGATGGAAAACCCGCTTGCCTGTGAGTACGTGCCGGTGAAGGCGTTGCAGTCAGCTTGGCCGCTCAGTGTCCCATCCTCGCGGAACGCTATGGTGTAGCTCTGCGGATTGGAGACCTCGGTCGTCTCTTGGGTCGGCTGATTCGTGACGCTCGTCCACTGCCAGACGATGTTCGTGATGGCGTTGGACGGCGTGACGGTGGCCGGCACAGATTCGGTGATCGGCACGCACGCCGCAGTCACGATCAGCGCAATGGTCAGGAATGGCAACAACGGGAGTGTGTGAAGCTTGTTCATGTAATCACCTCGCTATGCATTAGATTCACGCGGCGCGGCGCCGGACACCTTGTTCATCACCGGCGCCCAATGTTGCGCCCCCTCAACCGAGTGCGATCGGTACATCAGGCCGAGTACGATGGGAATGAGCATGGTTACAATCAACGACTTGGCGATGTCCCAGCCATTCACCTCAACACCAGGCAGCAGCAACGGCAGAACGATAGGCACGTAGAAGATCGTGACGATCATGAGCATAAACATCAGCCCCACGCCCAGCGAAAGATCCCCCTTTGCTGCCTGAACCGCCTTGACCAGAAACGGTGGGCCGGCAGTCGTTGCCAATCGGAGCGTCCCCGCTCTCTCACAACTTCGGCGCGAGCCGGAGTTAGGGAATGGTGTCGCCGTAGGGCACGCTCTCGCGATTGTAATAGCCGCCAAAGTAGGTTGCCATGTCGGCAAAGACACCCAGACCGAGGAAGATCCAGTCGAACCCGACGATGCCGCCAGGATAGATGGCGATGTACATCAGGCTTGTCCAGGGCAACAGCAACCAGCCGAGGAAGCCCCAGAAGAAGTTACCAAACGCAGCGTTGACATAGACTGGATTGAAGATGTACCAGACCAGAATCGCCAAACGCGGACCCACCAACAGCAGGGATGTGATCGTACAACACATGAGATATCTCCTAATAAAGTGAAACGTGACTGCAGGACGAATCAATCACAATTAGTCGGTCGAGGCGTCGGGCGGCGGCACATCCGTGGCATCCTCCAACTTCTGCGCGCTGTCTGCCGGCACCTGGAAGTCTTGCACCTCGCCGTCATTCAGCGTATTCAGGAAGGTCTTGGTGGCCTGGACTTCGTCATCTGAAGCCATTGCAACGAGCGCTGCCCCCCCGTTCTTCAGGTGATCCTCCAGCTTCGTCTTGTCAGCGTCGGTCAGGCCCAGCCCCTTGTGGAAAAACGAACCGACTGCTGCCCCGCCGGCTGCACCGGCCAATGCCCCGCCGATCAAGGTCACGCCGCCGGAGAGTACGCCTACCGCCGCGCCCAGGGCAGTGCCCCAACCGGCGCCCTTGCCCGTATCGCGCGTGCCGACCTTACGCGTCTTCATCTTACCGTCTTCCCACGTCAAGATTGCGATGCCGCCCAATTTGACGTCCTTATTGTCCTTGTCCCAAGCCTTGAGCGAATCGGCTGCATCATCGGCTTTGTCAGCGCCGGCAAAATAGTCGACGATCATGTTGGTATTCTTGTCCTTCGCCATCGTTATTTCTCCCCTTACTCTGTGTACACCAAAATGTTGAACTGCAGATCGATCTATCGCTTCACCTTGACGGCCGGCAACGCTTTGACCGCCTTCTTGTCAAGCTTGAGATAGATGGTCTCACCGTCAAAGAAATCGATATCGGCAATTGGAATTGCGACATCCTTCTTGCCAAACAGGTGACCTTCACGCATCTGAATGTGAGTCAGGTCACCAGTCTTGGGGTCAATGACCAGCTCATCCAATTTGCCCAACTTGCCGTCGGAGGCTTCGATGGGCAACCCCGAGTAAATGGCCAGTTCCCCCTTGGGCACAATCTCGGACTGGACATTGTCATAGCCCGAGTCATTGTAGACAAACTGGGAGGAATAGGCATCGCCGGATGAGTAAGCCTGCCCCGACCCAGTTGCCTTCACAAAGCTGTCCACGACGAAGGGCTGCATAGCCGCAACATCGGCAATACTGCACTTGAGGACGACCTCGCTCGACGTGGAACTGGCAACCAGGTCGAGTGGAATCAAGCGCGTCGAGTTTTTGGGCAAGTCCTTGTTCTCGATCGCGATATGGCTCACATGCTGGGTCACCGGATTGATGACCACGTTGGTCACTTTGCCACAGGCGCCATCACTGCACTGCACCTTGGCCTTTAGCGGAATATCTGTCATGGTTGGGCTTCCTTTCGTTAAAGAAAATCTGTCGTCGATTCACGCAATCAAAGCTGACGAGTCGCCGAGGCAGAAGATGAAGCGTGATCGAGAGGCCGTCGTGGCGCACGGCGCCAATCAGGCGGCATCAATTACGCGGCATCATGGTCTGTGGCAGCGGCTGTTGAGTCAGTATCATCACCATTCGCTTTCGTCCTGTCCCCATTTTCCTGAGGCGGCGTTTCAGAATGGTTGAGCAATCGATTGATGAGATGATTGGCCGCCTGCTCAACCTTTCCGTGTTCCTTGGCTGCGTTGGGGCTATCGTCATCATCGGGCTCCAGCCCCAGCTTCTGGAGATCCAAGTTGCCATTGGCGTCCAAAAAGGGCTGCAGATCAGTCTGCAACATGTATTTCGAATAAACGCTTACGCTCGTCACCAGCAGCACCATGACAACTGGACCATAAAGCGCACCGATTGGACCGAGCAAGTTAATGCCGCCAAAGACGCCGAGCAACAAGAGGGCCGGATTCAAATATGCGCCTTCAGGCACGAGGCGGGGGCGGAGCACCACGTCGATGTTTTGAACGACAAGCAAATAGGCGCCCAACACCCACAGCCCCTGCCACGTCTGACCATCAAGTAACAAGATCACCCCGATCGGCACGGCGACAATTGAGAGTCCAACGACGGGCAGAAGCGCGGAGACCATAGAAAGTAGGGTAAAGAACAGGACACTGGGCACACCGGCGATCCACAAGACGAGCCCCATGGCCGCGCCTTGCGCAAACGCGATGACGAAGGTGCCACGAAACATGGCATTAATCATCATTTTGGTTTTGTTGATATAGAGCTTGGTAATCTGCTCCGGGAACGGAATAAGCTCCTCTAATGTGCTCTTGCTAACATGATCGTAATGGGGCAAGAGCGCCATAATGACTGCAATGGCGATAATGGCGCCCATAAACATTGACGGCAACGCAGCGCCCAGGCTGACGGCAGCAGAGCCCAGCCAGTTGCCGATTGTCGTCAGCGCGTTTTGAAGAGCACCCGTCGTCTGATTCTCATCCACTTGCAAGTTGCTGCCGCCTGGCAGCCGCTGCAGCCCGCTTTCGATGCTACCCAGCAACTCCTGAATCGAGTTACCGCCCTGGACGCCGAGCATCTGCGAGATCAGGTCCTGAGCCTGGCTAAAGGCAGCGCTAAAAAAGAGGATCATCGGCACGGCAATCAGCAGGATGTCTGTCAGAATCGTCAGGAGCGTCGCCCATTTGGTCTTGCCATGGAGCCAGCGACGCTTCAGAAACCAATCGTAGATTGGCTTGGAAATGACGACGGCAGCCAATGCCAGCAGAATCGATGACAGGTAGGGCCAGACCAGCAATAGGGCAAGAACGGCCAGCACAAAGACCAAGCCATAGAAGAAGATATCCCGGCGCAACCACTGCCAGAAGGCATGTCGCCGCTGCTTATTCTTGCTCTTGTTTGCATCTGTGTCGGACGGCGGAACCTGTTGTTCCTGCTTGGTCATCGGTTGCTCCCCAGCGCACACTGTAATTCGAACAGTTGTTCATGAGCCGCTTGGCCAAACCCAGCTTGATAGCCGGGCGCCACGGCAACGATTGCTATCACGCGCGGTTGGACTCGCCAGAACAGAAGTCTACTGGCCGACCACAAAACTCTCGATCGATGAAGGTACGACCTTTAATTCAAGGGTCATCTCTTCTCGGTACAACTCCTGCAGTGAGGCAATCAGCGCCTCCGTCTCCGGTAGATCATCGCTACCTGCAATCGTCAATACAACCGAATCAGCATTTGCTACGATCTCTACAACCTCGTAATTGGTTCCTTCCAGCCAGGCGCGTGACGCTTGCGACGTCTGGAATTGGGCGATGCCCGCCCGCCCCGTATTGATGCTGGTCGCGGCCAAAGGGATAATCACCAGCGCCGTGCCCAGGGCAACGAGCCAGAACGCACGACGGCGGCTATCCGTGGGCAGGCTGTCGGTGGCGGCCTTGCTCAAGCCAAGCAATGCGAATATGCCGCCGCCGGCCAGCAGAATCGAAAAGAAGTTTGTCAGAAAGAGCAAGAACGCACCCCAGGCATCTCCCCAGGCCCCCTGCGACATCGTTAGGCCAATCACCGTCAGTGGCGGAACGAGGGCAATCGCAATTGCTACGCCGGGGAGGGTATTGGCGACGTCCTTGCGGCTCATGGCAAAGGCGCCTACTGCGCCCGACGCCAGCGCACCATAGAGGTCGATGAGTCGCGGCGACGTTCGCGAAACGATCTGGGAATTGGTCGAGACTGAAATGATTCCAGTGGCATAAATAAAGCCTAGCAGCCACGAGAGAAAGATTGCACCGGCCACGCCCCCGACCACAAGCAGCATCGCCTTCCCGGCCCGATCCATCCGCCCCATCACCAGCGCAGCGGCGGTGGCCATAATCGGCGTCATGAGCGGCGCCACAATCATGGCGCCGATGACCGTCGCAGTCGAGTCGCCAATGACACCGTAGGTGGCGATGATGGTGGCAAAAAACATGAGGACACTGAAGCTTTCAATATTTAGGCGTCCTTTGGCGCCCTCATAGAAAAGTGCCTCTTCGATGCGTGGTACGTCGTCCGGAGTGATTTGGTTGTCTTTGACGATGGTTGAGATGACGCCCATGAGTTCCCTCCATTTATTGCAACCGTACTTGACGTAATAGGTGCGTTGCGATCTGGCTTACATGCCGAATATTTTTCGCCGGGGCTGGAGCGAGAATCAAATATCCAGGGTAGTACGCAGTA
>CAWEEJ010000044.1:0-33657 GCA_963807905.1 uncultured Chloroflexia bacterium | reverse complement strand
CGGTATTGATTGCGGTATTGATTGTCGAAGGGCAATTGACCACCGCCGATTGTCAATTGTTTCTAGCACGGCATGCTGCGCAGGTGCCGTAGAACTCCAGCAGATGGCTCGTGATCTCAAAACCATAGCATTAGCGCAGCTCGTCAATCATTTCGCCCACGACACCGGTGATCGAAGTCGATGATGCACCCGCAATCTGAGCAGACCATGTGGTGGTGGCCGCCAGCACGTGCGGATATAGAGGGGACCCGTCTCCCCCACGTAGATCGGACGTACAACGCCTAGCTGAGTAAGCAAGTCGAGCGTACGGTAGACGGTAGCCCGACCGTACGGGGATGAACCGTGCGGGCCTGCGCAAGAATCTCGGCAGGGTTTAGATGTTCGTGCTCACCGTCGATGACCTGCAAGACGGCGAGGACGCGCGCGGGCGTGAGTTTATAGCCAGCGCCGCGAAGAAGGCGCGCTTGGAGTGAGTAGGCTCTATTCCGACTTCCGCAAGGAGGTCCTACTCCTATGTCCGCGGCGGATCGAAGGGCTCAGTCGTAAAGCCGGTCGACAGATAGGCTTCGTCCTCCTCTTGCGGCTGGGTTGCACGATGCATGTCCAACAGCAAAGCTGCAGTCAATCGCGTGTTCTCCTCAGTCGCAAGCTGCATCTGGATGCCTTCACCCAGTCCATAAAAGAGCAGGAAATAGATCAGACCGAGAAAGAGCATGGCCAGGCCGGCAACAATACCGCCGCCCACGGCCAGGACGTCGGCCGTGCCCGGCAACACGCCGCTGAAGAAGGGCACAAGGGTCGTACCAGCCATTGTGACGGCGATTGCGCGAACAACCGAGACAACCAATAATATCCAGGCAACGATTTTGAGTAGGTTGCCAATCAAGCGTACAATGCCAAAGCGCTTCGGGATAGCGATAACTATTTCCTTTGTTGGCCAAGAATTGATGGGATTGATGAAGTTTGTGAATGTTTTGACATTGAGATCCGATTGAGGCAATTATGCGAAACAAACAAAAAAGGGCCGGCTCTTTAGCCATGGCCGGCCCTTCATTCAGATTTGGAGGTGACGATCTCTGCGATAGGGCGTTTCGGGCTAAGCGACCGGCTCAAGCTGGGCATTCAAAGCGTCCAGCACCTTCTTGGCCGCCACCGGAATCACCGTACCGGGGCCAAAAATGGCGGCAGCGCCGTGCTCGCGCAGGTAGTCGTAATCCTGGGCCGGAATGACCCCGCCGGCCACGACAAGAATGTCATCCCGCCCCAGCGCCGCCAGTTCGGCCACGAGTTGGGGCAGCAGCGTCTTGTGACCGGCAGCGAGCGAGCTCATACCCACGACATGGACATCATTCTCTACCGCTTGTCGTGCGACCTCGGCCGGCGTCTGGAAGAGGGGACCGATGTCGACGTCAAAGCCGAGGTCGGCAAAGGCAGTGGCGATTACTTTGGCCCCGCGGTCATGACCGTCTTGTCCCATCTTGGCGACCATAATGCGCGGCCGGCGGCCCTCAACCAGTTCGAACTCGTCGGCCATGCGGCGGACTGCAGCGACTTCGTCCTCATCGCCAAATTCGGCGCTATAGACGCCGGCAATGGAGCGGACGACTGCTTCATGACGGCCCCAGGGCTTCTCCAGCGCGTCGGAAATCTCGCCCAGGGTGGCGCGGGCCCGGGCCGCGTTGACGGCCAGCTCCAGCAGATTGCCCTCGCCATTGCCTGCGCTCTCGGCCAGGGCCGTGAGCGCGCTTTCAACGGCTGTGTTATCCCGCTCGGCCCGCAAGCGCGCCAGGCGCTCGACCTGGGATTGGCGCACAGCGGTGTTGTCGACTTCGAGAATATCGAGCGGATCTTCTTGATCGAGCCGATAGCGGTTGACGCCAACGATGGTCTCTTTGGCGGAATCGATGTGGGCCTGACGTCGAGCGGCGGCCTCTTCAATCCGCATCTTGGGCAAGCCGGTCTCTAGGGCCTTGGCCATGCCGCCCAGTCCCTCAACCTCTTCGATGTGGGCCCAGGCGCGACGCGCCAACGCGTCCGTCAGCGTCTCCACGTAGAACGAACCGCCCCAGGGATCGACCACCTTGGTAATGCCCGTCTCGTGTTGGAGATAGAGCTGGGTGTTGCGCGCAATGCGGGCCGAGAAGTCGGTCGGCAATGCGATCGCTTCGTCAAGCGCGTTGGTATGCAGCGATTGGGTATGTCCAAGGGCTGCGGCCATGGCCTCCATGGCGGTGCGGGTCACATTGTTGAATGGATCTTGCTCCGTCAGGCTCCACCCGGAAGTTTGGGAATGGGTGCGCAGGGCCATCGATTTGGCATTCTGGGGATCAAATTGCTTGACCAGCTTGGCCCAGAGCAGGCGCGCGGCGCGCATCTTGGCGATTTCCATGAAGTAGTTCATGCCGATCGCCCAGAAGAAAGAGAGGCGGGGTGCAAACCGATCAATGTCCATGCCTGCACCGGTGCCCGCGCGCAGATATTCCAGCCCGTCGGCCAGCGTGTACGCCAGTTCGATATCGGCCGTGGCGCCCGCTTCCTGCATATGATAGCCGGAGATACTGATGGAGTTGAAGCGGGGCATCTCGTTGGCCGTGTAGGCAAAGATATCGCCGATGATGCGCATGGAGGGCACCGGTGGATAGATGTAGGTGTTGCGCACCATGTATTCTTTGAGAATGTCGTTCTGAATCGTCCCCGTGAGCTGGTCGTGGGGCACGCCTTGCTCCTCGCCGGCAACGATGTAGAAGGCCATAACGGGCAAGACTGCGCCATTCATGGTCATGGAGACCGACATCTTGTCCAGCGGGATGCCGTCAAAGAGCGTCTTCATGTCGAGAATTGAGTCAATGGCCACGCCGGCCTTGCCGACATCGCCCACCACCCGTTCGTGGTCGGAATCGTAGCCGCGATGGGTGGCAAGATCAAAGGCGACCGAGAGGCCCTTCTGCCCTGCGGCCAAATTGCGGCGATAGAAGGCGTTGCTTTCTTCGGCTGTGGAGAAGCCGGCGTACTGGCGTACGGTCCACGGGCGGGTGACGTACATGGACGGATAAGGGCCGCGCAGGTACGGCGCGATGCCGGCGGTAAAGCCCAGGTGCTCCAGGCCAGCCATATCCTGAGCCGTGTAGAGCGGGCGCACGTCGATTTGCTCCAGCGTGTGCCAAACGTACTCTTCAGCCGGAACGCCGTTCTGCGCTTCAATCACGGCCTGCCATTCAGCCAGCGACTGGGGCGCATAGTCCGTTTTATAGCCAATTTGGGTAAAATCTGGATTGCGAGTCACGATCACCTCCTTTGATGGAACGCGGATTAGGCGGGTTGGGCTGATCTGCGCGGGTTTTCTACGCAATGCCGATCCGCCTGATCTCCGTTGTGTCAGATCCCGGCCTGTTCCTGCAGCCATGCGTTGAGCGCATAGCAGTCGGCGCGCAGGTGAATGAATTCATCAACACCGGCAGCCCGGAAGGCATCGACATGCTCCTTGGGATAGCCGGCCAGCAGCAGGGGCAGGTCCGGCTGCGCCGCCTTGATGCGGGCTGCCAGTGCCGGCACGAAATCGGGGTAAGTATCGTCGGTCGAACAGATGACAACGGCTTGAGCGCCCGCTGCCAGTGCGGCATCGGCCGCTTCCTCGGGGTCGGCGAAACCATCAGGGTAATCGCAGACAAAGCCGCCGACATTCACAAAGCCCTGACTGAAATCGGCTCGAGCTTTGTGCTGGGCCAGCGGCCCCATGGTGGCCAGGAAGACGCGTGGCGGCGACCCCGTTGATTCGGCATACGCTTCAGCCGCCGTCCGCAGCGCTTCGAACGAAGCGGCCACCCGTAGAGGCGTCAGCGCCGGCACGACCGGGCCTGCCGCGGCGCCGTCACGCAACATCGCACGCAGTTCAGCCAGCGTGGCGCCCTCCGCGGCGGCCTGTATCGCAGCATCGACGACCGCAGGCCGGGGTCCGACAGCAATCGCAGCAGGCGCTTGTGCAGCATTTGTGCTCATTACAACGTCCGGGTCGGGCGTCGTTGCGACCGGTAGCCGCTCCTCGCCCAAATTAGGATACATGTTTGTCCCGACCAGCACATCCTTGCGCCGGTTGAGATCGGCAACACGCGCCTGCGCCGTTGCTGCGATCTGCTCCTGCAGCGAGCCATCTGCCAGCACGGCACTCATGCCACCGGCCGCTTCAATCGACTGGAAGCGCTGCCACGCAGCCTGTGCCAGTTCGTCCGTCAGTGCCTCAACATACCAGGAACCGCCCGACGGATCGATCAGCCGGGTCAGGTTGCATTCATCCTGCAAGATGAGTTGCGTATTGCGGGCGATGCGGCGCGAAAATTCATCGGCCTGGCGTTGGGCCCCATCAAAGGGCGTCACGTGCATGCTTTGCACGCCGCCAATCGCGCCGGCAAATGCCTCGGTGGTGACACGCAGCATATTGACGTAGGGGTCATAGACTGTTTTGTTCCACTCGGCGGTGCGACCGTGGATCGTCATGCGTTGCGCCTCTGCGCTGCCGCCAAATGCCGCCACAACCTGGGACCAGAGCAGGCGGGCCGCGCGCAGCTTGGCCACCTCCATGAAGAAATTGCTGCCGAGACCAAAGCCAAAGGTCATTCTTGCCGCGGCCGCGTCGATCGTGAGGCCACGCGCCAGCATCGCGCGTAGATAGGCGACGCCGGTTGCCAGCGCGACGGCCAGTTCCGTCACTGCGTCAGCCCCGGCATCTTGAAACCGCTCAGCCTGGACGCTGATGGTGTGCAGGGCCGGGGCATTGACTTCTGCCCAAAGCGTCAAGGCCGCCATTTCATCGTAGAGAGCGTCAAGCATGGTCGGCAAAGTGCCGGCGCTTGCCAACTCGCCCAGGGGATCGTTGACGACGACGCCGCTAAGCGCCGCGCCATCATCGTCGGCTCTAGTAGCCAGCAGCAAGGCAGCAGCCGGTAAGGCATCGACGCCCGCCCGCAGCATGATCGGCACGGCCGTCAAATCCACCGAAGCCAGCGCCGCGCCCATCGCCGCGGCATCGTCGACAGCAACACCACGGTGGCCGTCAGCGTCAATGCCAAGATTGACGGCATCCTGACCGCGGTTGAGATCGTGCAACAATTGGCGGTTGAACTCGGCCGGTGTCGGGGCGCTGATCTCCTGGGCAATGGCCCAGGGCTGCTGAAGATAGCCGGCGGCGTCCGCGCCACGTACAAAGGGCGGCTTGCCCGGCAAGGTGTTCACGTGGCTCAGGTCGGCCACATCCTCGGCCCGGTAGAGGGGTTGAAGATCAATGCCCTCGTAGGTGCGGGTGATGAGCTTTTCGAAGGGGAGTCCCTTGAGAGAGGTGACAGTCGCTTCCCGCCAGGTTTCGAAAGAAGGCGCGTCAAACTGGTCAAACAGGCGCGGGTCCGCCGAGTCGAGCGGCGCGTCACCGTTTGCTGATTCTTGCGGCATATTGGTTCTCGCTTCCCGTTGTTTTGCAGTCCGTTGGCGGCGCAAAACGGCCGCCAAACCAGAGAAGAATTTAAGGCATTTGCAGAAAATGCAACCAGTGCATTGTACCTGCAAACCGCCTGCCTCACAAGCGAAACAGAGTGTGATTTGTGCCTGTTCAGCCGGTTATGCGCTAGAACGCGGATTGACCGGGATTGGGCGGATTTTCGCGGATTGATTCGCTGTCATCCGCTCGAATGTTGCTATACGCCCATTTCGTGATCCGTCGCGATAGGTTTGCGTTTTGCTGGACGCTTTGGCCCGGCCCGCGGGTCGTGCTAGACTGTTTACCATGTATGGCCTTCGCCCATTGCGCAATGAACAGTCTCAGGCGCTGCATCTCACAATGCTGCGCCGTCAAACCCTGTTCATCAGCGGCTACATTCTTTATCTGGCACTCGTCTTGCCCTTCATTTGTTGGGGCGCGCTGGCCAATCCCGGCCACCCCCACCAAGGGGCGCACTTTGTCTTTTCTCTGCCACCCGGCGTTGAAGCACACAGTACCCGCCTGGAAATCTTGCGCAATGAGATCTGCGGCAATCCCAAACTGAGCAGTCAGATCCCGCTGCCTGCATTTGGCAGCGACGCTCATGATGATGGTCCTGTCGGTCAATCCGTGCCGGCGACCGTGCTTGCCATGCTGGCGCTGGCGTTCGTAGGCTCTGCACTCTACCGTGTGCGTTGGATCCAAGAGAGCGAGCGGCTTGCCACATTCCGCACAGGGCCGATCTTTCAGCTTCTCATCCCCACGCCGCCCCCGCGCTTCAGTTGATACCGGCTTCACACCATCACCCGTTAGGCACCCAGAAATCTGACTCCGACAGAAAGGGTCACACAATGGGCCGACAACCGCTCATATTATTACTCAGTGTCACTTGGCTGCTGCTTGCGGCCGTAGCGTGTGGACGCGCCAATGACTCTGCAATCGCTGCCGGGCTGGCCGTGACCCTGATTCCCGACGGGCGCTATCCGGGCGAATCGATCGTTGTGGAATTGCGCGACGAGAGCGGCCAGCCAGTCACGGACGTGACGGTAAGCTTGGAGGGCAACATGAACCATGCGGGCATGGTCCCGGTCCTCACCGAAACCGTGCTGGACGGGGCTGACGGGCGCGAGGATGGACGCTACACGCTCCCATTTCAATTCACCATGCTGGGCGATTGGATCATCACCGTCAAGATCACGCCGCAGGATGGTCCCCCCCTAACCACCAACATCGACCTGCGCGCCGGTGCAGAATCGGTGACGGTCGAAGAGTGAGACTTACACCAATCAGTAAGGATAAGAAGACGATGATCAAGCGATTTTTTGGCATTTCCCTGATTCTGGCCCTGCTACTCAGCGCATGCTCGGCCATGCCGCCCATGGCCGGTGGCGAGATGGATCAAGAGATGGACGACGAGATGGCGAGCATGGTTGAGCCGACACCCGGCGAAATCACGATCGTCGATCCCCGCTCGCGCCCCTCGCCCATGGCCGCAGGCAACGGCGCCGCCTACATGCTCTTGCTCAACGGCCTGGAGGAAGCGGTGCAGCTCGTCTCCGCAGAGAGCGCTGCCGCTGAGGTCGTGGAGCTCCACGAAACGATCGACGACAATGGCGTCATGCGCATGGTGCCCCAACCCGACGGCTTTAGCATCCCCGCCGGCGGCAGCGTCGAGCTCATGCCGGGCGGCAAACACGTCATGCTCATCGGTCTGGTCGCCCCCTTGGAGACGGGCGGAGAGATCGAAATCACGTTCAATTTCGACAACGGCGAGTCGATGACGACCGTTGTCCCGGTGGTCGAAATGGACGGCATGCCCATGAACATGGAGATGGACCATGGCGATGACGGCATGGAGCACGAAGAGGGCGGGATGGACGACGATGGCGAAATGGAACACGATGATGACGATGATGACGCCACGCCTTCCTCGTAGCGACTGATCGCAAGTAGACTCAGTTGGAGGCCGGAGATCTGACAGATCTCCGGCCTCTTCTTTTCGGCCAATCTTTTCGGCCGTTCTTGTCGGCCTGCCCCTTGGTGCCGGCACACTGTAAGCTCGATTATTGCGGCCAATTCTGCCCGCGCATATACTGCTTAAAAGCCCCTGATTGGGGCCATTATGTTTTCGGCAAAAGCGCACAGGCAGGTACACAAGAGACTAAAGAAAAAGGGTGAGGGGCCTAGAGAAATTCTATGGTACCAGGTCGTTCAGCCTTCTTCCGTGAGCCTCCGGCTCTCTCGGTGAACCATCTGCGTCGCGCTTTTCGACAGGTATGTAGGGAAAGGAGTGACCGTGAGCGACCATCTCGTCCGCGCCATGGCACGCGAGGCCGGCATGCGCGGCTTTGCGTGCATTTCGACCGATTTGGGCCGTGAAGGTGCGCGCCGTCACGAGGCGACACCGCTCTCCACCGCCGTGCTCAGCGAGGGCTTGACCGCGGCCGCGTTGTTGGGCACTTTGCTCAAGGTACGGCAACGCGTTGCCCTTAAGATTGAGGGCAACGGCCCGGCCCGCAAGATCGTAGCGGAGTCAGATGCCAATGGCCACGTGCGCGGCTATATTTCCGAAGCGCATCTGCCTTCACCGATTGAGATTGGCCCCGAGCAAATGGCCTTTGCCATCGGCAACGAAGGTCTGGTGACCGTAGCCAAGGATGTGGGTCTTAAGGATCTCTACCACGGCATCGTGCCCCTGCATAACGGCGTCATCGATCGCGAGTTGATCTATTACCTGACGCGCTCGGAGCAGGTGCCTTCCTTTGTGGAGATCGGCGCCAAACTGAACAGCGTGGGCGAGTTGACCATGGCGGGTGGCCTGTTGCTACAGGCGATGCCCGGTGCGGACGCACGGATTTTGCAGACGTTGACGGAGCGAGTTGAGGATAGGCCGCCTCTGGTCGACATGCTGGCGGCAGGGCGGCTGCCGGAAGAGATACTGGCCGAACTCTTCGCTGGATTTGACTTTGAAGTGTTGGAGCGCCGTCCCCTCGAGTTCCGCTGCTCGTGCAGCTGGGAGCGCTCGAAGAAGGCCCTGATGATGATTGGCGAGCACGAAGTTCGCTCCCTCATGGAGGAGGGTGAAGCGGTCATCGAATGTCACTTCTGCCACGAAAGCTATTTCTATGGCGTGGAAGCGCTGGAGACCGTGCTAGATGAAATCGTTGAGAATTGAGAATGAAGAATGGAGAATTGTTAACAAATAACGCCGCCCCACGCCATTAACAATTCTCCATTTCCGATTCATCATTAGCCAGTTCAACCCTGCTCTACCCCTCGCCCATTGCTCCACTTTTCGCCCGCAACACAGCAATAATCTTCTGATCCGTGACGGGAAAAGGATACCCGTCCAGTTCGTCCAGCGTCACCCAGCGCCAGTCGGCGCAGCCAATGGCTTGTGGTGCGCCGTGAAGATGACGGGCGTGGAAGGCATGGAGCGTGATGCGAAAGTGGGTGTAGGCATGCTTCACCGTGTCGATCTGTGCGCCCACCTCGATACCGATGGCCAGCTCTTCATCAATCTCGCGGACGAGCGTTGCGGCCAGGGATGCGTCGTCCGCTTCACGCTTGCCGCCGGGGAATTCCCAGAGGCCGCCCAGCATGCCGTCCTGGGGGCGCTGCGCAATGAGCAGCAGAGAAGCAAATGGTTCGCCCTGCCAGATCACGCCGGCGGCCACGTCGTAATGAGGCGTCCGTTTCCGGACTGGCATCACCGGCCGCTCGGCCTGGGTGCCGTTGCGGGCCGCAGCACAGAGTTCCGCCACAGGACAGATGAGGCAGCGCGGGCTGGTCGGCGTGCAGACGGTCGCGCCCAGCTCCATGAGCGCTTCGTTGCAGGCGCCGGCTTGCCCCGGCGAAGCGGCTTCCACCACCGCGCGGGCATGAGCCCACAATTGCTTGAGTGTGGCCCGGTCATCGATAGGCTGATCGATATCCCAGAGACGGCTCAGCACGCGCTTGACGTTGCCATCCACCAGCGGCTCGTGCTGGTTGAAGGCCAGGCTCAGAATCGCGCCCGCGGTATAGTCGCCGATGCCAGGCAGCGCCAGCAGAGCCTTGCGCTCCTCCGGCAGCCGGCCGGCATGCTCCAAGGCTACAACCTGCGCGGCCTTGTGCAGATTGCGCGCCCGCGCATAGTAACCCAACCCTTCCCACAGCTTCAGGACGGTCTGCTGATCGGCAGCGGCCAGCGCCTCGACGGTCGGAAAGACCTCCAACCACCGCACATAGTAATCGCGGACGGTCTCGACGCGCGTCTGCTGGGCCATGATTTCGCTGATCCAGACCGTGTATGGATCGCGCACGCCTGCAGGCGCGGTGCGCCAGGGCAATTCGCGCTGATGGCGACCGTGCCAGGCAATGAGGCGCGCGGCCAGTTCGACAACGTGTTCAGATTGTTGCATGGGGAGAATCGCTGATCTCAAGCGGCAGGACGGCGCCTAGGGCACGACTGGCCCGCGGAGAAAGCACTGTCCCAGGAAACTGATGGCCAGGAAGCCCACGAAAGCGACGACGAGCCAGAGGGGCATGCCGAGGACAGTCTTGGGCGGTCCCTTCTTTTTTTCCGTAACCGGCTTGGGCAACTCTGCCTGACAGCGCCAGCAGACGTCTTTATCGTCGGGGTTCCACGTGTTGCAATTGGGACAATCCATCGAGCGCTCCTTCAATCGTTGATCTTGCTCGGCATGGTAGCACAGGAAAGACGCGGCAGGCAAAGAAGACGGGGATTTCCTGGCTGAAACAAGCCGATTTTTGCATCGGTCTCTATCCGTTGATTTCCATACCGGTTCGTACCAATTGTACCGCAGGTGAATGCAATCGGTATGGCGCAGTCCCTTATTGTTTTCTCGTCGCACCTTAGTTGTTTGTCGTCATATCTCACGTTGTACTATCTGGCTACCCGACGACCAGAGTTGTTCCGCTTTCTTGTTCCAGGTATCATGCAGTTGGGTGATCGACATGGCTTTTCCCTTTCCAGTTTTGACTTCGAATATCTTAACTGTACTCGGATTTGCCGCGGGCACGACCATCTCCATTATTCTTATCTTGATCGTCTTTTTCCTCTTCCAGGGCTATTTCGTCCACGGGCTGTCGGGCGCGGTCAAGCAGTAGAAGAGAGGAACTCCTGACATGCTGTACAGAGATGCTGCAGAAGCCCTGCCGACCTGGCGCTTCCGCTTTGAAGACGAAGCCTGGCAGCCGGTCGTCGTTCCCCATAGTTGGAACGCCTACGATGCCGTCGGTCTCGGCGACGGCTGGTATCGCCGCGGCACAGGCTTCTACACGACCGAACTCGCCACGCCGGCCGGACGACGCACCTTTGTCCGCTTTGGCGCAGCCAGCCAGCGCGCGGTTGTCCGTTGGAATGGGCGGGAAATCGGCCAGCACGCCGGCGGCTACCTGCCGTTTACGGTTGAGCTGCCGCCAAACGAAGCAGGTGTGCTCAATGTTGAGGTCGACAACCAGCCCGATCCGGACCTGATCCCGTCGGAACGCTCTGACTTTTTCCTCTACGGCGGCCTGACACGTCCCGTTAGCTGCTACACGACCGGCCCACTGCGGATCGAGCAAGTCCAGGTCGATCCGCAGGTACGCGATGGCCAGGGTATGCTGGCGTTGCGTCTGCATGTCGACGGCACGGTGAGCGATCCGTCGGCCCGCTACGAAGTGCGCATCGAAATGCCTGACGACACGCCCATCTTTACGACCACCGGCGCGCTCACTGCCGCCGAAACGCACATTACCGTGCCGCCTCTTGCCAATCCGCCCCTTTGGTCGCCGAATGCGCCGCAGCGCTGTCGCGTGCACGTGACGCTCTGGTACGACGGACGCCCGTCGGACAGGGGTTCGCTGCGCTTTGGTTGGCGCACGGTCGACTTCCCGGCAGGCGGCCCCTTCTTCCTCAACGGTGAGCGGCTGCTTTTGCGCGGCACCCATCGTCACGAGGACTGGGCCGGCTCTGCCAGCGCCGTGTCAGAGACCGATACGCGTGCTGAGTTCCTGCGCATCAAGGAAGCCGGCTTCAACTTCGTGCGGCTGGGCCACTATCCCCAGGCGAGCCACGTGCTCGACCTGTGCGACGAGCTGGGGCTGATCGTCTGGGATGAGCTGCCCTGGTGCCGGGGCGGCGTGGGTGGCGAGCGCTTCAAGCAGACGGCGCGCGGCATGCTGCGCGCCATGATTGCAGAGCATCGCCATCATCCCTCGATCATCTTCTGGGGCCTGGGCAACGAGCTGGACTGGGAAAGCGATCATCCGGAGACCGGCGATGACGATGTCCTCGCCTTTCTGCAAGAGCTGCACGATCTGAGCCATGCGCTCGACTCCACACGTCTGACCGCGCTACGGCGCTACGAGCGGGGCGCAACCGTGGTCGACGTCTACTCGCCTTCGATCTGGTCGGGCTGGTATCGTGGCCGCTACGAGGATTACGCGCTGGCGTTAAACGCGGCCCAGGCCCAGTATCCTCGCTTGCTGCACATGGAATGGGGTGGCGACAGCCATGTCGGCCGCTACAACGACGGTCCTCACCTCCCCCATGAGCTACGTCAGGAGAGCGACCATGCCGAGCAGGATGGCCTCGCCTACTCTGACGAGGGCTTTGCCCGCGCTTCGCGCGACAGCGACTGGAGCGAGAGCTACATCCTCGATCTCATGGCGTGGCACTTGCGCGTCCAGCAGGCGCAGCCCAGGCTCGCCGGCACGGCTCAGTGGGCGTTCAAAGATTTTGGCACGCCCCTGCGACCCGAAAACCCGATCCCCTACGTCAATCAGAAGGGATTGGTCGACCGGGCCAACCGGCCGAAGAGCCTCTACTATCTCTTCCAGGCGGCACAAACCACAACGCCGGTTTGCCATTTGGAGGCCCACGACTGGCCCCTGCGTGCCGGCGAACCGACCGCAAAGCAGCGTGTGCGCGTGATCACGAACTGTGCTACCGTAGAGCTGTTTGTCAACGGCCGCGCCCGGGCGTCGTCACGGAAGGCTGGCTGCGTAGCTGGCACGTGGCGCTGCAAGCGGGCGTTAATGAGCTGCATGTCGTGGGCCGCAGCGCAGAGGGCCGGCTTATCGAGGATTATGCGACACAAACGCTGGTCCAACCGGGTGGTGGAGCGCCGGCTCGCTGGCTTCTTACAACGGAGCCGACGACATGGCGCGGTCAGCCCGTGCGGCGGCTCAGGGTGCAGCTGGCCGTGGCCGATGGGGTGCCGCTGGTTGGGCCCGAGCAGCGTGTCACCTTTCGGGTGACTGGCGACGCTGGGCGCCTTCTTTGTGATTTGGGCACCTTCGACGGCTCGGCAACCATTGAAACGGCCAACGGGCGCGCGGCAATCTTGCTCGCCGCGCCGGTTGAGGCTGACGTGGTCGTCAGCGTGAGTTGCGCGGCATTCGAACCGACAGAGTGGATAATCAACCAAGTGGAGGAGTCAGCGTGACGCTTCGTGAAGTAGTAAACTGGTATGACTTCAGCGGCAAGACGGCCATCGTTACCGGCGGCACGGGCGCGCTGGGCAGCGAGATCGCCTTTGCGCTGGCGGCCTGCGGGGCCAACGTGGCGATCCTGGCGCGCACGCCCGAGCGCCCGGCGCGGCTGAATGACCTGAACGACGAAGCCGGACGCGTCATCGCGCTGCACGCCGATGTGCTGGACCGCGCCTCGCTGGAGGCTGCAGCGGCGGAAATCCTACGCGAGTTTGGCAGTATCGATCTGCTCGTTAACGCAGCCGGCGGCAACCATCCGCAAGCGACGGCCACGCCCGACTTGAGCTTCTTCGACCTGCCGGCCGATGCGCTCGAATTCGTCTTTGAGCTCAACATGCTCGGCACCATTCTGCCCAGCCAGGTCTTCGGTCGCTACATGGCCGACCAGGAAGCGGGCGTCATTCTCAACTTCTCGTCGATGACCTCCGTGCGCCCCCTCACGCGCGTCGTCGGCTATGGCGCGGCCAAGGCGGGCGTCAACAATTTCACCCAGTGGCTGGCCGTCTACCTGGCCCAGAACGCAGGGCCGCAGGTGCGCGTCAACGCGCTGGCACCCGGCTTCTTCATCGGCAAGCAGAATCGTGCGCTCTTGCTCAACGACGACGACAGCCTCACCGAGCGGGGCCAGACCATCATCGACCATACGCCCATGAGCCGCTTTGGCGAGCCAGGCGAACTGGTCGGCGCCGCGCTCTGGCTGCTCTCGCCCGCATCGGCCTTCGTCACCGGCATCGTCGTGCCCGTGGATGGCGGATTTTCGGCCTTTAGCGGGGTATAGGCGGGCCGCGGTTTGATCGACATGGCAGCGGATGGGAAAAGGAACGAATGCGGCTCGGTGACCGGTCGCCGGGCGCTCTATCCGTTCCTCTTCCCATCCGCTGTTCTGTTTCACATTTCAGCGGAAGCCACCACCCGAAAGCCGAGGTCGTCGTCACTGAAGTTCGGATTGTAGCTGAGACGTTCGGCGCAGCGAACGTAGGACTCGTAATGGAACCATGATCCCCCGCGCAGGGTGAGCAAGTCTCGCGCCGGCGGATCCTCCCGCCCGTCACTCGCGGCATAGGGATACGCCTTGTACAAGCTACGCGTCCACTCCCAGACGTTGCCGGCTCCATCCGCCACGCCATACGGGCTGTCGCCGCGTGGCGAGTAGTTGCCGACCGGTGTCGAGTCGCCTTCGTTGCCGTCAAAGTTACACAGTTGCTCAGTTGGCCGCTCGTTGCCCCACGGATAGTTACGCCCATCCGTCCCGCGCACGGCCTTCTCCCACTGCGCTTCGCTGGGCAACATCACACCCGCCCATTTGCAGAACGCCACAACGTCATGCCAGGTAACGTGGACCACCGGGTGCTGCTCTTTGCCTTGCGGAATATGGCCGTGGGGCAAATGTTGCGGGCTTCCGTGGCCCGTCGCATCCACAAAATGCTTGTAGTGCGCGTTGGTGACCGGATAGCGGGCGATCCGGTATACGGGCAGGTAGAGGCGATGCGGCGGCATCTCGTCATCAAACGCCAGCGGGTCCAACTCTTTGTCGCTGCCCATCAAGAAGTCGCCGGCAGGGATAGTGATCCATTCGAACTCGATGGACGGCGTGCGCCGTGTCGCTTGCCGGGTACCTGGTGGCGACGATCCGATCGGGTGAACGCCGCCGGAGCCATGGCTGTGATCAAGCGATCGCAGGCGGCGGGTAGGCCTGGCCGGCCATCCTCATATTGAATCGAGTAGAGGATGAGTGGGATGGACTGCCGTTTGTTCCCGCGCAGTAGCAAGGGAAACACGTCCAGCCCTCCATCCAGCGCATAGGAGACTTCCGTGCGAACCCACTTGGACTGTTTCGCAGCGGGCGACATGAGCACGACCATACAACAAGCGCCGTCGATCGCCTGCTCAATCGCGTTCTCCCAGTCTTGCGTGCCCACGGCCAAGCCTTCATCGGTCCAGACGCTCAGCCCCGCGTCGATCAAGGCGCGTAAACTACGTGCATCTGCTGGCTGTCTTGACGGCTGTAGTTAAGGAAAATCTTACCGGTGGATCGGGGCATGGCAGGCGCCATGTCGTCCAGCGGTCTGGACAGTTGATCCGGACTGCCAAACCAGCTTTGGGCGGCGGCGGCCAACGCAGTCAACGCCTGGTTCTCTTGGTTGCCGGCGTAGGCCGCTTCAATCAGACGCATGATCTGCCCCGTACGCTCGGCCCACTGAATCAGACTAAAGGTGATCTCCGTCAGATTATCGCCGCCGGCCACGCGGCGGCAGGTCCACGTCCATCTGGACGCGCAACATCTGGCGCAGCCCGCCTGCGGTATAGGCATCGAGCAACGTGTCCTGTAGCTGCTTGAGTTGTGGGCCATTGAGCGACATGGCGCACGCTCTCCTCTGGCGGCTTGAGTTGAGGCCGCTTATTCGTCGGAGGGCAACAATCGCCCCCCTCGTCTCCGCGGCTTTCAGCCTTCAAGATCCAGTGTAGGATGGCGGGATCAATGTGTCAACGTGTAGGAAATGGGCTGCGGATAAGGAGCGGGTCGGTGCCAACCCGCTCGGTTTCGACCCTCGACACGCTCAGTCCAAGCAAGCTCTACCGGCGCTGTCTACATAGATACATGGGTCTCTGGATTCCTGATTAATCGGGGCATATATTCAGACACTCCATGGTATCATGACAAACGTTCAGAAAGCAGACCAACCGTTGCACGGAACAACATGCCGCTGCCGCACAAATCATTGTTGAGGAATCCCATGCTCGCACAAGCGACTTCACCCACGCACCTGACCCGGACGCGATTGAGCAGGTGCTCGACCAGGCGCTCGCCGGGCAACACGCGGGCGAGCGCGTCCTCGTGCTCATCCCGGACCACACGCGCACGATTCCCCTGCCCCAACTCTTTCGCCTGCTGGTCGAACTGCTGCATGATGCCAGTCAGCTCGATTTCATGGTCGCGCTGGGCACGCATCCGGCGCTGAGCGAGACCAGCTTGAGCAGCTGGTCGGCATTTCCGCAGCCGAGCGGACCAGCGAATTTTGCCACGTCGGGCTGCTCAACCACGCCTGGAATGAGGCCGATACGCTGGTTCAGATCGGTACGCTCGCCAGCGACGAGATCCGTGTGCTGGCAGGCGAGCGCTGGCATCCCTCGCTGGAGGGCGATGTGCCTGTGCGCATCAATCGCCATATTTTCGATTACGACCACGTACTCATCCTGGGGCCGACCTTTCCCCATGAGGTGGCCGGCTTCTCAGGCGGGGCCAAGTATCTCTTTCCCGGCATTTCGGGGCCAGAGATGATCAACGTCTCTCACTGGCTGGGCGCGCTGGTGGGTGTGGTCGACACGATCGGCGTGGCCGAGACGCCCGTACGCGCCATGATCCACGCTGCGGCGGCCAAGGTTGACGTGCCGATCACGCTGATTGCGCTGGTGGTGGTCGACGATGCACAGCTGGCCGGCGTCTTCGTCGGCGATCTGATTGAAGCGTGGCGGGCAGCGGCGGCGCTCTCTTCCCAACGCCACATCATTTGGGTCGACAAGCCCTTCCAGCGCGTGCTCTCGTGCGCGCCGCCCATGTATGACGAGCTGTGGACTGCAGGCAAAGCCATGTACAAGCTGGAGCCGGCCCTGGCCCAGGGCGGCGAGCTGACCATTTTCTCGCCCACCCTCGACGTCGTTAGCCACGTGCACGGCGACTACATCTACCAGATCGGCTATCACGTGCTCGACTACTTTCTGGCGCAATGGGACGAGTTCAAAGACGTGCCGCTGGGCGTGGTAGCCACCGCACCCACGTGCGCGGCGGCGGTCGCTACATTGACGGCGTGGAGCTGCCCAACGCCACCGTCAACCTGGCTACCCAGCTTCGCCCCGCCGACGTGCGCAGCTTGCCCTGGCTACGTCGACCCCGCCACCATCGACCAGGACGCCTGCGCGACCTGGAAGATGAAGGCATCCTCTTCGTCCCCAAAGCGGGCGAGATGCTCTACCGCGTGCGCAATGTAACGGCATGGAACGCGGATCGATCCGATCGGCAGAATTGCACGGACCTTCGCAGAATTATCAGCGAGGATCCGCACCATCCGGTTCATCATTATGCCAAACCGTCCTCGACAGACCCTCTATCTCTATGCTATTGTAGCGCCGTGACAACCGTGCCGGAGTCCCTCACTTCATCCTCATTTCGCGCCGGGCTGGATCAGTGCATCCATTGTGGGCTCTGCCTGCCGGCCTGCCCGACCTACGATGTCTTCAAAACGGAGATGGACAGCCCGCGCTGGCGAATTTCCCTGATGCGTGCGGCGAGTGACGGGCGCATCGATTTAATGGTGCGTTGCGCACCCACCTCGACCTTTGCTTGGGCTGCCGTGCCTGCGAACCGGCCTGCCCCTCGGGCATCCAGTACGGCAGCCTGTTGGAGACGGCCCGGCAGGCGATCCACGAACAAACCCCATCGGATTCGTCCCAACAGACAGCGCAGGCGGTTGCCCTCGCAGAGCTGCTGCCCAACCGGCAACGGCTGCGGCTGGCCGCGCGCTGCTGGAGCTCTATCAGACCACCGGCCTGCAGCGGCTGGCCCGCAGTGTGGGGCTCATTCCGTCCCCGCTGCGCAGCCTCGAAGGGCTCTTGCCCCGGCTGTCGACCGACTACCCGGACTATGATCGCGTCGCCCCGCCATCGGTGAACGCCGCGGGCGGTACGTTCTTCCACGGCTGCGTACAGGACGCATTCCTCACCAACGTGAATGCTGCGTCCATCCGCGTGCTGCAACAGAACGGCTTTGACGTTCACTTCCCCGTCGATCAGAGCTGCTGCGGCGTGGCGGCCCGGCATGTGGGAGAGGGCGATCTGGCGCTTGAGTTGGCCCGGCGCAATATCGATGCCTGTGCGACCATCCGCTACGACGCCATCATCAGCAACGCGGGCGGTTGCGGCGCAGCGCTAAGGAATACGCACACTGGCTGGCCGATGACCCAATCTACGCGCCACGGGCTGCGGCCTTTGCAGAGCAGGTCCAGGACATCAGCGAATTTCTGGCCGCCAACCTCCACGCGCGGCCCCAGGGCGCGGTCAACTTGCGCGTGACGTATGCCGATTCTTGCCACCTGCGCCACGGTCAGGGCGTGGTGAACCAGCCGCGGGAATTACTGCGTGCGATCCCCGGCCTGACGCTGGTGGAGATGAGCCGGCCGACTTCTGCTGCGGCAGCGCCGGCGTCTACAACATCGTCCAACCCGCCGCGGCAGAGCAGGTTCTCGACCTGAAGATGGCCGACATCAGCGCCACCGGCGCCGACGTCATCGCCACGTCCAACACCGGCTGCCACCTCCAGTACATTCATGGCGTACGCAAGCCCGACCTGGCCATGCGTGTGTCATGCATATCGTCGAGCTCCTGGACCTTTCCTATCAGCAATCTGCCATCAACCATTGACCATTCACCATCGAAAATCGACCATTGCCAATCCACAATCCCACATCCACAATCCCACACCCCTTCCCCCCGCACCAGTTGATCACCGACCCGGCCGAACTGATCACGTACGAGGTTGACGCCGGCTTTGATCGCGTCGCCCGATGGGGGTTTTTTCCCGGACGAACTGCTGATGTGAGCCGCGTCTGGCCTGGGCAGCGACCCACGACATTCCGCTGATTGCGCGGGCGCGGGCACGGGACTAGCCGGCGGCGCCATCGCCAAGCAGGGCGGCGTGATTCTCGTCTTTTGACGCATGAACCGGATTGTGAAGCTGGATCGAAGCGGTCGGAGCGTGACGGTAGAGGCCGGCGCGGTCAATCTGGACGTGGACGCTGCCGCCAAAACCGCCGGACCTCGACCACCCGCCGGATCCGTCCAGCGGCCGCTCGGCCCACATCGGCGGCAATCTGGGCACCAATGCGGGCGGGCCCCACTGCTTCAAGTATGGCGTCACCACCAACTACGTCACCGGGCTGGAGACAGTTCTGGCCGGCGGGGAAGTCGTTCAGTTGGGCGGACAAGCGCTCGACTACCCCGAATATGACCTATGCGGCCTTGTCGTGGGCAGCGAAGGCACGCTGGCCGTCATCACCCGGGCCGACCTGCGGCTATACGCACGCCGCCGGGCGTCATGACGATGATGGTTGCGTTCGAGAGCGCCGAGCCGGCAGGCCAAGCGGTTTCGGCCGTCATCGCGGCGGGACTGGTGCCGGCCACCCTGGAGCTCATGGACCAGCGCGGCATGCGCATCATCGAGGAGTTTACCAGCGCGGGGCTGCCCGTCGATGCGGGCGCGGCGCTGATTGTCGAGGTGGACGGCTATCCCGGCGGCCTCCACACGCAGGCCGAGGAGGTAGCCGATCTGCTGGCGGCCAACGGCGGCTTCGACATCCGCATCGCCCAGTCTGAAGCCGGGCGCGCCCAGATCTGGTATGGCCGTAAGAGCGTGGCCGGCGCGCTGGCGCGCCTGGCGCCGACCTACTATTTGACCGACGTCACAGTGCGCCGCAGCCTGCTGGGCGAGACGCTGCGCGGCGTCGCAAGATCTGCGAGCGCTACGACGTGATCACGGCCAGTTTTTTCCACGCCGGCGACGGCAATCTCCATCCGCTCATCCCCATGGATCCCAATGATCCTGAGCAGATTCACGCGTGCACCAGGCGGCCGAAGCGATCTTCGACCTCTGTCTCGGCCTGGACGGCAGCATCACGGGTGAGCATGGCGTGGGCGTCGAAAAGCGCAAGTTCATGGCCAGAATGTATGACAGCACGGAGCTGTCGGCCATGTACGACGTCAAGCAGGTTTTCGACCCAGCCAACCGGCTCAATCCCGGCAAGGTACTCCCCGAGGTGATCCAGCCTGCCGAACGGGTACCAGCACGCATGCCCGATGAGTCTGTCTGGACGCCTGGTGATGCCAATGAAGCAGCTGCGGGGCTACGCGCCTGCACGGAAACGGGCAGCGCCGTCGCCATCGGTCATGCAGAGCTCGCTGGTGATGCGGCGCTCAGGCTCTCCACCGCAGCGTTGCAGGGCGTGCGCTCTTTGCCCCCGAAGATCTCTTCATCACCGTGGGTGCGGGCATGACGGTGGCGGATGTCCAGGCGGTCCTGGCCGAACGGGGTCTGCAAGCGGCCGTGGCTGCGCCCTGGCCCAGTGCGACGGTTGGCGGCCTGATCGCGGCCAACATCAACGGGCCGGCCCGCATGCGCTATGGCAGCCTCCGCGACAACCTGCTCTGCGCCACTGTCGCCCTGGCCGACGGTCGGGTCATCCACGCCGGTCGGCCCCTGGTCAAGAATGTCGCCGGCTATGACCTGCCAAAGGTCTTCGTGGGATCGTGGGGCACGCTGGGGCTGCTCACGGACGTGACGCTGAAGCTGACGCCCCTGCCCGCGTACGACGCACGCTGGTGGCGCCGGTGGCCGATCTGGCTGACGGCCTGGCGCTGGCTGACGTTGCCCACGCCCAAGCACTTGTCTCCGCAGGGATCGTCTTGGTGCGCGCAGCTGACGTGCCGGGCCTGGCCGGTGATGGCCTTGCGCTGCTGTATACGGCCGAGGGCATGGCCGAGGATGTCGAAGAGGAACTAGACGGGGTGACTGCCGCGCTGCGGCACGCCGGCGCGTCCCTGGTAGCGGAGACTGGGTTGAGCGCCGGCATGGCCTGGCAGCGCTTTCTGCGTGAACAGAGTAGGCCCGAAGACGAGCAAGCGCTGCTCGTACGTTTGGGCGTGCCCGTCACCGCGCTGGCTGAGACGCTGGCGCAAGCAGTGGCACACAAAGCACAAGAGAGTCATCTTCTAGTCGACTGTGCGGCCGGGTTCGTCCATGCAACGCCGGCGGCGGCAGCGCCACTTGCCCCGGCCGCGGCCGGGGCCTGGCTGAACGCGCTGCGGCAACCGGCGTTGCGCCACGGCGGCTATGCCAGCATTCAAGTGGCAGGAGCAGACTATCAAGAATTGGACCGCTGGGGCTACCGGCCGACCGGCATGGGCCTCATGCGCCGGCTCAAGCAGCGATGGGATCCGCAAGGGATTCTCAATCCGGGACTGTTTGTGGTCGGGAATGACTAATCGAAATTGGAAAATGAAGAATGGATAACGGACATAGATCGAGCCAGCCGGGGCATGGGAGACGGCTGGCTCGATTTGTGTGCTGATCGCGGCTTCGGGGCTGGCAGCGCTGCTGCTCTTCATTTTCCTGACCAGTCTCCAGGGCAGCTTCCCATTTGGCGCCTACATAGACCTGGGCCGCACCTATCTCTTTCGCAACACGTTGGCCAACAGCTTGCTCGTGATGGGCATGGCTGGCGCGGGTGGAATCCTGCTCTGGCTGCTGCTCACGCGTTGGCCCAGGGGCGAGACGCCAGCCTGGTTCTGGTTTGCGCCACTTTTGCTGCCAAGCGCCGTGGCAGCACTGCTCTGGCAGCAAGGATTGAATCCGTGGGGCGACTGGCTCCTTGAGCCCTGGATTGCCCGTGGCGTGATGGCGCTGGTCGCGCTTTGGTGGATCATGCCGCTGCTCGCGTGGCCCATGCCCGGCGCATGCCTTGGCGCTGGTGGTCGGCCGGGCTGTTGGCGGCATTCGTGGCCGCGGGCGACATTGTGACGCCGCTGCTGCTCACACGTGGTGAACCCTTCAACGCCACACAGACCCTGGCCAGTTGGACCTATCAGCAGCTTGCCGTCAACCACGATATGATACAAGGTGCGGCCTCGGCCATGATCTGGCTGGGCTTGCTGGCGATCGTCGGGCTGCCGGTTCTGGCGTTCACGTCATTTGTTGGAAAAGCGGGAACACGGACAGCTGGACACGGGTTGACGGTCGGCGGGACGCTGCTGACCTGCTGGGCCTGGCTACCGCTGGCGCTGGCCCTGCTCGCCGGACTGTGGCAGGGCTTTGCCCCGCCGGCATGGACACGTTTCGGCCTGCTCTTGCTGCCGCTGGCGTTGATGGGCGTTGCCCTTGTGCTGGGTGCTGTGGGTGCAAGGTGGATCGGCGGCCCGGCGGCTGGCGCCCTCCAGCAACGCGGCGGGGTAGAGCGTACCGCGCACGTTCTGGGTGCGCTGGCCCTACTGAGTTGGCCGGCAATGCCCGTATTCCTGGCCATCGTCCTGCAACCTACTGCGCCTGGCGGCGGGTACGCGCTTATGCTGCTCTGGCTGCTCTCCGCCATGATCGGCCTGACCGGCGGCGTTGCCATGGCATTGGCAACAAAAGCCGATTATCCGGACGCAATTCGTTTGGTTGCCCTGACGACGGCATTTGTGATCTGGCACGGCTATCCAGCGGCGGCATTTGTCCAGCGCCAGGGCGTGCAACACCGACATCAGCACGGCCACGGTCGCACACTTTGGCGCACCTGGTATTGGCGTGAGCAGCACGCTCTGGCTACTCAGTCTTGCGATGATTCTGCTTGGCAGTCTGGCCTGGTGGGGAATACGGCGGTTCACAACACACGGCTCCAGCGGTACTGGTCAAAGTTAGAGATATCGGCCCCTCTTCACAAACAAAAACGGGGCGGGAAGTGGTGGTTTGCACCGGCTTCCGCCCCGTTTTGCGTATTTTGTTGCGCTTCTGAATTCGTCAAGCGAGTTTGCCACCTTTGTGCGATGCTTGCGTGGCGCAGCCAGGAAAAGACACGCCCCTCCTTTCAGCTCTACGTAGATGGGACGGCGGCCTGCGGCACGTGTGCTCAGGCGGATCGCGAACTGCTTCAGGCGATCGTCCGGATCCAGCCGGTCAGCACAATCCGCTCCATATCGGCGGTGACGCTAATCTGCGCCATCGTTCGCCAAGCAGCGGATGCGTGGCCAGCAGGTCGCGTACACGCCAGGCAGTGGCCTTATCGGTTGTCGAATGGTGTATTCGCACCATGGGTTGACTCCTAACTTACACTCCGTATTGCCTGTAAGTCTATCACCGCTCTGTTAGTTGCTCATCAGTGGGGCGTTTGCACTTTGTTTGCACTAATGGAGTATAGTAGGCTAGTGAATTATAGGAGAAGGAAAACCAAGTATAAACGCCCTTAATCGATAAGGATGCAAATCGTCCATCCGCGCTTGTCACCGGCATTGCAGGCTTTGCCGGCAGTCACCTAGCCGAATACCTGGTCAACGACACCGAGTCCGACGTGCATGGCGTCATTCACCGCCACGATCGCCGCTTGCAGGGCATGCGTAACCAACTGACATTGCACCGTGGCGATCTGCGCAACGCACTCTGGGTGAGTGAATTGCTCGACCAGGTTCAGCCTGATGCGCTCATGCATTTGGCGGCATGGAGCGATGTGGGCGGCAGCTGGCAGCAGCCGTGGACGACCTACGAGTTGAACATTCAATGCCAGCTGAACCTGCTGGAATCGATCCGCCGCGTGAATCCGACCACACAGACGCTGCTGGTGACTTCCAATGAAGTCTATGGTTTGGTGCAGCCTGAGGATCTGCCAATCGACGAAGAGACGCCGTTCCGGCCCCACAGCCCCTATGGCGTCTCCAAGGTTGCGCAGGACATCATGGGGCTGCAATTGGAACAGCCATCGGTTGCCCATCGTGCGCATGCGCAGCTTCAACCACATCAGCCCGGCCAATCGGATGACTTCGCGGCCAGGGGGTTCGCCGATCAGATTGCCGAGATCGAGGCTGGTCTGCGTGAGCCAGTGATCCGGGTTGGCAACCTCAACGCCAACCGCGATTTTACCGATGTGCACGACGTGGTGCGCGCCTATTGGCTGGCCTTGTGCCAGGGAACGCCAGGCCTGGCGTATAATGTCGGCAGCGGCGAATGCTATGCCATCCAGACCGTCCTCGACACGTTGCTGGCGCTTTCCCCCATGCAGATCCGCGTCGAGGTAGATCCGGCCCGCCTCCGTCCCAGCGATATTCCGGTAAGCGTCTGCGACAACCGGCGCTTGGTGGCCGCCACCGGTTGGCAGCCAGAAATCGACCTACAGACATCACTCGAAGACCTGCTCGACAGTTGGCGCTACCAGGTCAACGGGAACGCAGAGCGTCCCGATTTCGTCGACCAGTCCAGCGCACCGTCTTCTGAAGCTTGATTGTTCCATTGGAGGAAATTCTCTATGCCCACAGCATTGATTACCGGCGTGACCGGACAAGACGGCAGCTATCTGGCTGAATTCCTGCTTGAGCAGGGGTATACGGTTATCGGCATGGTACGCCGCACCAGCACGATCAACTTTGATCGCGTCAAGCACATCCAGGATCGCATCGAAATCGTTCAGGGCGACTATTGGACCAAATGAGTCTGATCTCAATCCTCCAGGAGTATCAGCCGCGGGAAGTTTATAACCTGGCCGCGCAAAGCTTTGTGCCCACCAGCTTTACCCAGCCTGTGCTCACCGGCGAGTTCACGGCCCTGGGCGTGACGCGCATGTTAGAGGCGATTCGCATTGTCGATCCCGCCATTCGCTTCTATCAGGCATCCAGCAGCGAGATGTTTGGTAAGGTGATGGAGGTGCCCCAGACTGAGGCGACGCCCTTCTACCCGCGCAGCCCTTACGGCGTGGCCAAGGTCTATGGTCACTGGATCACCGTCAACTACCGGGAGAGTTACAACATCTATGGCTGCTCGGGCATTCTCTTCAACCACGAAAGCCCGCGCCGCGGCCTTGAGTTCGTGACTCACAAGATCACTTATAGTGCGGCCAAGATCAAGCTTGGCCTGGCCGATGAACTGCGGTTGGGCAATCTCGAGGCGCGGCGTGACTGGGGCTATGCGGCCGACTATGTGCGCGCGATGTGGCTCATGTTGCAACAGGACGCGCCCGACGACTATGTGGTCGCCACCGGCGAAACTCATAGCGTCAGGGAGTTTGTCGAGGAGGCCTTTGGCTATCTTGACCTCGACTGGAACGAGTACGTGGTGCAGGATCCGAAGTCTACCGGCCGGCCGAGGTCGACCTGTTGGTGGGTGATCCCGCCAAAGCGGGGGCGAAACTCGGGTGGGAACCAAGCGTATCCTTTAAAGAGCTGGTGCGCCTGATGGTTGACGCAGACGTGAGGGCGCTCCAACAGGCTGTTGCCAACGATACCTACGCACCGCGCCATCTGGAAGCGCTACACAAATAGGCAACGGAGCGAGCGACCCGCGTGTTCTTTCGACGCTATGCCCAGCCCAACCATGCAGCAGGACTGCCCTTGGTCTTGATCCATGGTGCGGGCGGCAATCTCGCCTTCTGGCCGCCCCAGGTACGCCGCTTGCCCGGTGCGCTGGTCTACGCGCTGGATCTGCCGGGGCATGGTCAATCGACCGGCCCCGGCTTCGACGAGATCGGCCAATATGCAGCAGCCGTGCTGGCCTTTCTGGATACAGAAAGTTTGCCGCCGGTCCTGCTCGCCGGTCATTCGATGGGCGGCGCGGTGGCCTGACGATCGCTCGCGATGCCCCAAGCGCGCGTGGCCGCACTCGGCCTGATCGCCACCGGCGCAAGGCTGCCCGTTTCGCAGAAGCTGCTGGATGGGTTGGCGACAGATTATGACGTGACCGCGGCGCAACTGGCGACCTGGAGCCTTGGCCCGACCGTTGACGACAAAACTCGGGCCGGTTATGAACGCCACTTGACCCGTGTTGATCCCCGGACCCTGATCGATGACTTCACAGCGTGCGCCGCCTTTGATGCCGGCCCCGATCTGGCAGCGCTAACCATGCCGGCGCTGGTGCTCTGCGGCGCCCAAGATCGGATGACGCCGCCACTCCTCAGCCAGGACTTGGCGGCCCGATTGCCCCAGGCGAACCTCCGCTTGCTCGCTGAAACCGGCCACTGATTCCAGTTGAACGGCCCCAACGCCTGGCTGAGTTGCTGGGCGAGTTCCACCAAGCTCTGACCGAAAGCGAACGTACATGATTGAAACACTGCGCCTTTTTGTAAGCGCTACGCATGACCTCGAAGACGAACGTGCGGTCGTCGGTCGCGTGCTCTGGATCTGCCGGTGAAGATCGGCGCCGAGATTCGCCGCACGCCCGTCGGCGGCTCAAGGTACGACGATCTCTACGAGTCGATTGCCAATGTTGATCGCGTTTACTTTCTCATGGGCCACGACATCACCGCACCGGCCGGGGCAGAGTGGGATCTGGCCTGGAAGCTGGAGCGCAACCTGCTACCCCTGCGCCGTCCGGCCCCCTACTCACCGGCCGGGCAGAAATTCATGCGCCTGTTGTCCATGGGCTGGATTACCTTCCGCAGCCGGGCCGCGGTGCAGCGCATCGTGACCCTCGACTTGATCCGGCTTCTGGCCCATCCCGACAACCGCTATGGCTTGACGCTCCACGAGATGAATCAGCTGCGCGTCTTGGGACGACAGCTGGCGCGACGCCCTGCGCCAGCCGGGCAGGACAGCGGCGTCGCGAGCGGCGGCATTGAAGGAGGCGGCGTCCTGCTGGATGACGGTCGCCGCGCCGTGGTCAACGACGCGCCCGAGCTTGCGCTACAGGACGAACTCGAAGAAGAGTACGACTTCCTCACCGAGTTCGATGAGGATTGGCTCAGCAAGCTATAGGGAGCCATGTCCTAGCACTTCGATAACTCCCGGCGATTTCGAGAGAATTCGGTTTGCTCTGTTGCCAAAAGCTCAGCGTCGAAATACCGTGACACTGCGAACCCGTGCAGAAAAGGGGTTGGCTTTTCAGGCGCTGTCGTCCCCCCGTGCTATACTGTCGGCATGAATTCTTGGGACACGCGCCGGCGCGCGCCGGCTTCTGGGCCGTACTCTTGCTCGGCGTTTTTGCCTGGGCGCCGGCCGCCTATCCGGGCTACTGGGAAGGGCTGGAGGGCTTCACGCCAGCCTTCAACGCGCTCCAGCCCGGCGTCATCTCTACGCTGGCTGCGGACGCGGACCTCTGGCGCGGTACGGGCAGTGCGACCTACATCCTGGCCCAGCCTGTACTCATGTTGGGTCTGCCTGCAACCGTTGCAGTTCGCTTCCTCTTCGTTCTCATCCTTATCCTTAGCGGTCTGAGCGTCTACGCCTGGCTGAATCCCCGGTTTGGTGATCGTGGAGCCGGATTGGGCGGTCTGGCCTACATGCTGTTGCCGCCGGTGCTTGCCACGATCTATGTGCGTGGCAGTTTGGCCGATGCCTGGATTCTGGCCCTCTTACCGCTCACGCTGGTCGCGCTCGATGCCTACAGCCAGAACGGTTCGCCCGCCGCGGCCGGGATCCTCATCGTTGCGCAGCTTTGGATGTGGCGCACCCAGGCCGGGTTGGCACTGTTCGCAACGCTGTTGCTGCTGCTCTATGCGCTCATTGTCGAGCGCAACCGGTTTGCGCCGCTTGTCGTTGCGCTTAGCGGCGCGGCCGGACTGGCCAGCCTCATTCCCCTCTGGTCGATTCAACGCCCGCCGCCGGTCGATTTTTTTGAGCACTTCGTCTATCTCTTTCAATTGGGCGCCAATGGCTGGACAGTTGCCCCCAGCATCCCCGGCTGGCAGGACCAATATCCGTTTCAGCTCGGCTTCGCCGCGCTGGGGCTGGGCGTCCTGGCGCTTTGGCTCTGGCTCACACGGAGCGACAATCGCGCCAATCCCGCCTACCATCCATTCCTGACCTTTGCCGCAGTCGGCACAGGCGTCATCCTCCTGCTCAGCCTCACCCCGGCTGCCTTCGCCTGGCGTGTGAGTGGCGCAGACCGACTGCTCACTTATCCCTGGCAGTTTCTGCTGCTTGCCATGCCGCTGCTGGCAGCGCTCATAGGCAGCGTGCCGGCGCTCCTGCCCCAATTGGCCCGCGTTCCCTTCTGGCCCGTGCTCGTCGGCATCACGCTCCTGGCGAGCTACCCCTACTTGACCACTACGTTCACCCAGTACGCGCCTCCCGATCGGCCCTACGCCACGCTGGGCCTGGACAACGAAATCGTACTGTTGGAGGCCAACCTGCACGAGCGCACCGATCCGCCTCGCGCCCAGTTGGACGTCGTCTGGCAGAACGCGCGACCCGCTGGCATTCGATTACAACGTATTTTTGCAGGCGCAGGTAGAGACGGATGACGGCTACCGTGTCATCGCGCAACTGGATACGCCGCCCCACAGTGACGATCGCCCGCCTACAACCTGGCGTCCGGGCGAAATCCTGCAATATAGCTACGTGCTCGACCTCAGCGAGGCTGCCGCCGCGGGCGATTTGGATGATGGGCAGGTGCGCTATCTCTTTGGCTACTACGACTGGCGCGACGGCGCCCGCCTGCCTGTAGACGGCGGCATTGATGACAAGTTGGTCTTCTATGGTAGATAAGCCGTTCGCCGTACAAAGCGTCGAAATCGGCGCAGATGATCGCCGGCGCATCGCTGAGGAGAAGGCTGCGTACGCGCATGTGGACAAGATCCCGCTCTGGCGCGATGGTCTTTTCTGGTTCACGCTGGCCCTGACGATCTTTGCCCTCGCGCCCTTTTTGCAACCGGGTTACTTTTGGGGCGCCAACGACGCCCGCCATCACGTCTACTTCCTCTTTGAGTTTGACCGCCTGGTACAGGACGGCATTTGGTGGCCGCGCTGGAGTCCAGACTTTGCGTTTGGCTATGGGTATCCATTCTTTAACATCTATGGGCCATTCAGCCACTTTATTGGCGAGTTACTCCATCACTTTTTGGGCCTCGACTTCGTTGCCGCAATCAAGGCGGTCTTTGGCATCAGCATCGTCGCATCAGCCGCCGCCATGTATGCGTTCGTGCGCACGTGGGGCGGGCGGCAGGCCGCAGTGATCGCGGCGCTGGTCTACGTCTATGTGCCCTATCACCTGCTCAACCTCTACGTGCGGGCCAACCTGGCCGAAAGCATGGCCCTGGCCTGGCTGCCGCTCTGCCTGCTGACCGTACGCCAGGCGACCCTGCTCGGCACGTGGCCCTGGATCGTGGCCACGGCCTTCTGTTACGCCGGGCTCATGCTCACCAGCAATCTGGTCATCGTGCTCTTCACGCCGCTGTTGGGGGTCTATCTACTGGTGCTCGTCTCGCTCTATGCAATGCCCGACGGCACCACGGACCTGAGCCTGCCGCTGGGCGTACGCTTCTGGCCCTGGGTGCGACGGGCGCTGGCGCCGGTGGTTGGCCTGCTCCTCGGCCTGGGCTTGAGTGCGATCTTCTGGCTGCCGATGCTGCTGGAACGCCAGTATGTCCGCGTCGACCAGTGGTTTGACGGGCGCTACAGCTTTAGCGGCAACTTCGTCTACTTTTACCAGCTCTTTCGCCCGCTATGGGGCTTTGGCATCAGTCAGCCGGGTCCGGATGACCAGATCAGCTTTCAGATCGGCGCAATCGCCCTCACCCTGGCCGTACTGGGTGTCGTGCTGACGTGGGACAGGCTGGGCAAGGTGCGTTGGGAGATGGCCGTCTTCATCGTTGCGGGCCTGGTGAGCGTTTTCGTAGCCCTGACCTGGTCCGAGCCCCTCTGGACGCTGCCAATCGTGGGCACCATTCTCGGCTTTGCGCAATTCCCATGGCGCTGGTTCAGTATTGCTGCGCTCTGCGTCAGCATCCTCTCCGGCCTCATTCTGCACCCTGTGCTGGCTCTCCCCCGTCGCGGCATGAGCCTGGGGTTGGTTACCTTGGCAGCGCTGGTCATTTTGGGCAGCTATCCCTTCCTCCAGATCGAGATTACGGAGCCGGCGGAAGGGCCCGTCAGCCTGGCCGCGCTCATGCGCTTTCAGCAATCTTCCGACGAGATGACCGGCAGCACAGCATGGGTGAGCGAGATTCCGACTTGGAGTCCCATGGCCGATTACTATATCAGCCAGGACAAGGCCGGCGGGCCGGTGGAGCCGGTGACCACCAAGGTTGACTATGGCAATACACAATATCCAATCGACAACGAAACGTTGGCCGTCGGCTCAATTACACACAATACTGTGCAAGAAGAGATCTATTTCTTTAATCAGCGCACAGACGAGCAGCGAATCGTCTTCAACCACTTCTACTACCCAGGCTGGCGTGCCTATCTGTTGGATGGCGAAGGCGGTGTGCCAGTAGAAGAACTGCCGATTATTCCGGAGGAGACAGGCACCTTGGGGCGCATGACTGTGCCCTTGCCCCAGGGCGACGGCTATCTCCGCCTCGAATATGGTGACACCCCACCCCGCACTATCGGCCGGTTGATCAGCCTGGCCACCCTCTTCGGCATGCTGTTGCTGAGCATAAGTACAATCTGGCGTGGTCGAAATTCGACATCTTAACGCACACGCGTTATCATCACTGCCAGCTCGTGCCACACAATCGCACAAGCTAACATACACAGTCCCTCCACAAACCCACAACAAAGCAGGAGAGCCAAAATGGCGAACACGGCGCATTCGACCATTTCGATCAGCACCAAGCCTGTTCTTTGCGAAACGGAAGTTGGCGCGCTTGCCCAGCGGCTGGGCATCCCTGTCCGGCGCACGCTGCACATTCGGGCTGATAGCTACCTGCGCGCCCATCGCTGGCGCGAAGATAGTGATCGGCGCGCCGAGGTAGTCTTTGCCGTCATGGATCCAGCCGGGCGCGTCTGGGTTCACGCCAAACAGCACTACCCCGGTCATATCTTCCGGCTACCCTCGGGCGGCATTCATTGGCATGAGGGCGTGGAGGAGGCACTCTGGCGCGAGGTGGCGGAAGAGACAGCGCTAGACGTACAGATTACCCGCTTCCTCGGCGTGATCGACTATCAGATTCACGACGGCGAACGCACCGCCCGCTTTGCCAGCTACATCTTCATGCTCCAGGCGGATAATGGCGAACCGCGCCCTCACGCCGCCGAAAAGATCACCGAATTTCGCCGCATCCTGCCGAGCCAGCTGCGCGAGCTCGCCGCGGATCTGCGCAACCTCATGGGTGACCGCCGCGGCTGGGGCCAGTTTCGTGCCCTCCCCCACGATTTGGTATATGAACATCTGAATGGGTAAACTGATACGTCAATTTGTCTGCTTAGACGTATCAATCATACCGCTGAAGGAAGTCTCATGTACGTGCCCCTTTCATGGTTAAAAGAATATGTCGACATCGATATGCCGACAGTGGAACTTGCTGAACGACTCACCTTGGCCGGCTTGGAAGTGGGCGGCATTGAGCAAGTGGGCGACTGGTGGGATCCGGAAACGCTGGTCGTTGGTCAGGTCGTTGGCGTCCTGCCCCATCCAGATGCCGACCGTCTGGTGCTGGTCGACGTCGACTTTGGCGGCGAGGAGCCGCAGCGAGTCGTTACCGGTGCGCCCAATCTTTTTGTCTACAAGGAAGCGGAGGAGCTGCCGACGCTCAAGGTAGCCTTTGCCCGGGCCGGCGCACTCTTGATCGACGTGTACAGTGACGCCACGCCGCGGCCGAAAAAGAAGCTCAAACCCTCAAAGATCCGCGGCATCAAGTCGTCGGGCATGGTCTGCTCCGAACGGGAGCTGGGGCTGAGTGAAGAGCACGAAGGCATCATTCTGCTGCCGGAAGACGCGCCCGTCGGCGTGCCCCTGCGCGATTATCTCAGCGACGAGGTGTTGGAATTGGAGTTGACGCCCGATATGGCGCGCTGCCTGAGCATGATCGGCGTGGCGCGTGAGGTGGCGGCCCTGACCGGCACAGCGCTCCACTTGCCTGCCGATGAATGGCAGCCGGCGGGTGACGACAATGTGGCCGATTACGCCGGCGTGCAGATCGATGAAGCGGAGCTGTGCAATCGCTACACGGGCATTCTGATCAAAGACGTAGAGATCGGTCCTTCCCCCCAGTGGATGCAGGCCGCGCTCAGCCGGGCCGGTATGCGCCCCATCAACAACATTGTCGATATCACCAACTTCGTCATGCTGGAAACGGGCCAACCGCTCCATGCTTTTGACTACGACGTGCTCCAGCGCCGAGCGGAGCGGGCCGGCGACGCCACGCCGACCATCATCGTGCGACGCGCCCGGGAGGACGAGCGCTTCATCACGCTCGATGATGTCGAGCGCACCATGGACGAATCGATGCTGATGATTGCCGACACCGCCGGCGACATCGCAATCGCCGGCGTCATGGGCGGACAGGAGAGCGAGATCAGTGACGAGACCGTCAATATCTTGCTCGAATCCGCCACCTTTGAGGGCATCAACAACCGGCGCACGGCCGCGGCCCTGCGCCTGCCCAGCGAGGCCAGCTATCGCTTCGCCCGCGGCGTGCCGGCTACGCTCAATCCCATCGCAGCCCGCCGTGCAGCCGAGCTCATGCGCCGCTACGCCGGCGGCCGCATCGTACCGGGCATTCTCGATGCCTATCCCGTCGAGCAACCCGTGCGTACGAGCTATACGACCGTAAGTGACATCCGTCGCCTGCTGGGCATGGAAATTACGCAGGAACAGATCGTCGACGCCCTGGAACGTCTGGAGTTCACGGTGCGCCTTGTTGACCAAGTGGATCCGGCTGCAGGCGAAGCCGCGACCTTTGGCCTCCATCGCGATCCCGGCGAGCGCCTGATCGAAGCGGTCGCCCCCTGGCAGCGCCTGGACGTCAACATCCCGGCCGACCTCTGCGAGGAAGTGGCGCGGGTGATCGGGTACGAGCATGTGGGCACGACACTGATCAATGAGGAGTTACCGACCCAGCATCGCGATGAGATGGTCGAGACGGAAGAGAAGGTGCGCACCATTCTGGTTGCCGCCGGCCTGCAAGAGATCATCAACCACACGCTCTCGTCGCCGGAGAATCACGACAAGTTGCACCCTGGCGCGGAAGCAAGCCAGGACGACGAGTACGTGATCATCACCAATCCGATTGCACCGGAGAAGCGGGCCATGCGCCGGTCGCTGCTCGTCAGCGCATTGGAGAATGCTGCACGCAACCTGCGTTACACCGATCGCCTGACCACCTACGAAGTGGGCCGCGTCTACCTGCCCGAAAATGGCGATGGTGTTCTGCCCGAGGAAGTCAACCGGGTAAGCCTTTTGCTCACCGGCCCCCGACGAGAATCCGGCTTCCAGCCTGATCCAGGTGCAGAGGAGTCGATGGATTTCTACGATCTCAAGGGCGTTATCGAGACGCTGCTTGACCGGCTGGGTTATCGCCCAGAAGATCTAGAATTCAAGGGTCGCCCCGACACCGGCACGTTCGGACCCCGCGCGCGGAAGTGTTTCTCAAGGGCGAATCATTGGGGTTGGCAGGCGAGATTCATCCACAGGTGCGGGCGGCCTTTGGGTTGCCCAATGTACGGATCAACGCGGCAGAGCTGAACCTCATGCCGTTGATCAAGCCCCACTGGAGCCTGGAGCCCATGGCGCCTATCTCTAACTACCCACCGGTCGTGGAAGATCTGGCCTTTGAAGTAGCGGAAGCGGTGACGAGTCGTCGCATCCACGATGTGATGAGGGCAGCCGGAGGTGACGCGCTGCAAACGGTGGAGATCTTCGACGTCTACCGGGGTGAACCGCTGGCGGCAAATGCCAAGTCGGTCGCCTTCCGCCTGACCTATCAACGCCCCGATCGCACCATGAGCGAGAAAGAGATTGCAGCGCTGCGCAAGCGCATCATCCGTGCCGTTGAGGAGGAAACCAACGGCAGGTTGCGCCAGTAGAGACGTTGTGTGGTAGAGACAGTGGTAGAGACAGTGCAATGCAACGCCTTTACCACACAACGTTATGCGCGGAAGAGGTTGCGCTGCTGGATCGGTTTGTTTTTCGTAATTTGAAAGAGGTCCAGGTCGTTGGCCACGACCGTGTCGGGGAAATGGCCCGGGCCTCCGCTTCGATATCGCGCGGCGATAGCGCCGGCTCACATGGTGAAGCACCAACTGTTTGACGCCGGCGTTCTTGG
>CAWEEJ010000043.1:0-29192 GCA_963807905.1 uncultured Chloroflexia bacterium | reverse complement strand
GACAGTCTGCACCTACTTCACGTGCATGGGTAGTCCGGCCACCATCAGCAGCACCTCGTCTGCGGTCGCCGCCAGATGTTGGTTGGCCCGGCCCAGGGCATCGCGGTAGATGCGCCGAGCGCGTAGGCAGGCACGATGCCCAGTCCCACCTCGTTGCTGACCACGATCCAATGTGCCGACGATGTCACGTACGCCGCCAGTAACCCATCCACCTCAGTACGCAGCGCGGCGTCGGCAGCCGCCTGGTCGACCGGCTCCGGCAGGGCCAGGATAACGCTGTTGGCCAGCATCGTCAGACAGTCGATCAGCACAACGCCCCACGCTTCCGCCTCTGTGGCCGCTGTGATGGCGGAACCGACCGCTCTGGATGCCTCCAGCGTCTGCCAGTCGTCAGGGCGCTGGGCCTGGTGGGCGGCAATCCGCGCACGCATGTCGTCATCCCATGCTTCGGCCGTGGCCACATAGAGAACGCGCCCGCTCTGCTCGGCGGCAAGTCGCTCGGCATAGGTGCTCTTGCCACTGCGCGCGCCGCCGAGAATCAGGGTCAGTTTGCGATCAGTCGTCATGCGCTTTCCCCCTTCAGATGGCTTGGGCGAGCGTTGCGTACGCCCTATCTTTTGTCAGTTGACCCGTTGTACCGCAGCAACTAGCGCGGCCAGCGAGGTCTCGAAATCCGCCTCTTCGAAGACCTCCAGCGTGAGCACGCCGGCGAAGTTGGCGCGCAGGAGGAAGTCCACCACCGGGTCAAGCTGTTGCGGTGACATGCAGGCCAGCGAGCAATGATCCGTACGTTCGTTTCCATCCCCCTGCACGCCGTGGATGTGGACGACGCGGTGCAGGGCAACGCCTCCCACAGCTCGGGCAGCGGATCATGGCCGTCGAGCCAGAGATGGCCTACGTCCACGCAGCGACCGGCGCCGCTGGCGCGGATGGGCGGCATCACGAAATCGGGCGCATACCCTTCCAGATTCTCAACCGCAAGTAGTTTGATGTCACACGTCGCCCGGGCAAGACGATGTAGCGCCTGCGGCCCTGGCCCTGCTGCCATGCCGTTATCCTTGTAGCCGTCGTCTCTGGACTGCGGACGGACTTGCCATCCAGATGCAGCACGTAGGCGTGGGGCCGCAGCGCACGGGTGCGTTCGATCACGTCCGTCGCCTTGCGCAGGGCGTGGTGCTCCGGATCGTGCGCAACCAGATCATGGATCAGATGCACCGTGTAGCTCAGGTCGTGGTGGCGGCCAATGCGCGCCAGCTCTGCCACCGCTTCAGGCGAGGGTATGTTGCATGGACCGTCAGGTACGTCGAACAGGACGAGCTGCATGTCGTCAACCTGTTGGGCCAGATACGCGGCGTTCTCGACCAGCCCGCTAGGAATCACATAGGAGGTCGCGCCAATGGAAGGCAAGGCCAGCGCAGCCAGAACCGCCGCGTCTTCATGCGGGCGATCGGATTGCAAAGACAAGCAGCACGGCCACCTCGCTGCCTTCAACGATCAGGCCCAGGACATCGCCCGTCACGCCGCCCAGCCGCTGTCGTGCCAGCGCAATGACGGCAACCGTCGCGCCATGGGCGGCCAGGATGGCCAGCCCCGCCGGCAGAAGCTGTCCGCGCCAGAGTAGGATGAGGACCGTGGCCAGCAGGGCGGAGGCCAGCGCTTGAGCCAGGATGCTTGGCGTCAACCCGGCGGCAAAGCGTGCGCCCAGGCCCTCTGCGTGTGCAGAGGGCTGACGTGCGCCGAGCAGAAGCGTCCAGCGTGCCCAGAGTGGGGCCAGCAGCAACGCTGCAACAGGGTCGACCGCAGCCGTGACGGCCGCGGTCTTGAGCAGGAGTGCCAGCACCAGCGCAATGACGCCGAACGCGCCGATGTGTGGTTCGCGCAGGATCTCCAACCGGCGGATGCGGTCGACCGGCGGCAGCAGCCCGTCAGCGCAGTCGGCCAGGCCGTCGAGGTGGAGCCCGCCGGTGAGTGCCGCCCAGGCCGCAACGATTAGCACGGCGCTGAGAAATGGGGGGAAGAGTTGCCCGAGCAACGCGTGGAGCACTGCCAACAGCGCGCCGATTAGCAGCCCGCAGAGTGGATACCAGCTGCCGGCACGGCTGAATTGAGATGTGTCAAAGGGCGGTTGGGGAATGGGCAGCGTGGTGAGAAAGCCCAGAGCCAGCCGGAACTCGGCAAACATATGGCCGGCGTCTCAGTCTGTGATGGATGGATGCAGAATGCCGTCCGCCACAAGCAGCGCACGGGCAACCGCTTCAACGTCGTGCACGCGCACGATCTCCGCGCCCTGCTCGGCTGCCAGGACGCACGCAGCGATTGTGCCTTCGGTGCGCTCGGTTGGCGGCAGCCCGCCCAGGAGCGTGCCGATGAAGCCCTTCCGCGACGGCCCACAGAGGATTGGATAGCCGAGACGCGCCAGTTGATCGAGCCTGCGCAACACCGCCAGATTGCCCGCAGCACCCTTGCCAAAGCCGATGCCGGGATCAGCAATCAGCAGCCAGCGGGGCACGCCGCTCTCTTGCGCGCGCACCAAGAGATTCGACAGCTCGGCATGGATATCGCCAAGCAGATCGCCGGTCCCGCTCAGGGCGTCGCCGACGCGAGTGCGGTAATAGCCGTCCTCGGGCTGCATGCGATTGTCCATGACGATGAGGGGCGCGCCATGGTGCGCAGCCACCGTGCCCACCGACCGATCATAGCGCATGCCCCAGACGTCGTTGATCATGTGGGCGCCGGCTGCCAGCGCGGCTTCGGCGACCGCTGAGCGAAAGGTGTCGACGGAGAGCGGGACGTCTACGGCATTGGCCAGCGCCTCGATCACCGGCACGACCCGCGCCAGCTCGACTGCCTCGGGCTGAAGCGCATGGCCGGGTCGCGTCGAATGGCCGCCCACGTCAAGTACATCGGCGCCGGCCGCCGCCATCTGCTCGGCCTGGGCCACGGCGCGCGCAATGGCCGCGTCGCCCGTCAGCACGCCGTCGCCGGAGAAGGAATCATCGGTCACGTTGATGATGCCCATGACGCGTGTCTTCTCGCCCCAACGCCAGACCTGCCCGCCCACCGGCATGACCTTGGTGAGCGGTTGCGCGCCCAAATCGTGCCAGAGCTGTCGTATGCTCTGGCCCAAGACCGGATGCATGAGTTCTGGGGCCATGTCGAGCAGCGGACCGAGCACGAAATCCCGTTCGGCAAGATGCGGGTGGGGGATGCGCAGCTCGGACGTTTCGAAGACGATGTCGTCGTAGAAGAGAATATCAATGTCGACCACGCGTGGCCCGTAGCGTACCGATTCCGTCCGGCCCAGATCGCTCTCTATCTGCTTGAGTGCGGCCAGCAGTTCCAAAGGCCCCAGTTCCGTGCCTACGCGGCAGGCCGCATTCAGAAAGGCCGGCTGATCCGTCACGTAGGCGGGCGCGGTCTCATAGAGAAACGACGTTTCATCGACCGCGGCAAACTCCTCCACGCGCTGCAGCGCCACCCGGATCGTCCCCGCACGATCACCCAGATTGCTGCCCAGTGCCAGATAAGCTACGTGTCCGGCCATATCCAATCACCCCGCTGGGAAATGAATTTCAATAATCGTTACACAATGACGCAATACAGGGTGCAAAAACACACATTATGTGTTGACCTGAGTGTATCCACACACACTTAGCCCACAACACCACCCACAAGCCTCACCAACCACTCCGCATTCCCCACTCCGCACTCCGAATTTCTCACGCCCCCGGCTGCCAGAGCGGCTCCGCCACGCCCTGGACGTGATTCTCGTAGCGGCCCATGACAAAGAGCGCGTCAGAGAGGCGGTTGAGATAGGCCAGCGCGAAGGGGTTGATTTCTTCTTGCGCTTCCCGCGCCAGCGTGGTGGTGATCCGCTCGGCGCGGCGGCAAATCGTGCGCGTGACCTGGAGCTGCGCCGCGCCGGGGGAGCCGCCCGGTAGAATGAAGTTTTCCAGCGGCCCTACGACTTCCTGCAATTCGTCGAGCAGGGCTTCCAGCGCAAGGATGTGGCGCTCTTCCATCTCGGGAATGCCATATTGCTCCTTGTCCGCTTTGAGGAAGGAGAGATCCGAGCCCAGGTCGAAGAGTTGATTCTGAATTTGTGCCAGTTCGGCGCTCAATCGTTCGCTCAATCCCGCGGACATGGCTACGCCGATCTGGGAGTTGAGTTCATCCACCGTGCCATAGGCCTCGACGCGCAAATGATCCTTGGGCACCCGTTGACGACTGCCCAGCGACGTCGTGCCGGCATCGCCGCCGCGGGTGTAAATTTTGGTTAGCTTTGGCATGTCTACTTTCTCATTTCTGATTTTGGATCGGACGACTATACAAATATAGTCAGTCATTGATGCAACGCGAATCTGCCGGTTTTGGCAGATTCACGCCGTCTTATATAGAGAGAGGAGAAGCACTTTGCCACGCTTCTTCTCCACAAACCACCGTATACCTGTTTCTACCCCTTTACGGCACGGATACACCCAAGACATCATCGACCGTCATCCAGCCCGTGCCGGGGTAGAGGCGCGCAACCTGGGGGGCAAAGAGGGGCGAGGCCCCCATGACGGTCAGCGGCGACCCGTTGGCAATCACCTCGCCCTGGCTCATGAGCACCACGCGATCGGCCAGCAGCGCGGCCAACTCCACGTCGTGGGTGACGACGGCGATGGCTAGCCCCTCGTCGCGCCACGTGCGCAGCAGTTCGGCCAACGCCTCTTTGGCCCCGTAATCGAGGCCTCGAGTTGGTTCATCGAGTAGAAGCGTGTCGGGCTTGGTAATCATGATGGCGGCCAGCGCCACGCGCTGCCGCTCGCCCACGCTCAAATTGCGGGGTAGCGTTCGGCCTTGTCTGCCAGGCCGAGCCTCGCCAGCAGCGCCTGTGGATCAACCGGCGGCTCACCCCCTTGCTCCGGCAGCAGGTCATGGTTACGCAGGGTGATGAGCAACTCATCCAGTACCGTCTCGGCAAAGAGCAGGCTGTTGGGATCCTGCGGCAGGTAACCGAGCGCTTGCAGATGTCGGCGACATCCGCACCCGTGATCTCGTCCCCATCGAGGCTTATGCGCCCTTTGGCCGGCCTGACCAGGCCGACAATGCTCTTGAGCAGCGTGGTCTTGCCGGAGCCGTTGCGCCCCATGAGGGCCACAACTTCGCCAGCGCCGACGCTGAAGTCGACGCCGCGCAGGACCGGTTGCCGACCGTAGGCGACCTCCAGGCCTTCCGCCTGCACGTAGGCAGCAGGTGATGGCGACGCTTCAACGGATTCAGCGACGTCTAAATTGGGCTGCCCAATGGCCTGCTGCCGGCTAAAGCGCCGACCTTCCTTGATCGTAAGCGGCAGCGGCGTCCAGCCAAAGGCCTTGCCGAGCTGAACCAGCGGCGGACCCAGCTCAATTTCCTGGAGCACGGTGCGCGGGTCGTCAACCAGCGTCTTGCTGCCGTCGCCTGCGGGCAGATAGATCATGCTGTCGACAAAGGGCAGGACCCGCTCCATGCGATGCTCTGCCAGTACGATCGTCAGCCCCAGGTCGGAGTTGAGCCGCACCAGCGACGTGAGCACGTCCTCTGCCGACTTGGGATCCAGCTGCGATGTCGGCTCATCGAGCACGAGGATTTCAGGGCGTAGAGCCAGGGCCGCAGCAATGGCAACGCGCTGTTTTTCACCGCCCGACAGTTCGACCAGCGGGCGATCGCGCAATGGCGTCAGGTCGAGAAGATCGAGCGTCTCTTCGACGCGCACGCGCATCTCCTGGGGCGGCATGGCCGCATTTTCCAGCGCGAAAGCGATCTCATCTTCGACACGATCCATGACAAACTGGGACTCGGGATCCTGAAACACAAAGCCGACATGGCGACTCATCACCTCTGGCGTCGCGGCCACGGGATCGAGTCCGGCCACGCACAGCCCGCCGAGCAGCCGGCCGCCGCTGAAGTGGGGCGTCAGGCCATTGATGCAGCGCAGCAAAGTCGACTTGCCCGCGCCCGATGGTCCCACGAGCAGGGCGAAATCACCCGCCGGAATAGAGAGGCTAACATTGTCCAGCGCCGGTTGCTTGGCGACGGGATAGGTATAGCAGACGTGTTCGAAATCAATCATCATGTCTATGCAACGTCTCTACTCGGTTACCACCAGAATGACGCCGGCCGGCACGAGCAGCCCCCAGGTCGCCAGGCCCAGCCACAGGTTGAATCCGGGCGCTGTCAAGCGCGGGATAAGGATAGTAAAAGATAGAAGTGCGGTCTAATGCTGGCAGCGGGATCACAAATGGCGCAATTGCCAGCAGCGCGCCAATCACGACCAGCCAGCTTGTCAGCGTCCACGGCTCCGGTCGATAGACCGTGTGGGGGTGACGCCGGCCAACCACCCATAGCCCGCCCAGCATGAGCGCCACACCGCCCGCCATGAGCAAGGCGCCGGCAATCGCCTGCTGCCAGACCAGCCGCAGCAGCCAGCCGGTTACCAACGCCACCAGTCCCAGCAGCATCGCCGCGCGCGTGCCCGCGTCCTGGCCGCGGTTCACCGCCGGCAAAGCCCCGGGCCATCATCGCCTCGGCCAGCTGCAGCGCCCGCTCGAGCCCGCCGGTGAGCAGGGGCAGGGCCAGGGGCAACCAGGAGCGCACGCCGCGCATGCGATGACCGCGGATGGCCTGAGCCTCGCGGATCTGCTGAAACTGGCGCCGCGTCGTCGGCACATAGGTGATGGCAATCGAGGCCACCACCGCGACCGAATAGTAGGCCCGAGGGATGACGCGGATCAGCGAGCGCACGGGCACGACGCGGTTGATCACGGCAAAGGCGGCAAAGAGTCCGGCGATGGCCGCGCCGTTGAGCGCGCCGTAGATCAGCGCTTCCAATGTGACGGGCCCGCCGAAAAAGGGAATCGCGGCGGGCAGCGTGAAGAGCACGGTCGCGCCCACGTGCACGGTCAGCCCGTTGAAGAGCGCCGAGACGACCACGACGAAGAGACCGAAGCGCAAGGGAGAAATGATGAGCGGCGCAGCCTGATCGGCCAACCGGTAGCGTACTGCGGCATGGGTCATGCCGATCCAGCCCAGTACCAGACCCAGATAGATGGGGTTGCGCGTGATGGTGAGGATAACCATCGTCGCTGCGAGCCAGGCCAGCCAGGCCAGGGCGTGGATCGAAACGCGCCCGCTCACGCAACGGGCTCGCGTTGGGGGATGACGGCCGGTCGCGGTTGGCGACCGGCGTCGCCAGCCGGAGCGGGCACGTAGGTGAAGGCGAAGCGCATCTGAAAGCGACGCAGGACGCGCAGCACCGGCATGCCGACCGCCAGCATGAGGGCAACGTTGCCCACCAGTCGGGCGGTGTCCCAAATCAGGCTTGTCGCCAGGTAGAAAGCCGCATAGCGCTGAACGGTCTCCCAAACGCTTGCGCCCGGCGCCCATGCGGTTGATTGGCCGGCTGCCGGCAGCGTGCCGGCATCGATGTACGGCCAGAACCAGATGTTCATGATCGCGCCATAGAGCATGCCCCAGAGGCCGATGAACGCGGCCAGTACGGCAACCTCTGACCACTTGCCTTGTCCCCCGATCATGGCTACCAGCGGACGACAGAGCACGGCGCTCATGCCCATCCAGCCCGCCGTAAACATCTGGTAGGGCAGCCAGGGGCCTGCGCTACCCGTAATTACGCCGGAGACAAGCATCGTGAGCGCGCCCATGAGGAAGCCGAAGCGACCGCCAAAGACGTAACCGGTGAGGACGATGAGCAAAAAGACCGGGCTGAAGCCGCCCGGTCCGGGCACTGCAACTTCGGCAAAGCGCAAGATGCTGTTGATGGCCACAAGCACGCCCAGCAGGGCAATAACTTTGGCGTTGATGGCCTCTTCCTGCACCTCCAGCAGGAGCACGGCGAAAGAAAAGCCGACCAGCAGCGTGAGCACCAGGGGCGCGTCCGCGGCGTGGGCCATGCCCGAATTGGCTGCCGGCGGCAGGGCCGGTAGCCAGAAGGGATAAAGGAAGGCGACGATGCCGACCAATGACGTGAGCACATAGACCGCAGGGCTGAGCAGACGACGCATTAGGCGTTCTCTCGCTTTCTGAGCCGTAGAACGACAAGCGCTGGTCCGGCCGCAATCAGCGGTGCACCCATGACCAGAGCATGGCGCGAAAGGCGCTGCGCAGCGCACCCGTGTCCGCAACAGATCGCAACAGAATCGGCAACAGAATCGGTTACAGAATCGGTCATCACGCTGGCATCGACTGCGGCCAGGGCTTCTGCGTTGGGCGCAGTCGGCGCATCCCGATTGCTGGCGGCCGGCGGGAGCGCACCGGTTTCCGCTAGAGCCACGGCCGCCTCCGTTGAGGTCGGTGTTGGTGTCGTTTTTAGCGTCGCCAGCAGAATCGGCGTGGTGTGAGTGTCGCCAGTAGAATCGGTGTTGGTGTCGACATGTGGATCACGGTGGGCGGTTCGGTGGGCGTTGCACTGGGCATTATGGTTGCCGTTGGCGTATCCGTCGGTGTACTCGTCGGCGGCTCGGTGGCAGATTCGATCGGTACCACCGGCTCGGCATCAGAAGCGGATGCGCCCGGCTCCGGTATCATCGTGGCTGGTACTGGCGTCGCGGTCGGCGTCGGCTTCGGCGGATCGACCGCAATAGTTACGTCGATTGCATCCTCGCCCGCGCCGTTGCGGGCGATCAGCCTGTAGGTCGTTGTCACGACGGGGATGAGGGTGGTGTCCGGCGAGCGCAACACTCTGCTCTGTGCCATTGGCTCTAAGTGCGACGGTAGTGGCGCGGCTGTTTCCCATCTTAGCACAACGCTTTCGCCGCCCTGAATGCGTTCGCGGTCGGGGGCCAGGTAGGTGATGAGCGGCGGCTCGCCTGGGTTGATCGTCGGTGTAGCCGTTGCCGCGCGATTTACCGTGGGCAGAGGCGTGGCTGTGCTCGGCGCGGCGGCGGTTTGGGTCGCGACCGCCATGGCTGTGCCCTGGGCGGCCTGCGGTGGCCGCAGCCTGCTCTGGTTCGCAGACCTCGGCGTAGCTCACGTCGGGGGGCGGATAATCGGCACTGGCATTGATGGTGCCTTCGCCCCATGACCACCCTTCCACCGAACCGGCTTGCACTGTGCTTTGACTGGCCCCGAGATTGGCATAAACCCACTGATTGTCCTGGCGTTGCCAGTAGGACCAATAGGTCAGGGGCTGCTCATGCATTCACAGAAGCAGGACTGTTGGGGAAAAGAGCAGCCTTCGCCGTTGATGCTACAAATGACCGTGCCCATGGACTGTGCCTCGATGCTCAGATCGAGGCCCGATGCGATCAGCACATCGTAGCCGCTTGCCGTGGGCGCGCAGATATCCACGCACTGCTTGACGACTTCACCATTGCTATGGCGCACGACGAGCGCGACGCGATAGTCAGATTGACCTTGCGTTGGTTCGATCATGAACACCAGCAATGCCAGCGTGATGAGCGCAAAAAGGATGCGCCCGTTGCGAAAACGGGCTCTTGGTAAATCAGTCATAGTTACGATCCGCCGAGGCACGCGCGGCAACGCCGCGCATGCCTCGGTCTACAAGGTTTATTCCGCCCCATTCGCAATGACGGGGAGATAGAGCTCATTACACGCCACCTGATCATCGGCAGCGACCAGCGGCGTGCGCAACAGCGCAGGAATCGCCTGCTGGGTGGCAATCGGGTTCGATCCGCCGCCTGCGATCCACTCGAAGCTGCCGTCCGTCAACTGCAGGTCGCGCAGCACGTCGATCGGTGACTTGCCCGCCATGGACCAGTAGGCCCCGGCCGGATCTTGATCTGCTGCCAGTAGCGCCTGGATCACGTAGGCGGTAGAGTTGGCGTCACTCTCTGCATCGGGCGTGAAGCCAAAACCACCGTCGGCATTCTGGGTGCTTTTGAGATAGGTGAGACCCGATTGCACCAGGGGCGCGCGCCGGCACTCGCCGGCCGCACGCAGCGCCTGGATGACCAGGGCCGTACTGTTGCTGTCCCCAGCGCCGTCAGGCAGATAGTCCCACGAACCGTCCGGATTCACCGTGGCGGCCAAAGCGGCAACGGTCACATCGGGAGCGCCTCGTCGCTGACCGCAGCTCAGGCCCAGCATGCTCACGCTTGATCCCAGTTGGTGGGGCCGAACGAGCCGCTGGCTGCTTCATAGTTGGCTTGACAATTGCGGTCAAGTCCAAACCGGCGAAGGCGGTCGGGTCTGCCCCGGCAGCCTTCGCCGCCAGCAGCAGTTTGCCCGCACCGGCCGGCGACGTGCGTGCAAAGCGTTCTGCGTTGTTGCCAAAGGCATCTTCCTCGATATCATCGTCCGACCAGTAGTCGATGAGTGAGACCCCCTCATCTGTCGTCCAGTCTGAGCCGTTGAGCCGGTTGGCGCCGATGGCCAGCATGACGTCACTGGCCGCGCTGGCGCTGCCGTAGCCGCCGTTCTCTTCCTGCGTCGTGCGCAGTTGCGCCAGCCCGCGAGTGGCTGCCAGCGCGTCCGACGGCGGGGCAATGGCATCGCCAAATTCGCCCCAGCGCCAGCCTTCGATTGCGCCCGTCTGGCTGATGACCGACGTGGCCGCACCCGTCTGATAGCCTTGCCACTGGCTGCCGTCCCAGAAGCTGTAGCCCCAGTAGGAGTTGCCGCCACAGAAGCACTCGTCCGCCGTCGCGGGACAGCCGACATCTTCAATGTGGCAGACGGCCAGGAAGCCGCCGCCAAAGTCGTACGTTCCGTATTCAAGCCCACTCAGTTCCAGCGCCCGCAAGCCGGAAATCGACTCGGTGAAGGTGATGTCGCGCGTGACGACATTCTGATCGCCAAACTGGACGATGATGTCCGCTTCCTTCTCGTCTTCAGCCCACGCTGTAGGCGTCGCCAGACCCGGCACGCCGACGAGGGCAAAAAGTGCCGTGAGGAAGATGAAGCCAAGACTGACGCTGATCCAACTTGTTCGATGGGGCATGTTGGCGCTAATTCCCTACAACTTTCTAGATGAAATAAATGGTGAATAATGCCAAAATCATTGCTCTGTGTCGTCGGATAGCGGCATACGCATCAGCGTCTCAAACCAGACCGGCCAGGCCACGGTGGCGCAGTCCGGCAGACCAGTTTGGGGGCCCGTTGGGAAGGTCGCGCCCAGCGGCGCGGTTGCTGCCTGCTGCGTGGAGAGCGGATTGACGCCCGTGCCCGGCTGCCACTCGAAGCTGCCGTCCGCCAATTGTGCGTTGAGCAGATAGTCGCGCGGTGAAATGCCTTCCACGCGCCACGCCTCGCCGGCAGGATCTTCGCCCGCGGCGATGAGCGCCTGAATCGCATAGGCTGTGGAATTGACGTCGCTGCCCGATTCAGCGCTCGCCGGATCATACACAAAGCCGCCGTCAGCGGCTTGGGCAGTGCGTAAAAACTCGACCGCAGCCTGGATGGCGGGATCGTTCGTCGACAGACCGGCCACGCGCAGGGCTTGCACGGCGAGGGCAGTGGTGTTGGTGTCGGCGCCCCAGCCGGCCGACCATTCCCAGCCGCCATCAGGCTGCACGGTCTAGCACCGATTGAATAGCCACGGCAGGCACAGCATCACCCAGCGCCTCCGCGCCCAGCAACGCCCATAGATGGAAGCCGGTCTCGCGACTGTACACGCCCAGCGCTTCATCATAATAGGTGGCCGGACGGCGTGCGGCTTCCGGCCAGCAAGCGGCGGTTGCTGCCAGCCCTGCGGCCAGCTTGCCGCTCTCCGCCGGACCAAGCCTGGCGAAGGCCGCGCCATTGGCCTGCACGTACTCCTCGACGCTGGCTCGCTCCTTGCCGGGGGGCCAGTCTCCGGCAGAGAGTCCATTGGCGCTCAGCAAGAGCAGTGACTCCACCGTACCGCCTATGCTGGCGTTGAGGCTGCCGTCATCAGCGTGGGCGTTCGCCAGCCAGTCGAGCGCGGCCTGGGCGGCCAGCACGGCGGGAGCCGGCGTCTGGCCGCTCTCGAAGGGGCCCCAGCGCCAACCTTCGATCGCGCCCGGCTCAACGATCGATACGCCAGCACCCACAGCGTAGGGCTGCCAGGCTGTGCCGTCCCAGGCGCTGTAGGCCCAGAACTGCTGCTCGTCACAGAAGCAATTGTCGACCGGGCAGCCCACGCCCTCGATGCTGCACACGGCGGGACCGAAGCCGGCGTCTGCGGTAACGAAATCCAGGCCGCTCTGCTCCAGCGCGGCAAGGCCGGAGAGCGGTTGCGTGAGCTCGATGGGGCGGATGTGCACGGCATGGTCGTCGAACTGGACGATGATCGCGCCTGCGTCGCTCTCCTGTGCGTGGACCTTGTGGGAAGCGCCGACCAGCAGCGCCAAGCCCAGCATGAGCGTCAGGGCAAGCGATACAGATCGTGTCGCGACCGGTTTTGTGTAACTGTGCGGCATTCTGCTTCCTTTTGTGGCTTCTTGTCATGATTCTGTGCGTTTCTGACAATGCATCGGGCCAATAAAAAAACACCCCTTCACAATCCGAGCGAAAAGGTGCGGCATGCCTAGAAAAGCGCAATACCACACCTTGGCCTCGAGGTTGTGGCATCCTTCCATACAGGTGGGCGACCTGGCTTCCCGGTTTCGACCGTAGTCGAGCATGGGTTACAGTTGCGGGACAGCGCCGGACTTTCACCGGCTTCGCCGTTGATGTCTGTGCCTTCCGGGGCAACAGACACCTGCATGAGCTATTTACTTGTGGCAGGTAGTATACGTCCGCTGTGATGGGCTGTCAACAAAGTTGAGGTGTCGCGCTCACGCATGTGCGTGTTCAGACTTAGAGCGGCAATGATGAGCTCTTTGCGCACACTGAGGACTTTATGCTCATGCGCACTGACCGGACGCTTTAGCAGAAATCATGATCGCGTCAGCGCTTTCAGTTTAGTCCCGGTTGTCGTCATTTGACCCCGCCACAGAAGAGCCCAGAGCCCTCAATCTTGATCGTCGCTGGCGGCTACGAAATCCGTCACTTCGCGCCACCACCGAGCTTCCGGATCACTAGGCCAGCTGTTATGACCGGCCTTTTCGAAGAGCCAGAGCTGTTTCCGCCTGGAAAGAGACTCATACAGGCGCTGGCCATGGTGAACCGGTACGATTGTGTCTCGCTCGGCCAGGGCGACAGCCACCGGTCCAGGATAGGCGGCCAGGTTTCGAACGCTGTCGTACTTATCCAGCGTCAGCCAGCGTGCGGGAAAATAGGGGTAGTGAGTTTGGGCAACCGCAGGCAGCGAATCCCATGGCGTGACCATGACCAGACCGGCGACCGGCGCGGGTGCATCGGCAACGACGGCGGCCGCAACGCCTGCTCCGAGCGACTCGCCCCACAGGTAGAGCGGCTCACCAAATTCTTCATACGCTTGGGCCACGGTGGCGCGAGCGTCGGCGACAAAGGCTGCTTCGCTCGGTTTGCCCGCGCGCCCGCCATAGCCTGGGTATTCGGCCAGCAATACTCGATAGCCTAACGGAGCCAGCGCGGCCGGGTAAAACGCCCGATCAACGGCCTGCCCGGCATTGCCATGGAAGACAACGATCGTGCCGTTGGGAAAGCTTGCCTGGTCATTGCTGATCAGGCCGCGGTAATCGTCGCCTGCCGCCGGCCACGGGACCAAGCCGGCTGCGCGCAGGTGCGCAGCGCTGGCGCGTTCCGGGCTGGGAAAGTAGAGCAGCTGTCGCTGCAGGAGAAAGACCACGGCAGCAAAGGCAATGTAGAGCAGCGCAATGGCCAGGATGATTTTTAGCACAGAGGACAGATTGAACATAGCAATTGGTCAGGCCGCAAGCGCCATGGCAACCGCTTCCACAGCATGAATCGATGTCGTGTCGAAGAGGGGGACTTCCGTGTGCTGCTGCTGGACGAGGAGCACAATCTCGGTACAGCCTTCGATGACGCCTTCGGCCCCGCGCCGGTGCAGGTCGTCGATGATGCGCAGGAACTCCTGCCGCGACTCGTCGCGCACGTTGCCCAACACCAGTTCCTCGTAGATGACCCGGTGGACAATCTCCCGGTCAGCGGGCGGCGGGACAAGCACGTTCAGTCCGTGACCTTCGCGCAGGCGTTCCTTGTAGAACGCTTCTTCCATTGTGAAACGGGTGCCGAGCAAGCCGACCGTCTCCATCCCTGCAGCTTGGATGCGGCGGGCCGTGGCGTCGGCCAGGTGGAGGAGGGGGATGTCGATGGCCGCTTCAATTGCGGGCGCAACCATGTGCATGGTGTTGGTGCAGATGAGCAGGAAGTCGGCGCCAGCCGCCTCGACTTGCCGTGCGGCAAGTGCCAACGCGGCGCCGGCGGCATCCCATTCGCCCCGATGCTGGAGCGTCTCTATCGCTTGAAAATCGACGCTGACCAGCGCGATGGGGGCGGAATGCAGGCCGCCGAGGCGACGCTTGGTCTCTTCATTGATCCAGCGATAGTAGAGTTCGGTACTTTCCCAGCTCATGCCGCCCAGGAGCCCGATCGTCTTCATGAGGTTCATCCACTTTCGTTGCGCTGGAACGATGACGACGATATCGAGAGCCACTCAGGATAGGGAGCCACTCAATGTAAGGGAATCATAGAGCGCATCATCAGTCAAAGAATGCGCTTGACTGTACAGTTCATAAGGTCGGGTTTTCCTCACCCTGATTTGACGCTTGATGCGCCAAATCTGTCCCTCTCCAAATTTTGGGGAGGGACGCGGAGCCTCCATTCAGGAGGCGGAGCAGGGTGAGGCTGAACGCACCGAAAGGCGCGACAGATGCCCTCCACCCGCTATGGTTCCTGCAAGGCGTCGGCCGGTCCCCAGGGCGCCAGCGCGACGGTGTAGTACGGATTCATGATCAGTTCGTCATTCTGTGCCGCGGCAAAGCGCCACATGCGCCGCACCAGGTCATGACGCGCTTCATCGTAGAGTGGATTTGTGGCCACGTTCATCATTTCATGGGGATCGTTGCGCAGGTCATAGAACTCATCGCGGTCAAAGCCATTGTAGACGTACTTGAAGTCACGCGTCATGACCGTGCGTTGTGAGTAGTATAACTCCACGCCATTGCACTGGGTGAAGACCGTGTCCCGCCAGTCCGCAGGCGACTCCTGCTTGAGGAAGGGAACGAGACTCTTGCCGGTGAGGTCCTCCGGCACGGGCAGACCGGCAATTCCACAAAGGTCGGGGCAAAGTCTGCCAGCGTGACGAAGGCGTCTTCTTCCCGGCCCGGCGCCTCGATACCTTGAGGATAGCGCATGATTGTCGGCACGTGGTAGGCCTCGCGGAAGGAGGGCACGCCCTTGCAGTAGATGCCGTGGGAGCCGCAATATTCGCCATGATCGCTCATAAAAATGACCAGCGTATTATCGACCTGGCCGACCTCATCGAGCTTGTCCAGCAGGAGGCCGAAGAGGTCGTCTTCCATGGTGCAATAGGCCCAGTAGTGACGCAGGCAGTCGCGCACTTCCTCTTCGCTGAATTGCGACCAGTATTGATCGCGCATGCGCTGGTAGAGGCCCGGTTTGTCGCGCATGGCGTCGCCGTAATTGGGCGGCAGCTCGACATCGTCCAGGTCGTACATGTTGGCGTAATGCTGGGGGACGACAAAGTCATCGTGGGGGCCGATCGTGCCCACATAGAGGCACCAGGGCTCGTCTTGGGCCGCCAGATCGGGCAATGCATCCAGCGCCGACTTGACGACGGCGTAGTCAGGGTGGCTTTCGTAGGGATACTCGGTATCCGTCTCGTAGGTTCCGAAGAGTTGGATGGGCCCCCATCCCGGGCGCAGGATTTGGCCGTACCCTCGTTCAGCGGGGTTCTCAAACTGTTTCTCCGACCAACGCGAAATGCCGGTATGCATATAGCTGCCCGTGCGCGCCCGCACCAGCAACTCGGTCCAGCCCCGGTCTTCGGGATTTTCCACGTCGCTGACGTGCCACTTGCCGGCGTAGGCCAGGTTGTAGCCGGCCTCGTCCAGGTGTTCGCTGAACATGGTGACGCCGTCAAAGACGGTGCGATTGATGGCCGACGGGTTGCTGACGTTGTTGTAGACGCCATGGCGGCTGGGATAGAGACCGGTCATAAAGGTCGCGCGCGAGGGACAGCAGTGGGGCGAGGGACAGAAGACCTCGGTGAAGCGCACGCCTTCCTCGGCCAGACGCGTCGCATTGGGCGTGATGCAGGGATGATCGGGGGCAACGACGTCGCCCCGCTGCTGGTCGGTCATAAAGATAAGGATATTGGGCTGCATGGTTCACACCGTGACCTTTGGAAGTGGATGGTTGAACACAACTACTTGATTCCCGTACGGGCGATCCCCTGGACAAAGTAGTTTTGGAAGGAGAGGAAGACGATGATGATCGGAATCAGCGAGATGACGACCATGGCAATCACGGCCGGATAATCGGTGCCATATTCACCCTTCATGAAGTTGATGCCAAGCTGGACCGTGAACATCTCCTTGCGCGGGAGCGCCACCAACGGCCAAGCAAAGGCATTCCAACGACCGGCGAAGCCCAGGATGACCAGGACGGCGATCGCCGGACGGGTGAGGGGAAGCACGACCTTGCGAAAGATCGTAAACTCGCTGGCCCCGTCAAGCCGTGCGGCTTCCAACAACTCGTCGGGCAGATCGAGCATGAACTGGCGGGCGAAAAAGAGGCCGAACGGATCGGCCATGTGGGGACCGATCACGCCCCAATAAGTGTTGACCCAGCCAAGGTTGGCCAAGAGCAAGAAGCGTGGAATCAACAAGACCTGCAAGGGGATCATCAGCGTGCTGAGGATGATCAGGAAGAGCACGTTGCGGCCGCGGAACTCGTACTTGGCAAAGGCGAAACCGGCCAATAGGCTGAAAAAGGTGAGGCCGATGACGGAGACACCCACGATGATAAGCGTGTTGCCGTACCACCGCGGCCATGGATTGCTGGTCCAGCCATTGATATAGTTGTCAAAGACGATCGTCTGCGGGATCAGGTTTAGGTCACGCGAGTAGGCTTCTTCTCTGGGCACGATGGTGGTCACGAACATCCAGTAAACTGGGAAAAACATGATCACGGCGCCAGAGGCTACGGCCAACCAGACCAGCGCGGTCGTCAGCCGATCTCGCGTCTTCATGGAAATTCGGGGCGCCCCACTTGTAGTGATCTGCTCGCTGCTCATTTTGCTAAACCCTTCCGCCCTCATTAGAAAATCGCCATTGAATCAGTGTAATCGTCATGATGATCGCCATGAAGACCAGACCGATGCTGCTGGCATAGCCGAATTGTTGTGACTGGAAAGCGGTGTTGTAGATGTAGATCGTCAGTACCGTAGTGGCGAAACCGGGCCCGCCGCTTGTCATGACATACGCCAGGTCAAATACTTCAAATGAGAAGATGATATTGAGAACGAGGAGCAAGAACGTGGTTGGCGCCAACAGCGGCAGCGTGATATGACGAAAGCGCTGTCCGGTTGAGGCGCCATCAATGGAGGCAGCCTCAATCAGGTCGCTGGGGATGGACTGCAATCCAGCGAGATAGATCAACATGCAGAATCCAACCCGTATCCAGACTGTCGCAATCATGACGGTGAACAAAGCCGTGTCACGATTAGAGAGCCAGCGTACCTTTTCTAGTCCGACGGCCTCCAGCATCTTGTTGACCACGCCAAAAGTGTCGCCAAAAATCCAGCCCGCTGTTGTTGCCGTGGCTACGGCAGAGATGACAAAGGGTAAAAAGAAGATCGTCCGGAAAATTGGGCGGCCAGGGAGGTTCTGCCGATTCAGTCCAATCGCCGCGAGCAGTCCCAATGCCATGCTGGTCGGCACTACGCCCAACGCGTAAATGACTGTGTTCTTTAGCGCTGTCCAAAAAATCGGATCCGTGAACAGATTCAAATAGTTCTCAATGCCCACGAATTCCGCCGTGCTGATCCCATTCCAGTCAAAGAAACTCATGGCCGCAGCATACGTGATCGGCAAGAAGACGAATGCAGTGAAGATCAGCATCGTCGGGGTGATGAAGAGATAGGGAATCACCTTGCGTTGATTGCGGCTCCACCAGCTATAGCTTTCAGCCGTTGGGGCATCCCGCGACTCGGTGATCACGGTTTGTGCTTCTGGCATCCTGCACCCTTTTCTGACACGTTCGGTAGATCCACAGAGAAGGTGGTTCGTACGGGGCAAACGACCCGGGCGGCGAGGACAGAAGTCGTTATCGCCGCCCGGGTCGGATCAATCGACCACTTGCGGATTATTCCGCTAGAATATCGTTGATCTTGTCTTCCATATTCTGTGCCGTTGTTTCGGCATCCTGTCCGCCTACGAAGGCTAGATCCAGCTCATCGGCCATGATGGTGGCGATTTGCGGGAAAACGGGCAGGCCTTGAACCGCGGCATGATGCGGATCGATGGTCGTGGCGACCTCGGCAAAGAGCAGCATCTGCTCGTTAAACTCAGGATACTCCAACCCTTCCATGGCCGACTTGCGCACGGGGTTGAAGAAGGCCGATGCAGCGTATTCGCGCATGTTGTCGGTGCTGGTAGCAAACTTGATAAACTCCGCCGCCACTTCCGGATGTTCGCTGTCTTTGGTCACGGCCAGGCCATTGCCGCCCAGGTCAGCGTCTTGCCCATTGGGCGTACAGGGCAGGTAGGTCACATCCCACCCCATGGAGGTCATCTGCTCGCGCAACGCAGGCATGTGCCAGCTACCAGAAATCAGGAACGCAATGGCGCCGTTGATAAAGAGCTCCTCTGCCCGCTCAGAAAACTTCATTGACGTGCTGCCAGGGGCGAGACCGTCGTCATACCAACCCTTCATCCAGTCGACGGTCTCGATTGTCGCGTCTGAATTGATGGCCGAGGCAGAGAGATCATCGGTCAACACCTGGCCGCCGTTGCCGTAAAGGAAGAGCATCCAACGCTTGGCATTCCAGAGCGCGGCGTGGCCAAAGTCGGCATCGCTGCTCTCCATGGCGAGCCGAGACTGCTCGTTGAACTCTTCCCAGGACCAGCATTCTTCCATGCTCTGCGGTACTTCAATGCCAGCCTGTTCAATATAATCGGTGTTGTAGAACAGGGCATGCGTGTCCCACACCATGGGCACGCCGTACGGCACGCCATCAACGGTGGCGATGGTCCAAGCAGCTTCATAGAAATCATCTGCGAAGCCTTCTTCGAGGTAAGGGCTGAGATCGATTGTGCCGCCTGCATCGGCGAAGAAGGCGAAATCACCCACAAACCCCACCTTCATGATATCGGGCGCCTCGCCGGCGGCCAATTCGGCCACGATTTGATTGTTAAAGCCTTGGCCGGGGCGCTCCAGTAACTCGATTGTCACGCCGGGGTTCTGCTCTTCGAAGGCATCAATGATGCGCTGATACCCGGCATACTCGCCCGGTCCGCCGTTGATGGCCAGGGTGAGTTCAATCGGTTCCTCGCCGGACGCACTGTCGCCGCTGGCCTCGCCCGCACCACCCGGTGCGGCCGGTGCGGCGCAACCACTGAGCAGGGCTGCGACCAGCATGATGCCGATCATCATTGTCAAGAGCTTTCTGTGTTTCATTGGTCTCCTCCATCTGGTAGGTACATTGAAAAGGTGTAAGCGCATGCTGCCGGTGATGACAATTATGGGTGCGTCCAGGACGTTGAGTGACGGCAGAACAAACGGGCGATTCGGGAAGACTCATTTCTGCCGATTGCGTTTGCCACGCATCTGATCCGATTCTGAGTCTGGTCAGTCCTGGCTGAATATGTTATATTTGATGGGGTATTCGATCAAAATAAGTGATCGTTTGATCGCAATTTAATCACATTTACGGTTAGGTGTCAATTGCGAAATGAATTCGCCGCGACAGCCAATTGCGCCCGGCCCTGACCGGCGTTGTCACGCAATTCAACCTACCAAGCGGACAAAATGACGCAGCGCTATGAATAAGCAAGAACGCCTGAAGCAGATTCTTGAGCGTGTCACCGAAGATGGATCCGGTGAGATTCTCAGCACGCGCACGCTGGCGGAAGAATTTGCCGTCTCGGAGATTACCATGCGGCGCGACTTGCAGGAGTTGGCCGGTACGGGGCTCATCCAGCGCCGCCACGGCGGCGTGTCGAAGCCGCGGTCGAATGCTGGCATCCTGCGCAACGTGGGCATCGTGCTGGTCTCCTACCGCGGGAAGTTTAGCAACCCGTTCTTCAACGAGCTGCTGGAAGGCGCGGACGGTGAACTCGAAAGGCTGGGCTACCATCCCGCCTTTGTCAAGACCTTTGTGGATGTCAGCTCCGCGGGCCAAGTGCACGAGCTGGCTGAGCTCCATTCGATCGAGGGATTGCTCATCTTTGGCGGGCTCAGCCGGCAAAAGGTTGGCTTCTGGAAAGCGGTCACGGACAACATCGTGAGCGCGCCGATTCAGGTTGAACCGGGAATCGATGCGGTGCTGATCGATGGGTACCAGGGTATGCGGGCCATGGTCAAGCACCTCGTCCAGATCGGACACAGGCGCATTGGTTTCATCATCGGCCATGAGTTGCCTGCGCGGATCGGCGAGCGGATGCGTGGGTATCTGGCCGGCCTTGCCGAGTGCGATCTCGCCCCGCACGAAGCGTTGATCTACGAGGATTCGCACACGCTGGAACGATTGCCCGCCAAAATCGGGCAGCGCGGGGCCGAAAAGATGATGGGCTTGTCCGAGCCGCCCGACGCCATCATCTGCTCTTCCGACCTCATTGCGCTCAACGCCATGCAGTGGATTCAGGCGCACGGCTACACGGTTCCTAATGACGTGGCCGTAACGGGCTTCGACGACATTCCCGAGACCGCGATTGCGTACCCGCCATTGACAACGGTCCATGTCCACAAGCATTTGCTGGGCAGATTGGCCGCCGAACAGCTTCACCGGCGCATTGAACGCTCCCATGACCCGCCCCTGCGCGTCATCACGCCGACATCGCTGGTGATTCGCCAATCCTGTGGCGCAGCATCGTGACGGATGTCGATAAATAAACGCAACAAAAAACGGGCAGAGCGTCGACCGCTCTGCCCGTTTTTTGTTGCGTTTCGACTACGCCATAAAGGCTTGAATCCCCGTCTGTGCGCGGCCAAGAATCAAGGCATGAATGTCGTGCGTGCCTTCATAAGTGTTGACGGCTTCGAGGTTCATGACGTGGCGGATGACGTGGAATTCGTCGGAGATGCCGTTGCCGCCATGCATGTCGCGAGCCGCGCGGGCGATGTCCAGCGCCTTGCCGCAGTTGTTGCGCTTGACCAGCGAGATCATCTCCGGGGCAACCTTCTCTTCGTCCATCAGGCGCCCGACGCGCAGCGAGCCCTGCAAGCCCAGCGTAATCTCAGTCATCATGTTGGCCAGCTTGAGCTGAATCAGTTGGGTCGCGGCCAGCGGGCGACCAAACTGATTGCGGTCGAGCGTGTATTGGCGGGCAGCGTGCCAGCAGAATTCCGCTGCACCCATCGTCCCCCAGGAGATCCCGTAGCGCGCCTTGTTCAGGCAGCCAAAGGGTCCGGCAAGGCCCTTGACATTGGGCAGCAGATTCTCGTCGGGCACAAAGACCTCGTCCATGACAATTTCGCCGGTGACGCTGGCGCGCAGGCTAAACTTGCCCTCGGTCTTGGGCGCGGTCAACCCCGCCATCTCCTTGGTGAGGATAAACCCGCGGATGTCGCCGTCCCTGGCCCCAGCCTCATTCTCGCCTTCGCCATAGGCCTTGGCCCAGACGATGAAGACGTCGGCGATGGGCGAGTTGGTAATCCACATCTTGTTGCCGTGGAGAATCCAGCCGCCCTCCGTCTTGGTCGCCCTACTCTCCATGCTACCCGGATCGCTGCCGTGATTGGGCTCGGTCAAGCCAAAGCAGCCGACCAGTTCACCACTGGCCAATCTGGGCAGGAATGCTTGGCGCTGGGCTTCAGTGCCATAGGCGTAGATCGGATACATGACCAGCGAACTCTGCACGCTCATCGCGCTGCGATAGCCCGAGTCGACGCGCTCGACCTCGCGCGCAATCAGGCCGTAGCAGACAGCGTTCAGCCCGGCCGCGCCATATTCCTCCGGAATGGTAGAGCCGAGCATGCCCAGTTCCCCCATTTCGTAGAAGATGGCCCGGTCAAAGGTCTCGTCCCGGTTGGCTTCGAGCACCCGGGGCATGAGCTGTTCCTGGCAGTAGGCATTGGCCGCATCGCGGACCATGCGTTCTTCAGCCGAGAGTTGCTCGTCCAATAAGAATGGGTCACTCCAGACAAACTTTGACTTGCTCACGTTTCGCCCCTTCACTGATGAGAAAGAGAGGCCGGTCGCCCAATGCATTGGGTCTCTTGCAGCCTCATAATGCTTGCTGCTTGGTCTGTTCAGTTTATCACAAAGGCAATGAAACGCGATGGTTGACTCCAGAAATTGCCGGGGTGGCATGCCGCGTTTGGGATGGGCGGGCTGCAGGGGACAATTGACAATCGTCAATTGAAAATGATCAATGGGTATACCCGACCAAGATACTCATTCATTATTGTCTATTTTCGATTGACCATTCGTCTCTTGCTACACCGCATCAAGTCGCTCCGCTTGCCCAAGCGTGCCATCTGCGCACCGCGCCTGCGCATCGGGCCAGGTCAGCGCCGCATCGCGGATGCCGAGCGCGGCCAGGAGGGCAAAGTGGCAGTCCAGCGGATGGACCTCCGGCGCTCGGGGGATGATGGCGCTGACGTTGCCCAGTTCCGCGAAGATGGCGGGCGTTGCCGGCTCGATTTCTACTTCGTCATCGGCCATAGTCAGCCCTGCAACGTGCTCGTCGCCCTGAAAGTAATGAACGTCCAGCCCCACGTCGGCATAGACGCGATAGCCGATGACCCAGGCGTCGTGCTCGGCTGCAATCTGGCCGGCTAGCTTGTTGAAGCCGACCCGCGCCATGAGTTCGGGGGCGAAGTAGGCCGTCGTCCAGTCTCCCTGCTCGGCTGCGATAATGCTGGGCCCGGCTACGGCCAGGGGCATATAGTGCGTCTCCAGCGCCCGCATCGTTGCCGCCAGCCCCAACGTGTGGAAGTGGATGTTGTAGTAGTCGGCGAAGGCCGTCAATGGTTCGCCCCAAAGCGGACCCAAATCGAGGCGGGGCGGTCTCGGCGCGGGCGCCGCTTGCTTGCGTCCAAACAGCTTGCCAAACATTTCGCTTTCTCCTTGAGCGTGCCGAGCGAGCCACAGACGCTCGCTGTCATTCCTTACCGCCATTGTAATCCGCATGGCGTCAATCCCAACAAGTTGCCAATGACTTCTTCACATTTTCTAAATAGTTCCGCCGTAGAGTGTGAACAAGCTGATCGATCGGCGATCAGCATCAACGACGAGCGGTTTCGACCCGGCTTTGATAGCGGTGAAACCGTTCCAGCAAGTCACATTGATTGTAAGGAGATTGGACAGATGGATATGAAGAATACGCTAAAGGGCATTGCCGTAGGCAGCTTGGCTGCACTCACGCTGGCTGCCGGCCTGACAATTGCAACGATACCGGCCTTCGCCCAGGGCGATGACGCCACACCGGCTGCTCCGACCAGCGAATGGCGTGGAGCGGATGGTATGGAAGAGGGCGAGCTGGGCCGTCGCGGCGGTCCTCGCGGCTTTGCCGGCGGTGAACGCGGAGATCGCGGTGCGGATCTGGCTGAGCAGTTGGGGATCTCGGTAGAGGAACTGCAGGCCGCGGAGGAGGCGGCGCGCGAGCAGGCGCTGGCCGAGGCGCTCGCCGACGGGCGCATCAGCCAGGAGCAGGCCGACCTGATGGCGGCAGGCCAAGCCCTGCGCGAATATGTCGATCGGGAGGCAATCATGGCCGGCGTGCTGGGGATCACGGTCGATGAACTCACCGCTGCGCGTGAGGACGGCTCCCTGCGTGACCTGATGGCCTCCGTCGACCGTGACGAGCTGCACGCCAGCATGCAGGAAGCGACTGAAGCTGCTGTGGCCCAGGCTGTGGCCGACGGCGTCATCACTCAGGAGCAGGCCGACCTGCTGGCTGAACGGAGTGGTCCAGGCGGACGGGGTGATCATCGCGGTGGTCGGGGCAAGTAGTTTGCCGGCTGATTTGACGCTAAGCTAGATGAATGACTGGTGGCGCTGGTTGAGTTTGTCGAAACCAAGGAGTGGGTCTGCAAGGTCCGCCCGGTTTCGATGGGTTCAACCAGCGTTACCCGTATTGGGGGGGATGGTACTGGGCGGCATTCTTGCCTTGTTCTATCCCCTTTGTTTAGATCGGTGGTATCATGGGCGCATCGTTGCTGGCGTTCAGCAAGCCGTGTGCGAGGATGAGTCGAGTATGGCCAAAACGATTTTGGTAGTGGATGACAAGCGCGAAATCCGTATCATGCTGGATCAATATCTGAGCCAGGAGGGATTTGACGTTGTTGAGGCCGCTGACGGTCAAGAGGCGCTCTTTGTGTCTCGCCAATCAAGGCCCGACCTAATCATACTCGACCTGATGATGCCCAATATGGGTGGCTATGACTTCATGCGTGCCTATGCCAAAGAGGCCGATACGCCCATTATTCTGCTCACAGCCAAGCTCGAAGAGAGCGACAAAGTGCTGGGCCTGGAGTTGGGCGCCGATGACTATGTAACCAAACCATTTAGCCTGCGCGAGTTGACCGCCCGAGTGCGAGCTGTGCTGCGGCGACTGGAGAAACAGCCTGCCGATGGTCAGCGCTTGCTGCGTGTCGCAGACATCACCCTGGACGAGTCGCGCCGTCAGGTCACGGTCAATGACGCTGTCGTGGCGCTGACGCCCTCCGAGTTTGACCTGCTTGCGCTCTTCTTGAGCCATCCTGGTCGCGTCTTCACACGGGCCGAGTTGCTCGATCGCCTCCAGGGCGACGCCTATGAAGGATATGAACGCACCATCGACGTTCATATCCGCAATCTGCGCAGCAAAATCGAGCCAGACAGTCGCACCCCGCGCTACATTGAGACGATCTACGGCATTGGCTATCGCTTTGTAGAGTCGTAAGGCTCATTCTCTTCCCATGCGTTCACTCACCCTCAAGCTCACCCTGGCATTTCTCATCGTTGGCCTCATCGGCGCGTTGCTGGTGGCGTTTTTTGTTGGCCAGCGCACCGGCAGAGAGTTTGATCAATTTCTGGCTCTGCAAGAGCGGGCGCGTTTGATCAGCGAATTTCAGGACGTCTATAGGGAGACCGGCGATTGGACCGGTTTGGAAGAGCGCCTGGGCGGTCAGCTCTCCCGGACGTGGCGCGGACGATGATAATGGGGACGCTGCTGGACAGCGAAGGGCGCTATCTCGCCGGTCGCCCGCCGCGTGCTGACAATGGCCGTTCTCCGCGTCCTGATCTGGCCGAGCCGATCGTTGTCAACGGCGAGACCGTTGGCTATCTGCTCATCGACGTGCCGGATTTCCGCCGCACCAACCAGGCCGCGGAAGAGGCGTTCCGCGACAACGTGCGTCGCGCCGTCGTGCTGAGCGCCCTGTTCGCAACCCTGGTCGCGCTGGTCGTGGGCATCGGCTTGGCGTGGACGATCACGGGCCCGTTACGTGAATTAACCGCGGCCACACGTGACTTGGCCGCCGGCGAGTTGGGTCTACAGGTACCCGTGCGTGGGCGAGACGAGTTGAGCGTGCTGGCCGGCTCCTTCAACAATATGAGCAGCGACTTGGCAGAAGCAACTCGACTCCGCCGCCAGATGACGGCTGACATCGCCCACGATTTGCGTACGCCGCTGAGCGTCATCTTGGGCTATGCCGAAGCCTTGAGTGATGGCAAGCTCCAGGCTTCGCCGGAGATGTATGATGTGATCTACAGCGAGGCACAGCACTTAAACCGCCTGATCGACGATCTGCGCATCCTCTCGCTGGCCGATGCCGGCGAGCTTTCGCTGGATCTGCAGCCAGTCGCGCCCCGTGACGTCCTCACACGAACGGCGGCGACCCACGCGTCCGTGCCCAAGGAGCCGAGATTGAACTCATCGTCAACGCCCCGGATGACCTCTGGCCGATTCAAGCGGATCCGGAGCGCATGGCCCAGGTGCTGGGCAATCTGGTCGGCAATGCCCTGCGCCACACACCCGCCGGCGGCTCTGTCACCCTCGCTGCGAGCCAGGAGGCGCAAACCATCCTCATCACTATCACCGATACAGGCGAGGGAATTGCCCCGGACGATTTGCCCTATGTCTTTGAGCGCTTCTATCGCGGCGACGCTGCGCGGTGAGCAATGGCGAGTCGGGCCTTGGCTTGCCCATTGCCAAGTCACTGGTAGAAGCTCAGGGCGGTAAAATCAGCGTGACCAGCACCGTGGATGTTGGTACAACCTTTCGGATCGATTTACCATGCAGCCCGCCCTCAGCCTAAACCGTGTCACCAAGCGCTATGGCCAGCACGTGGCCGTGGCCGACCTCACGCTGGCCGCGGCGTCGGGTGAGATGCTTGGCTTCCTGGGGCCTAACGGCGCGGGCAAGACGACGACGATTCGCCTACTTATGGGGTTTCTGCGGCCAGACGCCGGTAGCGTGCGGCTGCTGGACTGTGACATGGCAGACCCCGCCCAGGCGCGGGTGGCCCGTCAACGCTTGGGGTTCGTTCCCGATGTAGCCGGCCTGGAACCCGACGCTACGGGCAACTGGCTGCTCGACGAGCTGGCACGCCTGCAGGGCCAACCTCCCGTCGACCGCGCGGCGCTGCTCACTACGTTGGAGTTGGCGCCCGGTGATCTGCGTCGGCCGGTCAAACGCCTATCGCGCGGCACGCGCCAGAAGATCAACATCGCCCAGGGCTTGCAGCACCGCCCGGAATTGATCGTACTGGACGAGCCGACGGAAGGGCTTGACCCGCTGACGAAGCGTGCGCTCTTTGTAACGCTCCGCGGGCCAAAGCGCGCGGCGTAACGATCTTTTTCTCTTCACACGTGCTCTCGGAAGTGGAAGCGCATTGCGACCGAGTTGCGTTGATCCGAGGCGGTCGCCTGGCCGCGGTCGATCACGTGGAAGCGCTGCGTGGCCGTGCGCGGCGCCGGGTGACGCTTCTGCTTCGCCCAAATGAGGTTCCCGATGCCGCGGCCCATCTCTCCCAGCTTCCAGCCGTTAGCGACCTTCGCCGGCTTGATCGCGGGTGGCGCTTCTACGCCGGAGATCTCTCAGCTCTCCTGACTGCACTGGCCGCGCTGCCGGTAGAGGACGTGATCATCGAGCCGCCATCCCTGGAGGATGTCTTCCTCGACTTTTATCGGTCGGAGCAGCGGGACGATGGGTAATATACGTGCGGCCTGGCTCATCGGATGGGCAACGCTCCGACGCAAGCGGGTCTCGCTGGCAGCCTTTGCGGGCGCGGCGGGCTTCTTTCAGTGGCTGGTCGCGGCCAGCTTTCCCGCGGTGGGTGGCCTCGATACGATCAACAGCGTGGTGAGTACGTTCCCTGATGGCTTGCGTCAATTGCTCAAACTGGCGCCTAATTTGCAGGCTGGCTTTGGCGTGCTCGACTATCTGGCCTTTAGCTGGTTTCATCCACTTTTTTTGGGACTGGGGGCGGCGTTCGTGGTCTCGCGCGCCACCGACGCGCTGGCCGGCCAGGTGGAGAGCGGCGCTGTCTATCTGATCTTCAGCCGCCCTGTCGCACGCTGGTCACTGGTGGTGGGAAAGGCCGGTGAGATGATCGTCGGTGCGGCCGTCATTGTCATGGTCGCGTGGGCGGGCATGGCTCTGGGCGCGGTGACGACGCTGGACGTGTCGCTGCCGCTGGCCCGCTATCTGTTGGTCGCAGTGATGGCGTGGGGACTCTTTGCTGCACTGGGCGCGGGCGCGCTGGTCATCTCATCGGCAACCGGCAGCACCGCGTTGGCGGGCGGCCTCGGCACAGCCTGGACGCTGGTCGCCTTTGTGCTCGACGTGGTCCCGGCGGTCTACAATTCACCGTTGGCGTGGCTCAACCCGTGGCATCATTATTTTCCGCAGGAGATTCGCTGCCGGCGCGGTGCCGGCGGGTGGCTCCGCGGTGATGGCCGGCTGGGTGATTGGCGGCGTTGTGCTCGCCTCCCTGATCTTCGGCCGCCGAGACCTGGCCTGATTTAAGCGCCAATCACCTCGCTCAGCCCGCACGCCCCGTCGGGTGGTTGCCATTTCGAGTGCTGCTCTCGTCCAAGTTGGCCGGTGACCTGGACTATGCGTTCATACGACCCGTTCGCCCGGGGCGTGCTTACTAAGCGAGGCGGGGGATGGGAGAGGGAGAGCGCGAGCCGTTCGCCTCATTATATGCGTGTTCTATCGACAATCGCAGGCTGTTTACCCAGGAGAGACCGATATGCCCGCAACCTACCGCATTCTTCAACCGGGTGATGAAGCCGTGCTGGAATCGTTCTTGCTGCCGCAGCTGGAGTCGTCCATGTTCCTGCTGAGCAACATGCGCCAGTCCGGTCTGATCGACGGCGACGAACGTGCCCATGGCGTCTATGCCGCGCGTTCGAAGGCAATCAGCTCGCTGGCGTCGTGGCTCATTTCTGGAATGGCAACATCATTCCCCAAAGCCCGCCGCAGCACCTTGGTGCACTGTGGCGCTTGGTAGTCGAGCAGTCCGGACGGCCGCTAAAAGGCATGGTCGGGCCGGGCGAGCAGTGCTTTGCCATCCTGGATGCCTTGAACGTTTCCCCAGATGTCATCCATCTGGCCGAGCAGGAACAGCTCTACACGCTGGCCTTGGACGCGCTCGTTGTGCCGCCCGCATTGACAGAAGGCGCCGTTCAGGTACGCCGTGCCAATGCCGCCGACGTCGACCTGCTGGCAGACTGGCGCGTTGACTATTCGATCGAAGCGCTGGGCGTCGCCGACACGTCTGCAACCCGACAACAGAGCCGTGAAAGTATCGGACGACAGATTATGTCGGGCGACTGTTGGGTGGCGGAACGGAACGGTGTGCGGGTGGCCATGACGGCCCTAAACGCCCGCACCCAAGAGGCGGTGCAGGTGGGGGGCGTCTATACGCCGCCGGATCACCGGCGCAACGGCTATGCCAAGGCTGCGGTCGCGCAATCGCTGCGGGACGCACGCGCTGACGGTGCGGCGCATGCGATCCTGTTCACGAGTGTTGCCAACTTCGCCGCAGACAGCGCATATCGTGCGATCGGCTTCAGCGTGGTGGGGGACTTTGCAATCATCTTGTTGAAAGATCCTGGCATAGGAGTATGAAAGGGGATATTTGTGACCTCCATCCTGGCCCACCAGCTACCTTCTGAGGCCATTGATCAGCCCGCACTCAGCAGATGCGCGGTAGCTGTTCACCCA
>CAWEEJ010000042.1:0-11266 GCA_963807905.1 uncultured Chloroflexia bacterium | reverse complement strand
GTGCGCCCCCCGGCGCCAGCCAGATAGCCGCTTAACTCGCCGATGGCGCTCCCGCACCCTGCGGCAATGGCCAGCAGGAATGGGTTGTAGGCCGTACCCATCGCCACCACGAGCGCAATCCCCGGCGCGGGCAAGACGACCGTCGCGCTGGCGACGAGGCTAATGGCGAAGGCCCCCCACATAGCCCCAGTTGCCCAATTGGATTAGCCACTCGGGATTCATGGCCAACCAGAAGCTCACCGCCGTGATGAGCACGACGGTGAGGATGCTCAGCGTCAATTTGAGGATGCCTAGCCGTCGCTCTAGGTTTTGCTCGCTGGCAACGACGGTGGACGTTTGCTCGGCTTGCGACATGCAGACTTGTGCGCAGGATCTGGCGCGCCGACCTCCTCGGTCAGCACGCTGCGGGAAGAAGACGGGCGCCCGGCCATCCGGCCGAGGCACCCCGCTTTCGGGCGGCAACTACTCTTCTGTGATGGTGATGGACTCGATTATGTCTTCGTCCGTGAGTTCGTCTAGCAGCTCATCACCTTCCGTCACGACGGCGAAGAAGCTGTAAAGCTGAGCTGTTTCTGCCGGCGGATCGATCAGCGCAAAAAGAATCTGGCTGCCGCTGCTGGACGGCGGTTCATTCGGAATCGGCTGCAGCGGCACATAGGCCAGGGAGCCGCGTTGCGGATCGGGTGAGATGCCCACTTCGGGATTAAAGGTGTAGCCGACGTCGGACGTCTGACTCTCGTTGAGGGCGCCGAAGAGAATGGCCTGCTCTGGAATGACGATCAGCGGCAGACCGTCATAGAAGCCGAGATTGGAGAGGACGACAAAGTTGTTGACGGCCATTGGCGCCTCATCGGTGAAGAGTTCTACTTCCAGGTCACCCTTGCTGGTCGTAATGGTCGCCCCGTAACTCTTGGCGGGGTCGATGACCATTTCCGGCGCTGTGTTGAAGTAAGCGTCACGCTCCTCTACGCTCAGGTCGGCCAGGGGGCGGTCGCCCTCCAGGCTGGTCGGCGCATAAGGCGTGGGCGTGGGCGGCAGGGGCGTGGGCGTGGCCAGGATGCTCTCCGTGCGCTCCTCAATCAGGATGGCTTCGATCAGATCGCCGTCAGAATCAGGATTTTCCATGGGATCGCGGCGGGTCAAGTTGCCCAACACCTCGTTGCCTTCGATCACCTCGCCGAAGATCGTGTGACCGCCATCGAGCCATTCGGTCGGCGCGAAGGTAATAAAGAACTGGCTACCGTTTGTGCCGGGGCCTGCGTTGGCCATGGCCAGCAGACCAGGTCGATCAAAGCTCAAGCCGGGAGCAAATTCGTCGGCAAACTGGTAGCCGGGCCCGCCTGAGCCGGTCCCCGTGGGGTCGCCGGCCTGGGCCATGAAGCCGTCCAGCACGCGATGCCAGGTCGTGTTGTCGTAGAAGCCCTGATTGGCTAGATAGACAAAGTTGTTGACCGTGGCGGGCGCGCGATCAGCAAAGAGTTGGAGTTGGATATCGCCCTGCTCCGTAACGATCGTGGCGTAATAGTAATTCTCCGGATTGATGATCATGTCCGGCGCTTCGCTGAACATGCCGTTCCGCTCCATCGGGTCCAGCGCCGCCACAGGGCGCTCGCCGTCCGCCGCAGTCGAACCGGCCGCATCCTGTGCGACTTCTTCTGATGCCGTCTCACCAGCGTCGTCCTCCGCAACTGCTTCCGTTGCTGTGCTTTCTGCCGCGTCTTCTGCTGTGTCATTTGCGGGCGTGCTGGCGCCACCGCAGGCTGCCAGCACCAGGGTTAGTGCCAGCAGGGCCAGCAAGAGCGTCCAGCGTCGGGACGCCGTGAGTTGAAACGGGTTACCTTGCTTTTTCAAGAGTCTCCTCCTCGAAGGAATCTATTTGCGAATGAGTGAGTGGATATCAGGACTTGCTAGAAACAATACCATACTTTCTTCATCTGCTTACGGCTGTATCGTTGACCACAGATTAGGGGGCGAGAGCGGGTCTTTCGTTGCGCTATCAATCAGCCATGATCCGGACGCAACCGAAACTCCAGCCACCAAAGGCTCGCCAGCGCAACGGCCATGGTGATGCCGCCCAGGACGATCGCTTCCCACAGAACGGCCTGGCTCACGAAGACTGCGGTGAGGCCGGCGGCCCCGCCGATCAAGTAGCAGATCAGCACCGCTTCGCGACGGCTGCCCGTCATGCTGGCCAGGCGATGGCTGATGTGATCCTTGCCGGGCGTGGTCAGCGGATTCTTGCCCAGACGCAGGCGGCTGAAGAAGACGAGCGTCGTGTCAAAAATGGGTACGGCCAACACCAGCACCGGAATCATCCAGGTGATGGTGTTGCTGTTGGCGGGAAAGCGCAGCTTGATGCCCACGGCTGCAAGCAGAAAGCCCAGAAAGAGGCTGCCGGCATCGCCCATGAAGACATGGGCCGGATTCCAGTTGTAGAAGAGAAAGCCGGCGCATGCCCCCGCCAGGGCCGCGGCCAGCGCACCAACCAGGTACTGATCGCTTAGTGACGCCAACAGGGTGAAAAAGACGGCGGCAATCATGGCGATTCCGCCCGACAAACCGTCCATGTTGTCCAGCAGATTCAGTGCGTTTGTAATGGCAACGACCCAGAAGACGGTCAGCGCGATGTCAATCCAGTTGCCAAAAAGCTGTACCTGCACGCCGCTATAGATCAGGATTCCCGCCGCCAGCAATTGGCCCGCCAGCTTGATGTAGGAACCGAGCCCCCAGGCGTCGTCCACCAGCCCCATGAGGCTCATCAGCGTGGCGCCGACAAAGATGCCCACTACCTCGTTGATATAGGCCCGATCACCAAAGAAGAGCAGGGCCAGGATGAAGGCCAGATAGATGGCCGCGCCGCCCAGTAAGGGCACGGGGTTGGCATGGAGCTTGCGCGAAGCCGGTGCATCGATCACGCCCGTTTGCAGCGCGACTCGCCGCAGCAACGGCGTGCTGCCGATGGCGAAGATGAGCGCACTAGCGGCCATGAGAATGTACGATGTCATCAATTACTCTTCTTGACTCAATACGGCGATCAGCTCGCCGATGGCTGCTTGTTCCTCTGCCGGGGCTTGGGCCAAAGCCTGCTCGGCAAAGGAGAGCGCTTGATCCGGTTGACCAAGCTGCTGGAGTACCTGGGCCATGGCCAGCGGGTGGCGGAAATCGCCCGGTTCCGCAGCAATGAGCTCCGTGAGTGCCGCGGCCGCGGCGGGCCAGTCCGCATCTTCGAGCGTCAGGTTATACAGATTGCGCAGCGCGTTGACGTCTCCACTCGTTTCGTAGATGGCCTGATAGTGGCCGCGCATGGCTGCCGTGTCGTCCAGCCGTTCACTGATCTCCAGGGCAACGCGGTGCAAATCGGTAACGTCACCGGCGCGGTTTGGGTTCACCGCGCCCAGCGCCTGATTGATGGCTTCCAACCCTTCTGCGTAGTAGATCGCGTCACCCGTGGCATCGCCCTGATCGCGCAGCAGGATCGCCAGGTTGCGCAGCGCCGCGATATCTCCGGGCCGTCGTTCGAGGATCGTGCGGTTGGTTTCGATGGCTTCATCCAACTGGCCGGCCCTGGCCTGGGCCACGCTGAGATAGCTGTACATCTGTTGTGAAGGCCGGATGCGCCGGGCTGGGCTGGCCGCCAGCTTGGTGATGCCCGTTTCCAGCAGATCGATGACCTCGTCGTTATCGCCGCGGCGGCTGTACATGTCGGCCAACAGCACGTAGGTTTCGTCGTAGAGTTCGTCCTTGGCCAGGTTGTCCAAGTACATGGTCTCGGCGAGTTCACGCTCGCCGCGGGCCAGGTGCGCGTTGGCTTTCTCATTCCAGAGGCGCACGTTGTTCGGACTCAGGGTGACCGCGGCCTCATACATGGCGATGCTGCGGTCGAGCAGCGCCTGCTGGGCGGCTGCAGCAGGCGTCAGCTCGGCCCAGGTGCGGTAGAGGCGCGCCAGGTTGGCCGTGTGGTCTGTGTTGAGCGGATTGACGGTCTGGGCGCGTACCAGCACTGCCTCAGCGGCGCGTAGCAGGTCCTCTTGCGGGAGTTGTGCAATGGTTGTTTGATCCAGCGCCAGGATCTGGTCGAGCGTGGGCGCAGGACCCAGAATCGATGGAGCGTCCACCGGGGCTTCTTTGGCCCGCTCCAGCAGGCCACGACCGAGGAAGAGCATGTAGTGATCTTCCGTCTGACGGGCGTTTAGCGCGCGACGGTAGAGCTCGATGCTGGTGGCCCATTGGCGCTGCGAGTCAAACTGCTGCCCCTGCTTGTAGATGACGTCGGCCCGCACCAGACCAATGTTTACATTGGCGATGATGAAGAGCGCGGCGACCGTGGCCACGGCGCCTGCGGCCAGGCTGGGGATCAGACGGTTGGCGAACGCAATCCCCTTGCTGCGCAGCGTGCGCCAGCTGAAAACCGTGGCTGCGACCAGCGTCCAGAGGACCGCCAGCCAGGTGAAGTGCGCGAAGTGATCGGCGATGAGGTTGAGCTGCTCGTCCAACCCCGTGCCTGCCAACCCCGGGACGAGTCGCCATGACTGATAGAGGCCATAGAGCAGCCACCCGCCCCACACGATCAGCGCGTGGACCGCATAGCCGCGTAGCCACCAGCCGAGCGGCGGCGCGTGGCGGTGGCGGAGCGATTCGGTCGTCATGCCTACGGTGACCGCGACCAGCCAGGTGAATGCCAGGAGCAGCAGAATAGCCGGCCGGTCGAGGATGTCAGGGTGGAGCACGCTGATACGCAGAATCGCGAACGGGCTCTCGGCTGCCGTGCTGTTTGTCGTATAGGTGAAGACCAGGGTCAGAAAGATAAGCAGATCGGTCATCACGGTGACCGAGGTGATCGGTAGGCGCGGCTGGAGCGCGCTGCCGGCGCTCGCCCGCTTGCGCGACTTGCCTTTGGCCGCAACATCGGCCGGGGGGGAGGTCTCTTCCTCCACTTCATCGGCGACGGCGTAGGCCTCGGGCCTGACCCAGCCCATGCCCACGACCAGCAGCAAGCCGGTCAGCGCCCAGAAGTAGGTGCGTGTGGCCGCGATCGCGATGCCAAAGTGAATCTCCACAAAGTGAGCCACCATGGTCGCCAGCAGCGTCAAGATCAGCACCTGGCGCGGGAAGTCGGCCTTGCTTTCCAGGGCGTCATCATGGAGAAAGGCCGCGGTCGTGATGTAAACAACGAGGCCAAGCACCAGACCTGCCGGAAGGGCCACGCCAAAGAAGCGCCAACTGCCGTCAAAGAAATAGAAAATCGTCACGAAGAGGGCGCTGAAGATGGCCAATAGTGTGCCGAGCAGGATCGTATCGCGCCGGTTGTTGAGCAACCCCAGCCAGCGCAGCGCCCAGTAGAAGATGGCGATAAAGAGCCACATGTAGGCCGCAAAGCCCAGCCAGCCGGTGATGACGAGCGCTCCCATGTCTCGTTGTGCGATCGGTCAGGGCTGGCGTTGCGCGCCTCGTAGTGGGCGAGCGTCACGGGGATAGAAGGGGTTGTATGCCACCCACATTGTTTCGGGGCCGTAGCCCACCAGCGGGCGGACGATGTTGAGGCCATCCGGGCTGCCGTCCGGCTGGACGATGGGCGCATGGGGCGCGACCATGTCGGCCGCGCCTTCCCAAATATTGACGCGCACCTGAGCCGTGTTGCTCTCCAGATCGAGCAGGCCGCTGAGCCGGGCGAGAGAGTCGATGTTCTCCACGGCGCCAAAGACTGTCGTCGTGTTCATGATGATCAGCGTGATCACGCCCAGCACGCCGAGCCCGGCCCAGCTCGCAGTCCAGAGCCGTAGCGCTTTGGCCGCAGCGCGCCGAAGAGCAGCAGCACAAAGAGGTAGATCCCGGCCAGCAGGCCCAAAACGGGGCCGCGGCTCTGGGTCAGGAAGATCGTGCCGATTTGCACCATGAGGACAAAAAGATAGGCGCCGCCGGCCAGCGCGGTCGGCACATCCTGGCCGTCCGTGGCGCTCTCCCCCTCTTCTTCCTGGCGCAGCAAATGGGCAAAGCTGCTGAAGACCCGTTCCAACGTAAAAAAGAAGGCCATGAGCAGATAGGCGGCGAGGAAAATTGCGTTGCCCGGATTGCCGTGACGCGTTGCTGACGTCGCCGCCCCAGGGCAGCGGATCGAGCCCGTTGCGCTGGAGAATGCCGTAAATGGCGATGGGCAGGCTCGTGATGATGATGACGTGACGCAGGCGACGGATCTGCTCGGCGTGACGCAGGTGGGCCATGATCGCCAACGCGATGACCACATAGGAGAGGAAGCTGTACGTGCCCTGTAGCCGCTGATAGGAGCCGAACCAGCTGACAAAGGGCGCAACGCTAAAGGCCGTGCTGATCAGGTAGGCGAAGACCAGCAGGCCGATCGGCATCAGAAAGGCGTGTACCGGGGTGAGGGGACAGCCGCCGTTTCACTCGCGACCGGAAGCCAGAGCCGCCGCTATTGGCCCAACGCACGGCCCAGGCGACAAGCATCACTAGCGCCAGCGTGCGGATTAAACTGATCTTGTCCGGCTCGAAGACGCGGCTGGAGAAGACGTTGAAAAATAGGGGCGCCAACGTCAGCGCGGCCAGCCATCCCGCTTCGATTACGCCGATACACCAGGCGTCAAGTTTGCTTCGATTCATGTGTTTACTCGGCAATCATGCCAATCGACGATTGACTATGACCAATCGTCAATTGTCGTTGCGTAGTTGGATCTCTTGGCCGGTGCGGGCCGATTCGTACATGGCCAGACCAACGCCAGGGATTTGCGCGCTTCAGGACCCGTCGTATCGGGTGGACGATCATCGCGTACCCGCGGCAAAGTCGTGGATCACCTCACGATGGCTATAGCCGTAGACAGACGGCGGGATCCACCCGCTGACTGGTGAGGATTTCGGCTTCCTTCTTCCAACTGGCCGTCCACTTTCCAGAGCGTGATCCGATTGAGTGCAGTGCCGCCGATCTTGACCGATCCGCGCTCGCCGAAAATCGCCACCGAGCCTTCCAGATTCTGGGGCCAGGTAAGGGTCGACCTTCCACCGATTCAGCGCGCCATTGGCAAAACGTAAACCGCCACGCCGATATCTTCGGCTTCCATTTCGTGGGCGTGAGTGGCGGTGTATGCCTGCACCGAGTCGACCGGTCCCATGAACCATTGGAGGGCATCGATGTGGTGGATGCTCTGGTTCATGACGCACCGCCGTCCATGGCGATGGTCCCGTGCCAATGATCCTCATAGTAGGCTTGGGGGCGATACCAGCGTACGGTTGCGCTGCCCAGGTTGAGCCGGCCCAGCCCGCCTTCGTCGATCAGACGACGTACCTGCTGCATGGGCGAGTTGTAGCGATTTTGCAGCACGACGCCGAGCTTGCGTCCGCGCCTGTGGCCATTTCCGTCATGCGATCGGCGTCAGCCAGATTGAGCGCAATGGGTTTCTCCACAAGGACATGCTTGCCCGCATCCAGTGCGTCCAGCGCCACCTGCGCGTGGAGGCCGCTTGGCACGCAGATGCTCACGGCGTCGATGTCGTCCCGTTCCAGCAGGGAACGATGATCGTAGAGCGGTGCCGCGTCATACTCCTGGGCGAAATGATCCGCCCGGCTCGGTTTCACGTCGGCCACGGCGACCAAGTCGGTTTCCGGCAGTTGCTGCAACGATTGAGCATGTCTGGGCGCCACACGCCCGCACCCGATCAAGCCAAAACGAATAGACATAGAACCTCAATACATTGGGTAATCGGGCCAGGCGCCGTGGCACTGCACGCCACCAAACACGCATTACGGATGATCCAGTCTCAGCCCAGCCATTGTACTAACCATCCCGCGACTCGCCAATGACGCGGGCAAGCAGATCGGCGAGCGCCTCGGCCTGCGCCGCGTGCGGATACCGTTCCAGAACCAGACGCCGCCCCGCCGCGCCCATTGCCGCGTGGCGGGCTGGGTCTGCCTGCAGCGTGCGGATCGCGGCGGCCAGCGCCTGCGGACGCTCGGGCGGGACGACCAGGCCGGCCTCGCTTTGCGTTATGACTTCCGCGGCTTCGCCCTCGATCCCCAGAATGACCGGCAGCTCGCAGGCCATGTAGCTGAACATCTTGACCGGCAGCGTGCCTTGGGAAATGGCGAGCTTGCGGCGTACGTCAAGCCCCACGTCGCCCAGTGCCAGAATGTCGGGCAGTTCGCGCTCCGGCACGGCAGCCAAGAAACGCACGTTTGGCAGTTGCATCTGTTCCGCCTGCATCATCAACGACGCCTTTTGTGGCCCGTCACCGACCAGGAGGAAAATGATTTCGGGCCGATCGCGGAGCGCATCGGCTGCGTACAGTATTGTCTCCAGCCCATGGGCCAGGCCGTGGAGGCCGGTGTAAAGCGCCACGAATTGATCGGCCGCCAGTCCCAACCGGGCGTGGAAGGCAGGATCCCCCGGCCGCGGCGTATAGCAGTCGGTGTTGGCCCCGTTGGGAATCATGGTGACCTTTCTGGCGGCGCGCCGCGCGCCAGCAGCCGGTTGCGGATGCCGTCGGTGGCCGCAACGATGTGGCGCGCGGCGCGATAGCACGCTTCTTCCAGACGCGTGGCCAGGGCGACGGCGCGGGGGCTACCGAGCTCGCCCAACTGCACGGCGGATTCGGGCCACAGGTCGCGCACCTCAAAAACCAGCGGCGTGCGCCGGCCATAGCTCAGCGCCAGCCCGGCTCCGCCGACAAAGAGGGGCGGCGACGTGGCGTAGACGACGTCATAGCGCCCGTCAATCAGCCACTGCCCGGTCAAGGCGGCCATTGCCATATAGCTGAGGTAGAAGGCCATTCGTGTGCGAAAGCGTTTGACCGGTGACGTCTTGACCCAAACGCGGATCACGTCGACACCCTCTTCCCGCGTGCGTGCGATGAGCCGGCCGCGATATTCGGGCGCCATCACGCCGTGGGGATGATTGGGCATTTCGGCCAGCACGGTTACCTGGTGGCCGGCGCGCACCAGCCCCGTAGCCATTTCAACGGCTCGGGTCTGGGTAGCCCCGATTTCCGGCGGATAGTATTGGGAGAGATAGAGAATGCGCATTTCGATATTGATATGGGCCGCGGACTTGCCGGATTCGGCAAATCCCGGCGGATAGCGGCGGATGCTTCATGAGCTTGAGTCGCCCGCGGAGCGCCAACTGATTACCCCTGGGCCAGCACCTGGTTGTAGAGGTTAGTCAGTTGGGGTTCCATGTTGGACCAATTGTAGCGACTCTCCACCAGACGACGGCCGGCAGCCCCCATCTTGGCTGCCTGGGCCGGATTGCGCAGCAGCGCAAGCAGCGCCGCGGCATGGGCCGACGGGTTGTCGGACTCAACGAGGAGGCCGCACTCACCGCCCGCCAGATAGGGGCGCACTGGCGCCAGATCGCTGCTGACGATGGGGAGTTCATAGGCCATGTACTCAAAGAGCTTGGTCGGGATATTCATCTCGTATTTTGGCGTAGATTCAGCGGAATCCAACCGACGGTTGCCTCGCGGAAGTAGCGCCCAACCTCTGCAAAGGGCGCCTGCCCAACCAGGACAAGACCGTCTTCTACACCCAAGGTACGGGCGCGCGCAATGAGTTCATCGGCCAAAGCGGGTGGGTGGAAAAGGCCGACAAGCAGCAACGTGGCTGATGGTATGGCCGTCCGCAGGTGGGCGAAAGCTTCGATCATCAACCGCGCGCCTTGCGCCGCGGTGTGGGTGCCCAGATGCAGGACGGTCGGTGCTGTTTGAGCTGCCAATGATCGGGCGTAGCCGGCCGTGGCTCCCTCTACGAATTCCAGCGTCGGATAGTTGTATAGAACAGCCTGGGGGCGCGCCAGGTCAGCAAAGGTCTGCGCAATGCGTTCGTCGGCGGTAATGACGCCTGCGCACGCTGCGGCCAGCCGCGGCTCCAGCGCAGCCACGCCGTCGCGCACGCCCTGGATCAAACCACTGTATGCCTGCGGCGCCCGATCGCCTGCCCCCGCTCGCAGCAGACTTGCCGCTTTCATGGCGGCAAATTCAGCGTTGGCTTCATGGACGTCGTAGAGAACGGGGCGTCCCGTCTGCTGGCGAAGCCAGGGCACGATGGCCAACAACTCGGGGTCGTGAATGTGAAAGATGTCGGCCTGCGTGGCCACGGCGTGCCGGAGCAGCGTGCGCCAGAGCAGAGGTCGTTGCGCGCGTGGTCGTGGAGCCAGCCCAAGAATCTGTACGCCGTCGACGACCTCATCGTGTGGATGGAGCGCCACAACCGTGACGGCATGGCCCGCCCGGGCCAGCGTGCGCGCCTCGTGATAGAAGATGCGCCCATCCAGGGCGCGATGGACGCTGGAAAGAAGAGAGACGTTAGACACAGAGATTAGCCATCACCGCGAATTTGCTCTTCAAAACGAGTGCGCACCCGTTCATAGTACGCTTTGTACTCGCCCTGTGCACGTCGCGCGCGCAGGGCCAGATTGAGGCGCATGAACTGTTCCGCGATGCGCGCGTGCCCGGCGGGGCCATGTTTTTGCATGAACTGTAGCTGGGCCATCCGCCGGCGAACGTAGGTTTCCACGGGAATCTGATTGGCGCTTTGACCGCCTATATGGATCACCGTCGCGGTGGGGCAGTAGTGGACTTCCCAGCCGGCCTTGGCCATGCGGTAGCACCAGTCCGTGTCTTCAGCATACATAAAGAATGCCTCATCCAGCAGGCCCACTTTTTCCACGACCTGGCGGCGCACCATAAGCGCGGCGCCGGAAAGGGCCTCGACCTGCGCCGGTGTTGTCGGATCTGCGGGCAGATAGTCACCGCCCTGAACAAAACCGGTCAGCAGCGCGGGCAGCGTCACATAGCGCAGACAAGATCGCTGGATGGCGCCGTCGGGTCGCATCAGACGCGGACCGACTGCGCCAACGTGTGGATGATCGGCCAGATAGGCGCACAGGAGTTGGAGCGCGTCCGGCTCAACCACGGTATCGGGATTGAGCAGCAGCACATAGTCGCCGTTTGCTTGCGTCAGCGCCTGATTGTTGGCACGGGCGAAGCCCGCGTTGACTTCATTCTCCAGCAGCACCACATGCGGAAAATTCGCCCGTACAAGCTCGACGGTTGCGTCGGTCGAGGCATTGTCGACGACGAAGATCTCGGCCACAGGGTCGGCAACGCGGCAGAGTGTGCAGGCACTCTGCGATCTCATTCGCGCTGTTCCACGTTGCGATCACAACCGACAGCACCGGCGCGGTCGTTTTGCGCGTGCCCGTTCTGCATGCATCAGGTGCGTCCATGGTGCTGCTCCCACGCCGTATGGCAGACGGCCCACACAG
>CAWEEJ010000041.1:0-38587 GCA_963807905.1 uncultured Chloroflexia bacterium | reverse complement strand
ATAGCGCGGCGGCAGACCGTAGCGCGCCTGCACGGCCGCGAGGCGCGCCGGACTCAACGCGGATGGCGCCATGACATTGGGCCCGTGATGGATGGCGATGACGCGCTGGGCCGGCAAGTCCAGCTTGGCAAGCACATCACGCCGCGCCGCCTCGCTGACGGTGATGATGGCGGTCGCACGCCGGGCCGTGGCGCTGACCAGGCGCGTGTAGAGCCTTTGCAGCGTACCGCCGCGATAGGCCGGCAGCAGTTGGGGAATCATGTCGTGCACGGTAACCACTGTCGGCACGGGTTGGCGATGGGCGCGGCCCAGTAGGGAACCCAGAGAACGTCCGCGTGCAAGTCGCGTGCAGCGCTCGGCGCCGCCACCTGCTCCCACCAAACCTTGACAAGCTGACGCGGCAAGCGGGGCAATGATCGTGTCGCAAGGGTGACGCCGGGCCAGTCCGGCACGGCGGCTGAGGCCCGGCCGGTGTCAGCAACGTGTAGTCGTGTTCGGGCGCAATACGCGGCAGATAGTGCAGCAGGTGATGCAGATATTGGCCGCTGCCCGCTTCCATCTGTCCGGTGAACCAGCCGTTGATCAAAATGTGCATGGTGCGGCTCGGGCATGACTTGTCGTGCGTAAAAAGTGATCGGCCATCTCTCTCATACGCTCATTATGGAGAGAGATGGCGTGAGTAGATTGTTTTTGAGTAAGCGGTCTATTCTTTTTACACACGGGACGCGCAAACTATTGCCGCACCAACGGCAAATACAATCTGCCCTCCGCAGACTGTGGCGCGGGCAGAACAACCGAAACGGGGCCGTGGTAGGTGGACGTGCCTGCAGTGTCCAATGCTTCCAGCCAATACGCATAGCGCCAATGCCCGGGCTGTCCTCAAACGCGTAGCGTGCGCCCCACCGGGGAGCGCCAGGGCCGCAATCAGTGAGGGATTGATCTGCGTCCGTTCATCCGCACCGTCCGCCGTACGATAGAGATTGAAGCCGGCGCTGTCGATTTCCACAGCGGTTTCCCAAACAAGGGTGACCGTATCGGCCGCGACCGTAGCCTCAAAGCTGTGCAATTCGATGAGCGTGGGGGGCGCACCCAGATCTTGTCCGGCGTTGGAGGCGCCAAAGGTTGCTGCGAGCGGGCCGCGCCAGTCAAAATCATCATAGGCCCCGCCATTGCCGCCCAGCTGGAGCGAATGCCCGACAGGCGTATCCCCCCCTTCGGCCACGCCGATGTCGGTGCTCGGCAACGTCGCGGCGGCCCCTTCCGTTGCCGTCAAAACGCCTTCATAACTCAAGAGCTGGATCGCCGTATTCGCATTTGCATCGACAAGGGCAAGGCCATCGGCGTCACCGTTCTGAATGCCGGACTGGCGGATCACATAGAGGCTGTAGTCGTTGCATTGCCCCACCGGCGCACCCAGTTCCTTGGCAGAGCCGTAGATTGCTCCATCCTGGTTGTAAAACAGAATGCGCAGGCTACTCACGTCGACGCCGGTGGGTGCGGCAACTTCAACACCCTCGTCAACATCACCGCCCGTGTTGTCGTAGTGCAGTTCGTTGATGAAGACGACTGTTGGCGGATCGGCCGTGAAAGTAGGGGCTGCGTCCTGCGCCTCGATCGGCATGGGGGAACGAAACATGATCAATAAAAGTGCGATAAGCGCAAGAAATAGTTTGAACCGAAGAGACCGGGGGAATCGCATGACGCTCTCCTTTTGACAATCGAGATGGAATCGGAATCGTGATAGAAAGACTGGGGTAACCATGGCTGTACCCTTTACGGCGGTTGGCGAATGATGGGCAGAAGCACGTCAGGGACTAGGCGCGGTCTGGGCAGGGGTGTAGTCGGGTCGCCCAGCAGCGCATAGGTGGCGATGAGATCCTGAGTCGCCGGCGCGTCGGCAGGCAGCGCGCGAAATGCGGCCAGCGTGGCATCACCAAGAAGCATCTCTTCTTCGTGGAAGAGCGCGCCGTAGAACGCATGCATGAGTTCGCCATGCGCGGTCGGGGTACCCAAGCCGGTCGGTCCCCAGACGGCCAAAGCGCCGGCGCTATGCTGGAGCAGGGCCTCGCCCAAACTGACAGCGGGACCGGCGAAGAAGTTGCTCAGACAGTTGGCCATGGTGACGAAGACGGGCGGGCCCCTGATTGCGTCGACGTCCCCGGCAGTCAGCAAGCTGCCGCCCTGCCAGTTCCCCCAGCGCGTGACGTCGCCATGGCCACTGTAATGAACCAGCGATGCGCCCGCGTCCAGTTCACCCAACAAATCAGCAGTCGGATCGCCCGGCGGGTAGGCGGCGGCATCGATGAAGCGGGGCGCAACATGGTCCGGCAGCTGTGCGGCGAGGCGGCGCGTGGCCAGACCAAAGCCACTGTCGTCATCATCGGCTACGAGCACTGCCGTGGCGTTTGCTGAACCATCAGCAACAGGAACATCGTGGGCGATGAGCTTGTCGATGATCGCGTCGAGCGTGGTCACATCGGCCACGGGCAGGCGACCGATTGCAACCTCCGGTACAGCCGTAGACGTGTCGGTATTTCCAAACCAGGTATCAGACGACGTCTCGCCCAGTAGCTCGGTCTCCACGACTTGAGCAGGAACCCAGTTAACCAGCCCGCTCTGTGCTGGGCTAAGCAGATTGCGATAATCTTGATAGGCGTCGCCTACGAGGAGAGCGTAGCGTGGCGCCGGCAGTCGCCAGCTGGCGTGGGCATGGGTTAAGAAGTCACGAATCGCGTAGGGTGTGAAGAGCCCGTGACCAAACTCATCATAGAGATCGTCCACGGGCACGACGACCACGCGCAAGCCCTGCGTCCGCCGATCCGCGGCCAGCCGCTCGATTGGGGACAGAAACGCACGGTGGCCGATGATCACCAGGTCAGCGCCATGGGCCGTCGTGCGCCAAGATGAGGGAAGGTCCACCCTCGTTTGCACCGGTGTCAGCAGCGTGCGTTCGGTCACCGCAAGGTAGGGCGCTGCATGGTCGGCGTGAAAGCGAAAGCCGCTGCTTCCATCTGCCGCAGTGACATACGTCGGGGTCACCAATACCGGCGCGGCGGGATCGGACAGGTCAAAGAGCAAAATGTCAGGGTCGGAGAAGCCCGTCACTTCGATGACACGCTCGCCCGCCGGCGTCGTAAAGGCAAGGCGATCATTGCGGACATGAAAGCGGGCATCATAGATCACGCCAATGGCATCGACCAGCACTTGATCGACCAGCGCACCGCTATCCAGGCTTTCCACCTCGATGACATTGTCGCCGGCTCTCAACAGGGCCGGATCAACGGGGGCCTGTTGGACAAAACGGGCTTGGCCCGTCCACTCCTGGGTAGAGACCGTCGCACCATTGACCGCAAGGCGGGTACGGTGATCGTCGGCCGTGAAGCCCTTGAGATAGACCGTCAACTCAGCCGGCTCGCCCTCGCCGGCGGGAACCCCGAGCGTCACGGTGTAGGCGCGGCGGGCAGCCAGACCGGCGGTATTGTAGGACAGGCGACCGCCCCAGAACCAGCGATCCCCCTCCTGGTCGGGTGGCATGGCCTGCCAATAGGCGCTATCTTCTTCGGCATAATGCTGGGTGCGAAAAAGAGTGGCTGACGGTCCGTTCCCGGCTTCGGCTGCGCGCCGGCGTGCCATGCGCAGCCCGGGTTCGGCAGCGACGGATAGCCAGTACATATCGACGCGCGTGTAGATTGCTTCCGGCGCAGTGATGGGGATGCCCGGGGCGTAAAAGCGGATCTCATCGCCGGGATCGAAGCGCCCATCATCCGCGCCGGTGACGTCGATGGCAACGGGCCGGCCCCGGTGATGCAGAGCAAACCGAGTCGGATTAAACGCTTCCGGCGCGAAGCCGGCGGCCAGCAGATCGGCGTGGGTCAGACGATAAACGCCATCCGCTATGACGGCGATCTTGAATGCGGCAGGCGCTTGACCTCCCCTGACATCTTCCTGGAGAGATCTGCTGGGTGGCGGATCGAATTGGTTGGGGCGAAAGAGCGAGTGAGCGCTTGACGGCTCAACAATCGCCGGCGGCAGAGGAATTGACGGCGCCGGCGGTGCCGCGGCTGCCCAGGTCGGGAAACTGCAGGCAAACAACAACGCGGATGCGAGCAAACAGCGCACGATCAATGTCGGGGGATTCATGACCTGGCTCCAATGGGCACGATGGGCTGATGCCTCGCAGTATAGCATGGCAAAAGGGCCGTCATCAAGGAGCATTTGCTTTTCATCCGCCCCTCTCCGCCCTATCCGTAGAAATCCGCGGCCCATTTTGCTCAGACTTCTGGTTCCCGCTACGATTTCTATGCGGTTGATCTCTCCGTTACAATGCGGGTTCGGATTCGCCCGGTGCTGGAGACGGCGCGAAGGAGAATGTCCATGGCAAGAAACGACAGGGCCGCGATCGCGGCTGCGGAAAAGGCATTGGCGGCCGCCCATCTGACATTGGACTTAGCGGTACTCGACCGATTGCTCCATCCCGGCTTTACAATCCTGCAGCCCGACGGCCAGCTCGAACGCAAGGGCGATCTCATCGCTTCCTTACAGAGCGGCGAACGCTTCTGGGAGCAGGCCCAGGTCGACGACCTCAGCGTAGACTGCACGGCGCGACGGCGATCGCCCACGGTCGCTGGCGTGCGCGTGGCCATTACGGCGCCACGCGCTTTGACTATGCGGCACGCTTTTCATCGGTCTGGTTGTGGTGTGAGGGCAGGTGGCAAATCTGGCCTATCACGCGGTCGAAGTGCCGGTCGAAGGATTACGGACCGGTGAGTCGATTAACCCTGCGACGGGCTCCGCCCGTCAGGCCGGTTCCACTGAACCGCCAGCTGAGTAAATTACCGTTTAGGAATCAATCCAGATGACGCTTCAAGATCAACTACAGAACCTGGCCCAAGAACGCATCCTTATTTTGGATGGTGCAATGGGCACTATGATCCAAGATTATGGCCTGGAAGAAAAAGACTATCGGGGCGAACGGTTTGCCGATTGGCCGTCGTCCCTTAAGGGCAACAACGATCTGCTTTCGTTGACCCGGCCCGATATCATCGAGTCGATTCACGGTCAGTTCCTGGATGCGGGCGCTGATATCATTGAGACGAATACCTTCAATGCCACCCACATCTCGCAGGCCGACTATGGCATGGAAGCGCTCGCCTACGAGCTAAACGTAGCCTCTGCGCAAATCGCCCGGCGTGCGGCCGATGCCGCCAGCGCGCGAACACCTGACAAACCCCGATTCGTGGCCGGCGCGCTGGGACCGACCAACAAGACTGCTTCCCTCTCCCCCGACGTCAACGACCCGGCGTTCCGCAATGTGACCTATGACCAGCTCAAAAACGCCTACAAGGAGCAGCGCGCGGCCTGCTGGACGGCGGCGCTGATTTGCTGTTGATTGAGACGATCTTTGACACGCTCAACGCCAAGGCCGCGTTCTTTGGCGTTGACGAGCTCTTCGCCGAGCGGGGCGAGCGCCTGCCGGTCATGATATCGGGTACGATCATCGATGCGTCGGGCCGCACCCTTTCGGGCCAGACGACGGAAGCATTTTGGATCGCCATGGCGCACATTCAGCCCGTGAGCGTCGGCCTCAACTGTGCCCTGGGCGCGGAGGAGATGCGCCCATATATTGAGACGCTGTCCAACGTGGCGGACACGTTGGTAAGCCTCTATCCCAATGCGGGTTTCCCAACGAATTTGGCGAATATGATGACACGCCGGGGCACATGGCCCCCGTATTGGGCGGCTTTGCGCAAGACGGTTTTCTCAACATCGTCGGCGGCTGCTGCGGCACCACGCCCGAGCACATCCGCGCCATCGCCGAAGCCGTGGCGACGACGACCCCGCGCATCGTGCCTGCAGTGCCGGTACGGCGCGTCTGAGCGGGTTGGAGCCGCTCATCTTGACGGACCAGACGAACTTCGTCAATATCGGCGAGCGCACCAATGTGGCTGGTTCGGCCAAATTCAAGCGGCTGATCAAGGAAGAGCAGTACGAAGAGGCAGCGTCCGTGGCCGCGCAGCAGATTGAAAACGGTGCACAGCTGATCGACGTCAATTTTGACGACGGCATGCTCGACGGCGAAACGCGATGACGCGCTTTCTGAATCTCATCGCCACGGAACCCGATATCGCCAAGGTGCCGGTCGTCATCGACTCATCAAAATGGTCCGTTCTCGAAGCGGGGCTCAAGTGCGTACAGGGCAAGCCGGTCGTCAACTCCATTAGCCTCAAGGAAGGCGAAGAGGCCTTCATCGAACAGGCGACGCGCGTGCGCCGCTATGGCGCCGCGGTCATCGTCATGGCCTTCGACGAGATCGGCCAGGCCGACACCATCGAGCGCAAGGTGGAGATCTGCAGCCGGGCCTACGAGATCCTGACTGAGCAGGTTGGCTTCCCACCCGCGGACATCATCTTCGACCCCAATATTCTGGCCATCGCCACCGGCATCGAGGAGCATGATCCGTACGCCATCAACTTCATCGAAGCGACGCGGATCATCAAGGAGACGCTGCCCCACGCCAAAATCAGCGGCGGCGTCAGTAACCTCTCCTTTTCCTTCCGTGGCAACGATGGCGTACGCGAAGCCATGCACGCCGCTTTCCTCTATCACGCCATCCAGGCGGGCATGGATATGGGTATCGTCAACGCCGGCCAGCTCGCCATCTACGACGACATTCCCCCCGAGCTCCGCGAGCATGTGGAGGACGTCATCTTTGCCCGGCGCGCCGATGCCACCGAGCGCATGGTCACCTTCGCCGAGACGGTCAAGAGTAGCGGCAAAGCGCAAGTGCAAGACGATGCCTGGCGTCAGTTGCCCGTGGGCAAACGGCTGGAGCATGCGCTGGTCAAAGGCAATCTCGACTTCATCATCGAAGACACCGAAGAGGCTCGCCGGCAGGTGAGCGATCCGCTGTCCGTGATTGAAGGGCCGCTCATGGATGGCATGAACGTGGTCGGTGATCTCTTTGGCGCCGGCAAGATGTTTTTGCCACAGGTCGTCAAGAGCGCACGAGTGATGAAAAAGGCCGTGGCCTATCTCCAGCCCTTCATTGAGGAGAACCGCAGCGGCAAGAGTGAAAAGGCAGGCAAGATCGTCCTCGCCACGGTTAAGGGCGACGTCCACGACATCGGCAAGAACATCGTGGGCGTGGTGCTGGCCTGTAACAACTATGAGATCGTGGATCTGGGCGTCATGGTCCCGGCTGAGAAAATTCTGGAAACCGCCGCGCGGAAGGCGCCGATATCATCGGCTTGAGCGGTCTCATCACGCCGTCGCTGGATGAGATGGTCCACGTGGCCAAGGAGATGACGCGGGCAGGGCTTCACAATGCCGCTCCTGATCGGCGGCGCGACCACGTCGGCATCCACACCGCGGTCAAGATTGCGCCGTCCTACGAAGGCTCGACCACCTATGTGGTGGACGCATCACGTGCGGTCAACGTCGTTGAAAGCCTGCTTAATGCCGATCCGCGATGCGTTTATGGCCGGCACGGTCGCCGACTACGAAGAGTTGCGCAGCCATCACGCCGATCGCCAGCGCAAGCCGTTGCTGCCAATTGAGATAGCGCGCGCACAACGGCTAAAGCCTGACTGGGCGGCCAGTTCACCGCCAACGCCAAAATTTCTGGGCACGCACGCCTATGAAGCGATTCCCATCAGCGAAATCGCCGAATATATTGACTGGACGCCTTTCTTCCACGCGTGGGAATGCGCGGTCGCTACCCCGAAATTCTCACTGATCCCATGAAGGGTGAGGAGGCGCGCAAGCTGTTGGCAGAAGCCCAGGCCATGCTCGACAAGCTGATTGCCGGCACGCCCCTGCTGTCGCCGAATGCGCATCAGACGCCGGCCGGCCTCACCGCCAATGCGGTTTCGGGCTCTTTCGGGCCGATCGCGTGGGCGACGACATCGAGCTCTATGCGGATGATAGCCGCACGACCGTCTTGACCCGCTTTCACACCTTGCGCCAGCAGGTTGACAATGGTCAGAACCGCCCGAATCTGGCCCTGGCCGACTTCGTGGCGCCAAAAGAGAGCGGCGTGGCTGACTACATGGGCGCCTTCGCCGTCACCGCAGGGATCGGCGCCGAGGAGATCAGCGCCGCCTTTGGCGCGGACCATGACGACTACCACGCCATCCTGGTCAAAGCGCTGGCCGACCGTCTGGCCGAGGCTCTGGCCGAGTTGCTCCACACTAAGGTACGGCGTGAGCTTTGGGGCTATGCCGCGGACGAAGCGTTGGACAACACCGACCTCATCCGCGAGCAGTATCAGGGCATTCGCCCGGCGCCCGGCTACCCGGCCTGTCCCGATCACACGGAAAAGCGCACGCTCTTCGAGTTGCTCAGCGTGCCCGAGACGACCGGCATTACGCTGACCGAAAACTGTGCCATGGCGCCGGCGGCATCGGTGAGCGGCTTCTACTTCGCCCACCCGGATGCTCGCTACTTCTCCGTTGGCAAGGTGGCACGCGACCAGATTGTGGAATATGCCCAGCGCAAAGGGCAATCGGTTGAGGAAACCGAGCGCTGGCTCACGCCCGATCTCGGGTACGAAGCCTAACAAATGGACGGCGGATCAACACAGATATGGCGGATACAGGCAGATCAATTCTGAAGAATCTGACCTCATCCGCCATATCCGCGCAATCCGCCGTCCATTTGCGAAGTGTCGCGCCTAAGAAAAATCGATGTTGACGCCCTCCCCGGCCCATGTTATATTCATCTCGATATAGGGTCGGATTACCCACGCTCAGAAAACCTTCGAGACAGTGACGTCTCAAACAACGCCCAATTTACGAGTAGCTAGCCGCCAGCGTCCCATACCCTCTTCGAAAAAGGCTTCAAGAAGTGCGTCGTTTATGACGTTTTCCTTCTATATGTTTTGCTGGCAATGTACCAACCTGTTCGTCAACGCACACCATCTCAACATTCAGTGAGGAGACTCCACATGCTCAAACGATCTAAATTTTATGTCTTCGGCATGGTTATATCCATGGTCGTCGGTATGGTCATCGCCGCCTGTTTCGGGGCCGGACCTACGCCGACCGAAGCCGAGCCGGAAGCAGCGGCGCCGGCCGCCGAGTCGGCCGAAGTTGCCGCGCAAGCGGGTGAATCCACGCTGCAAACGGTGCTTGACCGCGGCAACATTATCTGCGTCGGCAACGCCCAGTTGCCAGGCTTCGGCTTCATCGATGAAAGCGGTGCTTTTGTCGGGTTTGACGTCGACTTCTGTAGCGCCTTTGCGGCTGCAATCTTCGGCGACGCCACCGCCTACGAAATCCGCGCGGCGACTGCGTCGGAACGCTTCACCGTCCTTCAGAGCGGCGAAGCCGATGTACTCAACCGCAATACGACCTTCACCATGTCGCGCGACACGGATCTTGGCGGCAACTTTGCCCCGACGACCTTCTACGACGGTCAAGGCATGATGGTGCGCAAGGCCGACGGCTTTTCCACGCTCGAGGACCTGAACGGCGGTTCGATCTGCGTGCAGACGGGTACCACCACCGAGCTTAATCTGGCCGACCAGATGGCTGCCGCTGGCGTAGAATATGAGCCTGTCGTCTTCGAGACTGCCGACGAAGCGGCCGGCGCCTACGAAGAAGGCCGCTGCGACGCCTACACGACAGACAAGTCGGGTCTGGTTTCCCGCCAATCAATCATGGCCGAGCCTGATGCCCACGTTATCATGGATGTGACCCTGTCCAAAGAGCCCTTGGGCCCCATGGTCCGCCACGGTGATGATCAGTGGTATGACATCATTAAGTGGATTGTCTACGTGACATTCCTGGCCGAAGAAGCCGGCATTACGTCCGAAAACGTCGATGACTTCCTGGGCACCGAAGATCCCAACCTGCGCAAGTTGCTCGGCGAAGAGGGTGAATTTGGCGCCAAGATCGGCCTGCCCAACGACTGGGCCTACCAGGTCATCAAGCAAGTCGGCAACTATGGCGAGATTTATGATCGCAACTTGGGTCCGGATACCGTCTTTAATCTGCCCCGTGGCCTCAACACCGGCTACTGGGATGGTGGTCTTCTGTACGCCCCGCCGATTCGCTAAGGTCGGCTAAACCCGAAGGCAGAGGGGCATGCGTCTCTCTGCCTTCTCGTTTGAAGGAGGCAGGTCTCTACCATGCAGGAGACATCGTCACAAGCCTCGACAGCCAGGCCCCCTTTCTGGCGGGATGAACGCGTGCTGGCCATCATTACCCAGATCATCGTCGTTGCCGCGGTGCTGGGCTTTTTCGCCTTTTTATACAACAACATGGTGACGTCGCTCCGCGATCAGATGGGGGTCGCCTTCAGTTTTGGCTTTCTCGATCAGGTCGCCGGCTTTGACATTGGCGAAAGCCTGATCGAATACGAGCGCTCCGACACCTATGCGCGCGCCTTTATGGTCGGCCTGCTCAACACACTGCAAGTCGCCTTTCTCGGTATCATCCTCTCGACAATACTGGGCACGATCATCGGGGTCATGCGGCTGTCAAACAACTGGCTGGTGAGCAAGATCGCGCTGGTCTATGTGGAAACCTTTCGTAATATTCCCCTGCTGCTGCTGCTGATCTTTATTGCCCAGGCAGTCTTTCTAAAACTGCCCCGCGTACGCGAAGCAATTATCCTGTTCGATCCCTTCTTCCCCATCTACCTCAGCAACCGGGGCATTGCCACGCCCTGGGGCATTCCAACGGAAAACTGGGCCACCTTTCTTCTAATCTTAGTCGGCGGCCTGATCTTGGCAATCGTCGTCGCAGTCCTCCAGTATCAGCGTGGCAAACGCACTGGACGCATGCCCTTTATTACGCTCTGGTTTTTGCTGACCTGGCTGGCCGTTGTCGTGATCGGATGGATCATCTTTCGTCCACTCTCTTACTCGACCCCGGTCCTGGAAGGGCTTAATACGACCGGCGGCCGCACGTTCAGCCAGCAATTTCTGGCCCTGCTCTCAGGCTTGACGATCTACACGGCTTCTTTCATCGCTGAAATCGTGCGCGCTGGGATTCAGTCCGTCTCCAAAGGCCAACGCGAAGCTGCCACGGCGCTGGGCCTGAGTAGCGTGCAAACCATGCGCTTGGTCGTTCTGCCCCAGGCCCAGCGTGTGATTATCCCGCCACTGACCAGTCAATACTTAAATCTGACTAAGAACTCATCGCTGGCGATTGCGGTCGGTTATCCGGATCTTTTTGCGGTGGCCGGCAACACAATCTTGAACCAGACAGGTCGTGCCATTGAGGTTTTCATGCTGGTGATGGGCGTCTATTTGGCGATCAGCCTCCTCACCTCGCTCTTCATGAACTGGTATAACAAGCGAATCCAATTGGTCGAACGCTAGGGTGAAATGAAGCTATGACGACAGCAACAGATCTAAACACCGCTAACATGCTGCCCCCCCGAGCGAACGCAGAAATGCCTGGGGCTGGTTGCGACGCAACCTCTTTGACGGATGGTTCAATTCGCTCCTAACGCTCATCGCCGCCGGCTTAATCTTCTTCGTCATGAGCGGTCTGGCGAACTGGGCGCTAAACGTGGCGGAATGGGCCGTCATCCCTGCAAACTGGAATCTGCTCATGCGCGGCCAGTATCCGGCCGAGCAGATTTGGCGACTTTGGCTCTGTATCTACCTGTTGGCGGGTGTTGTCGGCCTTTCCTGGGGAACATGGGGACGCTCGGCCAACATCGCCTTGATTGTCGTCTTTGCCATTCCCCTGCTGCTTATGCTGCTGCCCTGGCTCTCGATGGAGGCGCGACTCAGTCTGCTGATTACCGAGGCAGTTGGCATTGCCCTCTTTGCCGTAGGGCGCTACGGGAAGTCAAAACGGATGTCACGGGTTGCCACAATCGCCTGGGTGCTCTACTTTCCGGCCGTAATCCTGATCATCCGTGGCTTCGGATTTTCTGAAAACGTGCTAAGCTTGGTTCCTTCCAACCTCTGGGGCGGCTTGCTGCTCTCCCTGCTGTTGGCCATTGTCGGCATTGTCTTTTCATTCCCGCTTGGCGTGCTGCTGGCGCTGGGGCGACAATCGACCATGCCGGCCATTCGCTGGCTGAGCATCATGTACATCGAGTTCATCCGTGGCGTGCCCCTTATCAGTCTGCTCTTTATGGCCCAGGTCATGCTCCAACTCTTCCTCCCGGCCAATATGCCGCCCTTGGATCGTGTGCTCCGCGCCATGGTTGCGATTATCATCTTCTCGGCCGCCTATACGGCCGAGAATGTGCGTGGCGGTCTTCAATCGATTCCCCAAGGCCAGTATGAAGCTGCCGACCCGCTGGGCCTGAGCAATTTCCAATCGATGAACGCACGTTTCTACCCCAAGCGCTACGGGCCGTGATTCCCGTGCTGGTGGGCCAGTTTATCGGCCTCTTCAAGGACACGTCGCTGGTGGCGCTCGTCGGCCTTTTCGACCTGTTGGGCATCGCCCGCTCGATCCTGGCCAATCCTTCCTGGCTGGGTCGCTATCAGGAAGTTTTCGTCGTTGTGGCGCTGATCTACTGGGTCTTTAGCTTTTCCATGTCCTATGCGAGTCGCCGAATTGAGGCCGCTTCCGGCGTTGGCACACGCTAGATCGAGGAAAAAACATGACAACTGAATTTGAAGTAATCAGAAAAGAACGCGACCTGAGCGGTGAGCCCATCATCGTCTGTCGCGATGTCCACAAATGGTTTGGTGACTTTCACGTGCTTCGGGGTGTCAGCCTAAATGTACAGCAACGCGAGGTGATCGTCATCTGCGGACCATCTGGTTCGGGCAAATCAACCTTCATCCGCTGCATCAACCGCTTGGAAGAACACCAACAGGGCGACATCATCGTCGACAATATTGAGCTCTCGCACGACGTGCGCAACATTGAAGCAATTCGGCGGGAAACCGGCATGGTCTTCCAACAGTTCAACCTCTTCCCCCACCTAACGGTGCTGCAAAATGTCACATTGGCTCCGATTCAGGTGCGCAAGAAGAAGAAGAAAGAGGCCGAGGTGCTGGCCATGGAACTGCTGGAGCGGGTAGGCATTCCCGAGCAGGCGGAGAAGTATCCGGGTCAGCTTTCCGGCGGCCAGCAACAGCGCGTGGCCATTGCCGCGCGCTGGCCATGCAGCCAAAGATCATGCTCTTTGACGAGCCCACGTCGGCGCTCGATCCGGAGATGATCAAGGAAGTGTTGGACGTCATGGTCGAGCTGGCTGAAAGCGGCATGACGATGTTGGTCGTTACCCATGAAATGGGCTTTGCCCGGGCTGTGGCCGACCGCATCTGCATGTTCGACAACGGTGAAATCGTAGAGCAAGCGCCGCCCGAAGTCTTCTTTACCAACCCGGAACACGAGCGAACCAAGCTCTTCCTCAGCCAGATTCTGTAGAAGACACAACAACGGATCGTACAAAAAGAGAAAGGAGCGGATCGGGCGCCAACACCCGATCCGCTCCTTTCTTTATCACGTTTCACGACTCGCAGTACCAAACGCTCAATCAGTAACGACCGTGGCAGCCCGAACTGAAGACACAACGAAAAAAGCAGTTTGCAGAGGCGGCCGGACCTGAGAAGATCATGTTTTCGTACAACCTTCAGCCTAGCTATACGCCTCGGCCGTGTTCTTCACCATGGCGCTGTAGCTGTCAACCTTGAGCGCGGCGCCGCCGATGAACGCGCCGTCGATGTCGGCCATGCCCATAATCTCGGCAATGTTTTTGTCGTTGGTACTGCCGCCGTAGAGCACCACGCGTGGCCTCAGCCACCTCGTCGCCATAGACCTCGCGCACGGCCGTGCGCACGACGCCGCCGCAGATCTCCTGAGCCTGTTCGGCAGTGGCCGCCAAGCCGGTGCCGATGGCCCAAATTGGCTCATAGGCGATGACCAGGCCAGCGACCTGCTCGTCGCTCAAGCCAGCCAGGGCTGCTTTGACTTGACCGCCCACAAAAGTCTGGGTCTCACCGGCCTGATTCTGCTCCAGGCTCTCACCGACGCAGACGATCGGTTTCAGACCCGCGGCCAGTGCGGCGACGATCTTTTTGTTGACCGTCTCGTCGGTCTCGCCAAAGTACTGGCGCCGCTCACTGTGGCCGATAATCACGTACTCAACCAGCCCCTGCAACATCCCGGCACTGATCTCGCCGGTGTAGGCGCCGCTCTCGGCAAAATGCATGTTCTGGGCGCCCAGTGCGACGTTGGCGCCGTCCAAAACTTCGCTCACGGCCGGCAGGCAGACATAGGTCGGGCAGATTACCCGATCAACGCTGTTGATCTCGTTGGTTTGGGCCACAATTGCACTGGCCAGGTCGGCGGCTTCGGAAATCGTCATGTTCATCTTCCAGTTGCCTGCCATCATCGGTTTACGCATGAAAAAGTCCTTTATTGAATAAAAATGGATCGTCTAGCTGACGGTTTGATCAACATCCGTTTCCCCATCCTGAGGATCTTCGGGTGGCGCATTAAATTGCTCTAGCTCGGCGACGTACTCCTCTTCTTCAAGCCAGCGCCCGCCTTGTACCTCACGATTGGTGACGCGCTGATTCTTGTCCAGCCATAGCTCCACCTCTACCTGATCAAAACAGCGCTTGGCGCCCGAGGTCTGAATGACCTTCCGCACATAATAGCCATCATCGCCTTCAATGCGGCTAACCTCGTTGTGCAGATCAACACGTACAGCAATCGGTTCACGACAGCGATTGGTCAAGACGTAGACAGTGAGAAAGCGCTTCTCATCGCCCCGTCCGCCGCCGATCGTTTCCGCAAAACGCTTGAAGAAACCCACAGACCCCTCCTAACATAGGAAACAATCGCTACTGATCGTTTAGCGCCGCGACGCCAGGCAGTTCCTTGCCTTCCAAAAATTCCAGGCTGGCGCCGCCGCCGGTGCTCACATGCGACATCGTGTCGTCCAGGCCGGCCTGGCGCACGGCCGCCGCGCTGTCGCCGCCGCCGATAATGGTCGTCGCACCATCCAATTCGCCCAGCATTTCGGCAATGGCCACTGTGCCCTGAGCAAAGACCGGGAATTCGAAAACGCCCATGGGTCCGTTCCAGACCACGGTCTTGGCGCCGGCCAAACGATTGGAAAAGTGTGCGATGGTGGCGGGACCGATGTCCAACGCCATCCAGTCGGCAGGTACTTCATCCACGCTGACCACCATGTTTTCGGCGTCCGCTGCAAACTCTTTGGCGATACGCAGATCGACAGGCAACTGGATGATATCGCCGCCCTGCTCCATGAGCGCGGCCGCGGTGGCCAATGCTTCTTGCTCCACCAGGCTCTTGCCCATGTCGTACCCCTGCGCAGCGAGGAAGGTATTGGCCATACCGCCCCAATCAGGATGGCGTCGACCTTAGTGAGCAGCGCCTCGATGACGCCGATCTTGTCCGAAATCTTGGCCCCGCCCAAAATAGCGACAAAGGCTCGCTCCGGCTCTTCGAGAGCATCGCCCAAGTAGTCCAGCTCTTTTTCCATGAGGAAACCAGCCACCGCAGGCAGATCCGCGGCCACGCCGGCCGTACTGGCATGGGCCCGATGCGCGCTGCCAAAGGCATCGTTCACGAACACATCGCCCATGGCGGCCAGTTCTGCGGCCATGGCAGGGTCGTTCTTCTTCTCGCGCGCATCGAAGCGCGTGTTTTCCAGCACCAGCACCTGGCCGGGCTGTAGGGCTGCAGCCGCAGCCACCGCTTCAGGACCGGTCGTCTGCTCGCTGAATTGAACCGGCGCATCAATCAACGTCGCCAGGTGGTCAGCCGCTACCCGCAAGCTGAATTGTGGGTCCGGCTCACCCTTGGGGCGGCCCAGGTGGCTCATGAGAATGACGGCGGCGCCATGGTCGAGCAGGTAATTGATCGTCGGTAAGGCGGCCTGAATGCGGGCATCATCGGTGATGACGCCATCGCTCAACGGCACATTGAAGTCGACGCGCACCAGCGCCTTTTTGCCTTGCCAATCGATGTCCTTGATCGTCTTTTTGTTCATAGTTTCTGTCTCACAGTGCTCAAGGGAATCATTGCCAACAAAAAACGTGAGACGTGCCCGTGAACCGTGCCAATGCACATGATCTCACGTTTCACGTCCCACGTTCTCGACTTGCGTAAGAAGAAGCCGGACTTCTTTGGACGGTCCGACTTCTTCGCATCCCAGCTAGAGCTGCATCAGGCGCTCGGCCAGATCAGCAGTGCGGTTCGAGTAGCCCCACTCATTGTCGTACCACATGGTCACTTTGGCCATGTTGCCGCCGATAACGATGGTGTTGCCCGAATCAAAGATCGAGCTATGGGGATTGTGGACGATATCGCTGGAAACGATGGGGTCGGTCACGTACTCAATGATGCCGGCGTAGTCGCCCTCGGCCGCTTCCTTGATCGCAGCGTTAATCTCTTCTGCAGTGACGTCCTGGGCTAGCTCGACCGTCAGGTCGGTAATCGAACCAGTGGGGACAGGCACGCGCAGCGCATAGCCGTCCAGCTTTCCGTTCAGCTCGGGCAGTACCTTGCCGACAGCGGCAGCCGCACCGGTGGTGGTCGGAATGATGTTGATCGCAGCTGCGCGGGAACGATGGAGATCGCTGCCCACCTGATCCAGAATCTTCTGATCATTGGTGTAGCCATGGACGGTGACCATCAGGCCCTTGACAACGCCGAATTTCTCGTTGAGCACCTTGACCACCGGAGCCAAGCTATTGGTGGTGCAGGAAGCATTGGAAACACAGTGGTCGCCGGAATCCAACACATGGTCATTGACGCTCAGCACGACGGTCTCCGCCGTGCCCTTGGCCGGTGCAGAGATGATGACCTTCTTGGCGCCGGCTTCGAGGTGGCTGTCATATCCGGGCTTGCCATCTTTGGCATTGTCGCGGAAGAAACCAGTGGACTCGACAACGACGTCAACACCCAGCTTGGCCCACGGCAGGTCCCCCGGGTTGCGCTCGGCAAAGACGGGAATTTCCGTGCCGTTGACGATCAAGCTGGCCTCGCCGGCCTCAATGGAACCGGGGAAGCGACCTTGGGTCGAGTCATACTTGGCAAGATAGGCGAGCGTCTTGGGATCAGACAGATCGTTGATGCCGACGATGTCGAAGCGATCCGGCTGCTCGGCCATGACACGAAAGACCAGACGACCGATGCGGCCGAAACCGTTAATTGCAACCTTTGTAGCCATTGATTTCTCCTGTTTTCTCAATGAGCGGTAATTGGACTTTTTGACCTGATCCGAAAAATGAATCGGTCGCTATCAAAGTAATAACAATAAGCCAATCGAAATCTGACTGGCATAACACGCACGTTGGAGATTCTCCAGCATCTGCTGAGAATGCACTCAAATTATTCTAACACACGCACTTACAAATGCGTAGTTTCAGACGATCAATTTTTTGTCAGGATTTCTCCTCTATGTCCTGTTGCCAGGCTTCTTCAAAGCCGCATAGATCTGCATGAGTTGTGCCGCGACTTTGGCCGAATCATGGTGTGAAGGCAGCGCTGGGCTGACTAGATCTCCCGTAAAGAGTTCGTAGTCGATCACCTCATCGGCCGCCGGAAGGGAGACCCACTGACCACCGGGGTATGGCGGCACATCCGGGGCGTAGCTATGATTGGCCAACACCATGGTGAAGGCGTCGCCGGCATGCTGCCGCAACGCCCGCATGTGGTCGGAGACGGTAAACCCGTCCGTTTCGCCATGTTGGGTTGCCACATTGCAGACGTAGATCCGCGGGGCCGCCGCTGCGCAGATGGCGTCGCGCACGGCAGGCACCAGCAGATTGGGCATGACGCTCGTAAAAAAACTGCCCGGTCCTGCCACGATCAGGTCAGCTTGCAAGATGGCCTGGATCACGGCAGGGTAGGCGCGCACCGTATCCGGTTTGAGAAAGACGCGCGTAACGCGCCCGCCGGCCTCAGGAATGTTGCTCTCGCCCTCGACCGTCAGCCAGCGTTCACCGCCGTCGGGCAACGCCTGGGCGACCTCAGCGCAGAGCGTGACGTTTTCCAGGGTAGAGGGCAAAACACGACCGCGCACGGCCAGCACGCGGCTGCTTTCTGCGAGACCGGCCTCAAAACTCCCTGAGACGGCGGCCATAGTCGTGATGAACAGATTGCCAAAGCTGTGGCCGGCCAATTCGCTGCCGCCTTCGGAGTTGCCGCCAAAGTCGCCTTCGCCAAAGCGATATTGAAAGAGGCGCGTCATGAGCTCTTCGGCCTCGCTCAGGGCCGCGATGTTGTTGCGAAAGTCGCCCGGCGGCAACATGCCCGTTTGACGCCGCAGGCGACCACTGCTGCCACCGTCGTCAGCTACGGTGACGATGGCAGTAATATGGTCGGTATAGGCGCGCAGACCACGCAGAAGCTGGGGCATGCCGGTGCCGCCGCCGATGACGACAACCTTTGGGCCGTCGCGTCGACGCTGCGAGCGAGCCAGCACAGTGGCCATCACTTCACGATCACCAGGCTTCTCTGCGCCGGGCACCATGGCGTGAATGACGTTGCGATTCATGCTCCATATGGCAAAGCCAGCTAGCGCCATGCCGCCGGCCAACAGCAGCAGCCCCGTCAACCAGGCGCCCATCCCATCGAACTCGGCCGTTGCGTATCCGAAACCGGCAGCCGATAGAATCAGCGCCACGCCGAAGCCGGCAATGAGCACGCTGATGACAAAGAGCAGCATCCAGCGTTTGATGCCTGGACCGGGCAGCAGGGCCCCGGACAGGGCCTCGCGGTTATTGAGCGTAGTGGGGCGTTCATTCGACATATGTCCAGCATTATAGAAAAAGCCGCGGCGCCTGTACAATCATCTCCTGCTTTGCATCTGTCCTGGGCTGCGCTACAATCAGCCTGGAGGCAGCGTGCAAAGCCGGTCGCACGGATCGGACAATACCCCGCCTGTCGCCGCCCAAGACCAGCCGGCGATTTTTCGCTCAATTCGTTCGCCTTGCCCATGCCAATCCAGCGTATCAATCCGTTCCCCCAATCTTCCCGTACCGTCAGCTCGACTCTGGTCGCTATTGGGCTTCTTGTCGCGCTCGTTACGCTAAGCGGCTGTACATTTTTCGACCAAACAGAGCAGGGCGAGCCGAATTTACTCGACATCTTGCCCACTTATTGGTACCCCATTTTTCCTGGCAGTGAATGGAGATCTATCAATATTGACGAAGACCCGGACATCGAGTATCTGTTGCTCTATGCCTACAACACCTCCCTGACGAGTTCGGGAAACTTTATCGATAGTCAGCAGGTTCCGACAGATGGTGCGCCAATCGGCGCAATCATCGTCGATGGCCAGACCTCCTCTGAATATGTGGTCGATTTTCCACCCCTGGCAACGCCTCTGCAGCCCATGGGCTCCTTCATAGCCTACCGCATTGCTCCCTCCTACTGGCCCGAGCCCGACACATCCTACGTTGGACTCTACGCCGATCCTGATCAGATCAGCGTCAACCCGTATGTGACGGGTGCATCCGGCATTTGTGGGCCGTTCGGTAACGAAGACCCGTTGGGAGAAATCGCCATTGTCGACACCCGCGAGGATACGGCCCTCACCACCGTCTGGTGGCGCGGCGCTTTCCTCGGCTACGGCGTGGCCCAGGTCACAGGGCCAGGCGGCCTGCGCAACGCCCGGGGCATGACCGCCGCAGCGGTTGCTATCGAAAACATCGCAACAACGGGACCAGTCTGGTCCGTCGACGCGCTCTTTCCTATCCACGAGCCGACGAATCCGCTCTCCACTGCAGTCGAAGGAGGCTTCGCCGATCCCGGTCGCAGCCAGCTTTGTGACGTCTACCGCTACTACCCACGATCGATCAGAGCACTCAGGGCAGCAAAGTGCGTGAGGACATTCGCTACACCGACGACTATATGGGTATCCAATTTTGCCGAGCCGATGTGCCCCAACCTTTCTTTCCCGAAGCCGTCGCACTCAAATTCTTGCTAGAGGCGGAGGAGGGGGATGATTTTCTTTGGCGACGTGGTGGATCCACCTGAACAGATAAGGATAATCGGAGAAGTAGCAGAACTGGATCGCAAGGTCACCGAGCCAGGCGACTACTGTGGCAACCTAAATGGCGAGCCGAGTGATGAGCCAAATGGTGGACTAAGTGATCAACGACTGCCCAAACGCAGCCAGTATCGAGTCAGCGAATTCAGACCCGGGCCGCGCTCGAGTACACGGAAGGCTATCGCTTGGATCGATCGGCAGATAAGACAGATGTGAAACAACTGCGTGCCTTTGTCTGCACGGAGGAAATCACCGCCGTGGACCCCGATGACCCATTCAGCAAGCTGCTTTTCTTCACGCTGGGCCGCTTGCCGCCCCCGGCACGTCGATGACGACGGCGTCACCGTTCACTACACGGATCAGCTCCGAGTGCTCGATGTCAACAACGCCTCCCGTTGGGGCTTCACCGATTGCCAAGAACTGATTGCAGCGAATACCGTAGGCAGCCTGCCATGATCTATCGTCGGCGGCCGGGCGCATCCGCAGCCGAACTGCGCGCCCACCTGGAAGCGGGTGAATCCGAACGCGTTGCCTTCCTCACGGCCAAGTCGTCCGTCGCCGCAGTCGCCGAAACCCTGGCCGCAATGGCCAACGCCAACGGGGGCGTCGTTTTTGTCGGCGTGACCAAAAAGGCGCGCCCCAGCGTAAGAACGCCGGAGACACCCTCCGCGACAAAATCATCGAAGCAGGGTTGCAGGCGGACCGCCGCTGATCTTACCCACCCCGCGCATTGCCACCATGGACGGCGTTGAGCTAGCCGTTGCCGAGGTGCCCAGCGGCCTGCCTCATCTTTACAGCCTCCGTGGCGCCTATCTCACCCGGACCCAGCGTCAAAATCGCCCGCTCACCACGCCCGAACTACGCCGGCTGCTGTTAGAACGAGGCGAAGCCGGTTTTGAAGAGCAGATCTTGCCCGGCGCCGCCCTCGCCGATCTAGACGAACGCATGGTCGAAGACTATCTGGAACACATGGAGCTGCCGCCTGACTAGGGACCGCGTCAGGCGCTCCTGGCGTGCGGCTGTGTTGCCTACCCGGAAGAGGTCATCGCGACGCGCAAGGGCCGGCCGGAACCCGATGATTTGGTCCCGACCGTTGCGGGGTTGCTGCTCTTTGGTCGCAATCCGCAACAATTTGTGCGGAGCGCCGAGATTATCTGCGTGCGCTACCGCGGGCTGAGCATGAGCGATGAATTTGAACGCCAGGACATCGCCGGTCCGCTCAAGGAACAGTTGCGTCAGGCCGAAGCGTTTGTTGTGGGCAACATGCGTCAAGGCATGCGCATCACCGGCATGACGCGGCGAGGACTCCACCGAGTATCCCATTGCGGTCGTGCGTGAGGCAATTGTCAATGCCATCGCCCACCGCGACTACAGCATCCGCGGTGAAGGCATTCGCCTGCTCATGTTTGCCGACCGCTTCGAGGTCTACAGCCCGGGACGGCTGCCCGGCCATGTGACGATCGATAACATGAAGGATGAGCGCTATAGCCGCAATGAAGCCGTTGTGGCGGTGCTGAGCGATCTGGGCTACATCGAACGCCTGGGATATGGCATCGACCGCATGTTGGCCGCCATGCAGGAGGCGGGGCTGCGTGCGCCCGTCTTCGAAGAGATGTCGGCCGGCTTTCGGGTGACGCTCTATTCGGCCAGCGATGAGCTCGTGGTCAGCCAACCAGAGGCGCAGCAATGGCCATACGGCTACCTCAACCGCGCCAGGAGGCTGCAGTGGCTTTTCTTCACGAGCACGGCCGCATCACCAACAGCGACTATCAGGCCCTGGCGCCCGACGTCAGCGCCGAGACCATTCGCCGCGATCTTGCGGACCTGGTCGAAAAAAACCTTCTGCTGCGCATTGGCGAAAAACGGGCGACCTATTACATCCTCAAATGAAGCAATGATGAGATAATTGGGGTTGACTTGCGCCGGTCAAGGCAGCGCCTCAGTCCAGAGGAGCCGCGAGGGTGCCCGCTATGTTTACCATCAGACAAGAGTGGATTGTTTTGGAGGAGCTATGCGTCCCGTATCTATCGTAGGAATCGGCCGATCCGAGGTTGGCGAGCTGTGGAATCGCTCGATACGCAGCATCGCCTTTGACGCGATTTCAGGGGCTATGGCCGAAGCCGGCATCGAGACGGCCGATGCGCTTTTTCTGGCAACATGCTCAGCGGCAGCCTGTTGGACCAGGAGCACTTGGCCACGCTGATCGCCGATTACTGTGGTCTCCACGGTGTGGAGGCGGCCAAAATCGAGGCGGCGTGCGGCTCGGCGCGCCGCGCTGCGCGTCGGCGCCATGGCCGTTGCCAGCGGCTTTCACGATGTGGTCATCGCCGCCGGTGTGGAGAAGATGACCGACACGGTTGGCAAGGACACGACCGCAGGCCTGGCCACCGCGGCCGACGCCGAGTACGAGGCCCTGCACGGATTGAGCTTTGTCGCACTCAACGCGCTGATCATGCAGCGTTATCTGTACGAACATGACGTCGCGCATGACGCATTTGGCGGCTTTAGCATCAACGCCCATCGCAACGGCGTCAACAACCCGAACGCCATGTTTCAGGCGCCCTCACGCTGGACGGGTACAAGAAGGCATCCCTTATTGCGACACCCATTAGCATCATGGACAGCAGCCCGGTTTGTGACGGCGCGGCGGCAGTGGTGCTTGTGCCCACCGAACGCGCCCACGAATTCACGACCGGTCATCACCGGGGCCCCGTGCAGATTCTGGCCGGTGCCGGGGCTACGGACACGCTGGCCGTCCATGACCGCCGTGATCCGCTCTTCTTGGAAGCAGCCTATACCAGCAGCCAAAAGGCCTACCGCCAGGCGCGCGTCGGGCCGGAAATCTGGACTTCTTCGAACTGCATGACGCCTTCACCATCATGAGTGCCTTGAGCCTGGAAGCCACTGGCTTTGCCCAGCGCGGCGAGGGCTGGCGCATGGCGCAAGACGAAGAAATCAGCATTACTGGACGCATTCCCATCAGCACCATGGGCGGGCTCAAGAGTAGAGGTCACCCCGTGGGCGCGACGGGTGTCTATCAGGTTGTCGAGGCCGTGCAACAGCTCACGGGTACGGCCGGCGCCAACCAAATTGCGGTCGCGGACCTGGCCATGACGCAGAACATCGGCGGTAGCGGCGCCACGATCATCACCCACATTCTGGGCACGTGAGTCAACACGCCGTCATGACGCGCGGTCAAAAATTGGCTACGCTGTCACACTCTTTGCAAAGGACGTAGCCCCCCATCAGCAAAAAAAGGCCCGACGCGCACCATGCCGTGGCCCTCAGTACTCATATCCTGGACCTCCGGAATGGTGCTATTCCGGCTCAATCTTTAGACAAAGTCCCCATGTTCCTTACTCAAACCCCGTATTTTGGCCCTAAAAAGCTACCAAAACCTATCAAGTCGCCCAAAACGCCGAGCAGATAGGAATTGAGAGTCCAAATCTGTTATGCTGCTCCTCGTATGATATTGACGATCAAACAAGGGTTTTCTTGACTACTATTTTTTCAAGGAGTTTTCGTAATGGCAGTTCCTACATTATGGCGGACCAAACAACAGCGATATAATTTGGTGGGCGAAAAGTGCCCGGCATGCACGAATGCCGTCTTCCCGCCGCGGAAGGTTTGTCCCCATTGTGGAGAAACCATGAGTGGAGGGGGCATGAACGGAGAGGGCATGAGTGGAGTCCCAACGCATCAGGCGCACTTTTCGTTCAGCATGCCGAAGAGCGTCCCGCATTACTTTTCGGTCCAGGTTGCAGGAGACGACTGAATTCATGTCGGCCATACGACATACAGAGACCCTGGTTCGCGGGCACCGACTTAGCGGAACCGGCGAAGTCTATAGCTTTACCACCATGTATAGCGTCCCGCAAGGCTATGAAGTGCAAAAGCCCTACACGGTTGCACTCATGAGACTTGATGATGGGCCAATCATATCGGCACAGTTGACCGATGTGGAGAGTGAGGACGTTCATATTGGTCTGCGTGTGGAGATGGTTACGCGCAAGCTACGTGAAGACGGCGACGAGGGGCAGATTATTACGGCTATAAATTCCGGCCCGTCATCGGGTCCTGACGGCATTCAGTCCGTTTTTCAGCCACCGGCATATATGCCGGTGGCTTTTTTGTGTGAAAATGAGGAAGCGTGTAGGGTGCCTTACGCTCCCTACCTGCCTGTTCCGTACAATTCATGCAGCAGTGTCGCCTGCACGGTACGTTGATCATCCAGCGGAACAGATTCAGAAAGGAACCTCATGGAATTTAGTGTCCGAACGCCCCTGCTCGTACTGCTCTTGCTTGCCGTTGGTCTGAGCGGCGCCTGTGCCGCGCCATCACAGACGACACATACTGGTGCAAGCGCCGACAACGAACCGGCCGTGGTCGATGTGCCCGTCTACGCCTCGTGGGATGAGGTCACCGCTGCTGCCCAGGGGACGACCGTCAACTGGTTCCTGTGGGGCGGCTCGGAGACGATCAACAGTCATGTGGACGGCGTCATCGGCGAGGCGCTGCAGGAAGAGTTCGGCATTACCGTCAACCGGGTGCCGCTAGACAACACGGCCGATGCGGTCAACAAGGTGCTCAACGAAAAAGCGGCAGGGCGCGACAGCGGCGGCAGCATCGACCTGATCTGGATCAATGGTGAGAATTTCCGAACGCTCAAGGATGCCGACCTACTCTACGGCCCCTTCGTTGACCTCGTCCCCAACTCGCTGCTGGTCGATTGGGAAAATCCGGCCGTTGCCTATGATTTTGGTGTGGCAGTCGACGGCTACGAATCGCCCTGGCCAGCTTCCAGTGGGTGCTCGAGTATAACAGTGCGACCGTGGGCGAGAATCCGCCAACGACGTTCGAAGATCTCAAGGCATGGATTGAAGCCGATCCCGGCCGCTTTACCTACCCGGCGCTGCCCAACCACGTCGGGCAGCCTTTGTGCGCCAGCTCTTCTACTGGGCCGCCGGTAGCTCGGAGCCCTTTCTAGGCGACTTTGACCGGGCGGTCTTCGATGAAACGGCGCCCCTGGTTTGGGATTACCTCAACACCATCGAGCCCAATCTTTGCCGCGCAGGCAGACCTACCCAGAGTTGGCGGCCATGACCGACCTGCTGGCGAATCAAGAGATCGACTTCAACATGGAGTATGACTCGAGCCGCGCGTTCACGTACATCCGCGAGGGCTCTATCCGGACACGATCCGCACCACCGTCTTTGATAGCGGAACACTGGCAAACGTCAGCTATGTAGCGATCCCCTACAACGCCAGTAACCCGGCCGGGGTGATGGTCGTGGCCAACTATCTGCTTTCTCCGCTTTACCAGACAACGATGACCCAGCCGGACGTGCTGGGATGGCGCATGGCCATCGAGCCGGATCGATTGAGCGAGGCTGAACGGGCGCAACTGATGCAGGAAACCCAAAGTGAGGCCGCGCTGCCCGCCGAGGTACTCAGCGCCGCCGCGTTGCCAGAGATGAGCGTGGATTGGGTTGCAGCCATCGAGCAGGGTTGGGAAGAAAATGTATTGCAGCGCTAAACCGTGAACGGACTTCTTGAACGCCAGGGCGTGCGGACAGCGCTGATGCTGGCCCCTGCCCTGGCAGTCATCTTCCTCTTTTTCGGCGGCGGTCTGATCGTCGGATTTGGCCAGAGCGTGGACTACATGCCCGTCCTTGGTCTGCGGACGCCCACCCTGCACCACTACGTTGACATCCTGAGCGATGAGAATTCTACATCTCGCTGGCGCTGACCCTCTATATCGCCTTCGTCAGCACATTTCTGGCCACGGTACTCGCTTTGATTGCGGCCATGGTGCTGCGGCGTACGTTTCGCGGCAATCAATTCGTGACGACCATCTACCAGATCCCACTACCGGTGCCCCATCTGGTCGCCGCGGCCGGGATCGTCATGCTCCTCACCCAAAGCGGCATCCTGCGCGCTTCGCCTATGCGCTGGGCTTGATCGGGCAGCCGGCAGACTTCCCCGTTCTGGTCTTTGATCGCGCCACATCGGCACGATCCTTGTCTATACCTGGAAAGAAGTACCCTTCATCGGGCTGGTCGTGCTGGCTGTGCTGAAGGGTGTGGGCTGAATATGAAGAAGTGGCCCAGACGCTGGGTGCAGGGCCGTGGCAGCGCTTTCGCCATGTGCTGCTGCCGCTGGTCATGCCCGGTATCATCTCAACATCGATTATCGTCTTCGCCTTCCTGTTCGGCAGCTTTGAGATCCCGCTCTTGCTCGGTGTCCGCTACCCCAACACCCTGCCCGTCACCGCGTACCGAGCCTATATCGATCCCGACCTGAGCCGCCGGCCCGAAGCGATGGCCATGGGGTGATCATTACGATCATCGCTGTGTTGCTCTTGGCAACCTATCGTCGAGCCGTGAAGCGGTTTGGCTAGCATTTGGAGTTGATCGATGCGCGCTATCGCCCGCTGGGTCGCTATCATCGCAATTGTTGTCGGCGTCTTGTTGCCGCTGGCGCCGTTGGGCATCTGGTCCTTCGCCCGCAACTGGTTCTTTCCCAATCTGCTCCCGCAAGAATGGGGGCTGGATGCGTGGCGCTATGTCTTCTCACCTACTTCACGAGTAGGCGAAGGACTCGTCACCAGCCTTGCGCTGGCGCTTGTGGTTGTTTTTCTGAGCATCATCGTGGGTCTGCCGGGCGCGCGTGTTGGGCATGCAGGAATTTCGGGGCAAACGCACCGTCGAATGGCTGATCATGCTGCCCATCATCGTGCCGACGCTGGTGGTGGCCATGGGCATCCAGATTGTCTTTATCCGCTATGGCCTGGCCGACACCTTTGCCGGCGTGGCGTTGGTGCATCTCGTGCCGGCACTGCCCTATTTTGTGCTGGTCATGGCCAGCGTCTTTGCCAACTATAGCGTCGAACTGGAAGAGACCGCACGCACGCTCGGCGCCAATCCGCTGCGCACCTTCTGGTATATCACGCTGCCCGCATTTTTCCCGGCTTGGTCGTTGCCTCGCTCTTTACCTTCTTGGTTTCCTGGAGCCAATACATCACGACCTTGCTGATCGGCGGCGGGCGTATCATCACGCTGCCCATGGTGCTCTTTCCGTTCATCAGTGGCGCCAGCCATGCGCGGGCGGCGGCCATCAGCATCATCTTTATCCTCCCCGCAATCTTGGTGTTGATCCTTACCTCACGTACACTGTCCAAGGAAGCAGGCGCCGTCAGCGGTTTTGGCCGGCTATAGCACCCATCGTCATCAATCCGGCAGTTCGGGCGAGGACGAGGCGCGCAACAGACCCAGTAGATCTACATGACAAAGGTAACCCTCCACAACCTATCCAAGCGCTACGACGACGTGGCCGCTGTCGCAAACCTTAACCTGGCAGTGGAATCAGGTGAGTTGGTGGCGCTCCTCGGCCCATCGGGCTGCGGCAAAACCACGACCATGCGCATGATCGCCGGTCTGCTGGTCCCAAGCGCCGGCGACATCCGCTTCGATGACCGATCAGTGCTGGATTGCGCCGGAACAGCGCGGCGCGGTCATGGTCTTCCAGAAACATCTGCTTTTCCCCAACATGACGGTGGCGGAGAATGTGGGCTTCGGGCTCAAAATGCGCGGTGTAGAAAAGGCCGTGATCCAGCGTCGAGTGGAGGAGATGCTGGCGCTGGTGCAGCTGCCCGGCTATGGCCAGCGCAAGCCAGGCGAACTTTCGGGCGGCCAGCAGCAACGCGTCGCGCTGGCGCGGGCGCTGATCATCGAACCTGCGGTGCTTGCTGCTGGATGAGCCCCTGGCCAACCTGGACGCCAACCTGCGCCTGGAGATGCGCCAGTTGATCCGCACGATCCAGCAGGAAATGGGCATCACCATGCTCTTCGTCACGCATGACCAGGAGGAGGCCGTCATGCTGGCCGATCGGGTCGCGTTGATGATGGACGGCGTGCTGCTCCAGTACGACAAGCCCAGCGCCTTCTACGATCAGCCGCAAAACGAGCAGGTGGCCCGTTTCTTCCGCAATGAAAACCTTCTGCCCGGCGAAAAGCGGGGCACGCTTGTCGAGACGCCGGTGGGCGCCTTCAGCGTCTGTGCAACGCTGCCTGTGGCAGATGGCCCCGTTCTCCTCACCGTACGACCCGAACAAGTGATGCTTGCGGAATGCGCCAGCCGGAACTGCATTGAGGCCGTCGTTGAATCAGTCGTTTACATGGGCACATACACCCAGGTGTTGCTACGCCTGGACGATGTCCGCTGGATGGCTCACGCGCCCGCAGCGCGTGCCCTACAGAGCGGCGCCAAGATTCACGTCACGCTCCCCAAAGCGCACATCTGGCTTATGCCACCCACGCCGCCGGCGTGAAGTTAACGCAAGCTTTACATGTTATTAGCGTGCCATTAACCAATATGAGGAACCATGAGTGCCACAGTGCAGTACAGCGTTTGCGCGCCCGGCGGGGGAAATTTCGGTCCCCATCGCGCAAAAACTGCTTGCCATGACCCGATAAGTTGACTATACTAGTCAGGTGACCTTTGGCACCATCAACTAACCAATCGATTGATCTGGCCAAGACGCCGCTCCCAACCAACGGCATCGTTTGCTGTTTTTTCCTGGCGCCAATCTTTGCGATCAACCCGTGAATTGAGCATATGAGCGAAGCAACGCTGCCCGCCAAAACCAGCCAAACATCGTCGCAAAACAGCGACCGACGGCGCAAACGGATAGCCGCGGCCTTTGAGGGCTATCTTTATCTTGCACCGACCCTGATCGGACTGGCGATTTTTGTCTATATCCCGATTGTCACTTCTTTCCGCCTAAGCCTAAATCGCATCGCGCCCTTTGGCAATCAAATGCGTTTCGTCGGCTTCGAAAATTACAGAAGTCTTCTGACTGATCCCGAGTATTGGGACAGCGTGCGGATCACGCTGCTCTTTGTGCTGGGCACAGTGCCGACAGGCATCTTCCTAGCTGTCTTGCTGGCGATCTTGCTCTCTTATCCGTTGCGAAACCTGACCTCAGTTCACCGGACCTTAATCTTTGTCCCGGTGATCATCAGCAGCGCGGTGGCTGGCGTCCTCTTTCGCTGGCTCTTCAATCCAGTCGTAGGCTACATCAACTACTGGATGGTCCAAATCGGTCTGTTTGACAGCATGGCCGACACGCCCAACTGGTTGGCCTCCAAAAGCTGGGCGCTCTTGGCGGTCATCATTGCCACCACTTGGCGCCAGCTTGGCTTTAACGTGATCATTGCGTTGGCGGGCGTTCAGAACATTGACAACACCTTCTACGACGCAGCCAAAGTAGACGGCGCCAACGGTTTCCAACGCCTGCGCCACATCACGCTGCCCATGCTCTCGCCCACGCTCTTTTTCTTGTTAATCATCAACATCATCTATAGTTTCCAAGCCTTTGGCGAGATCAATGTCTTGACTCAAGGAGGTCCCGGGCGGGCGACAACCACATTGGTGTATTCCATCTATTATGATGCCTTTGTAGGCACACCCCAGCGCGGCATTGCCTCGGCTCAGGCCTACATTCTGGCAATCATGGTAGTCGGTATGTCCTACCTCAATTACATTTTTATAAATCGACGGGTGCATTACCAATAATGGCTAACGATATTCAAAAGACACATTTGCGCCGACGGGTTGACTTTGGCGATATCGTTGTTCAGATCTCTTTGCTTTCACTGGGCATCATAATCTCTTTACCGATCCTCATCGCGTTTTTTACAAGCTTCAAGATCCCCAGCCAGGTAGTCACCTTCCCCCCTCAATTAATCCCGCGCGAGTGGACGCTGGAAAATTACCGAATCGCCTTCGAAACGACACCCTTTGGACGCTATATCTTCAACAGCGTCGTCCAATCGGGCGTCATTACAGCGATGCAGATCATCTTTAGCGTATTGGCGGCGTATGCCTTTTCCATTCTTGAGTTCCCGGGACGTGACACGCTGTTCTACCTGGTTTTGGGTAGCTTAATGGTGCCGTTTGAACTGGTCTTCATTCCTAATTTCGAGCTAATATCGAATCTCGGGTGGGCCGATACATATGTTGGTTTAACCGCACCTTTTCTGGTCAGTGCGTTTGGGGTCTTCTTGCTCCGACAGTTCTTTTTGAGTGTACCGAAGGAATATCGCGACTCATCAAAAATTGACGGTGCGGGCAACTGGCGTTTTTTGTGGCAGATCTTAGTGCCCCTCAGCAAGGGGTCAATCGGCGCCTTCGCCATCTTCGCATTTCTGAGTGCTTGGAATCAATATTTGTGGCCCCTCATTATCACCAGCTCCCAGGAAATGCGCACATTGCAAATCGGCATTCGCTTTTTCATGAGCCAAAACGATCAGGGGTCAGATTGGGGCGCAGTTATGGCTGGTTCCATGATTGCAATTGTACCGGCACTGATTGTATTTCTTCTTGCGCAGAAGCAGCTTGTCCGCGGCATTGCTATGTCCGGGCTCAAAGGATAATCCTGCTCCGACGCATTATTCACTGTGAATAACGGTCTCGGCCGTTAATCAATCTCTATACGCTTGATTTCATGAGTTCAAACACTAAGGAGGCCGTCTTGAAACGCATTACAATGATCTTGACCCTACTCTTGATATTCATCATGGTGCTATCAGCGTGCGGTGCGCCTGCTGGAGCCCCGGAGGCAGCACCCGCTGACGACGCAGCCTCGGAGGAGTCGGCGACGGAAGAAGCCGCGGAAGGTGAAGAGGCCCCGGCCGGTGATGTCGTCAATTTGGAATTTTGGCATGCCATGAGTGCTCGCAATGGCGAACTGGTGGATGAGCTCACCGCGCAATTCAATGAAAGCCAGGACGGTATCGTCGTTACGTCCACCTATCAGGGTGAATACGATGACAACTATAACGCTCTACTGGCTTCGTTTGAAACAGGTGGGGAACCCAACATCATTCAGAACTTCGATCTGGCTTCCCAGACCATGATCGACACCGGCCGCCTGGTGCCGGCCTGGGAACTGATGGAGCGCGACAACTACGATCCCAGCATCTTCGTCGACGCCGTGCCGCGATTACTATTCCGACGAAAATGGCATGGTGGGTATGGCCTTCAATAGCAGCACGCCGCTGGTCTACTACAACGTAGATATGTTTGAAGCAGCCGGCGTGGAAGTGCCCGAAGGCAGCATTACGTTCAGCGAATTCAAAGCAATGTGCGATGAGTTGCTAGCTGCAGACGTTGCCCCCTACTGCATTACCTTCGGCCAGGTAGGCTGGTACTTTGAACAGCTTCTGGCCAATAGCGGCGGGCTCTACTTCAACGAGAACAACGGCCGCACCAGCCGCCCCACCGAAGCAGTCTTCAATACCGATCAGGGCGTTGAAGTCTTCACCTTCCTCACCGATCTCTTCGCTGAAGGATATGCCCCCAACTTGGGCAACACTTGGTCCGACACCAATGACACTTTCATCACGCAGCAGGCTGCGATGATCATGGATTCGACGTCGGACGTGTCGATTATCGAGAATTCGGAATTTGCGGTCGACACGACTTACATTCCCCATTCCGATTCCAGCGAACGCAATGGCGTTGTCATCGGCGGCGCAGCGCTTTGGCTGATCGACTCCGGTGAAGACGCGATCAATGATGCGGCCTGGCAGTTCATGAAGTTCCTGGCTGAACCGGAACAGCAAGTTACCTGGCACACCGGGTCCGGCTACTTCCCGGTCCGCACGGACGTGCAGGAGAGTGAAGAGATCCAAGCGTTCTGGGAAGAGAATCCCAACTTCCAGACTGCGATTGATCAGCTCTTTACCACACCAACTACGCTAGAAGATGGCAGCCCGAATTACGCCGTCCTTGGCGGGCGTGCAGGTCCTTTCCCAGCCGTTCGCCGTATCATCGTCGAGGCGTACAGCCGTGTGCTAAACGATGGCATATCGCCCCAGGAAGCACTCGATGAAGCCGTCACCAAAGCCAACGACGAGCTCGAAAATTACAACGCGTTCTTCGAATAGGTCGTTCGGTAGGTCAGGTCCATGCAAGTCTGGGCTTGGCTAGATAGTAGGAAAAAGCCGTGGGTGCGGCGTGGCACATCCCTGCCTCGCTTCGCCCACGGTCTTGCGTAAGCGCTCAAGACGATAGATTATCATGCTTTCTTTACCGCGTTCCTCTACTATTGCCGCTTGTCTGTGCGTTGGTCTATGCAGCGCCTTGCTGCTAGTCGGCTGCACCACAGCGTCCCCACCACTACCAACGCCCATCCCTACCTATTCCGATGAAGCAAATCCTGCGCAACCAAATACAGACACGAATGCGTGGTCGACGCCGGCAATTTCTGTCGTTGCTGAGGGGCTGCTTGGCCCCATTGGCCTGGAGGTCTTGCCCGACGGCAGCTTACTCGTGGCAGAAGAGGGCACGGGCGGTCGCGACGATAGTGCCGGCGTTAGCCTGATCACGCCCGACGGACACGTGGGGCGCTTCATTGCGGGCCTGCCCAGTTCGCCGCGATTCGGGCGATCTCGCCGGCGTACCTTTGGTCAATCTTGCCCCGGATGGCCAGACGCTCTACATCGGCAATTTTGGCCAAGGCCATCTCTGGTCCCTAGAGCTACCTGATGAACAGCTTGCCAACGGCTTTGATCTGCCCCCAACGCCATACACGCCCAACGAGCTCGACAAGGCCATGCTACCCCTCAACAACGTCATGCTGATCAATCCCTTCGACATGACCTACACGCGCGACGGCAAGCCCGTCGTCAGCGACGCCAGCGGCAACGGCGTCGCTATCGAGAACCCCGATGGCACAATCCGCTTTTTTCATCGGTTCGCCAAGCTGGAAAACCCCGTTAGACCGACCTACCCCATCGAAGCCGTTCCCACCGGCATCATTCGCATGGACGACGAGTACTGGGTGACGCTTCTGGGCGGCTGTCCCTATCCGGATGGCGGCGGCCGCCTCGTGGCGATCGATGATCAGCGCAATGAACGTACCATTCTTGACGGCCTCAACATGCCCATTGATGTCGCGTTGGGACCGGACGGAACAATATGGGTGCTAGAATTTGCCGCCTTTCCACCAGGCGGCAATTGTTTCAGCGGCGCCGACTATCAGGTAGAGAGCGGACGACTGAGTCGATTGACGGCTGACGGATCGCTGGAGACTGTCATTGACAATCTCAACTTTCCCGGCGCGGTGCTGCCCATGCCTGACGGCAGCCTCTATGTCAGCGAGGTGCTGCCCGGCAGGGTCCTCCACATCACCTTCGCAGCGTCCCAGCAGCGCCTGCCAAGCGCAACGCCGACCGGTCGGGCAGCCACTGTCGCGCCGCCTGTGGCAAAGCGCTATGCAATCAGCGACATGGACGCAGCCCTCGCTGAAGTCATCGCAAGTCATCAGCTAGAAGCACAACCCGGAGCCGAGCAGCGCGAGGACGATTCGCCGATGAGCGAGTTGGGGCGGCTGCTCTTTTTCGACCCCATTCTGTCCGGCGACCAGAACATCTCTTGCGCCACCTGTCACCATCCCCAGTTTGCCATGGCAGACGGTCGCGTTCTGCCCGTTGGGACGGGCGGCCATGGCCTTGGCCCTGAGCGTACATTCTTGGAAAGCATTGCCTTGGGCGCTGAAGCCGACGCAATCCGTCGCCTGGCAACGGCGAGCGAGGAGAGCGCGCAGGTCCACAATCCCTTTATCGGCCAGTTTGTGCCGCGCAATTCCCCCACCATCCTCAACAGTGCGCTCTTGGGCGCTCAGTTTTGGGACGGCCGCGTGGAAGGCTATAGCCCGGCGGCGGCCATCGACCAAGCGGCCGCTCAGACCGTCGCCGTGAAGACCCAAGAACGCGTTGTCAACGACATGGCCCTCACCGACCCCCTGGCAACCCAGGCGCTTTTCCCCGTAGCCAGCCTCCACGAGATGGCCGGCGCAACCTTTGGCGGGCTGCCGGCGCAAACAATCCGAACACGCTTGCTGGAGCGCCTCCGGACACAACCCGAATACGTCAGCCTGTTCCGCAACGCTTTTGGCAGCGCAGCTGAATCGCCCGCAGAGGCCGTCACCCTCACCCGTCTGGTGGCTGCGCTGGCCGCATTCGAACGGCGCTTCATCTTCACCGACGCGCCGTGGGATCGGTACCTGGCCGGAGAACATGATGCTCTAAGTGAGGCGCAGAAACGAGGCGCGCTGCTGTTCTTCGGAGCGGCCGACCCGTCTGTCACCTGCGCAAACTGCCACAGCGGGAATCTCTTTACCGACGAGCGCTACCACAATCTGCTCGTACCGCAGTTGGGCCCGGGCAAGGGTCACGGCTACGGTGGTCGGGAAGACTGGGGACGCGCGGCCGTCACCTTTGATGCCCGCGACCGTTACGCCTTCCGCACGCCCAGCCTGCGCAATGCAGAGCTGACCGCGCCCTATTTCCACTCAGGCGCCTTCGCCACGCTGGAAGACGCCATTCAACACCACGCCGACATTGCCGGCAGCGCCATGCGTTACGACCCCGGCGCCCACGCCATTCCGCCCGAACTATACAGCAGCTACCAGCCGCTAAACCCCGATCGTCAACTGAGCAGCGCAGCGCCATCGCTGCAGCCGGGCATGCCTCTCACCCCAACTGATATAGCCGACCTGTCCGCCTTTGTGCGGGCGCTCACGGATCCAGCCGCAACCAACCTGATGGCCTTTGTACCCGAGTCAGTGCCGAGCGGACTGCCGCTCGATCCCTTGCCGGCCTCGCTGGACGCTGCACGCTCTGCCCACACAGAGAATGCAATCCCGGCTGCGACCAAAGTCGACCTGGCACTCGACGCGCCGGCGTCACCCTCAGCCGCTTTTACATTTACGGATGCGGCAGGTGCTGTCGGACTTGATTTTCGTCATGGCGCGTTTGCACAGGGCATCCATGACGATCCGGTTGCGGCCATGGGCGGCGGTCTCTGCTGGCTCGACTATGATCGTGACGGCTGGCTCGACCTCTACCTGGTCAACAGTCACGCAGAAGACGAAGTCGGCCACTGGCAGGCTGGAGAGGGCTTGCCGCGCAATGCGCTCTTCCGCAACGCACAGGGCCAATTTGAGGACGTTTCAATGGACAGTGGGGCCGACCTGGCCCTGCGCGGCAATGGCTGCGTTGCCGCCGATTTTGACAATGACGGTTGGACCGACCTCTACGTGACGACCGACGGCCCCAATGCGCTGCTGTGGAACAACGGCGACGGCACGTTCAGCGAAGGCGCCGCCGCGGCAGGCGTTGCGGCAGCGGAATGGAACAGTTCCAGCGCCGCCGGGGACCTCAATGGCGATGGCCTCATTGACCTCTTTGTGACGGCCTACATCGACCTGAACAAGCGCATCCCCAAGCCATCGGGCGCTTTCCCACAGGATTACTACGGATTGGCCGATCGCCTCTATCTCAATCAGGGTGACCGAACATTTGCCGAGATGACCGACACGGTCGGTCTCACCCATGCGGAAAGAGGATTGGGCGCACTCATGAGTGATTTGGACCGTGACGGCGACCTCGACCTCTACATTGCCAATGACGGCCACCCTAATCGCCTCTATCGCAACGATCCCGCCGTCGATCCAGATGGCCCCGGCTTTCGCTTCACCGATGTTACAGTCGACGCGGGCGTGGGCGACACGGGCAGCGGCATGGGCGTGGCGGGCGGCGATTATGACGGCGACGGCTGGAGCGACCTCTTCATCACCAACTGGGAGCGGGAACTCAACGCGCTCTACCGCAGCGAAATGGCTGAAACGGGTAGCCTTGTCTTTCAGTACAGCACCTTCCGCATCGGCATCAGCGGGCTGGGCAACGGCATCACCGGCTGGGGAACCCATCTGACTGATTTTGACCACGACACGGACGCCGATCTGCTCATCGTCAACGGCCGCGTGCCGGTGACCAACCTCGCCACAGACCCAGAGTTGGTGCGCTTCTATCGCAACCGCTCGGCCGATCGGTGGGACGAGCACGCACGCACCGGACACTTTCTGGAGTGGACGGGACAGGTCGGGCTCAAAGAGTTGGGCCCCCTGCTGGGCCGGGGCAGCGCGGTGGCGGACTATGACAATGACGGTGATCTGGACGTGGCCATCAACCAGATTGCCGGGCCGGCCGTGCTCCTGCGCAATGACCTGTCCGAAAGACAGGCTGAAAACGCGCACTGGCTCATTCTCGATCCCGGGGGCATGGAGCCCGGGCTGCGCGTCATGGTCACGTTGCCCGACGGGCGGACGCTCACGCGGGAGGTCCATGCCGGCAGCAGCTATCTCGCCGGCGAGGATCCGCGTTTGCATTTTGGTCTGGGGGCGGTCGATCAGCCCGTACAAGTTGAGGTGGTCTGGCCGGATGGGCGGCAAGAGTTGTTGGCGGACGTGGCGGTGAATCAGATACTCCGCATCCAATAATCGAATCGTCATAGATCGCTCTGACTTCCGGCGCAGCGTCTTCATATTCGATCAGCTTGACTGTAGCCACGGAAAACCCTTTCTCATTGACAATTGTGGATGGGCAATTGCTAATTTTTACTCACTCCAGCGAGCCTATCAGATAATCTAAAATAATCTGATGAACCACGCGTTCTACTGGCGCCTTATCGTCAGTGAAGATGGGCGCGTCCGGCGGTGTTGCAACGGCGCGCATCTGCTCGGCGGCCTCAGTGCCGAAGTCACGTACCTCGACCGGTAGCGTCGATGGCAACGCCGCGACCGCGGCGCGCACTTCATCGAGCGCCACCGGCTGCATGGTCGCGATCACCAGCGTGTTGGCCAACGTGGCCGGCGGTCCCGGCTCGTCGATGGCGTAGACGGTAGGGAAGACCTGCTCCAGCGTCGCGGTTAACGCGTCGACCAGGGCAAAATTGGTATCGGTGCGACCTACGTTGATGGCGAGCACGCCGTCATCACGCAAATGATCACGCACCAGCTCAAAAAACTCGACCGTCGCCAGGTGGAAGGGTATATAGGGCGGACGATAGGCGTCGACGGCGATCAGATCCCACTGCGCGCCGGCCGGCTGCTGCGTCAACCAGGTGCGGCCATCCGCAGCCACCGGCGTCAAGTTGGGCTGATCCATGGCAAAGTAGTGCTGACCGACTTCGATGATCTGGGGATCGAGTTCAACGCCCGTGATTTCAACTGGTCCGTAGATGTCGGTCATCAGCTCGCTAACGGTGCCTGCCGCCAGACCGATTAACAGCATGTTGTCGATGGGCGGCGCGCCGGCGATGATGTCAGCGACCACGGCGTCAGGATCGGTCTGAAAGAAGGGCGCAAGCAAGAAGTAGTCCCAAATACCCAGGCTCAGCACGCTATCAGGATGGTAGATGCTATGGATGCCCACGCCGTCGTTTAATTCCAGATGACGTTCACTGCCCCACTGCCGCACCGTGATGTAGTTGTAGAGGCTTTCATCTTCATAAATCACCTCGCCGCCGGTGACGTCGTCCCAGCCTGCGCGGAGGCTGCCGCCCGGCCCGCTGAGCAAAGCCATCGCCAGCACGACGACTAGGCCGAGCAGCGGAATCCAGCGATGAGATCGGCGCAGGTTGCCCAGGAGTTGCACCGTTAGCACACCCAGAGCGAGCAGGAAAAAGGTCCAGCGTGTGCCAAAGGTGGGGATGAGCCAGAGCACGGGCAGAAAGGTGCCGACAAGACTGCCGGCGGTGGCGGTTGCCGCCAGCCTTCCGGCCACATGTCCCGTCTCGGCCAGATCATCGACCGAGAGCCGGATTGCCCATGGCGTGGCCGTGCCCAGCAGCGTGGCCGGGATGCTAAAGAGCAGCAGCACCGCCAGCAGCGCACCGGCCAACATCCCGGTCTCGAAACGAGCGAGGCTGGTCACGGCCAGGCCGAGCACGGGCCGACTCAGCAAGGGCACCAGCGCCACGCCGACTGCGCCAAGCGTTACCGCCAGATCGAGCTCACGCCGCCTTGGGTAGCGATCTGCTAGCACGCCGCCCAGCCACGTGCCAATGGCGAGATAGAGCAAAATCAGCCCGATCAACGCGGCCCAGACGATTTGGTTGTTGCCAAAAGCGGGTTCCAGCAGGCGTGCGGCGCTCAGTTCCATGCCGAGGGTGGCGGCGCCGGTTGCAAAGACGAGGATGGAGAGGTAGCGCATAGATGGGCGTGCCAATTGGCTGGATAAAGAAGGTCAACGGCGCTTAGTCAACTTGCCGCGATGTCGAACACGAATCTTGCAGACAGAACAGATTGGTGCAGATTTCACACACCAATTTCAGCTAATGGCTCCGCCTAATCCGTTCGTGTTTGGCCTTTGAGACCCAAAATGTCGCGAACCTGGAGAAAATGGTCACCCAATGCCGCTGACGTAAGCGCATCGTCGAGCACGAAGCGCTCGCGCAGGCGATAGCCTGCAGGCGTGGGCGTGACGTGGCGATCAATGCAGTCGTCGTTGAGGTTGACGATCCACACTTCAGGAATGCCAGCAGCGGCGTAGGCCGGCAGCTTCTCCTCCGTGTCGTAAGCCAGCGACGAGTCGGATACTTCAACCAGCAGCAGCACGTCAGCCGGGCCAGGATGGGCATCGGCATAGAAATCGTCACGGGCGCGCAGTAACGCTACATCGGGTTCAGGCAGCGAGATGGTCGTCAGCTGGATAGGATCTTGCACACCTACAATGACAGTAGATAGCTGTAGTTGCGTGAACAGATGATTCAGCTTTTTCACGAT
>CAWEEJ010000040.1:0-16721 GCA_963807905.1 uncultured Chloroflexia bacterium | reverse complement strand
TTCTTTTTTTTGTGCACCAACGCTGACCGTTCTACGCTTTGCTCGGTCAAGGTGACGCCATCGGCGGTTGCCGTGAAGTGATCGGTGTTTGTCATCGAAAATGATAGAAATCCGGCGGGCTTCCTCGCTGGTCGCCAGTGCATAATGCTTTCTGCCAGAGTCTCTACGCCACAATCTGTTTGTGTCCGCCAGTGTACCACAAGTCGATATGCGCTTGGTATATTTGCAGCCGACCTGTCAGCCCAAAATCTCGTCGTAGACGGCCAGCGTAGCCTGAGCCGTGCGCGCCCACGAAAACTGACGCGCCCGTGCAAGCCCTGCGACGCGGATTTGGCCATCCACGCCAGCATCGCCCAGCACCTGATTCAGCTGGGCGGTCAGGACTGGGACGCCCGCGCGTTCGTCGCTGGGGAAAATCAGGGCGGCGTCGCCGGCTACTTCGAGCAGGCTGGGCGTGTCGCTGCAGAGAACCGGTGTGCCGCTTGCCATCGCTTCGAGTACTGGCAGACCGAAGCCCTCAAAGCGGCTGGGGTAGACAAAGACGCTGGCCGCGCGATACAATCGGCTACCTCTGATTGGGGGATAAAGCCGGGGAAGCGCACGTCGTGCTCCAACGCCAATTCTTTCACGAGACGGAAGATTTCATCGTAAAACCAGCCCTTACCGCCGGCCAGAATCAGTGGAATCGGTGCGTCGGTTTGTTGTCGCCAGGCAGCGTAGGCGCGGAGAAGAAGCGGCAGATTCTTGCGCGGTTCCAGGGTGCCCAGGTAGAGAATGAAGCGCGCTGGAAGCTGGCGGCTCTGGCGAAAGGCAGTCACCTCCGCCGCAGCGGCTGGCGCAAAACCGGCGTCCACGCCATTGGGGATGACCGTGATGCGGTCCGCCGGCACGCCAAAGCTGCCCATCAGATCATCGGCCGTCTGCTGACTGACTGCAATCACGCGCGGCGCGGGCGACGCTGGCTGCGCAGAGGCGCCGCAGATAGATACGCTTGCTTCTGGGCAGCGTCTCGGGCAGACGCACAAAGCTCAGGTCGTGGACCGTCACGACACCGGGGAGCGACGTGGTGAGCGGCAACACGTTGACCAGACCATGCACGAGTTTGACGCCGTGACGCTGCAGCGCACGGGAAAAGGCGGTCTGTTCCCAAAGAATACGCGGGGCGGGCGATTCAAGGGAAGATCACTGTCCACGAGTTCGACGCCGGGAATTGCCACGTGGCTCTCGTTCACCCAGGCCGTGAAGCGGTGCGCGGTCGCGTCTTGTGCGGCCAGCGCGCCCAGTTCACGCAGCAGGTGCAGGCTGTAGGTGCTTACGCCTGCACTGCGATAGCTGCTGCTGGTGCTCAGGAGTTGTGCGTTGAGGCCAATGTGCATAGCGTCTCGTAGACCTTCACCGTGGCCGCGGCGATGCGCGACATGGCATACTCGTTGCACGCGCGCTGACGGCCGCGTTTCCCCAGCTCCTGGCGCAGGGTTGGTGAATCCAACAACTTCTGAAGCCGTTCACGCAGGGCCGACGCGTCGTCCTCGCCAAAAATCAGGCCCGCGTCACCGATCACGGTGGGGATCTCGCCGCTGTCGCTGCCGACGACGGGCACGCCGCAGGCCATGGCCTCGATCAGCACGCGGCCAAACTGCTCTTTCCAGGCCGCCGTTGTGCGTGAGGGCAGCGCCAGTACGTCCAGGTCGCGCAGAAAGCCGGCCATCTCGCTGCTGTCGATGCGGCCGAGGAAGCGTACCTGATCGTTGATGCCCAATGCGTTGGCTTGGGCCTCAAGATCAGCCCGAGCCGCGCCCTCGCCGGCAATGCGCAGCTGCCAGTCGCCGTCGAGACGGGCAGCTGCCGCCAGCAGAAGGTCGATTCCCTTTTCCGGCAGCAGCCCGCCGGCATAGCCAAGCACAAATGGAGTCGCTGGGCGCGGTACGTCTATCGGCGCAAAGAGGGTCGTATCGACGCCAAATTGGGGGATCACCGCAATCTGACCCCGGTAGCCCTTGCTGTGCAGGACGTCGCCGGCCTCGCTGCCCCCGGCCAGCGCGATCGGCGCAAGGTCATAGCTCTGCCGCTCAAACCAGCGAAAGGGAGGCGGATAAGCCCGGTTGATGTTTTGCCAGCTGAAGAAGGTCCCCGCCGCCCCATGGCGACGGGCCAACCGCAGGCCCTGCCACGTAGCCAGGTTGTAGGGCTCCTCATCCATATGGACGATGTCGGGTTGAATCCGGGCGATTTCCGCAGCCAATGTGGGGTAATGATGCAGGTGGAAATTGTCGCCAAGGCGAATGGGAATGATTTTGAGCGTGTAGCCGTCCGTATGACGCAAGGTGGCCGCGGCCTGGCCGCGCCGATCGCCCCAGCCGGGCGGAATCAGCACTGTGAGGTCGATCCCCAGGCGGGCGATCTCCTCGGCCTTACGCTGATAGGCGCCAACGACCAGCGCCTTGCTCACCATGACGACACGCATGCTTGCATTATAGGGTCGGGCGGAGCATCGCCCAAAAAGAAGAGCGCCGACCGGATCCGGTCGGCGCTCCAAACAGAGGGGAGACCTCTGGCACGTTTTGATTTAGTTATTCACGGCGGCCCAAGAGAATCCAGGCGTAATAGAGCATTGTCATGACGGCCTGCAGCGCCGCAGCCACGTAGGTGAGCGCGGCCGCGTCGAGCACCTTGTCTACACCCTGTACCTCTTGCTGGGTCACGATGCCGTCAGTGACAAGCAATTGCTTGGCGCGTTTGCTGGCGTCAAACTCGACGGGCAGGGTGACGACGGCGAAAAGCGCAGTCATGGCGAATAGCGCCAAGCCAAACCAGGCGATGCTTGTGCCAAAGCTTGACGACATAAAGAGGCCAACCATGAAGATGATCGGACCGAGCCAGCTGCCAAACTGGACCGTTGGCACCATGGCCGTGCGGACGCGCAGCATGCTGTAATGCTGCTGATCCTGCAGCGCATGGCCCGCCTCGTGCGCGGCCACGCCAACAGCCGCAATGCTGGGCGTGGCATAGACCTCATCGCTCAACCGCAGCGTCTTCGAGCGCGGATCATAATGGTCTGACAACTTGCCGCTGACCCGTTCCACGGTGACGTTTTGCAGACCGCTGCCGTCCAGGATGCGACGCGCAGCCTGCGCCCCGGTCATGCCGGTGGAGACGCCCACCTTCGAGTACTTGTTAAAGGCTGACCGAACGCGCGCTTGCGCCCACAGCCCCAAAATGAGTGGCGGAATGGCAAATAGTAAAAAGAGTGGATCAAAGTAGAAAAATCCAGGCATTGTTTATCTCAGCTCCTCGTCTGAAAGATCCGTGGAATCGGATCACAGCCCTAGTCTTTGTAGTCGTCCGTGCAGCAGATGCTCGGCCGTGGCGATCAGTTTTTCGCAAGTACAACCGGCCATAGTTGCTGCATGTACACGATTTGTTATAACTTTATCACAAGTTATGCTTATTTTTGCTTAGAAATTGGTTTGTATTCTGTTAGAAAGATGCCCATTTTGCCTCGCGATCCTCAACGTTGGACGCGATTGCGCACCAACACGATCACCCCCTGCATTTCCTCGTTGCGTAGAATCAGACTCATCAGTGCATAAACCAAGGCGGAAAGCGCCACACCGCCGATGGCGGCCAGCCACCGTTCGATCGTTGGCCCAAACACCGCGCCATTAACCCACTGGAGCCAGAAATAAGCGGCGAGGCCCATCACCAGCGCGGCGCTGAGACTGCGGATGACGGAGGAGAGCAAGCGGCGCGCTTCGATGCCGTCCATCCGCCGGTTGAGAAGCAGGAGCAGAACGATCATCTCTAGCGAGGTGGCGACGCTGTTGGCCAAAGCCAGACCGCCAAAGCCAAGGGGTTCGACCCACAGAATGCTAAAGAAGATGTTGAGCATCATGGCCCCAATTCCGAAGATGACGGGCGTCCACGTGTCGTGGAGTGCGTAGAACGCACGTACGACGATCTCCAGGCCGGAGTGGGCGACCAGGCCAACGGCATAGAATTGGAGCGTGTAGGCGACCAGTGCGGTGCTCTCCGCCGTAAACTGGCCCCGCTCCAGCAGCACGCGAATCAGCGGCTGGCCCAATACGATCAATCCAACCGCAGCCGGGATGCTCAGAAAGAACACAGTGCGCAACGTGCGCCCAAAAGTGGTGCGCATCTCGTTATGCAGGCCGGCGGCATATTGGGCCGCGAAGGTTGGGAAGGTGGCGGTGGCCAACGATCGGGCGAAGATGCCCTGGGGCAGCAGCATGAGCAACCAGGCGTAGTTGAGTGCGCTTAGGCTGCCCGTTGCCAGCCCACTGGCCAAAATTGTGTTGACCAGAAACTGCATCTGGACGAAGAAGAGCCCGAGCACCCGCGGGCCCATCAAGCGCGCCACTTCGCGCACGCCGGGGTCGCTGATCGTCAGGCTGGGCGTGTAGCGAACGCCGTTGCGGATCAACCCGGGCACCTGGACAAGAAAGTGTGCCAGCGCGCCGATGACCACGCCAAAGACGAGTCCGTAGATGCCGAAGCGCGGGGCCAGCAGCCACGCGCCGCCAATAATGCATAGATTATAGAGAACGGGCGCGGCCGCGGGTAGCAGGAAGTGCTGCAACCCGTTGAGCGCGCCCATGATCAGGCCACTGGCGCCAAAGATCACCGTGCTGAGCAACATCCAGCGCATCAGGCTGGCGGTGAGCGCCTGCTGCTCGGGCGGGAAACCGGGGGCGATGACCCGGCTCACCAGGGGCTCGGCAAAGAACGCGCCCACGATGGCCAGCGCGATCAGGATCAGCGTGATCAGGTTGAGCACACGGCTGAAGAGGAGCCACGCGCCTGGCCGATCTCCCTTGACCAAATAGGATGAAAAGGTGGGGATGAAGGCGCTGCCCAGCGCGCCGCCGGCCGCCAGCTGGAAGAGCATGTCCGGCAGGCGAAATGCCGCCAGATAGGCGTCCAAATCGGCGCTCGTGCCAAACTGTGCGCCGATGATGATCTCTCGAGCCAAGCCGGTGACGCGGCTCAACACAAAGAAGATCATCACGATGAGGGCTGCCCCCGCAATGTTTCGCGTGTTGAGCCCGACATTCTCGTCCTGGGGCAACTCTTCAGCCTCGGCTGCAGCGAGGGCGGATTCCTGTTCTAATTCTGCATCCATGAGGCGGCATTATAGCATAGGGAGATCGTAATGTAGGCCGTGCGGAGCGACCCGAGCGCCCAATCCGCGCTGATCCGCCGTATCCGTCTCATCAGCGTTCTATGCGCAAAACCGCACTGCACCTGAGTCTTATCCCCGTACCGTGATTGCACGTCGGGAACAAATGTGCTACGATCTTGCCGGCGTTCGTTTGTTGAACTTATCGAAAACCTTTTGAGCACGAAAGCGGCATTATGAGCACCTATTTCTCCATGCTTGCCTGGCGGGAAATTCTTGCCCGCATCTTTGATGGCTTTACCCTCCAGGAAAACGTTAGCCCGGATTGGTTGATCAACCCGGCGACACGGCGTAAATTGAAGTTGGACACTTTCTATCCGGAGGCCAACGTCGCCATCCGCTTCACCGGCCTGACGGCCAAAGGGCAGGGGCGGCAGAGCGATTGGGAACAGATGGAGACGCAGCAGCGAGACCAGACGCGGGCCGAGCTCTGTCGCCTCAATGGCGTGCAGATGGCACTGATTGACACGAATGACGAGACGGTCAAGCAGATGGATGGCCTGCTGCAGGTGCTGACCCGGGCTGAGCGTGTGCTGGCGGCGAGTGAGCTGCCCGCCAAGGAGCGCAACGCCCGTCGCGCCGCATTGACCGACGCCCGCGGCCGTGGCGAGGAGCTGCGTAGCCTGATTCGCAAGCAGCCCGATCAGATGATGGCCAACCTGGCCGAGGCTTGGCGCGACCGCGAGACAAACATGGCCCGAGCCGTATCCGCGCCCGCTGCTGCCAATGGCGCAGCCGCCGGACAGCCCCTGGTTGATATCGACAGCCTGGCCGTCGGCCAGCGTGTGCGCCACAGCTACTTCGGCGACGGCGTCATTACCACGATCAATGCGAGCGATGACGACCCCACCATCGCCATTCTTTTTGACGCTGCCCTAGAGAAAACTTTTCTGGCCTCACTCGTTCAGGACAAGCTGGAAGTCGTCGGCTAGTGCATCGGTAGCCGGCATCTTGGCGGTGTCCGCCGGCTACTGTTCCGTTAGATCTTCGGGGTAGCGCACCAGCACCCGATAGCCGCCATTCCAAGGCTTCTCTTTGGCAAACTGACCGACAATTCCAACCACGGCAAAGCGCTCGCCTTCATTGACGTAGGGCCGCTTCCACGGCAGGCTACTGCGCACGGTGACGCGTACCGGCTCTTTGTCGGGCGCTGCCGGGTCGACAAGAAAGATGCTGTCGCCCTGGTAGCCGCTGACCACGCCCTCGAACGAAACCAGCCTGCCTTCCAGGGACTCGCCGATCTCTGCCGGCTGAACCGCCAGCGGGCTGAGTGGCGTACCGCCCTCCACACGCCAGATCTGCGTCGGCGCATCCAACGCTACTTCCATTTCGCCGCGGAAACTCGTGGTCCAGCCGCTGACAAGCACGCGGTCACCTTCTGCCAGTGAAGGAAATTCACCGTTACGCAGATAAAGCTGGATGCCAAGCCCGCCGGTCTGGCCATCCGCGGCAGGGTCGGCCACGTACATGCTGGCATTGAAGAGACCCGGCGGCGCGGTCACGACCGCCTCGAACTGCACCCAGCGTTTGAGCCCGTAGCGCTTGGCCAGAGCCAGTGAGCCGGGCCGGCCGCCAGCCTGACCCTCGGCCGGATCCACCGTTGTTTCCAGATCAGTGCCCGTACCCAGGATGCCCGCATTGACCGCGCCCGGCGATGCCATGGTGTGCTGCTGCCAGCCGCCGTCCTCCTCGTCCCGGCCAATCGAGCCGCCACCCAGCCCAGCCCATTCGACACGATCTACCTCGCGCCCATCCGGCGCCAACAGGCGCACATACTCGTTGAGGTCGTCAAGATAGAGCCCCGTGTCAGCCCGCCAGAGCACGCGTCGTTCGCCGCCTTCCAGATAGCTGCCCGGATCGAAGGTGAAACGGCGCGTTGCCACCTCGTCGCTCCAGGTGTGGGCAAGCTGCCAGCCGCTCAAGTCAGCCGGCGTCGAGCCGGGATTGAAGAGTTCGATATATTCATCCTCATCGTCGCCCAAGCCGTCGCCGTTGTAATCGGCGCGCGGCGCAAACATGACTTCGTTGAGGCGTACCTCACTATGGTTGGCGTTGCCGCTGACCTGAATTGGGGCCGTGAGGGCAAAGTCGCCGTCGGCCTGGGTCGCGACGACAAAGTAGCGATTTCCGGGCAGGGCCGGCAGCGTCACCGACCAGCGTCCGTCCGCGGGCGGGATGTCGAGTTGGCGCAGCGGACGGTCGTTTTGCCACAGGGCAAGACCGGCCACTTCGCCAGTACGGTCGCCATACGCGACGTGCAGGGTGACGGTGTTGGCGGGTTCGATGGCGGGCCCATCCAGGCCACGGTACCGTCAGCCTGTTCGGCGCGTAGCGTCAGCCAAAGGCCGGGCGCGCTGCTCAGCCAGCCCCGGCCTTGGCTGATGGCATCGGTCAGCGATTCCTCGTCGCTGTCGTTCACGGCCAGCCCCGTGTAGCGCGGTGCTGGCATGTAGCGTCCCGGCAGCGGCGGGTTGACAGAACCGCCGGGCAGCAGTGGACGCTCACTTTCGCTCCACGCAGTAAGTAGCCGGCGCACTCCGCCCGGCGTGCTGACGCTGTTGCCGTCGACCGCGTTCACGCGCGCGGAGGCAGGCATCCTGCCCTCGAGCCAAAGTGCCTGAGCGCGCGCTTTTTCCAGCCAGTTTGCCAGCGCTTGACCGCCTTGGATCGCGGCGCTGCGATCTGCGAAGATGATGGCCGCGTTGTCGTTTTGGTCTTCCCAGCGCCAGGCCGGCAGCATGAGGACCGCCGGCGAAGCGGGCCGTGCGGTGACGCGTTCTGCATCGGCCAGCGCAATGAAGTCGAGGCCGATTGCCGCGGCAGCAGCGGCCAGATAGTGTGGCGGCGCGGTGAAGCCCGGCGTGAAGTTGCTCCGTGCACCCAACGAGCCCCACATTGCCTGATAGCCGTCGTCCAGCTCAATAGCAGGTGGATTGAATGGCGCGGGCAAGCTTTTGCGGGCAAAGGGCTCTGGCGGGGCAAAGAGAAAGCGTTGGCGCTGATCTGAATCTGCCGCTTGCTCACTGTCCGCCACGTGCTGCAGGCTGAAGCTGCTTGGCGGGCGCAGCTCTCCGCTGCGGGCCAGCGCGGCATAGTCGCCGCTGCTGTAGACAAGGGCGTCGACTAATTCGGCGGTGGGGTTTAGCAGGACGACCTCATCACCGCTGTCGCTAAGCGCCCAGCGGCCCGATGCCAGCTCCGTACGCCGGATTAGAACCGGCACGCCCGGCTCCGTCTCTTCGATTTGGGCATCGGGCGCCCGGCCGTAACGTTGCACGAACGCCGCCCCATTGCGGGCGATGACGAAGACCGCCCCAGGTGCCAGTGTCGCTTCGTCCGACAGCGCATAGATGCCTTCGCCGTCACCCGGGCGCTCGGCGTCGCCGATGCTCCAACCGGCCAGGCTGACCGCGACGTCATGCCGGTTTGATATGGCAACAAACTCTTCGTCGCTCGAGCGGAAGGCCACTTCCTCAATGTACAGCGGTGAGGAGCCAGTCGCCACGGGCCAGGTCGCATCCGGATCGCTTGGTGGCGGTGCGGGTGTTGCCGTCGTGCCGGGCGGCGGCGTGGGCGTGCCGTCAGGCGGCGGGCTGGCGTCGGGCCCCTGGCCGGGCGTGCCCAAGTCGCCGGCCGATCCCGGCCAGGGCTGGGCCGACGCAAACCACGTGACGGGACCGTCGTCCAACGTCCGTTGCAGGCTGGCCCCGCGGGGCGCGTTTATCCCGCCATCGCCCCATAGGACGCGGTCGACTTCCCGGCCATCAGGCGCCAGGAGGATGAGCTCATCCGCACCATTGGCCAGATTGATGCCCGTGTACTGGGCATTCACAGGTGCGCCGCCATTGACGGCCGGGTCGACATTGCGTCCAAAGACGATAAATTCGCCCTGTGCCAGCGTCAAATCGTCGTCAATCACAAAGCGATCGCTACCCAAATCCGTGATCTGCCAGCCGCGGAAGGTAACCGGGCGCGTGCCTGCATTGTGCAACTCAAACCACTCTCCTTCGTTGTCGCCAACGGCATCGGGGTTGGCCAGGAATTCTGAGAAGACAAGACGGGGCAGGTCGCCGCCATCCGGTGGTGGCGTGAGCGTTGCCGGCGGCGGCGTGGCGCTGGGTGCCGGCGTGTCCGGCGGTGGCACATAGGCTGCGCCGGGACTGCCGTAATCGCCGGCCGAGTCGGGCCAAGCCGCATAGGCTGTCACCCAAGCCGGCGGCTGGTCAAATCCTGCGCGCTCCAGCGCGGCGCCTGCGGTTGCCGACAGTCCGCGATCTTGGCCCCAACGCACCTGATCGACCAACACGTCGCCGGGTCCGACCAGTCGCAGTTCATCGTCGCCATTGGCCAGGCTGAGACCGGCGTATATGTGGTCAACCTCTACGCCGCCGTTGATCGTTGGGTCGCCATTGCGCGCTAGGACAAGGTATTGGGTGGGGAGGATGTAGAGGTTCTCGTTGATCGTGTAGCTGTCGTCGTCTTCATCGCTCAATTGCCAGCCGAGCAGATTGATGGCCACCGTGTCGTCGTTGAAGAGCTCGATCCACTCGCCCGCACTGTCGGAAACGGCGCTGGGGTTGACCAGAAATTCGGAGATGAAGAGGCGCGGCGGGTCACCCGTGATGGGCGGCACTTCGGTGGGCGCAACGGTCGGGACGGGCGTTGCTGGGGGATTACCGGGTGGATCGGGATTCGGATTTGGGTTGGGCACGTAAGCCGTACCTGGCGAGCCGAAGTCACCGGCCGAGCCGGGCCAGGCTTGCCAGGCCGTGGCCCAAGTTGCGCCGTCAAAGCCCGTCCGCTCCAAGGACGCGCCTTTGGTTGTGTCGAGCCCACTGTCGGCCCAGACAACGCGGTCGACCTCACGCTCGCCCGGTGCGATGAGTACGAGTTCATCGTCACCGTTGGAAAGACTGAGCGAGGAATAAGCGTAGGCCACATTGACCCCGCCATTCTCGCTAGACACGCCGTTGCGGCCGAGGACGAGATACTGGCCGGGCTGGATCGTCAGGTCGGCCCGGATCGTGTGGCCGTCGGTGCCGAGGTCGGCGATGCGCCAGCCGCGGAGGTTGACGGGCGCGCTGTCGGCGTTGAAGAGTTCGATCCACTCTCCCGCAGCGTCGTTGACCGCGTCGGGATTGGCCAGGAACTCGGACAGATAGATCTTGGGCAATGGTCCCGTGATCGGCGGGACATCGGGCGGCGGTAGGGCTGTCGGCTCCGGCCCGGGCGGCGGACCGGGATTTGGATTTGGGTTAGGCACGTAGGCCGCACCCGGTGAGCCGAAGTCACCAGCCGAACCTGGCCAGGCTTGCCAGGCTGTGGCCCAGCCGGCGTCGTCAAAACTGGTCCGCTCCAGCGATGCGCCTTTTGTCGTGTCGAGCCCACCGTCGCCCCAGACAACGCGGTCGACCTCACGCTCGCCAGGCGCGATGAGTACGAGTTCATCGTCGCCGTTGGAAAGACTGAGCGAGGCATAAGCGTAGGCGACATCGACGCCGCCATTTTCACTGCGTGTGGCGTTGCGGCCGAGCACGAGATACTGGCCGGGCTGGATCGTCAGGTCGACCCGGATTGTGTGGCCGTCGCTGCCGAGGTCCGCGATGCGCCAGCCGCGCAGGTTGACGGGCGCGCTGTCGGCATTGAAGAGTTCGATCCATTCTCCCGCAGCGTCGTTGACCGCGTTGGGATTGGCCAGGAACTCGGAGAGATAGACCTTGGGCAATGGCCCCGTGATCGGCGGGACATCGGGCGGCGGCGCAGCTGTTGGCTCCGGCCCGGGCGGCGGACCGGGATTCGGATTAGGATTGGGCACATAAGCCGCACCCGGTGAGCCGAAGTCACCGGCCGAGCCGGGCCAGGCTTGCCAGGCCGTGGCCCAAGTTGCGCCGTCAAAGCCCGTCCGCTCCAGCGACGCGCCTTTGGTCGTATCGAGCCCACCGTCTCCCCAGACAACGCGGTCGACCTCGCGTTCGCCCGGTGCGATGAGTACGAGTTCATCGTCACCGTTGGAAAGACTGAGCGAGGCATAAACGTAGGCCACATCGACGCCGCCATTTTCACTGCGTGTGGCGTTGCGGCCGATCACGAGATACTGGCCAGGCTGGATCGTCAGGTCGACCCGGATCGTGTGGCCGTCGCTGCCGAGGTCGGCGATGCGCCAGCCGCGCAGGTTGACGGGCGCGCTGTCAGCATTGAAGAGTTCGATCCATTCTCCCGCAGCGTCATTGACCGCGTCGGGGTCAGCCAGGAACTCGGATAGATAGATTTTGGGCAGCGGTCCCGTGATCGGTGGGACATCGGGTGGCGGCTCGACCGTGGGAGGCGGCGCTACAGTCGGCGCGACCGGCGGGTCGGTGGGAATGGGATTCGGGTTGGGCACGTAGGCGGTGCCGGGCGAGCCCAAGTCGCCGGCTGTGCCGGGCCAGGCCCGCCACGCCGTGATCCAGGTCGCATCGCTCTCGAAGCTGCTCCGTTCCAGAGACGCGCCGCTGGCAATGACCTGGCTCTGGCCGCTGCCCCAGCGAACTAGGTCGACTTGCTCGCCCTCTGGGCGCAACAAGCGCACTTCATCGTCGTCGTTGCCCAAGCTGAAGCCACTGTAGATGTATGCGGCCGTCACGCCGCCATTTTCGGCCGCATTGCCATTACGTGCCAGCACGCGATAGGCCCCGGCCTCGATCCACAGGTCGTCTCCAATCGTGTGGCTGTCGCTGCCAAAGTCGGAGAGGATCCAGCAGCGTAGATTGACCGCGCGGTCGCCGCCATTGTAGAGCTCGAGCCATTCGCCTGCGCTGTCGGCGACCGCGGCTGGATTGGCCAACACTTCGCTGAGATAGATGCGGGCGTCCAGCGGCGACGTGACGGTTGTGCAGTTGGGTTGGGCCGGCGGGGGCGTGGCTTCCGGTGGAGTCGGTTGCGGAGCCGGCGTGGGCGGATCGGGGTTTGGATTGGCGCGTAGGCCGCTCCCGGGCTGCCCAGATCACCGGCCGAGCCGGGCCAAGCCTGCCACGCCGTGACCCACAGCGCGCCGGGTGCGAAGCCGGTTCGTTCCTGGCTGGCGCCGGCGACACTGCCGTCAGACCAGATCACGCGGTCAACTTCGCGCTCGTCCGGGGCCAAGAGAAGAATTTCATCGTCGCCATTTGCTAAGTCGTAGCCGGTGTAGGCGTAATCGACGGGGGCGCCACCGTTGAGAGCCAGGTCGGCGCTGCGGCCTAGGACAAGATATTGTCCCGGTTCAATGATGAGATCGGCGTCGATGGCATGACGGTTGCTGCCCAGGTCGGCAAGGATCCAGCCACGTAAGCCGATGGGGGCGTCGCCGGCGTTGAACAGCTCAATCCACTCTCCCTCTGCATCGCCGACTGCGTCAGGATTGGCCATGAATTCGCTGATGAAAAGCTGCGGCAAGGGCTGCTGGATCACTTCTGTTGGCGTTGGCGTGAGCGTCGGCGCCACCGTCGCGGTCTCAGGCGGCGTTGCCGTCGGGAGGTCGGTCGGCAGCCCCGTGGGTGTGAGGGTCGGGGTGGCCGGTTGGGGCACCGTCCCCGGTCCGGTGGGCGTCTCGATGGGGAAAGGCGGAGTCTTTTCGCCATGGGGCGCCAGCGTTGCCAACGGGGTCGAGGCGCGACCGTATACGCTCTGCTGGGGGCGGGCAAGGCCGGCGATGGATGTGATAAGAATGGCAATCAGGGCGAAACAGGCGCCGCGTGTGGCGGCAATTGCGAAGTATGAGCGGCCGCTTGGACGGCGGCGGACGTACAAGACCGATAGACGGGGGACCATCGGCGCACCTCCCGGGGGATTAGAAGTACAGCACGATTGCGTTGATGAAATTCCTACCTAAATCATACGTGGATGCCGAAGCGCTGTCAAACGAATAATCCGTGTAGGGTGCATCCCATTTGGGGGCGGTGCCAGCGAACGGACCAATCGCTTTCTCTAGAGCAGCCCCTCAAATGTGGTATGCACCCATCCGTTCATCCGTGTACGAACCCTACCCGGCACGTGATGCCCTGGATCTGAAATGTTCCAGACATGCGGTTCTGTTGCAAAAATCTTCATCCTCAGATACGGTACGTGTCGTCGCCTGGAGGTCATTCCGCCGTCGTCGTGATCGTTTGCAACGGAATTCGCAGAATACATGCAAATTTCGTCACTATGTGAGCGTCCAGGAAGGTGCAAACCGGGAATTTGTTTTTGGACGCTCACTATGTAGGCGAGCGGTAGCGACGCTGGGATGTGATTGGGTGAAAATCCGCATTCATTTAGGGGAGAATTAGGATGGAATATCGACAACTTGGCAGTGCCGGCGTGCGTGTCTCGGTCATCGGGCTGGGAACCAACCGATTCGGTTCAGAAGCGCTGCCCCAGGCAGAGGTTAACAACGTCATCGACGCTGCCCAGGATTGGGGCATCAACTTCATAGACAGTGCCAACGCCTATCAGCAAGGGCGTTCCGAGGAGACGCTGGGGGTGGCCTTGAAGGGGCGGTGGGACAAATTCGTCGTGGCCACCAAATTCTTTTTTCCCATGGGTGACGGACCCAACGACCGGGGTACATCACGCTATCATTTGATGAACTCAGTCGAGGCCAGCTTGCGCCGTCTGCAAAATGATTACATCGATCTTTACTACGTTCATCGCTGGGACGAGACCGCGCCCATTGAGGAGACCCTGCGCGGTCTGGATGACCTGGTCCGCATGGGGAAAGTGCGCTATGTGGGGACCTCGGACTTCGCCGTGTGGCAGTTGGCTGAGGCCAATCTGCTGGCCGAGATGCGCGGCTGGAGCGCCTTTTCGGTCATTCAGTCCCACTATCACATGTTTGAGCGCCAGGTCGAGCAAGAGGTGCTGCCCTACTGCCGTACCCACGGCGTCGGCTTTGTGCCCTACTTCCCCCTGGCGGGTGGTTTCCTGACCGGCAAATATAAGCGCGGGGAAGCACCGCCGGCAGGATCACGGGGCGAGTCCAGCGACTATGTCCAGCAGTATATGACCGATGCTAATTACGACAAGGTGGAAGCGTTGACCGCTTGGGCGGCTGAACGCGAGCGTGGTCTGAACGAACTGGCCCAGGCCTGGCTCATGGCCCAGCCGCAGGTCTGCTCTGTCATCTCCGGGGCCACAAAGCTGTCCCACGTCGAGAGCAACGTTAAGGCAGCCGATTGGCTCTTGACCGACGAAGATCTGGCGGAGATCGGGGCGATTCTTGACCCGGAAGCGGCGGCGTAACGCAATGCCCGGACCCTTGCCGTTATGCTCCACAACGGCAGGAGTCCGCAATGGCGCGACAATTTACTCAAACGTGATGACGTTGCGCAGCACCTGTCCGGATTCCATCGCTTCGATTGCTTCATTGATCTGACTCAGCGGGTAACGCGCCGTAATCAATTCGTCCAATCGCAGTCGGTCATCCTCGTAGAGCGCTACCAAACGCGGCACATCGATCTGAATGCGCGTGCTGCCCATCAGGCTGCCGGTAATCGTCTTTTCGTTAACGATTGTTGCGCCTATGGGCAAGGGGATTGACGAAACCCAATCTGGGATTCCCACAAAAACGACCATGCCGCGCTTGCCGGCCAAACCATAGGCTTGCTCTGCAGCCGCAGGACTTCCAACCGTAACAAAGACATAGTCTGCCAGGCGCTTGCCCGTGATCTGGGAAACTCTTTTCCGGAGACCTTCGTCTGCACCATTCACCGTGTGCGTTGCGCCAAACTCCATGGCAGCATTGAGCTTGTTTTCCAGTAGATCTACCGCAATGATCGGGTGTGCGCCTGCCAGCCGCGCTCCCTGAATCGAATTCAGCCCCACGCCACCGGCGCCGATTACGACAACACTGCTGCCCGGCGTCACTTGCGCCCGGTTCATCACCGCACCGTACCCGGTGATGACCCCACATGCCAGTAGCGCCGCCGACTCGAGCGGAATCCGGTCCGGAATCGCTACCAGCTGTGATTGATCGACGATAACGTATTCGGCGAACGCTGCGGTGTAAAGAGCCTGCTGAATCGTCTGCCCGCTGTGATTGCGAAGCCGACTTGTTTCCGCAGAGCGCGAAATGCCCATCGCACAGGTGAGGATCGCCAACGAGACATCGTTCGCAACGACCACATGAGCGCATCAGCGTAACAACCACATGATCGCCCTTCTTGACCATGTAGACGTCTGGCCCGACTTCTTCGACGATTCCAGCGCCTTCATGGCCGGCGACCATCGGTAGCGCATCTCCCCAGTCTCCCCGTATCACATGCACATCGCTGTGACAGATGGCAGTAGCCACCATTCTGACCTTGACTTCTCCGGTCTCCGGTGGATCGATTTCGATCTCCTCGACGACCAAAGGCTGACCGAATTCATAACAGACAGCAGCTTTCATCCACCACCTCCTTGTCCGCGAAACTTGCTCGGCTAAAGCTCCACCCTGTTCAGCATCTTGCATATGGCAAAAAAACATAGCATGGACGCCATTATCGTGCAAGGCAATCAGCACAAAACCGGCGTGGCGTGCGGCGGAACTGTGTGAAACAAAAAAGAGAGGAGCTTTCGCCCCTCTTCTCTCACTCCTGCGTCTTTGAGCGCTCTATATGATTGGATATGGCGCCTCACGCCGCGGTGCGCTGAGTTTCCGCCAACCGTTCGCTGGCGATTGATCCGGTGTTGTACGACGCTTTGGATTGTGGAAGAAGCGGGCGCGGGCAGGATCGTTTCGAGCACGCTGTTTTGACTGCCGTGACCGTTGTCTGCGAAGCCGTCGGCATGCCACTCTGTTTGCCACTGACCGTCAATCAGATAGCGGAACTGATAACGCTGATTGCGCGGCAAGTCGATCGTCGCACGCCAGACGCCATCGCGTTCCTGGAGCATGGCCAGGCCATCCGTGCGCCAGTCGTTGAAGTCGCCGCAGACGAAGATGCGATCCGCCCATACGCATGCCGGTAATTCAAAGACAATGTGAACTGTATCTGGCTGGTTTGATGCAAGCTTCCGAATCATGAGACGCCCTCCTAACGGAATCTGATGCCGGTAACTGGCTGGTTTCTACCGTGAAATCTGGTGAGATGGTTCTTACGCAAGACCAAGGTGAATGAAACCAGTGAGTGGAGAAGCTAGTGTGTCAACGCAAAGCACTTCCATGCCTGACAAATTGGTAGCTTTAGTTTACGCTTTTGCTTTCGAAAAAACATTAAGCGAAAATTAAAAATTCTCTATGATCGCGCACTCGTTGCTTTGCGCAGAGGGAACGCAGGCAAGCCGTCTAAGTGCGTATAGGCAGGGTGGTAGCGGGCTGTGGCAAGTAGGTCAGGACAGCGTCTCAAAACCTCGTTGGTCTAACCGAGTAGAGACGCTATCCCGAAGTGCTTGCCTATCCATTCACCACCCTACCCAACGACTACGTTGACCAACCTGTTCGGGACGACGATGACCTTGCGGATCTCTTTGCCGTCGATCCACTTCTGAACATTGTCCAGCGCCAGCGCCTCTGCCTCCAGGATCGTCTTTGCGGTGCCGGGCGTGA
>CAWEEJ010000039.1:0-9215 GCA_963807905.1 uncultured Chloroflexia bacterium | reverse complement strand
TCATCGGCTGGAATATCATCAACCTGGGAATCCTGGCCGGCGCGCTGTCTGGCCTGGTGCGCGGCAGCGACAGCGGCTGGCCGTAGGCGCGTCTGCGCCGCACGCTCAGCTTGGGCATGGTGGCCTATCTGGTGTGGGTGGTGTGGACGATCATGGGCTTGCCGGTGGCTTTTTGAGGCTTGATTTGCTTCATTCCCGCTGTGCTATAATGCTGCACACGTTCAGCCCTTCAAAAATGATTAGGTCTCACCCAAAGCCATGACCCAGTCCATCCTTATTGCCGGCGGCACCGGTCACATCGGCCGGGCGGTGGCGCGTGATCTGTGGCGCAATACGGATGCTGACTTGATTCTTACGGGACGTCGTCGCCAAAAAGGCGAAGCGGCTGTGGCTGAGCTTGGCCGGCGCAGCAGCTTTCTGCCTTTAGATCTAACCACCAGCACGGTCGATGAACTGGCGAAGCTCCTGCGTAACGTTGACCTCGCCATTCAGTGCGTCGGACCCTTTCGCACGCTGCCGCCCACATTGCTGGCCGCGTGTATCGTCGCCGGCGTCGACTATGTGGACATCTGCGACGATCGGCGCGCCACCGAAGTTCGCCTCGGTCTGCATGAGGCCGCATAGGCGGCCGGGATCACCGCGTTGATCGATACGGGCACTTTCCCAGGCATTGACAACGTGCTCGCCGCCGACGCGCTGACGCGCCTGCCCCAGGCCGATGACGTGCGTCTCTACTTCGTTTGCGCAGGGTCGGGCAATGGTGGCTTTGGCGTGCTGGAGACGACTTTCATCGCGGTCAGCAATTCTTATGCACAATTCATCGACGGGGCGTGGCAGCCTACGCCATCATTTCGGTCCCGCCAGGTGGTCGACTTTGGCGCGCCCCATGGGGCGGCGACGGTCTATAATTTTGAGGTGCCCGAGCTGTCGAGTCTGGCGCGTACGTTTCCCCAACTTCAGCGCTGTACCAGCAAATTCGGTACCATCCCCGAGCTATGGAATTGGGCAACCGCAGGCGTGGCGCGCCTGCCGGCGTCGGTGCGACGGAACCCTGACTCTATTCATGATGCCATTACCTTTACCCTGCCCTGGGGTCTATCGACTGGATCGGTTGACCGGGGGAGCAATCGCCATACGCGTTAAGGTCTCGACTGTTCTCGCCGTGTCTTCGGGTTAGATGGCGCTGGACGGCGTTTTGACCTTTGTGGACAATGCGTAGCCTGAGAGTAGAGACAATTTTGCAGCGACAATCCTATCCATCACAGTGCATTTTGATTATGCGGAAAGGCGCCTGCCATGAGTCAGCAAAACCCCATCGAAGAGCCACCCAGTGAAGACAATCCGGACTCTGGAAGCTCATCCAGCGGCCCCATTTTTTGGGGCATTCTCGCAGTTGTGGGCGGAGGACTGTTGATCGCCGGCCAGTTTATGGATCTCGACGCTATTTTGCCTTGGGTTGTGCCGGCGATCGGTCTGGCGATGTTGCTCTGGGGTATTTTTGCTCATTCTGCCGGCGGTATCATTCCCGGCTCGATTGTGACGGGGGTTGGCGCCGGCATCACGCTGGTCGGTTCAGAGCGCATAGACTCCAGCGATGCTGGGGCCGGCTACTTTCTGCTCTGTCTGGCGCTCGGCTTCCTGGCGATTCCGATCTTGACACAGCTCTTTACAGATGAGAAGCAATGGTGGGCCTTCATCCCCGGCAGCATTATTGCGCTGGTCGGGCTGGCATTGATACTCGGCGGCCCTTTTTTCCAAGCCTTGACGCTTCTACAGCTTGGCGGCGCGCTGGCTCTAATTGGGCTCGGCGTCTGGCTGATCTACACGTATGTCGCGCGTGATCGATCGTGAGGCCATCCGGCTACTCGCCGATACGAAGTTCCCCACCTGTCGACAAAAAACGGATGGACGCCAATGCTCTCGCTTCATGAGCATTGGCGTCCATCTACCCAAATCTATTTTGTCAGCGTTCGGCCCGCAACGCTAGCCCAAGTCAACCGGGGTGAGCCAGTCCCATTTATCTTCGCTCTCACCGCGTACAATGCCAAAAAAGACATCTTGGATTGCTGCGGTAACCGGGCCGCGCGCGCCGTTGCCCACCGGCAGGCGATCGACCGAGCGCACGGGTGTGATTTCGGCCGTGGTGCCGGTGAAGAAGATCTCGTCGGCCAGATAGAGCATCTCGCGCGTCACGGCCTGCTCTTTGACCGTGTAGCCGAGATCTTGCGCGATGGTAATGGCGCAGTCGCGCGTGATGCCGCCCAAGATCGAGCTGGAAAGGGGCGGAGTAATGATCTGACCTTTGTAGATGAAGAAGATATTCTCGCCGGACCCTTCACTGACCTGCCCCTGCGAATCCAGGGCGATACCCTCGACGAAGCCGTTATCCTTGGCCTCCATGACGATGTTCTGGCTGCTCACGTACTGGCCGCCGATCTTGGCCATGGGGCTGAGCATGTTCGAGGCCATGCGCCGCCAGCTGCTTACCTGGGCATCGACGCCGTTCTTCAGCGCTTCTTCCCCGAGGTAGGTGCCCCAAGGAATTGTGGCCACGATTGCCTCTACGGGACAGCCCCGTCCGTCGACGCCAAGCGTGTCGTAGCCGCGAAAGACCAGCGGGCGAATGTAGGCGCTGGGCTGCTGGTTGACGCGGATCACTTCATCGGTGACGTCCATCCACTCGTCAATCGTCAGCGGTGCGGGGATGCGCGCTACCTTGCAGCTAAAGAGCAGACGCTCGTAGTGCTCGCGTCCGCGAAAGATGGCAGGGCCGGTAGGCGTTTCATAGGCCCGGATGCCCTCGAAAACACTGCTGCCGTAGTGCAGCGCATGGGTAAAGACATGAACCTGAGCCTGATCCCAGGGGATAATTTCGCCGTTCATCCACAGGTAGTCTGCGCGCATCGCCATGATGCATTCTCCTTGGGTTTGCTGGTTGAGGATAAATGGGGCTGCGGCGTGAAACGTTTGTTACAAGAGCGGCACAGAGAGTTGCGGTGAGAGCTATAGAGATTGCCCGCATAGGGAGCGCTTCAGTTTCACCTTGTGTCTACTCGATTGTGTTCATACGCGCTGCTGCCGATATCCGGATCTGCTTGGGGGGAAGTTCCCCCCAAATGATTAGCGCTCATTATACACGCGAGGTGAAAGGGATGTCACTTTGAGCCGATGTTGTGTTCGGTTCCCGCTACTGCACCAGCAGCTGGTCAACCGCCGCGGTCATTTCACCCAGCGTTGCGGCCACGGCCACGCTGTCGCAAAGGGGCGCATAGTCGAGCATGTCGGAATCGCCCGTGCCCCAGAGCATCGGCGGCTCAGGATTGATCCAGATGGCGCGGCGAGAGCGGTCGGCCATGCGCTTGAAGATCTCCAGGCGCGGGTTGTTGTAGTTGTTACGACCGTCGCCCACGATGATGAGGGTCGTGCGCGCATCGATGGTGTCCATGTAGCCCGCCGAGAAATTGACCAGCGCATAGCCCAGGTCGGTGCTGTAATAGCCGGGCGGCATGCGGATGAGCACGTTGTCGATGGCTTCGTTGGCATCCCGGCCCTGGAAATCGGGCGTGATGTACTCCAGGTGATCGATAAAGCTGAAGGCATGGGTCTTGGTCACGAGGTCCTGGAGCTGGTAGACCAGGCCCAGCATCAGTTCTGAGCAGTGGCGCATGGAGGTGCTGATGTCGCAGATCACGACCAGCTTGGGCTTGAGGCGATGGTCGCGGTGTTTGATTTCCACGGGCACGCCGCCATGCTTGAGGTTGGCGCGGATGGTGGCCTTGGCGTCGAGTTGGCCCGTCTTGGCCCGCTTCTGACGCAGGGCGATGCGGCTGCGCAACCGGTTGGCCAGCCGCCGCACCTCGCGCCGCAAGATCTCCATATCGCGATCGAGAGCGCGCCGAAAGGCTTGTCCATAAGCTCATCAACGTTGGCGTTGTCGGGCGGCTGCTCGCTCATATTCTCGGCGATGCGCTGACCCGCATACTGGCGCATCTGCTCGGCCAGGGCTTCCTGATTGGCCTGGATCATCTCACGCAGCTGTTCCAGGCGCTGCTTGTTCATGCCCATCTGCTCGAGCATCTCTGCCATTTCACTCATGGCATCGCGCACCTCGTTGAACTGCAGCGCGCGCTGCATGCGCTTGGCCAGCCAGTCCTGGTAACGCAGATCATCCTGACGGTTGAGCCCCACCATCTGTCCCAGTTGGCGCAGCTCTTCCTCGCTCAGCTCTTCTCCGCGCAGGAGGCGCTCCATCATCTCGCGCAGCTTCTCGTTAAACATGCGCAAGGCCTGGGCGAGCATCTGGGCCTCTTCGGGCGTCATGTCCTCGGTGAGATCCATCATGGGCGGCGCGGCGCTTGTATCAAAAAAGAGGGGAAAGAGCTCGTCAAAGGTGGGCAGGCTGTCCATATCTTTTACCAGCGTTGACCGCAAGCTCAGGCGAAAGGCTTCCCGCTCTTCGACACCCAGATTCTCGACTGCCATAAATGCATCGGCGCTCTCGGCCAGACTCACGCGGACGCCGCCGGCGCGCAATGCAGCAATAAATTGTATGATTCGATCTTCCATACTTACCTCCGACCGAATTAACAATTGACAATCGCCGATCGTCAATTGTTAATCTCACCAATCTCCGACTATTCGCGCCAGCGAAACGCTTGCATATCATCGTCGTCCACGTCCACGCCGCGCTGAGAGACGTTCACCCGACGGCGGACTTTGTTGAGGTCGGTCTCGTGCTTGAGCAGCACGCTCATGGTGTTTTCCAGCACTTCGGCATCTAGCTGCTGGGCATTGAGCGCCACGAGCGCATTGGCCCAATCCAGAGTTTCGGAGATGCTGGGCGATTTGCGCAGATCGATATCGCGCAGCTTCTGGACGAGCGCCACAGCCTGCGCGGCCAGCTTGGGGTTGAGATCCGGCACCTTGAGGCGCACGACGTCCAACTCCTGCTCCATCGACGGGTAGCCAATGAAGAGATAGAGGCAGCGCCGCTTGAGGGCCTCGCTTAGCTCGCGCGTGTTGTTGCTGGTGAGCAGCACCAGGGGGCGATGGATGGCGGACAGGGTGCCCAACTCCGGTACGCTTACCTGGAAATCGCTCAGCACTTCGAGCAGAAAGGCCTCAAATTCTGCGTCCGCACGGTCGATCTCATCGATGAGCAACACCACAGGTTCTTCGCTCAAGATGGCGCTCAGCAAGGGGCGCTGCAGCAGGAAGCGCAGCGAAAAGAAGACATCTTCCTCGTCGGCCAGGCGATCGGCGGCTTCTGCCAGCGTCTTCGAATCGGCCAGCGTATCCTGCAGCTTGTCGCGCAGGAGTTGGGTATAGAGCAGCTGTTTGGCATACTCCCACTCATAGAGCGCTTTGGTTTCGTCTAGCCCCTCATAGCACTGGAGGCGAATGAGCTTTCGTCCCGTCGCGGCAGCAATCGCCTTGGCCAGTTCGGTCTTGCCGACGCCGGCAGGCCCCTCGGTCAGCAGAGGTTTGCCCAACTGCTGGCTCAAAAAGAGTGTGGTTGCGATTTCATCGCTGGCGATATACTGTTGTTGACTGAGGGCGTCCTTGACGGCAGCGGGAGAGCTGTACTTCGGTGTAGTGGTCACAAAAATCTCCTGTGAACGGAACCAGTCCGGCAAAATGATCCACGCGGGCAGTGTACACGATGACGCAAGACATGTAAATGGAGACTGCGGATTGCGGATCGCAGATTGTTCGGCCGGCGAGGCGCGGGAGGTGAGACTTACCGCAATCATGCACTTTATTTTTTCATCTGTAAGGGGTTTTTTCTATGATCGACAATACAAAGCTAATCGAATTTACGCAGGCGCTGGTGCAGCGCCCCGGGCTGAGCGGGGCGGAGGAGGCAGTTGCCCTGCGCGTGGCTGACGAGATGACCGCATTGGGCTATGATCGTGTTGAGACCGATGATCTTGGCAATGTTGTCGGCGTGATCGACGGCGCGCAAGCAGGCAAGACGATTCTGCTCGACGGCCATACGGACACGGTGGGCATTTCACCCGGCGTAGCCTGGCAACGCGATCCCTTTTGCGGTGACATCGTGACGACCGGGCAGGGCGATGCGATCTATGGTCGGGGCGCTGCCGACATGAAGGGCGCGATTGCAGCCATGGTCCATGGCAGGGCCGCGATCGATCGCAGCACGCTGGCCGGACGCATTGTCGTCAGCGCGTCCACCATGGAAGAGGTGCTGGAGGGGGTGGCCCTGACCGCAGTCATGACGCGCATGCCCCCTGACTTTGTCGTCATCGGCGAGGCCACGGGCCTGGAGATCGCCCACGGTGGCCGCGGTCGGGCCGAGGTGCATCTGGAGACCGTCGGCCGACCGTCGCACTCGTCCGCGCCGCAGCAAGGCCGCAACGCGGTCCTCGACATGATCCGCGTCATCGCCCATGTAGAGGGGATCGAGTTGCCCGAAAACGAACTCATGGGGCCGGCCATCTTTGCGCTGACCGACATCATCTCCGATCCTTACCCAGGCCATTCGGTCATCCCCAGCATCTGCCGCGTTACGTACGATCGGCGCCTGCTGCCCGGCGAGCGCGCCGACGATGTGCTGGGCGCGATCGCCGGCACGCCGGAACTCGGCGACATCCAGCTTCGTGCCGTGATTGGCGACGGTACGTACAAGGCTTTTACGGGCGTGGAGGTGGTTCACAACAAGTTTTTTCCGGCCTGGCTCTTTGCCGAAGAGGATCCGTTTGTAGAGGCTGCACTCCGCGGCATTGTGGCCGCAGGTCTGGCGCCGCGCAGCCGGGCCTATCGCTTCTGCACCAATGCGGCGTACAGCGCCGGCGTGGCCGGCGTGCCCACGGTCGGGTTTGGCCCGGCCGACGAGCACGATGCCCACATTGTCGACGAACGCCTGCTGGTGGCCGATCTGCTGGCTGCAGCTCAGGGATACCGGTCCATCATCGAAGCGACGCTCCGCCAATGACGATGTATAGCTTCCGGCCCATCGATGAAATGGCCGCGCACGCCATTACGACCTGGCATTATGCGCCGCCTTATGACTTCTACAACCCGCGGGGCGACACCGGGGAACAGGCGCGCTTCTTGTGTGATCCGGTCAACGATTATTATGCCCTCTACACAGAACCGGACAGCGAAAGAGATCCTGGTTGGCTTTTGTTGCTTTGGAGCTGAGGCCCAGGTGCCAGGCGGCGACTATGAAGAGAAGGCGCTTGATATCGGCGTGGGCATGCATCCTGCGTTAACCGGCGCGGGACGCGGCCATGACTTTGTGGGCGCGATTATCGAATATGGCGTCAGCCGCTATGCGCCCGCGACCCTCCGCGCAACTGTGGCCGCGTTCAACGCCCGTTCGCAGGCGACTTTTCTGCGCCACGGTTTTGTACCTGTGCAGCGCATGGAGAGCAAGACCGCCCGGCCGCTGGAGTTTGTGATTCTGACACGCAAAGTTGCCAACCCGCCGGCTGCTGCTTGAGAGGAAGCGCAGAGACCCCTGCAGAGGGATCCGCAGAGAGACCCGCAGAGAGAACCGCAAGAGGCAGTAGAGAGATCCGCAGTCTATTCACGCCGCCGTAGAAATTCCACCCCACGCAAGCCCTCGAGATTGAGCCGCATGCCCTGGTTCGTGCGATCGGCCAAGGCGTAGGCGGCGGCCATGCCTCCGATCAGGCCGAAGAGGTGGCCAAGCCAGGAGACATCGCGCTGGAGCGGCAGAATGCCGAAGATCATGCCGCCGTAGAGTACAACGGCCATCACCGCCAGCATGATGGATGGAATGCTGCGCTCGAAGTAGCCACGGGCCAGCAAATAGCCCAAGAAGCCAAAAATCACGCCACTCATGCCCACGTGGATGGTGCCGGTCGCGCCCAGGAGCCAGACGCCCACCCCGCTCACCACAGCGGCGGTGGCGGCAACCACGGCAAAATCGGTGGCGCGTCGCACCATGACGAGCCAGCCCAATACAATGAAGGGCAGGGTGTTGGCGAGCAGATGGCCCGGCCCCACATGCAAGAAGGGCGAAAACGCAATGTTGCGCAGACCAACCAGCGTGCGAGGCTGTATGCCAAGACCGTCTAGGCCGCCACTGAAGATGGCGAGATCGATAATCTCGACGATCCACATGATGCCAATGAAGGTGCCGAGAATCAAGGCATGCCCGATGAGCGTGCGCTTGAGACGTTCCGCATGTTGTGTGCTTAATAGCTGCTGCATAGCTCTTTTCCGACTCGTGCCGCTCGCCGCACCCGGCGTAGCCGCAACAGACTTTCTTCTGACCAACCCCATCGGCTACAATGCGGCTGGAGGACAGAGATAAATTCCTTATGGCCTATTCATTTACTGACATCTATCGCCCACTACGGACGCTTCTACGCGTCAACGGCCTGCTTGTTGGCTGTGGGCTCGGGGTGGTGCTGCTTCTTGCCCCATCATCCGCCCTCATACAATGGGGGCTGGTCGCACAAGATCCCGGTTGGAGCACACGCCTGGCCGGGGCTTTGCTCGTTTCTCTTGGCATTTACTTTTTACTTGCTGCCGGGCAGTCGATAGTCGACATGCCCACGCTCGTTACCTGTTTGATCAGCCACGGTCCGATTGCACTCGTGCTCTTCATGGGCTACCTCCACCGCGATCTGGCCGGCCTGGCTTGGGGCGGCGGGTCGTGCTGACGTTGCTCGTCTTCGCGCTCTGCCTGATCGGCGCTCTGCTGCCCCTGCGCTATTTGCGTGCCGAATACCGTACCTACTGAGCATCTGATCGGTTTCTCGACAACGTTAGACAATCCTTATTCATGAATGTATCAAGCCTTTACCGATGTAAACGCAGAAGGCGATCATACTTGGGGCGTATTTCTCCTCCTCCTTTGTGTGCAGGGAGCGGCATGGCGGTGCCGCTCCCTGTTACTTCCTCAGCTTATACTTCCAAATCTTTTCGTGCTACAAAAGACGAAAAAAAGTTGCAAACCTTTTATGGCGGAGCCACGTGGCTATGCTACACTGCCACTGTTCCTTGGCGACATACACGTCCCCACAATAGATCCGGCAATCCCAATGCCAGTTGAATAGGTGTAGCAATGAGTTTCTTCAAGCGATCTTCGGTCCAAAATTCAATGAGACGGCCTTGGCCCAATAGGCCGGAAGGTAGGTACGCCGCAGATCGATCTACTAGCCAGCTTTGTCGACGGTGCGCCGCTGGCCAACCCCAAGAGCTTCAGCAACGCTGGAGCC
>CAWEEJ010000038.1:0-27636 GCA_963807905.1 uncultured Chloroflexia bacterium | reverse complement strand
CTGAGGAACTGGTGGAAATGGCCCAGGCCTAGGCCACCGGTTTATATGGTATAATGAAAGAGCGGGGTCATCTACCAGATGACCCCGCTCTTCTTATTTAATTTTGACCCTGGAGTTGCCCGTGGAGCACCTGCTAGGCCGTTCAAACCAGTGAAGCTGGGAACATAGACGCATACGTGAGCGTTGGATAACAAGCCTCCGTTGACGCATTCACCGCATCGCCGATTGTCACGAGAAAGACGCAGCCTCCGGCCATTTTGAGGGGTACATACCATTTGGAGGAGCGGTGCACGAACGGACTGGCCGCTCTCTTAAGTGCAGCCCCCAAGTCTGGTATGCACTTCCGTTTTGAATGCCGGTTGACAAAGCCAATGACTAGTCGTTACAATAGTCACGCCATTCAGGCAGAGGCGGTCACCACTGCACTGCCGCCAAAACCACTCATCGTTTCTTCACATGATATCCATCTGCGCCCATCCGTCCACCACTTTGTCGCAGAGAGGCGCTTGTCAGTCCCAAAGCGGAACTGACGTTACGACATCTCGACCGGACCTCTGTTATAGTGTAAATGGCTTTGGAACAAGGTCTCCTGATTTACCAAGAGGATGAATAATGTCAGATAAACTTGACCGTTTTACAAAACGTGCGCGACGCGTCTTGACGCTGGCGCAAGAGGAAGCGCTCCGACTGAATCATAACTATATCGGTACGGAGCACCTTCTGCTTGGCCTCGTGCGCGAAGAGAATGGCGTAGCCGTCAAGGTGTTGCGTGAGTTAGGCGTTGAACCGTCACAGGTAATTCGCGCCGTCGAACGCACCGTGGGTCGAGGAGAGCGGGCGCCATTTGGCAAGCCTTCCCTCGCTCCGCGCACCAAGCGCGTCATCGAACTGGCCGTAGATGAAGCCCGCCTCATGGGGCATCACTACATCGGCACCGAACACCTTCTGCTGGGACTCGTGCGTGAGGGTGAGGGCATCGCTGTCAACGTTCTGCGCGGTCTTGGGGTTAACCTGGATCGTGTGCGCACTCAAACGGCGCGCAATATTTTGCAGAATCAAGCCCAGACCAAGGACAAGTCCAAGAAAGAGTCCAAGACGCCGCTGGTTGATCAGTTGGGCTACGACCTGACTGCCGCAGCCGAGGAAGATCGGCTTGATCCGGTGGTGGGTCGCCAGCTGGAAATCGAGCGCCTGATTCAGATACTCAGCCGGCGTACCAAGAACAACCCCGCCCTAATCGGTGAACCGGGCGTTGGCAAGACCGCGATTGTGGAAGGACTGGCCCAACGCATCATTGATGGCGATGTGCCGGAACCGCTTCTGAATCGGCGTCTGGTCATGCTTGACGTCGGCAGCCTGGTTGCCGGTACCATGTACCGCGGCCAGTTTGAGGAGCGCCTCAAGAAGGTGATCGAAGAGATCATTGCGTCCGAGGCGTTGCTCTTCATCGATGAAGTGCATATGCTGGTGGGCGCTGGCGCGGCCGGCAGCAGCGTCGATGCCGCCAATATCTTGAAGCCAGCCCTCAGTCGTGGTGAGCTGCAAGTCATTGGCGCCACAACGCTCGACGAATATCGCAAACATATCGAAAGCGATGCCGCCCTGGAGCGGCGCTTCCAGCCGATTTTGGTGGAAGAGCCTTCCGTCGAAGAGACGGTACTGATTCTGCGGGGGGTGCGACCGCGTTATGAGGAGCACCACAAGCTCATTATCACCGATGAGGCGCTGGATGCGGCCGCACATCTGGCCGCTCGCTATGTACCGGATCGCTTCATGCCCGACAAGGCCATCGACCTCATCGATGAAGCCGGCAGCCGGGTACGCATGTACAAGGCGCCGTATGCCGCCAATCTGCGTGAAACCTTCATGGATCTCAAGAAGCTCCAGAAGCTTAAAGAAGACGCCCTGGAAAACCAGCGCTATGATGACGCCATCGACCTGCGCTATAAAGAGGTCGAATTGGAATCTCAGCTCACCGAATTGCGCGATGGCTGGAATGAAGAGGCCAACAAGCCCAAGGTGACCGAGGACGACATCGCTGAGGTTGTCTCTATGTGGACGGGCGTTCCAGTCAACCGCATGGCGGGCGAAGAGAAGGAACGGCTGCTGGAGATGGAGAAGGTGATGCAGCAGCGGGTCATCGGCCAGGAGGAGCCGATCAAGGCGATTGCTAAAGCTGTACGCCGGGCTCGTGCCGGCCTCAAAGATCCGCAACGCCCGATCGGCAGCTTCATGTTCCTGGGCCCGACCGGCGTTGGCAAGACGCTCTTGGCCAAGACCCTGGCCGAGTTCATGTTTGGCAGCGATGAAGCGCTTATCAAGTTGGATATGAGCGAGTTCATGGAGCGCCACAACGTGAGCCGCCTGGTGGGCGCGCCCCCTGGCTATGTCGGGTATGAGGAAGGCGGTCAGTTGACCGAAGCGGTTCGCCGCCGTCCCTACAGCGTCATTCTGTTGGATGAGGTCGAAAAGGCCCATCCGGAAGCGTTTAACATGCTGCTTCAGGTGATGGAAGACGGTTATTTGTCCGACGCCAAGGGGCGCCGGGTTGATTTCCGCAACACCATTATTTTGATGACGAGTAACATTGGGGCCAAGTTGATTCAGGGCGCCAATAAGCTCGGGTTTGCCATTACGCGTGAAGATGAAGAGTCCCGCGAGTCTGAGTATGGCGTCATGCGAGCCAAGGTCATGGATGCACTCAAGAAGACTTTCCGGCCCGAGTTCATCAATCGCCTGGACGGTGTCATGGTCTTCCGCAGCCTTTCGCGTGAAGAAATTGCCATGATCGTTGAGCTTGAACTGAAGCCGTTGCGCATTCAGTTGGCCGAACAAGATATGAAGCTGGTGACGACGGATGCCGCCCGTTTGGCCATCGCCGAGGCCGGCTTTGATCCGGAATATGGCGCCCGTCCGTTGCGCCGCGTCATTCAGAATGATCTGCAAGACGAGTTGAGTGAGGCCATTCTCAGTGGCCGCTTTATGGCCGGCGACACCATTCAGGTCGATTACGAAGAGGTCGTCGACGAAAATGGTCAGTCGACCGGTGAGTTTACCTATAGTTTCGATGCCATCGACCATACGCCGGTCGAGAGTGGTGATAGCGAAACGACTGAGGCGATTGCTGCTTTGCTGCAATAGCTGCCAGATGTAGCGCCTAAAGGCCTGCCGGATTTCCGGTAGGCCTTTTTCTTTTGCCCTGCCTGCCGCTTGGGCGTATGATAAATATCCAACCGCAATCACAAGATGAGAGGAGCATGGGATGAGCGAGCGAATTGGTTTTGTGGGACTTGGCATCATGGGGCAGGGAATGGCCCATAATCTGCTCAAGGCCGGTTTCCCGCTGCGCGTCTGGAACCGGACGGCCGCCCGTATGGATTCGCTAATCGAGGCCGGGGCTGAGGCTGGCTCTAGCCCGGCCGATGTGGCTGCCAATAGTGACATTACCATCGTCTGCGTCAGCGACACGCCTGACGTCGAGCGTGTTGTGCTTGGGGAAGACGGCATTCTCCAGGGCGCCAATCCAGGCTCGTTGGTCGTCGACTGTAGCACAATCAGCCCCCAGGCGACGCGGGAGATCGCCGCGCTCCTGGCCGAGAAAGATGTTTACATGCTGGATGCACCCATCAGCGGCGGCAGTGAGGGGGCTGCCAATGGCACACTGAGCATCATGGTGGGCGGCCCTTCAGCACAGTTCGAGCGTGCGTTTCCAGCGTTTGAGGCCATGGGCAAGACAATCACGCACGTTGGCGACACGGGAGCCGGCCAGACCGTAAAGCTGGTCAACCAGGTGTTGGTGGTGGGCAACTGCCTGGCCATGTGCGAGGCATTGCTCGTCGCCCAGGCCGGCGGCGTGGATCTGCAAAAAACCTTTGATGCCATTAGCCAGGGCGCCGCAGGTTCGTGGATGTTCACCAATCGCGCGCCTCAGATCATAGCCCGAGACTGGCGCCCCGGTTTTACCATTGACCTGCAGCAGAAAGACCTGCGCCTGGTGTTGGAAGCGGCGGATCAGTCGGGGGTGCCGATTCCGGGAACGAGCCTGATCTTTAACCTCTACCGTACCTTGGAAGCGCAAGGATTAGGGAGCGAAGGCAACCACGCGTTGGTGAAGGCGCTGGAGAATCTGGCCGGGTTTGAGGTCGGTAATCTCCCCGACGCATAGCATTTTTGATTGAGTTATCCCCAATTGTGGATAGTTATCCCCCGCTGTCTTGCGGAAAATGGGGATAACTGGTCAATCTTGCGTGCTTTTACACAAGATACACAGACATTGGAACTGTGAATAAGGTGCGCTGGTGATGTACGAGCCAGCGCCATTGGAGATGGTCACGTTGGTGTGAGCCAGATAAGGGAAAGAAAGCGGAATCATGCGTAGGGTTCTGATCGGCGGATTGATATTGGCCTTGCTCGTCGTGGCTGGCTGGTTTGGCTACCAACGAGTGTGGTTGCCCCGCCAGGCGGCGGACGATGGGCCCGCGTATACCACTGCCATGGTCGAGCGTGGCTCCATTGCCTCGACCGTGAGTGCTACAGGCAGCGTCGCGCCAGAGTTGGAGGCTGCATTGACTTTTCGCGCACCAGGCCTGGTCAATGAAGTCTTTGTTGAAACAGGGCAGCGCGTCAACGGCGGTGACCTGCTCAGCGAGTTGGACGCAACCGACTTGACGCTGGCTTTGGCCCAGGCTCAAGCTGCTGTGGATGTGAGCGAGGCGCAGCTTGCCAAGCTGGAAACGCCGCCGAGTGAGAATGACTTGTTGGCTGCGCAGGCTGCGGTCGAGGTTGCTCAGACCGGTGTCGCCGGCGCGGAGGCGGCGCTGGAGGCCGCCCAGGCCGCCTACCGTCAGGTGCTGACGCCGATCAGCGCCGACCAGCAACAGGTAAATCTGGCGCAGGTGCGCCAAGCCGAGGCCAATCTTCAGACTGCGCAACGCGCCGATGATCAGATTCGGGATTTCCCCAATGCGGGGGCCCTGCCCCAATCGGCCGAACTCCAGCGCGCTACCATCGCCTTCGAAGTGGCACAAGCCCAGGCCGCGCTGACGGATGAGCCCGTCACCCAGGCTGAAGTCACAAGCGCCCTCAACCAGATTGCCCAGGCCGAGGTCTCGCTCCGCCAGGCTCAAAGCAATTTGATTCAGGCGCAGAACAATCTGGATACGTTGCTGGAGGGGCCGGACGTGCAGGACTTACGCATTGCCGAAGCGCAGTTGCAGCAGTCACGTCTCACCGTGTTGCAAGCAGAGAACAACTTGCGCAATACGCAACTGACCGCACCTTTTGATGGCGTGGTGACACACGTCAACATCAAGCCCAACGAGCAGGTGAATGCGGGCTTGCCCGCTGTGGTGGTCACCGATCTGGACAACCTGGAAATGACCATTTTGGTCGACGAAATCGACGTGCGACAATTGGCGCCGGGTCAGCCGGCGCGGCATCCGCATCGATGCCCTGCCGGAGGATGAATTGGCCGGCGTAGTGACGGAAATTGCGCCTACAGCCGAGGATGTGGGCGGCGTAATCGCTTACCCCGTCACGATTGTCCCGGACCTTGGCGCGGCCCCCGTACGCGCCGGGATGAGTGGCACCGCCTTCATTACGACAGCCGATGTAAGTGATGCCGTCCTGTTGTCTAACCGCTTTATTCAACTCGACCGTGAGACCGACCAGGCCTTCGTCTACAAGATGGTTGATGGCGAGCCTGTGCTGCAGGAGGTGGAGCTGGGCTTGCGCAACGAGCGCGTCAGCCAAATTCTGGCCGGTCTGGACGATGGCGATGAAGTTGCACTCGTCACCCGCAGCAGCGAAGATGCGCTACGCGGCGCGATCTTCGGAGGAGAGTAGCGGTGAGCGCACCTGATGCAACGGTCTCTGACGCTCTAGATGGCTTGTCTTCGCTTGATGCCAGCCAGCCGGTCATCTCCGTGCGTGACATCACAAAAGCCTATCAGATGGGCGACATGGAAGTGCGCGCCCTGCGTGGCGTCGACCTGGATATCGTCCCTGGTGAGATGATGGCGATTATGGGGCCGAGCGGCAGCGGCAAATCGACGCTGATGAATATCATCGGCTGTCTGGACGTCGCCACATCGGGCACGTACCGGCTGGACGGCGTCGACGTGAGTCACCTAAACGACAACGAACTGGCCGAGATTCGCTGCCGCAAGATTGGCTTTGTCTTTCAGAGCTTTAATTTGCTGGCCCGTACTTCGGCCATGGCCAACGTCGAACTACCCCTGATTTACGCCGGTGCAAATGGGCGGCAGCGCCGCACGCGTGCAACGGAGGTGCTTGAGCTGGTAGGATTGGGCGACCGGCTGGATCACAAGCCGAATGAACTCTCCGGTGGGCAGCAGCAGCGGGTGGCCGTAGCCCGGGCGTTGATCAACCAGCCGTCCCTCATCCTGGCCGATGAGCCCACGGGCAATCTGGATACCAAGACCGGCGAGGAGATCATGGAACTCTTCGCCCGCCTCAATCGTGAGCAGGGAATCACCATCATCTTTGTCACCCACGATCCCGAAACCGCCAGCTATTGCAACCGGGTCGTCCACATACGCGATGGCCTGATCGAGCGCGATGAGCGGCGCAACGGTGAAACGGTATGAAGCTTTTTGAATCGCTACGCATTGCCATGCGTGCCCTGGCCGCCAACAAGCTGCGCAGCATTCTGACCATGTTGGGCATCATCATCGGCGTCGGTGCGGTGATTGCGCTCATGTCGATCGGGCGCGGCGTGGAAAAATATGTGGCCGACCAGTTTTCGAGCTTGGGCAGCAACCTGCTCTTCGTGGCGCCCGGCCGTTTTGATGACGGTCCATCAACCGGCTCAGGGAGCATCGAGCCGTTGACCCTGGAGGATCTAAGGGCGCTGAGCGACCCGGCCCTCTTGCCCAGCGTGGGTGCGGTGGCAGGCGAATACTCGGAGAACGTCGTCGCCAGCCGTGATCAGCGCGATGTGCGCGCCAGCGTGAGTGCCGTGACGCCGGATTTTCCGGCGGTGCGCAACTGGCAGCCGGTTGAGGGCGAATTCTTCACGCAGGATGATTTTGACGAGCGAGAGCGCGTGGTCGTCCTGGGCCAGAACATCTACAACGAGCTTTTTGATGCGGGCGAGTACCCGATCGATCAGTCGATCAGTCTGGATAACCTCGCCTTCCGCGTCATCGGCATCATGGAGGAAAAGGGCGGCGGGCCGGGCGGCGACCAGGATGACGCCGTCTTCATTCCCTTGACGACCGGACAGGATCGCCTTTTCAAAGCAAAGACGCTGAGCGGCGAATATTTGCTCAGCGTGATCTACGTCTCAGTTGCCGACGACGACCGCATGCAGGCTGCCCAGGATGAGATCAGCGCCTTGCTGCGTGAGCGGCGGGGCATCAACTATCTGGACGACGATGACTTTAACATCGTTAGTCAGAGTGACATTATCTCGGTCTTTGGTGATATTCTGGGCGCGTTGACAATCTTCTTGGGCGCAATCGCCGGCATCAGCCTTCTGGTAGGCGGGATCGGCATCATGAACATCATGCTCGTCTCTGTCACCGAGCGTACGCGTGAAATTGGCCTGCGCAAAGCCGTGGGGGCCAAACGACGCGATGTCCTGCTTCAATTCCTTATCGAGGCGGTGACGCTGGCTGTACTGGGCGGCAGCATCGGCATTTTGCTCGGCATAGCCGGCGCCCAGGCGATCAGCGGCATTTCTGATGCTTTTGACGCCGTCGTCGGCATCGATGCCGTGCTGACGTCGCTCCTCTTTTCCATGGCCGTGGGGCTCTTCTTTGGCATTTACCCAGCCTATCGAGCCAGCCGCCTGAATCCGATTGATGCGTTGCGCTATGAATGAGTTCGATTGCGGAATGCGGATTGGGGAGTGCGGATTCGGGCGACGAGCGTCGGAGGGAAATGCCTGCTTCCGCTGCGCCGCCAATCCGCATTCCGCATTCCCCAGTCCGCATTTTCCTGTTTTTCCTCCTCGTTCCTGCTCGCTGCCTGCGCCGGTGGACCTGGCCGGGGAGCGCCGACAGCGCTGCCGCCAGATGTGGTCCGACCGCAGCAGCCGACGCCGGTCTTTGAGAACTCGGCCCGTGTTTTTCGGCTAACGCCGGATCCAACGTCACGGCCGCAACCGGCCGTGCCCAGCCAGCCCGCATTGATCCCCACCCCGGCGCCGACGGTAGCCGCCTATGCACAGGTGCGGGCGTGGCTGCCCCAGCGGCCGCCCACTGCACTGGCTATCGTACGCGGCAGCGCCGCGCTGTTGGCTACCCCCGACGGCGAACTACTGGAGCGCTTGGGTGCGGGCGCAACGGTCACCGTGACCGGACGCTCAGCAGATGGCCGCCACGTGGCCGTCTTTACCGCCGCCGGCGTGCCGGGCTGGGTTCTGACTGATCGTCTCTTCCTCTACGGTGGCGATGACTTGGTCGAAGTCGAGCAAGCGCTCGGCGCCGGGCCGATCGCCACCATGTTGGCTGAGGCCATGGAGTAGCGTCAGCGTAGATTCTCTTATCCCTTGCTATTCTATATTGTTGCGTCTGCCTTGGTCGGCCGTTTCATGAAGAGCGAAACGATGCTCAGCGTCAGCGGGAGTATCGCCAGGATCGTGAGGGCGAGGTCGTAGCTGCCCAGTGCATCACGCGCCACGCCCATGGGTAGCGGCCCCAACGCCGAGCCGGCAACCGTGATCGTGGCCGTCACACCCGTGATGCTGCCCAGGTAGCGACGACCATAGTAGGTCGGCCAGATCACGGTTGAGAGGGTGCGCATCATGCCGAAGAGCACGCCCAAAGCCGCGCCGTAGGCCAGGGCCATGGGCACGCTGGAGAGCGATTGGGCCATGATCAATGCACTGGCCTGGATGAAGAGCGCGGTCGAGAGCAGAAAGCGGATCGGGACGCGATCGACCAGGATACCACTGCCCAGGTTGACCGCGGCCGAGACCATGGAAATGGGTAGAAAAACGGCGGCCGCAGCATCAGCCGAGAGTTGGCTGTCCTCAAAAATGCTCACCATGTGGAAGGTCAGGCCGGTGGCCAGCATAGAGATCGAGGCCAGCCCCGATACTACGATCCAGAAGGCGGGCGTATGCAGGGCTTCGGACAACGTCCATTCTTCTTCTACAAAGTCCTGGGTCTGACTCTGCCCGCCCACGTTTCTGGTCGACGCGCCGTCTGGCAGCAGCCCATACCGCTCAGGACGGCTACGATAGAAGAGATAGCCCACGGGCGCCATGACAAATATGAGCACCAGCCCCATGGCCATGTAGGTTGGCCGCCAGCCGATCAGACCGATCAACCAGTTGAGTAAATTGGGGAACGCACCCATACCCAGCAAGGCCATGAGTACGCCCGAAATGCCCACGACCATACCCCGCCGGCGCATCCACCACTGGTTGATGGTATAGTTGCTGACCAGTGAGAGGCTGCCCTGGCCCAACATGCGGATCATCGTGAAGCCGAACAGCAGCATGAGCCCGCCGGTCACCAGTCCCATGTAAATGCAGGCCAAGCCAAAGAGCACGGCTACGACCACCACCATACTGCGCGGCCCCTGATGGTCGATCCGTCGCCCGACAAAGGGCAGCATGGCCGCGCCGGTCAGCGTACCGATGGCGTAGTAGGTGCTGACCAGCGAGCGACTAACGCCGAGGTCGGTGATAAAGTGTTCGATGAAGACGGAGATGCCGTAGGTTTGGCCGGGACTGGTCATGATGAGGCCGAAGCTGCCGGCCAGCATGACGAACCAGCCGAAGAAGATGGGGGAATGGGTGACCATACGGCTTTGGGCCGGGGCTTGCGTCGGTTGTGCAGGTGCGCGTAACATGATTGTTTCCGTAGGAGGCAGACGGTGACGCGTACAGAGCAGCCTGCACGCCACAAACAATCATGCTACCGCAGTTGGACAGCCAAGTAAATTCCTGAACGCGGTTCACGCCTATGGCTCTATGACGCGCAGCGATCGATCACGACTGCCGACACGTCATCCGTGATCGATCGCGGATAGACGCTTGTGCATCGTCCACTAGAAGACGAACAACGTTGCATCTTCCATTTTGTAGGCCGGGGGCGGGCCGATCGCCAGATCTTCCTCGTTGAATTCAGGCGTCAACCGGTAAATGTTAAATACTTCGTCACCCTGCGCAACCTCCTGCTGGGCAAGCTGGCGGGCTTGCACCTCGTAGAGTACGTAGAACACCTCCTTCATCGCCGTCTCGAACCGGAGTTGCTCCTCCACTGTCATCTGCTCCAGCAGGCTGCCGTCGATGATTTCCCCTTCCTGTGCAGAGGCGTTCATCATCGGCGCAAGCGTGAAGAGCATGACGGTCACAAGCAATAACGTAATTGTACGTTGCATAGTACCCCTCCTGTGTCGGTGCAAAGCTTGATAAATGTAGCGTGATCGGACTGTAGCTGTGAGGACGCAACAGAAACCGCCCAGATTGTCGACGAGCTGTCTACAATCTGGCGACTTGATCGCGCTGCACCATTGACATGTCCGCACACGCGCGTTTTGTGGAGCGGTATGCATCCGTCTGCAAGGTGCATCCCCCTGTCGATTCGGGTACAATACCGTTGACTATCGCGATATGCGTGTGATGATCCAGCCAACCGTTAGATGGAGCGCGGACTGGGCGGATTGAGCGGACCTATGCAGATAAAAGCAGGAAAATCAGCGTCAATCCGGCCGATCCCGGTTCATCCGCGTGCCATCGCACGACCACGAAGCAGTCACCCACGCGCATCGAATCCCGCCTCTGGCGGTGAACAATTTACCGGTATGGAAAGGAAGCAAGATCATGCAAGTCTGTATTATCGGCGCCGGCGTCATTGGCTGTGCTGTGGCGTTGGAGTTGCGCCGCCGCGGTTTCGACGTGACCGTTATCGACAAGAACGGCGATGCCGGCCACGGCTCCACGGCCTCTTCTTGCGGCATCGTACGCCGCTACTATTCGCAGCCGGGCATGATCGCCATGGCGCATGAAGGCGCGCACATTTGGGACGACTGGTCTAATTTTATCGGCCCCATCGATGACGACCTGATTGTCTTTGAGCGGCCGGGCATGATCTTCATTCCGCCGCAGATGGATGATGAAGTGCGTCGCACGGTGGCCGCCATGCAGGAGGTGGGGGTAGACGTGACGATCTATACGGCCGACGAGGCCCGGGCGCGCTTCCCGTTCCTGGACCTGTCTGGGTTCTTCCCGCCCACGCCAGTCGATGACCCCACTTTTTTCGAAGCGAGCGAGCGTCAACTCGACGGCGTGGTCTTTGAAGCCGACGGCGGATACGTGGTCTTCCCGGCCCTGGCCGCGCAAAATTTGCGTCGCGCCGCCGTGCGTGACGGCGTAGCGTTCCGCTTTGGTCAGACCGTGACGGCAATCCGCGGCGGGGATGATACGCGTTTTGTGGTGGAAACGGCAGGGGATGGCGCGTTGGCCGTCGACGTGGTCGTCAACGTTGGCGGGCCCCACTCCTCTGTCATCAACGATCTGGCCGGCGTCAAGCTGCCGCTGGAGACACGCCCCTTGCGCCGCGAAGTGCATGCGTTGGCCAATCCGCTGGCGCAAGACGGCGGCGACCGCACGCTGCCCATCGTGGGCGATCTGGATGGCGGCATCTATTTCCGGCCTGAGTCAGGCGGGCGCGACATCATCGTCGGTTCGACGGATCCACAGTGCGACCCGCTGGACTTTGTCGACGATCCGGATAACTTCGGGCGCGATATTACCCAACCCTATCGGGAGCGTCAGGTCATGCGGCTGATGAAGCGCTTCCCCGACGTGACCATGGGGCGCCCCCGCGGCGTGGCCGATCTCTACGATGTGACCGTCCGCGACTGGTATCCGATTGTTGATCGCACGGAGTTGCCGGGCTACTACGTCTGCATCGGGACGAGCGGCTCGTCGTTCAAGACCGCGCCTGTGCTGGGGATGCTCACAGCGCAGATTGTAGAAGCCTGCGAGAGCGGGCGCGACACGGACGAGACGCCGCTCCAGCTTGAACTGCCCCGCATCGGCCGGACGATTGACACCCGCTTCCTGTCCCGTCATCGGGAACAAATCGAAAGCTCGGCGACGGTGATCGGATGATCACGCCAATGGAGCATGATGCATTGTGACGGCTAACCTTGCCGCGCGGATTGGCGGCATTCTTGATCGCGAGCCGCCGGCCTTGACCCCCCTCCACGGCGGTATGATTGGCCAGGTCTATGGCGCAACGTGGCCGAACGGCACGCGTGTGGTCGTCAAGGTCGATCCCGGGCCAGAGCCGGAGCTAGATATCGAGGGCTACATGCTGCGCTATCTGGCTGAACAGAGTGCCTTGCCTGTTCCGGCCCTCTACCATTGCAGCCGCGACCTGCTCGTCATGGAATACGTCGCAGGCAGCAGTCGCTTTGATGCCGCCACGGAAGCCCACGCTGCTGAACTGCTGGCTGCGCTCCATTCTGTTCACGCGCCGGCGGTCGGCTTGGCGCGCGACACGCTCATCGGCGCCTTGCCCCAGCCCAATCCCTGGATGGATTCTTGGGTTGACTTTTTTGGCGAACAGCGGCTCCTGCACCTGGCCCGCTTGGGGGTGGAGATGGCGCGCATGCCCGCTGGATTGCTGCAGCGCATCGAGCGACTCTGCGCGCGGCTGGATGACTTCATTGACGAGCCTGCGCAGCCATCGCTGGTCCACGGCGATATCTGGTCATCCAACGTACTGGCCGAAGATGGCCGGGTCACCGGTTTTCTTGACCCGGCCATCTACTACGGTCACGCCGAAGTGGAACTGGCCTACATCTTTCTCTTCCACACGTTCGGCGACGCCTTTCTGCACCGCTATCAGGAGTTGCGACCGTTGACTCCCGGCTTCTTCGAGCGACGCATCTACGTCTATCAGCTCTATCCGTTGCTGAGCCACGTGTGCCACTTTGGCGGCGGCTACGTCCAGAGCACGGAACAGACCCTCGCTCGTCTCGGCATGTGAGACGCCGGTCTATCCGCCTATGCAACCTCCAGCCATTCGCGCAGCTGCGCCGGTAGCGTCAGCGGAATCGGGACGTGCGCGCTGGCGCGCTCACTCTGTGCCAGGCCGACCACATCGCCCACGACGATGGTGGCCGGCGTAGCCCCCGCATGTCCAGCGGCTAGCAACGCCACGGCAAAGCTTCCGCTCCATACAGCGGTAGCAAGAGAAGAAGATAGTGATTAAGAGGGGGCGAGGCATGATTGTCTGTTGCGGTGGCATGACGAGCGCTCTGAAACTTAGCAAACGCAAAGGACAAACAAAAAAAGGTCCGCCGATCATCGGCGGACCTTTTTTGCTTGACGATACTTGGCTACATCGTCTCTACTGCGTAATGACCGGCAGCTCGTCGAGCACTTCCAACGCCTTGAGCAATTGGACGTCTTCGCTGGCCAGGACTTCTTCCGCGGTCATCTCTTCCAGTTCGTTGGCCGTCAGAAGGTCGGTGCCCACAGAGACAACGACTTCTTCGTCCGGGGCGACACCCTGCTTGCGAATCGTGCGACCTTCCGCTGTAAGCCACTGGCGCGTGCCCAGCATGAGGGCCGAGCCATCTGCCAGCACAAAGGGCTCCAGTACGGTGCCGGTGCCAAAGGTCGTCTCACCGATTAGCTCCGCCCGGTCATAATCCTGCAGCGCGCCGGCCAGGATCTCGGCCGAGCTGGCCGAGCCCGCATTGATCAGCACTGCCATGGGAATTTCCGTGGCGATACCGCCCCGGCGCACGGGATAGGCCCGCACATTGCCTTCGGCGTCAGCCTCTTGCAGCACGTTGCCGTCGTCCAGGAATTGGCTCGTCACGCGAATGGCCTGGTCGAGCAGACCGCCGGGATTGTTGCGCAGGTCTAGCACCATCGACTCGGCGCCAGCCGCCTCGGCTTCACGAACTGCCTCTCGCAGGTGATCGGTTGCGTTGGCGTTAAACTGGCTCAAGCGGATCAGGGCAACGTCCGTACCCGGAATCATGGCCCAGTCGGTAGCGGGAATGTCGATGTTGCCACGGACGATGGGAATCTCGTAGGAGTCAGTATCTTCGCCATCCAGACGCAGAACGCTCAACACCACCTCGGTGCCTTCCGGTCCCCGAATCTCATCGATGATGTCGTTCAGGTCGCGCCCGCTCGTATCAGTGCCATCGACCGCAGTGATCAGGTCGCCTGGCTTGATGCCGGCTTGATCAGCCGGAGAGCCGTCGAAAGGCGAAACAATGACGGGGAGGCCGTCTTGCACGCTGATGCTGGCGCCGATGCCGCTGAATTTTCCGGAGATATCACTACGCTGATATTCCAACTCTTCAGGCGTCAGGAACGCGGTATGCCCTTCGTCGCCAAGCGCATTGAGCATGCCTTCGATCGCGCCATAGGTCAGGTCTGTGTCGTCAAGCACTTCCTGGTCGACAAAGCGATTCTGGACGATGCTCCACGCCTGCCAGAAGACGTCAAATTCGTTGGGCGCTTCCTCCGGCGATGTAATGGCCGGCAGGTTCCAGCTGGATTGGGCGCTTAATGCGCTTGTTCCAAATAGTGTGCCGGCCCCAAAGGAGCCAGTCATCAAAATTAGTAAGGCAACAATTGCCAGAAGTGCTTGCAGCGGTCTTTTCACGATTTTTTCCCTCATGGAAACTTACAAATTCAACTGTCAGCGTATCGACGCATGACATAGCTTTTCAAACTGTATGTGCCAATACGATCAATCGGTGTAAGAGAGGATACAAGGTTGATGTTCCTCTAATGAAACTCACATGTTTGGCTGACGTTTGAACCACTCAACGACGGCCTGTCGCTCCTGCAGTCTGTCGACGCAAGATTGCCGTTAGCAGCAGCGTGGCAATGATCATCCAGAACGCAAGTGCCAGCGTGGCCAGTTCGTTGGGCGTGAGCCAGCGCGTAGCCGTGGCGAGCGGGCTGACTTCGGTCGCCGGTGCTTCGATGACGGCAGGCGGGACCGCAGCCTCAACTTCGGCCAGCGCGGCGCGAATCTGTTCATTGCGCGGGGCCAGCGCGGCTGCCTCGCGCAGGCTCGCGACCGCTTTGGCCGTCTCGCCGGCCTGGTGATAGGCTAGCCCCCGGTTGAAAAAGAGCGCCATGTCGCCATAACCCTGATCGATCAGCTGGCTATAGGCTTGCGCGGCCAGGGCGTATTCTTCCTGGGCATAGAGCTGAGACGCGGCCTGGGTTGTTGCGGCTGTGCTGCGTTCAACATCCGACCGGTCAGGCATGGCCAACAGCAGCCCGCTGACGCCGGTCAGGAGCGTGGCGATCAACATCAGTGCAAGAAGTGCTTTGGTTAGACGGTTCATCGTGATTTCTTCCTGAAAACGGTAAGCGACACGTTACAAACTGGCGTCGAGCTGATTGATTAGCAGTCCCACTTCGGTGCGTAAGTCGGTAGCTGCAGTGCCTGCAGCCGGACTGTAACGGCTGGCCTCAATGGCATTTAGGAAGCGCTGCACCTCTGCGCTCAATGCCGGGTCGACGCCGCGGGCACGCAGGGTTGCGGCCAGGTCATCGGCCGTGCTGCCGCCTACTGATTGCCCCAGCTTGACGGAGAGATAGTCAGTCAGGATACGCCCTGCTTTGGCGCTTGCTTTGCTGTCGTTCCCGTCGGGGAGCTTGGCCAGGGCACGCTTGGCCTCCTTGTGCGCCTTGGACCGCCGGATGGCGTCGGCATTGCGTAGCTGATAGGCTTGGCGCTGCCGAAAAGCAAGGCCGCCGGCCAACGTGGCCACGGGCAGCGCCCACAATCCCCAGTACCAGGGTTGACTCGTCATCGGCGCCTGGGACATGGACAGGGCGGCAGGCAGTGCCATGGGCTGTAGCGTCGCTGTTGTTTCGTCGGCTTCCGAATCCCCCTCATTTGCGACCGCAGCCACGGCTGAGGTCATCTCGCCATTGGGGCCGGGCGCAACGGCTACGGCATAGCTTTCGGTTGAAATCGTGCGATATTCCTGCGTCGTCGGATCGAAATACGTGTATTCGAGGGCGGGTACGCGCAAGTCACCGGCCTGGGTTGGGATAAGCGTGTGCTCGTAGATTCGCGTGCCACCTACGCGGCCGTCCTGGATCAGCGTATCGACTGTGGCGTCGCCGGTAAAGGTGCGCCAGCCGTCAGCCTCGGGCCAAACAGGGTCGCCCGCGGTGCCGACATTGCCCCAGCCGGCAAGCGTCACGCTGGCTATGACCGGCTCATCGAGCTGGGTTTGCTGTGTGTCCAATTCGGCGCGCAGATCAAACTGGCCGACAGCGCCTGTGAAGGTGGCCGGCGCACCCGCCGGCAGCGGCTGGACGGTCAACGCCACCGGTTCCGACTGCAGCACACCACCTCGCTGAAAACCGAAGCCGGGAATGGTCAGTTGGGCCGGGTCGATGGTCACATCACCCGCTGCCGTGGGGAAAAGCTGGGAACGCAGTTCCGTCACCGTATAAATGCGCCCGTTGAGGGAGACGCGATAGGTTTCGTTTTCGATCTCGCCTTCGCTCCAGAAGCCGGTCAGGGCCGGTGGGTTGTAGCCCGGCTGATCCATGAAGAGGCTGGAGACCCGCATCGAGTCGGCCGCCTCATAGAAGCGGAAACTGTAGGTGATCTGCTCGCCCACGTAAGGCTCCGGGTTGTCTACGCTCGCCTCGACAAAGAGCTCCTGATTGCCAAGCTGGCTGGGCGCGTCCAATCCCTGCGCGCTGCCCCCCGGGGCCTGAGTTGGTGCGCCATTGCCCGGGCTCACCTCGACCGCAATGGGCTCCGTGCTATAGGGCTGGCCGTCAATCGTCGCGGTGATTGGCGCGATGGTCAGTGTCCCCGTCGCATAGGGCTGGAGCCGGTAGCTGAAGGCCACGCTGCTGCTCACCGCGCCGTTGACGACGCTCATCTGCGACGAAGTGCTGCTGCCAAGGACAGTAAACCCGTCCAGATCGGGCAATTGCGGCCGGGGCGCGCTGCGCCCGCTGCTGCTTACGACCACCGTCAGCGTCAGGCTGTCATCCGTGGTCAGCGTTGTGCGATCCACCGTTGCCGAGAGCGGACTCTGGGCCGATGCCCCCACTAGCGCCACCATCATCAGCGCCAGCATCGAAAGTGTGATTGTCAATCCTCTGCGTACCTGTTTCATGCTCTATTTCTCTCATTTCGAGACTGCGACCGAAGCGTCACTCTTGCCCGAACAGTTATTGAAGTTTGTCTCTCAAGCGTGCAATCCGCATTCCACAATCCACAATCCCGACTCACCAATCCTGCTCGACATCTGCATAGGGGAAGGCATACATCTGCTGCAGCGTCTCCTGCAGCGTCTGGGTACCCTGGCCGGCGGCGATCAGCAATTGGCGCGCCTGCTCTTCGGTCAGACCCTCTACATCGCCCGCCATGGCGCCGGCGGCTGTCGGCGGCTGATCGGTCTCTTCTCCGGGTTGCCCGGCGCCGCCCTGGCCTGCTTCAGGCTCGGCCTGTGGTTCAGCCTCCTGGCCGGCGTCGCCCTGCTCATCTTGCGGATCGCCCTCTTCGGGCTGCTGCGCTTCAGTCGGGTCAGTCGACTCACCATCACCGTCTTCCTGGCGTTCTTCGTCAGATTGGCCAGACTCGCTCTCTTCTTCCTGCTGCCCGGATGATTGCTGCTCATCTTGACTTTGGTCGCCTTGCTCCTGTTGCTGCTCGTCAGGCTGGCTGTCCTGGTTTTGCTCGTCACCCGCTTGTTCGGGCGATTGCTGCTCACCCTCGCTGGGGTCGCTCTGCTCCTGCTCTTCTTCGCCGGACTCACCGTCCTGCTCTTGCTGCTCAGACTCTTCGGACTGATCCCCCTCGGAGCCCTGCTCTTGCTGCTCCTGGTTCTCGTTTTCCTGCTGCTGTTCCTGTTCTTGTTCCTGTTGCTCCTGCTCCTGGAGCTTCTGCAGCGTTAGTTCGAGATTGGTCTTGGCCTCAAGATCGCTCGGGTTGAGGCGCAGTGCATCCTTGTAGGCGGTGGCGGCTTCAGCATATTGTTCCGTCTGAAAGCGACTGTTGCCCAGATTGAACTGCGCATTGGCGCCCAGCGCTTCGTCGGCACGGCTCATGGCAACCGCCAAGGTTTCACCAGCCTGCTCAAACGCTCCCTGGCGGTAGTGGACATTGGCGGCGTTGTAGAGCGGCTCGGCCAACTCCGGCTCGGTGGCGGCGGCTTGGCCGTAAGCCTCCAGGGCCGTTTCGTACGCCTGGTCGGCGAAGGCCTGGTTGCCGCTTTCGATGATTTTTTCGGTCTTTGCGCCGCCGCAGGCGGTCAAGAGTAGCAGTGCAAAGAGGGGTGTCAGTAGTCGTTTCATGTTGGTCGTCTCCACTTTCTTATGCGCCCGCCAGCTGCGGTCGCCGCACGCGATCCGGGATCAGCGTTGCCGCGATCAATGCCAGCAGGGCCAGCGCCAAGAAAATCTGGAAGCGCTCAATGCGGCGCACTTCCATCTGGCTGCCGATTTCGCCCTGCTGCAGACGGCTCAAGTCCTGTACAAGGGCGTCCAGTTCGCTGCCGGCGGCGGTGGCTGGGAAATAGCGCCCGTTGCCAATCGTGGCGATTTCGCGCAGCGTCGATTCATCGAGCCGCGAGAGGACAGTCTGGCCGGCGCGATCCTGCTTGAAGCCAATCTGGTTGCCCTGGGCATCGTAGGTGGGAATGGGCACCCCCTCCGTCGATCCGAAGCCGATGGTATAGAAGATCACCCCTTCTTCCGCAGCCGCACGCACCACGTCCAGCGCACCTGCTTCATGGTCTTCACCGTCCGTAATCAGGACGATGACGCGCTGCGCGCTGCTCTTGTCGTCAAAGCCGCTCATGGCCGTGCGTACCGCATCGCCTATATCCGTGCCGGGCCGCGAGATGACCTCGGGGCGAGCGCCGTCGAGAAAGGAACGGGCCGTACCGTAATCGGACGTCAGCGGAAACTGGATGAAGCTGGCGCCGGAAAAGAGGACGAGCCCGATTTCGTCGCCGCCGAGTTTGCTCATGAGGTCGGCAATCTCCAGCTTGGCTCGTTCCAGGCGATTAGGCTTGATGTCTTCGGCCAGCATGCTCTGGGAGACGTCCAGCGCCACCATGACCTGGACCCCCCTGCGCTCTACCTCCTGCACATCTTCTCCCCACTGGGGGCGTGCCAGGGCGAAGAGTGAGAGTACGATGGCGCTGATCAGCAGGCCATTTTGCCAGCGTCGCCCTTGCCAGTTGACGCCCGCCGTCAGCCTCGCGATCATTGTCGGGTTGCCGAGCTTGGCCAGTGCGGCCGTACGGCGCCGGCTTGCCCACCAAAAGAGCACGATCAGGAGCGGCAGCGCGCCCACGGCGACATAGAGAAAGGTTGGATTTGCAAAAGTCATTGAAAACACTCCTGATGAGCAGTGTCGGAATAGCCTGGACGTTGAAGCAGATTAAGGAATCGTGCGCAAGAGCGTCTGCCGCAGCAGTGTCTCGCTCAGCAGCAAGAGTAACCCTGGAATCAGCGCCCAGCCCAGCAGCTCGCGATAGCTGGCGTACGTCTCAATCTCAATCTGGGACGTTTCCAATTCGTTGATTTCGGCGTAGATTTGGCGCAAGGCCTGGGTATCTTCGGCGCGATAGTAGCGTCCGCCCGTCGTCTCGGCGATGGCCTGGAGCGTCGCTTCATCCAGCGTGCTCGGCTGCATGACGACGCGTTCGCGGCCAAAGGCGTCGACGATTGGAACGGGCACTTCGCCCGTGCGTCCCATGCCCACGGTATAGACTTTGATGCCCAACTTGGCGGCTGCGTCGGCCGCGGTCAGCGGATCGATTTGACCGGCATTGTTGACGCCGTCCGTCAGCAGAATGACGACCTTGGAAGTGGCAGCCGAATCTTTGAGCATGCTGGCGGCGTTGGCCAGACCCATGCCCAAGGCGGTACCATCTTCGATACCCAGATCAGTCGCCAACTGCGCTTGATCAAGCATGCGCCGCAGCACGTTGTGGTCCACCGTGGGCGGGCTCTGGTTGAAGGCGTTGCCGGCAAAGACGACCAGTCCGATTTGATCGTAGACGCGTTCGCTGACAAATTCGTCGATCACATCTTTGGCCGTCTCCAGCCGGTTGAGCGGCTGAAAGTCCAGCGAGGCCATGGAGCCGGAGATGTCCAGCGCCAGGGCGATGTCGACGCCCTCCCCATGAATCACCTCGCGCGCCTGGACCAATTGTGGCCGGGCCAGTCCGATGACGATAGCGGCCACTGCCAGGAGGCGCAGGATGGGCAGCAGCGGGCGCAACGTCATGCGCCAAGAACGGTGGCCGCTGCGCGCGGCCGCGATCGATGAAAAGCGTACCGTGGCCGGCTTCATGCCAGCGCTCTGGCGGTGCGTCCACCACCAGATGAGGGGCAACGCGGCCAGCAAGATGAGAATGAATGGCGATGCAAATTGAAAATTCATCAGTTGATTCCTTAAGCGCCGTTGGTCGCCGGATGGATGGCCGCGGTCGTCGGCTTGGCCGCGGCCTCCGCTGCGGCCGCTTGTTCTGCGGCTTCAGTCGCCAGCGCGTTGATGAGCGTCCGTACCTCATCTGTCAGCTCATGCGCGGCATCTTCGCTGGGGGTCAGCTTGGCAAATTTGACCAGATCAGCGTCTGCCAGCAGGCCGACCATCTCGTCTGTGTGCTGCGCGCCGATAGGCGTCCGTGTCAGGGCTTGTTTGAGTTCGTCGGTCGTCATGTCGAGTGCCGGTACGTGGTAGACAGCTTCCACATAGCGGCGCAGGGTTTCCGTCGTCAGCATGTAGTGGAGCTTGAAATTGCCCAGACTTGGGTAATCTAGCTGCTCGATCTGGGTTAGCTCGGTCAGTGCGCGCTGCAACGGCGTGCCCACCCCTGTCGATCGACTAAATCGGCGGTAGAGCAGCCATCCCAGGGCGCCGGCGCCCAACAGGAGGGCGATTGCGCCCGCGATTGGCAGATAATTGACCGGCAGCGGCAGCGCCGCCTGCCCCTTGATGTCGTACAGTTCGCTCTGCCCATCGGCGAGAACGGACGCGACCGTCACGTCGACTGGCCCGGCAATGGCCTGGCTCAGGTTGCCGTCACCGTCGCTGAGCGTGATTGCCAACGGCGGCGTGGCGTACAGGCCCGGCGCGAAAAGCGTGACCTCGAACGTCTGCGTCGTGGTAAGTGAGCCGTCGGCGTTTTCCATCACCGCCACCGGCGACTGGCTGCGCAGCTCAAAATCGCCCCAAGTCGCGTCCAGTTGGGGCAGCAGCGCCTGCGTGCCCGCCGGATGATTCACGGTCAGCGTCAACGCCAAGGGATCGCCGACGGTGATTTCCGGCTTTTCCGCTTGTGCCATTGTCCACTGGACCGAGACGTCTGTCGCGTTGGGTAGCACATTCGTGGCCGCATCATCTGGGCCAGGGCAATGCCTGCGGAACGGATCCCCAGCATGGCCACAGCCAGCACCGCGGCTGCGATGTAGGCTGGTAAGCGCCAGCGGCGCGTTTTTTGCATCATGTCTACTCTCCTACCTCTCATCACGCAGGACCTTTGCCGACTGAATCAATGGTGAACGCGTTGACGGCGTTCACGGTTGTGGAAAAATTGGGTCAGCGAGTCCACGTAATCCTGTTCGGTATTGACGGCGATGCGATCGACGCCCGCCTTGCGGAAGACGGTTAGCTTTGCGCCCGTCTGTTGCTCAACGCCGGCGGCAAACGATTGGCGCCAGCGTGGGTCGCGCGTATCAACCCAAATGACTTCGCCGGTCTCGGCGTCTTCCATAATCATGAGCCCCACATCACCGATGTTCAGCTCCAGCGGATCGTGCATGTCGACGGCGATGACGTCATGACGCCGGTTGGCCAGATAGAGCGCCTTGCTATAGTCGTTCGGCTCGGCCATGAAGTCGGAGATCAGGAAGACGATGCCCCGGCGCTTGACCAGCCGGTTGACCGTGTCCAGCGCGTGACCGATGTCGGTACCGTTGTGCTTCGGCTCGAAAGCCAGTACTTCGCGCACGATACGCAGCACGTGGCCGCGACCCTTGCGCGGGGGAATGAAGAGTTCCACGCTGTCGGTGAACATGAGCAGACCGACTTTGTCATTGTTATTAGTGGCTGCAATCGCCAGCACGGCCGCGATCTCTGCCGCAACCTCGCGCTTGAAGTGATCGACCGAGCCAAAGTTGCCCGATGCGCTGGCGTCAACCACCAGCATGACGGTCAGCTCGCGTGCCTCGACGTAGCGCTTGATGTAGGGCTGATTCATGCGCGCAGTCACGTTCCAGTCAATGGTGCGCACTTCGTCGCCGGGCTGGTAGGGGCGCACTTCGTCAAACTCGATGCCCCGACCTTTGAAGACGGAATGGTATTCGCCGGCAAAGTTATCATTGGCCAGGCGGCGCGTGCGTAATTCAATGCGGCGTACCTTGGCCATCAGTTCGTTGGTCAGCATAGATCAATCCTTTGGCGGCCTGTCCTACGGAACCTGCGTAAAGTCCAAAATCCGGCGCACGATCATGTCGCTGGTGATGCCTTCGGCCTCGGCCTCGTAACTGATGAGGACACGATGGCGCAGGACATCGGGGGCGATCTGCTTGATATCGTCGGGGGTCACAAAGCCACGGCCCTGCATGAAGGCATAGGCGCGTGCGGCCTCGATCATGGCGATGCCGGCGCGGGGTGATGCGCCAAACGAAATCAGCGGCGCCAGGTCGGTCAGACCGCGCTCCGCCGGCTTGCGGGTCGTGATGACGAGATCGAGCACGTAATCCTTGATCTTCTCATCGACGTAGATCGCACGCACCATTTCACGTGCCGCCAGCAGCCGCTCCGGCGTGAGGACTGGTTGGACAGCAGGCAGCTGCGCGCCCGTCATGCGATCGAGAATCACCCGTTCTTCCGCTTCGCTCGGGTAGTCAACCAGCACCTTCATCATGAAGCGGTCGACCTGGGCTTCGGGCAAGGGATAGGTGCCCTCCTGCTCGATCGGATTCTGGGTAGCCAGGACGAGGAAGAGATCCTCCATGCGGTGGGTTGTGTCACCGATGGTGATCTGCCGTTCCTGCATGGCTTCGAGCAGCGCGCTTTGCACCTTGGCCGGTGCACGATTGATTTCGTCGGCCAGGATCAGGTTGGCGAAGAGCGGTCCCTGATGGACGGTGAACGAGCCGTCGGACGGGTTGTAGATCTGGGTACCGATCAAGTCGGCCGGCAAGAGATCGGGTGTGAACTGGATGCGGGAAAAATCGGCCTGTACCGCCTGTGACGTTGTCTTGATCAGTAACGTCTTGGCCAGACCGGGGACACCCTCCAGCAGAATGTGGCCATCGGCCAGCAGCGCAATCAACACCCGCTCCACCAGCCGGGGCTGACCCACCATTACCTTGTTGATCTCGCCCAGCAATTCTTGGACGAAGCCCGCCTCTTCCTGAATGCGGCTGTTCAGCGCATGCACGTCATGCAGGCCTACCGGCTGATTGCCGTTGGCAGGCATCGTCTGCGCTGCAGGCTGGGGCGCCGGGCGGGTCATCTCCTGAAAATTGAATGCCATCGGTCTTCTCTCCTCTATCTTGCGTGCCAGTGTTATACGCGTCGGCAAAAGCGATGCGCGCACCTGTGATCTCGGTTCTAGACCACTCCAAATCACGGTTGGTCCTACCTTAGCAGGAAAGGTCAGCCTCTGACTTTAAGATTTGCTACCGGCAACCTTACAGGAAGCTAACAGGCGATTTGGGAGTTGGGAATGCGGATTGGGGATTGCGGAATGTACGCTGGTGGGCTGGGCGTAGGGAGGGGGTTTTGTACCGCGTCAGAATGGTGGGTTCTGTGGGGAGCCAATGTTCGGGCAAAACTGACCTTTTACGCGGTGGGGATGGTGATGACGAATTCTGCGCCGGCGCCGGGTTGGCTGGTGAGGGTGATTTCGCCGTCGTGGGCCTGGACGATATCGCGGGCGATGGCCAGGCCGAGACCCATGCCCTGGGGAAAGCGGCGGGTGGCTTCGCCCCGCTTGAAGGGATCGAAAACATGGGGTTGATCTGCCGGATCGATGCCCGGACCATTGTCACCTACGCGAATCCAGAATGTGGATGGATCCGTGTCGAGGTCGATACCCGCCGATAGCGCAATTTCACCGCCGGCGGGCGTGAACTTGATGGCGTTGCTGAGCAGGTTGCCGACGGCCCGGCTCATCTGGTCGGCATCCATGGAAACGAGTGGCAGGTTGAGGGGGATATCGGCACGCCAATCAAGTCCCTGCTGGCGTGCGGCTTCGCGCCAGAGGGCGGACAGCTCCTGGAGCCAAGGCGTCGGCGCCGTCGGCTCACGGTGGAGTTCCAGCGATCCCAACACCTGGCCATGAAGCAGCGTTAGTTCTTCCAGCAGGGGTTCCATGCGCTCGATCTGATGGTCGACGCCACTAAGGAGCTCGTCGCGCAGCGCCGGATCATCGGCCGCGCCCTGCTGCAGCGCCTGGATCGCTGCGCGGATCGAGCCCAGAGGCCGGCCCAGCTCATGCACCAGATTGGCCAGTAGCCGCTTGCGCGCGTCTTCCAGGCTGTCCAAGCGATCGACCAGCGTGTTGACGGCAGCGTAGAGCGTATTGATCTCTTCGATGTCTTGGCTGGGCAGCGTTGCGGGCGGCTGCCCAACGGCAATGTCGTAGAGTGACGTTGTCACTTGGGTGAGGGAGCGCTCCAAACGCAGGGCGAGCCAGAGACCGGTACCCACGCCCAAGGCGAGTAGCAAGCCGGTTGCGCCTATGAGTACCCAAGTCAGGTTGCGGAAGCGCTGCTGCACATCGGCCAGATCACGGCTCAGGCGCAGCGCGCCGGTCAGTCGATTGTCGACGTCGAAGACCGGCAAAAAGGCGTCGGCTACCTGTGCTGAGGGATCGCGCACGCTCAGCTTGATCCGCCGCTGCCCGGAGAGCACGGAAGAGATCTCACTGCTGTCGAGCAGGCTGTCGAGCGATTCCTGGCTGGCTGCATCCGTTGCCAGCAGCCTGCCGGTGGTGTCATAAAAGGAGACCGTGGTCAGCTCCAGATCGATGCCGGTAATGAAACTCTGGGCAAATTCTTCGTCCGTCCAGATCTCCTCGACGCTGCCTGCGGCCGTGGCCAGCAGCTCCGCCTGTTCTGTCAGCAGCACGGTTTGTTCTTGAATTGCCGCTTCCACATTGCCCAAGTTGTTCTGGGTCAGCAATACCCAGTAGAGCGCCAGTCCGATCAGTGGGATCACGATCAGGACGGGCAGGACATGACTGAGAATCAGGCGGCTGCGTAGGCTGTGCATGGCTTGCGGTTTCCGGCTAGAGCGAGCGCTGTGTTGGCGGATAGCCTGTCAGTTCGCTTCACAGTTCATATACTTGTACCCCACCCCGCGCACAGTCACCACACGTTGGGGGTGTGCAGGGTCCGCCTCGATCTTTTCGCGCAGGCGTCGTATGTGCACGTAAACTACCTGCGGTTCGCCCACGAACTCCTCTCCCCAGACGCGCGCAAGCAGTTCGTCAGTGGTCAGCACGTGGCCGGCCGACTGGGCCAGCGCACGAAGAAGATCAAACTCGCGCGGCGACAGCTCGATGGCGTGATCGGCAATCGTTATTGTGTGTGCTTTAGAATCGATCGTCAGATCACCGACGCGTAGGGGCGCGTCAGCAGCAGGCGTCTCGTCTTGACCGCGCTGATAGCGACGCAGGACCGCACGGATGCGCGCCAGGAGTACATCGCTGTCAAAGGGCTTGGTGATGTAATCATCGGCGCCTAACTCGAGCCCGAGCACCTGCTCCAGCTCGCGGCGACGGGCCGTGACGAAGATGACGGGCGCTGTCGTCTGTGCCTGCAGGCGACGTAATCCCTCCAGCCCATCCATGCCGGGCAGGCCAATGTCCAACAGTACCAGATCGGGCAGGTCAGCGGCGGCTGCAGCCAATGCGTCTTCGGCCGAACCGGAAGAGGTTACGCGATAGCCGGCCTGCTCTAACAAGAAAGTCAGGCTGCGGCGCATGAGTGCATCGTCATCAACCGTGAGAATGTGCGTGGTCATGGTGCTATTCTACCAGACCAGCGAGATGACCCTAAACCGCGCTCGCCCACCCGCTCGTTTGAATCATTGACAGCGTTTCCCGCCCCCATGTACAATCACGCCCATGCGATTGATGACCTACAACATTCATGGCTGGCGCACGGCAGATAGTGCGCCGAATCTAGAAGCGGTGGGCCGGGTAATTGCGGCAATCAATCCCGACATCGTTGGCCTCAATGAGGTCTATTACCCACGCGTCGTGGACGGCTCAGATCGGCCCGCGCTGGAAACGCTGGCGGCGCAACTGGGCTTTCACTTTGTCTTCGGGCCCTGCCTGCGTTGGCCCGCCCAGGATGAGCTACCCGCCGATGCGTTTGGCAATGCGCTGCTCAGTCGCTGGCCCATCATTGCCAGCGCGGCTCACCACCTGACGCCCAAAGAGCCGGCCCGCGCGGCGCAACTCGCTGGTTTGGAGCAGCGCGGCCTGCTTGAAGGGCGTATTCTGCTGCCATCGGGCGACACCTTCACTGCCTACGTCACCCACTTGGACTACAGCGCAGAAGAGACGCGGCTCATTCAGCTGCGCACCCTGCGCACCTGGACCGGACGCGATCGCAACCGGCCCCATGTTGTCATGGGTGACTTTAACGCCGTCAGCGTGTGGGATTTCAACGGGCGCGAGGAAGCGCTGGTCGGGCGCAGCTACCATCGGGGCAACAGCCTGTCGGGCGGCGAGGAGGGGCCGAGGGTGGTGGCGCAAATGGAGAAAGCGGGTTACGTCGATCTCTACCGCGCCCATGGCGCGCCCGGGCAGCAGAGCTACATCGACGATGGCGAACCGATCCGCATTGACTATATCTTCGCCAGCCGGTCGCTGGCTCCCCACGTGCGCCATGTTGAACTTTGGCAGGAAGCGCCGGGCGCGGAGGCGTCGGATCACCGACCGCTGGTGGCAGACGTGACGCTGGAAGCGCTCGGACAATAGCGCTTCAGAGGGGCGAACTGCCTTTCAGGCCCACTGCCCGGCCTCAGCAGCCATTGCTTCCATGCCCAAGCGCTGGAAGAGGTTCATCGCCTGCTGGGCAGCTTCTACCCGCTCGGGCGCCGCGCGATTGGCGGCGGCCAGCAACTCGGCCCGCTTGGACCAGGCGTAGGCTTCGATAAAGATGTCTTCGTTGGTCTCCGCGATGGTGCGACACTCTGTGAGCAGTTGCAGCGCCGCTTCAGTCTCTTGCCGGGCATAGGCCACCAGCGCCTGCGTGTAGCGTGCATAGGGGGCGGCCAGCGGCTCCTCCTGGTCAAGCGCCAGCTCGGCCAGCGCCTGCGCCGCATCCAGATCGCCCAGCTCATAATGCGCCTCGGCCAGATTGCACGCGGTACCGGCCAGACGGTGCGCGTAGCCGTGCTGGCGGAAGAATTCAAAGGCCGGCGTGCCTACTGCGACCACCTGCTCAAATTCACCTGCATCCAAATAGGCGGCCGCGAAAGGTCGCTCTGAACCAACGCCACATTGACCAGATCGCCCATGCTTTCATAGTGGGCAATGGCGGCTGCGGCATGGCGCGTGCCGCCCGTTCGCCCTCACCCCGTCGACCATAGATGTTGCAGAGGGAGCGGTTGGTTTCGGCCAGCCCCCGGGCATCGTCGATGATTGTCGCAA
>CAWEEJ010000037.1:0-18875 GCA_963807905.1 uncultured Chloroflexia bacterium | reverse complement strand
ATGAACGCATGACGCCCGGCGGCAGGTCATCCCGAGGCGGCGGGAACGTGACCGCGTCCAGGGCGGCAGCATCCAGGTAGGCGGGCGGATCGAAGAAGCCGCCATACTGGTTGGAGCTCATCGCCCCGCCGGTGGGAATGTCGCGCCCACCCCGGGCCGCATGATCAGTGGGCGCGTCCGCTTCCTGGGGCTGACCACGCAGCATGGCGCCACCGGCCAGGCCGGCGCCGACCAGCGCCGCGCCGCTCAGCCCCCGCGCCCTTCATCAGCGCCCGTCGTGAGACGCTCTCTTTTGGTTCTTCTTAGCAGATTCTTCTTTGGTCATAAGATGTCATGCCGCGCGCATAGATCCGATCCACAGCCGCTGCCTATCTCACACCACGCCGCCAATTAGCGAACCGATGGCAAACAGAATCGCATAAGCCAGGAGACCGCCGCCAATCAGCGTAAGGCGCTGCCAGGCGGGGGATTTCGGACTTGCCAAACACGTAGTAGGCAATGATGCCGATCAGCGGAATGAGCAAGATGAAGGCCATCCAACCGATAGACGCGCCCGTGCCCACGTCGTCGCGCGCCATCAACTCCCACCGGCGCGATGCCGACCCACGCCGTGTACAGGGCAATTGGTAACATGTAGAGATAGACGGACAGAACAGTTGCCATGATGAGTTCCTCGCAATAAGTTGCGCACAACTCTCTGCGCGCAGTCGTGGGCGCTCGACCACGCGGTTTCGATGAGTATGCCTGCCACGACTGCAATGTAGACCGGCAGTGGTACGGCAAGCGGAAGCACCCACCCCAGACTGGCCTGCGCGGTCTGCCGAAAATATAGTAGGCGATCACGCCGCGAACGGAATGAAAAAGATCCCCAGCGTCCACCAGAAGACGCTAGCCTGGCCCCGCCTGCGCACGTCGGTGGAGAGATCCCAGAGCGCCAGGCTGATCCAGAGCGCAAAGAGGGTCATGATCAGGGTCCAGCCGTAGAGGCCGAAAATGTTGTTGACCCAGTAGTGGCTGGGCGCCAGGCCAAAGAGCGTGGGCGTCTTACCCTGGGTCACCGTCACGTCGGGCGGCAGATCGGGCACCGTGATGGCGCTCAGGTCGAGCGGATAGCCGGCAAAGACCTCGACTGCCGGCACAACCGGGGCGCCGGCTCCGCCCCGGCATCTGCGCTTGCGGCGGCGGCTTGGGCACCGAGCCGATCTCGACCTGCGGGTTCCATCCCATGGCGCCTTGAACCGCACGGCCGGCCAGATCGGTAAACGCAATCAACTCCATGCGCAGCGGAAAGCGGGGCCCGGCGCAGGAGAGCAGCGTCTCCAGCCCTGGCGGCAGGCTGGAGGCGGCTTCGTTGCCTTCAAAGCAGTTGCCTGGCCCGGCTGGTCCGCCCAGCGCCAGGTCGGCCCGCCCCGACCCCTCGACGACGTTGTAGCGCACGATATTTTCGTCGCTGGTATAGAAATTCTCATCGAGGATGGGCGCAACGAAGATGCCGTTGTTCCAATGATTCGTCACCCGATTGCGTTCTACCAGACTGTTCTTGTTGCCCATGAGTGCAATGCCATTGCCGTTGACCGGCCATTCTCCCTTGCGCATGGGCACATCGGTGCGACCATTATTGTAGACCAGATTGCCCATGATCGTCACTTCTTTGGCCGGCGGCAGCAATTCGCTGTCCAGCGTATTGGGCACAATGCCCACGCCGTTGTTGCGCCAGGTCGAGTTGAGCAAGAAGATCTGGCGGCTGGCGTTGGTGCCCGAGTAACCCAGCGCGTTCCATTCGGACAGCACGTTGTCGACCACTGCGTTACATGGATCGCACTGGCCGATGTAGAAGCCGGAGTCGTGTGAACCGGACGCGTAGGAATGCTCAAAGATGCCGTCGATCGCATCAAAGGCGTAGATGCCGTAGACCGCAGCGTCGATGGCTGTGACGTACGAGGCGCGATAGCCGGTGACGCCGGTCCAGAAGAGACCATTGACGCGGGCGTTTTGCACGGTGAGATTCTCCACGGCCACGCCGTCAGCACCGGCAATAAAGATGCCGTTGTCGCGCTGAAACTCGCTGTCGATGATGACCTCGTTGCGATCCGTGCCGCGAATCACGAGATTGGGCGTACTGACGTTGACCTGTTCGCGATAGACGCCCGGCTCGATCAGCACCAAATCGCCGGGTTCGGCCGCGTCCACCGCCGACTGGATCGTCGGATAGTCTCCCGGCACGCGGCGCGTAACGCCGCTGGCTGTTGCGGCAACCTGTGCGCTCTCCTCGACAGCCGCTTCCGCCATGGATTGGTCGCCCACGATCAGCGTGCCTGCCATGCCAGCGCCCTGGGCCGTGCCGTGAAAGGTGCAGTAGTAGGGGTAGATGCCGGGCTCGTCGAACGTAAGTGTAGTGACGTCATCGGACAGCATGATGAGGCTGCCGAAGCTCGTCTCGGTCGACCAGGAGCCATCGCTGGCAACCGCGTTGTGGGGCGCTTCGCCGTCATTGACAAAAGTAACCGACGTGCCGACCGGGATCTGCAGCACGGCGGGCTCGAAGAAATTGTCCTTCATGGAGACGACGAAATTATTGTCGTTGGCGACAGGCGTAGGTGAAGCGCAGGCTACTAACAAAAGCAGGCCGACAATGAGCAAGGCACGACGCAATAAGACCGGCAGGCGCATCCGCTTTTCCATAGGCTTTCTCTGTATTGGGACGGCCATGACCGTCGGTGATCTGCTCGTCTCGGAGTTGGCCCATTGTAACGAAGGCGCTCAGTTTTGTCACGTGGCACAGCACAGATTCACCATGTTGGTTCCGCACAGAGCTGCTGGCGACGCTGACAGTTGCGGTCGATTGGGGGTGCATCCTATTGTGGAGGCGGTGTACGAACGGACTGGTCGGTTTCTCCAGGACAACCCCCAAATGTGGTACGCACCCGTCGATTGGGGATCGCTTTTCTGCTTTCTGATTTGCGCTATAGTACAATGACACTCAGTTACTTGATTTGTCTCCCGGCCATGCTCTTGGCCGGCTTCGCTACAAGAAATTGCTATGACTGATAAACCCGAACGCAACATCTACCTCCATGACGTTGCCCTCAGCGAGGCGCTGGAGAGCTGGTACGCCGCGCTGGCGGAAGAGGGGCTGTTGACGCCGCTCGGCACCGAGACCGTCCCCTTGACCGCGGCCCTCGGCCGCGTGACGGCCGAACCGGTCTGGGCCGAGATCTCCTCGCCCCATTACCACGCCGCGGCCATGGACGGCTACGCTGTGCGCGCCGAGGAGACCCACGGCGCCACGGAGACGAGCCCCAAGCTGTTGCGCGTCGGCAGCCAGGCCATGCCGGTTGATACGGGCGACCCCATGCCACCGGCAACCAACGCCGTCATTATGATCGAGCATACTCATCTGGTCGAGGAGAACGCGGACGCGTCAATTGAGATTATGGCGACGACCGCGCCCTGGCGCCACGTGCGCGCCATGGGCGAGGACATGGTGGCGACGGAGCTGGTGTTGCCGGCCAATCACAAGCTGCGCCCGCAGGATCTGGGCGCGATTGCCGGCTGTGGGCACACGGAGGTCACCGTCTATCGCCAACCGCGCGTCGCGATCCAGCCTACGGGCACCGAATTGGTCATGCCGGGTGAGCCATTGACGCCCGGGGCCATTATCGAGTACAACTCGCTCGTTTTGGGCGCGCAGGCCGAAGAAGCTGGCTGTAGCGTGGATCGGTTGCCAGTTCAGGCCGACAAGTATGAGGCGATTAAGGGTGCGATTGAAGCAGCGTTGGCGACCCACGACATCGTCGTTGTCAATGCCGGTTCGTCCGCCGGTTCCGAGGACTACACCGCGGCCATCGTGCAGGAGTTGGGTACGCTTTGCGTCCACGGCATTGCCATGCGACCCGGTCACCCGGTGATCCTGGGCGTCGCTCAGGGCAAGGCCCTGGTCGGCATTCCTGGTTACCCAGTCTCTGCCGCCATGACCTTTGACCTCATCATCAAGCCGCTGCTCTACCGCTGGCAGGGCATCCAGCCGCCCGAACGTCCGACGATTCAGGCCACCCTCTCGCGTAAGGTGCTCTCGCCCATGGGCGAAGATGAATTCATGCGCGTGACGTTGGGCCGGGTCGGCGAGCGCATCGTCGCCACGCCTCTATCCCGTGGCGCGGGCGTGATCATGTCGCTGGTCAATGCCGACGGTATCGTGACCATTCCCCGCTTCTCCGAAGGCCACCATGCCGGTGAGGAAGTCACCGTAGAGCTGCTGCGCGCGCCCGGCTCCATCGATCGCACCATCGTCGCCATCGGCAGCCACGATCTGACGCTCGACTTGCTGGCCGATCAACTGCGGCGCACGCGGCCGGAACTGACCCTCTCCTCGGCGCACGTAGGCAGTTTGAGCGGTTTGCTGGCGCTTCAGCGCGGCGAGGCGCACGTTGCCGGCGCACACCTGCTCGACGAAGAGACGGGCGAATACAATGTGGACTACATCCGTCGCCTGCTCACGCCCCACGGCGTCGATGTGGTCCTGCTGCGCTTCGTCAATCGCCAGCAGGGGCTGATCGTGCCCAAGGGCAATCCCAAAGCGATCACCACGCTGGCCGATCTGCTGCGCGACGACGTCGTCTTCATCAACCGGCAACGGGGCGCGGGTACACGGTCCTTCTCGACTATCAGCTCAAGCAAAATGGGCTCAACCCCCGTGAAATCGAAGGGTACGATCGTCAGGAGTACACGCACCTTGCGGTCGCGGCCGCGGTCAAGAGCGGCGCAGCCGACTGCGGCCTGGGCATCCTGGGCGCAGCCCGTGCGCTGGATCTGGACTTTGTGCCTCTTTTCAACGAGCGCTATGATTTGGTTATTCCCCTCGAGCACTACGCTAGCGGCCTCTTGACCCCACTGCTCGAGATCATTCGCGACCCTGAGTTCGCCGCGGCGGTAGAGGCCCTCGGCGGGTACGAGACCGCGGGGATGGGCGAAGAGTACTGCACAATTGCCGATTGACAATTAGCAATTGTCAATGACCTCAATGCCTTCGATGCCGGCGACGACCTCGCCGATTTCCCAAGCCGGTTGGTCATGTTCTGCGCAGGCGGCGTGAAAGGCGTCCAGACCGGCCGGCGGTACAGCAATCAGCAGGCCGCCGCTGGTTTCCACTTCCCATAGAAGCATCCGTTGCGCGGCCGTAACGCCGTCTTCAAAATGAACGGCGTGGCCAAAGCTGGCTGGGTTGCGTTCGCTGCCCCGGGTCAGGTAGCCCGCCTCGATGTAGTCGAAGGCGCCGGGTAAAGCTGGCACGCGCCCCGCATCAATGCGGAAGCCGGCTGCCGCTTCACGCCCGGTGGCCAGGGCCATTTCAGCGCCGTGACCCAACAGGCCAAAGCCGGTGATATCGGTCGCGCCGCGTGCCCGGCCGCCTGGGCGGCGTGGGCCGCACAACGGTTGAGCTTGAGCATGGAGAGCGTTGCCGCATCCAAGTGGGCCGTCTGAATCATGGGCTTGCCGCGCAGGCGTTGCCAGGCCCGGGCGGCGCTGCTTGCCGCCGGCCCGGTCAGCTTGGCCGCGGTGGTGATCACGCCTGTGCCCAGCGGCTTGGTCAGAAAAAGACGATCGCCCGGCCGCGCACCGCCTTTGCGCATCACCGCCTGCGGATGAACCATGCCGGTCACGCTGAGGCCGTAGAATGGCTCTGGATTGGTCACCGTGTGGCCGCCGGCGATGGCCGCGCCGGCCTCTTTGACTTTGGTGGCCCCACCGGCGAAGACCTGAGCAACGGATTCGCCGCTCATTTCATCCGGAAAGCCGGCGATGTTGAGGCAGAAGAGCACTTCGCCGCCCATGGCATAGACGTCGCTCATGGCGTTGGCAGCCGCGATCGCACCCCACGTCCACGGGTCATCGACAATGGGCGTGAAGAAGTCCGTGGTTTTGATCAGCGCGGGTTCAGGGTCCAACTGATAGACGGCCGCGTCATCCGGCTCGCTCAGCCCGACCAGGACTTGTTCATATTCATTTGCCGGGAAGAACCCGGCCAGTTGTCGCACGACCTGCGACAGAGTCTCCGGCGGGAGCTTAGACGCTCAACCGGCGCACTCCACCATTGCAGTCAGCGGTTTTGGATTGATGCTCATCGTCCTCTAGGATAACTCGCTCTCGTGCACGTTGTCGTAGGCTGGCTCGCCAAGCCCGGTCACAACGCGTTTTTATCTTCATCGCCAGTAAGGAGCAGGCCACATGACTTCCGGTTCAGAGTACGCTTCAGCACTAGAGCGCTCGTTCGCCGAGCTGCTGGCCCTATATGACAAACTGACGCCGGCCCAGATTGAGCAGGGGGCCGTCGGCGACGGCTGGACGCCCAAGACCCTGCTCGCGGACGTTGCGTATCGGGATGACTTCCAGACCCGGGCATGCAAGATGCCCTGCTTGGCGTGACCGCCGCGTTGGGCGTGACGCAGCCCGTGGGGGACAACGATGCACGCTTGCAGGCGGATCAGACGCGGAACTGGGAGGAAGTTCTAACCCAGGCCCAGGCGCATCGTTCGCGCACTATCGGCTTTGCCTATGGTCTGGATGAGGCAGCCTTAACCGACAAGTATCCCGAGGGGGAGCGCACGCTCGTTCTTGCTTACCTCTTGCAGCATATGGTCAACCATACGACTGAGCACACCGAGCAACTGCGTGCTTTTGTCGAGTCTTGATGAAGATGCCGTCGCCGTGACGAACGGCGAAGGATCACGACCCATGCCCGAAACAAGGTGTGGGAAACGGGAAGCTTAAACAAAAAAGGGTCGTCGCCTCACGTGGCGACGGCCCTTTTTGATTTGGCACGCTGTCCGAAAATGGAGATCGGAGAATGATCAGCAGGCAAAGCGCCCGGCAAGCATTCTCAATTGTCCATTCTCGATGAATTTGACGACATCAATTCGCTCCGGTAAGGGATTGACCGATGTCATTCGGCAACAGTGAGGTCAGATTGTCAGGCCGCTCAATGTCGAGCGCAACAATCTGCTCCTGGAGCCATTCTTCGAAAGCCAGGGCAGCCTCTTGTTGAAGTGTGGCCTCGTCTTTTTCGCGGGCTTCGTCGGCGTCCGTTACTTCGATCAAATGCCAGCCAAAGTCAGTCTCGACGGGTTCGCTGACCTCACCCGGGGCCAGCGCGAAGGCCGCTTCTTCAAAGGGTTCCACCATCTGTCCCCGGCCAAACCAGCCCAGATCGCCACCTTCTTGTGCGTTGCTGAAATCGTCGCTGTACTCTGCGGCGATATCGGCAAAGGCTTCACCGGCCACAATGCGCTGGCGTAACTCTTCGGCCAGCGCTCGGGTCTCCTCGATGTCGCGAGGGGCCGGCGTTGGGCGCGGGGTTGGCGCGCCTTCCGGCACTTCGGTCGGCGTGGCCGTTGGCTCGGGAGTAGGCTCACCCTCTGGTACAGCAGTGGGTTCAGGCGTCGGCTCTACAGGCCGCAGCAGGATGTGGCGTGCGTTGACCTGTGTTTCCGTCGTCTCGACCCGCTCTGCCGTGACTGCTTCTTCAATCTTGTCGCGTAGGAGGCGTGCGGCAATGACGGCGCGATATTCCTCCACGCTCATGCGGGCGACGTCCTGCAGATTTTCCTCCAGTGCGGCGACGCCAGTGGTGTACAGCTCGTCGTCAATCACGGGCAGGGTCGGCAGTGGCTCCGGCGTAGGCAGTTCTACCGTTTCTGTGATGACGGAGTCGGCAGCCAGCGTAGGTTCGGGCGTCGGCGTCCAACTGGCCGCGACTTCCGTGGCCTCAGCTGCGGCGACCGCGGTTTCGGTGGCCTGTGGGGCCGTAAGCGCACCCTGTGCGGCAGCCACCTCGCGCTCGAGCGCCTCATCGATCTCGGCCTCGCTCACGGTGATGCCGCGTCGCGCCGCCTCCTCAGAGATGACGATTTCTTCGACCATGCTATCGAGAACATCCGCCCCCAATGCAAAGGGGTTGGTGAGAATGGCCGAGATCTGATTCAATTGTGAGGTGAAGATCCCCTGCCCGCCAAACTGCTGCTCCATCTCCGCCATGCGGAAATATTGGTTTAGCAGTTGGCTCTCCTCGAAGTAGGCTCGCTTCTGGAAATCTCGCACAGCAATTGATGTATCGCCTACCCTCACCGCAGCCTGGTTCGGCCTGATAAGAAACTCAGAGATCAGACCAAAGGCTACGATGGCGGCAACCACACCCAACGTGATGCCTACACCGAGATAGAGCTTGCGGTTGCGCTGACGGTCACGCTCGCGTAACCGTTCTTCCTTGCGCGTAATCGTCGGCTCAATATCGGCTTCTTGTTGATTGCGTTGTTGATTGCGCTTCTTCTTGGACATGGCCCCAATTACCTGCCCGCGCTTGCGGGTGATGCGGGTTTGATCGGCCGTGTAGGGCAATAGTGCAAGGTGGCGCGCGCGCTTGATCTCACGTGCGGCCACGCGTTGATCTGGCGCTGACCGCGTCTTGCGCCGGGACAGGATGCGGCCTCGCGGATCGAGAAATTTAGAAAGCACAGCAACATTCTTGTAGTTGATGTCTTCCATCTTGATGTCGCGACCAATGCGCTGGAAGCGACCGCGCTTCTCACGTGGCGCATAGGTGTTGGGCCCCTCGACGCGGCGAGTCAAGACATCATCATACTCGTCGTCATCGTCATCGTCGATCGTCATCTCTTTTCGTCATCATCATCTATATCCAGGTCGGCAACAGTTGCTGCGCCCGCAGCAACCTGCTCTTCAGCTTCGGCCTCGACTTCAGCGACCTCGACTTCAGCGACTTCGACTTCAGCGACTTCGACTTCAGCGACTTCGACTTCAGCGACTTCGACATCTGCTGACTCTTCGACGATTTCCGACGATTTCAGCGACGATTTCCTCGCCGTTCTCGGCTACTTCACTAACTTCCGTCACCTCGGTGACGATCTCTTCGATCTCGTTGGTCGGTTTTGTTTCTTCAGTCATGATAGCTCCTCAAGTGTTCCAGGTAGGTGGTTCGGTTACTCGTCCGTCCGGATGAACATATAGCGCAGCGTATCTTCTGAGAAACGCAGCAGGCGCTCTAGCTCATCCGAGCCGACCGGGGCCATCTGGAAACGTTGGAGGACGTAATGGCCTTCGAAATTGTTTTTGATGGGATAGGCGAATGCTCGCTTACCCCAAAGCTCGACGCCAAGCACCTCGCCATCATGATCATTGATGATGCTACTCAGGCGCTCGTTGAAACCCGTGACGTTATCGTCACTCATTTCGGGCTGAAGAATGTAGACCAGCTCATACTCGTGTCTGTCGTTACCGCTCACGTACACTTACTCCTTCTTTCTTTCTCTGGAGATGCCCGCGGGACCATCCCACGAGCAGAAAGAACGAGGGCCCGACAGGTCGGCACCCTCGCTACAGACCACCGCACAGTGTAGCATACTCGTTGAAAACCGGTCAAAATTCAGGTGATGAGGCGCGCGTTGCAACCCTTTTCCGCTAGCGTGTGATACCATGCGGAGCATGATGAAGAGCGAGAAAGATGGGACGCGCACAATCTGGCTGCTCTCCCCCTATCATTCAGGCAGCCATCGCGCCTGGGCTGTCGGTTATCAGCGCCACAGCCGCCATCGCGTGGAGTTGCTTACGATGGCCGGGCGTTTCTGGAAATGGCGCATGCAGGGCGGTGCGCTGGAATTGGCTGCCCAGGCCCGTGCGTTGCTGGCGGCGGGCGCATCTCCCGATCTCATTCTTGCGACGGATATGGTGAATCTGCCTGCCTGGCTTGGGCTATTGCACGGACAGCTACCTGCACGCGCGCCGCTGATTCTCTACATGCATGAAAACCAACTGACCTACCCCTGGCGCCCTGGCGAAAAGCCCGACTTTACCTATGCCATGATCAACTGGCTCAGCCAGGTGGCCGCCGACCACGTGCTCTTCAACAGCCACTTCCACCGGGATGGTTGGTTTGACGAGGCGCCGCGCCTGCTCAAGCATTTTCCCGACTACAATCATCTTGCGCTTGTCCCGGCTGTCCAGAGCAAAAGCGGCGTGCTGCCAGTGGGAATCGAAGCCGTCGACCTTGGGCGAGCCGCCACCGCACCACTAACCACGGAGCCGCCCCTGATTCTGTGGAATCAACGCTGGGAGTATGACAAACGACCGGATCGGTTTTTTCAATTGCTCTATCGATTGGAAGCAGCGCAGATTCCCTTTCGGCTGGCCGTGGCCGGCGAGAACTTTCGCAACGTGCCGGAGGAATTTGAGCAGGCCCGAATACGGCTGGCTGCACACATTGTGCATTGGGGCTATCTGTCGTCGCGGTTGGAATATGAGGCGCTGTTGTGTAGGGCGGACCTGGTGGTGAGTACGGCAGACCACGAATTCTTCGGGATCAGCATCCTGGAAGCGGTTGCGGCAGGGGCGTTTCCACTGCTGCCGCAGCGGTTGAGCTATCCGGAGCTCATCCCCGCAGCGCTTCATCCTGCTTGCCTCTACGCCGATGACGCCGCGCTCTTCTCCCTGGCCGCCAATCGCCTCTCTGCGCCGCGCCGGCGCCGCCTTCTTTGCGCCGTCATATTGTTGCTTCATTTGATTGGAGACCGGTGGCCGCAGCTTACGACGACTTGATCGAGGAGCTTGCCTAAGGCAGGTGTTCCTCAGCAACGGCTTGCTTGGCTCGCTCGATCACGCGGATGTCTTGCGCGATGGGGCCTTTGTCACTCTCTCCTACGGAGAATTCCACGAGATCGCCGGGCCGAAGACGCTTGCCGTCCTGAATTTCACTGCGATGGGCAAAGATTTCGGGACCGTCAGCGCGCACGATGAAGCCATACTGTTTACGCACGTTATACCATTTGACCAGCCCGCGCTGGCGATCTTCTGCGGGCAAAGCGCGGCGGCAGCCAGGACAAAGCAGCGGTTTGGAATCGCCCAGGCGCTGCTCTTCCTGTGCCCACAGGAAGCTGATCCCGCAGCGTTCGCAGTAGAGAATCTGATCTTTTTTGGTGGCCATTGCCGCTCTTTTCGCCCATCCGGAGGCTGCTGAGAAAAACTACCAGATTTGACATTCCTGCCCACGACTGCTAGGATCACTGCTGTCGTTTCATGCTGTAGGGCGACGTGGCCAAGTGGTAAGGCAGGGGTCTGCAAAACCCTCATCGCCGGTTCGAATCCGGCCGTCGCCTCTCTTGAATCAGCCGTTCCCTGGAATCAGGTTCGTACGGCGTACAATATGGTAACACAGAGAAGAGTCAATCGCCCGAAACAGGCAGTTGGCTCTTCTTTCGTTTTGCGGGAGGAGCCGGCGAAACAAATGGCTGCGCGCACACGTTACATGGGTGATTCACCACATGGTTGATTCACTGCCTGCTGCAGTTGTGTAGACAAACAGAGCGCCACCTTCGGACGCTCCTTAATTTAGCGAGTCAAGCTCTTGATGGACGGAATGAAGCGGTTCTATGTGCGACGCCGAACCTATTTGCAGTGGGTGACGGCGGCATTAATCATGCTCCTGCTGGCTGGATGCACGCCACACAATGTCAATGAGGTGCTTTCTCTCGGTCAGCGCTTTGCGCCTGCAGCGACCGAGCGGATGCTTGAAGAGCGCGTGGCCGATAATCCCATGGATGCGGTTGAACTTTATCTGCGTTACTATCAGCCCGGTCCGGAGCCGGCCCTCTTTCAGACGACGCGCATCTACGATCGCAATGGCGTGCTCCTGGCCGAGCTGTCGGACGAGGGACGGCGCACCTGGGTCCCGCTGGAGCGCATATCGCCCCATCTGATCGACGCGACCATCGCCACCGAAGATGCTACCTTCTATCAAAACACCGGCATCGATCCGCTGCGCATTGCCGGGGCCGCGCTTCAAAATATGCAAGAGGGCGCAGTCGTTTCGGGCGCGAGCACAATTACCATGCAACTGGCGCGCAACCTCTTTTTGCCGCCCGAGGATCGCTTCGATCAAACGGTTGACCGCAAAACGCTGGAAGCGGCCATTGCCCAGGAGTTGACACTGCTCTATAGCAAGGATGAACTCCTGGAGATGTACTTCAACCTGCTCAACTATGGCCAGTTGGCCTACGGTCCGGAAGCGGCAGCCCAGGTCTACTTCGGCAAGCCCGCCGCCGACCTGACGCCGGCCGAGGCAACACTCCTGGCCGGGATTCCGCAACAGCCCGCTAACCTCAATCCGTACGAGAACTACGAGGATGCCCGCGCCCGCCAACGCGTCGTGCTTGATCTCATGGTGCGCCATGAATACCTGACCGCGGAGGCGGCGGACGCCATCTTTGCCGAGGAGATTGCGCTCGTCGGCGACCCGGGCGCGCCGGAGGTTCAGGCGCCCCACTTCGTCCAATATCTGGTTGATACGATCGATGGGCAATATGGCGCCGGCTTCACGCGTCGCGCCGGCTGGAATATCTTTACGACGCTCGATCTGCCCATGCAAAATCTGGCTCAGGAGACCGTGGCTGCTAAGGTGGCCGAGTTGCTGCCCACCTACGATTTGGGCAATGCCGCGCTGGTCGCCATGAAACCGCATAGCGGCGAGATCCTGGCTATGGTTGGCAGCGCCGACTTTGACGATGAGGGTATTGCCGGCCAGGTCAATGTTGCCGTCAGTCCGCGCCAGCCCGGCAGCACGATCAAGCCCGTGCTCTATGCTGCGGCGCTGGATCAGGAAGCCATCAGTCCGGCCACGGTAATCTGGGATACGCGGGTCGAATACGAGACCGATGCCGGCGGCGGTGAGACGGAGCGCTACGATCCCAGGAACTATGATGAGAAGTACCACGGCCCGGTCACAGTGCGCGCGGCACTGGCCAATAGCTACAATGTGCCCGCGGTCAAGCTGTTGGACGCGTACGGCATCGAAACCATGTTATCCCAGGCCGAGGCCATGGGCATTCGCACCCTCACCCGCGGCACGGACTGGTATGGCTTGAGCCTGACCCTGGGCGGCGGTGAGCTGACCCTACTCGATCTGACCACCGCCTTTCATACGCTCGCTTCCGACGGGCGCTATCAGCCTGCCATGCCGATCCGCCTGATCTCCGACAATCTGGGCCAGCAGGTCGAGTTTGAACAGGCGACGGAGCCGGTCCAGGCTATTTCTCCCCAGTCGGCGTTTCAAATCACCGATATTCTCAGCGACAATGACGCGCGTACGCCGGCTTTTGGCGCAAACAGTCCACTGGTGCTCAGCCGGCCTGCTGCGGTCAAGACGGGTACGACGAGCGATTGGCGGGACAACTGGACAGTGGGCTATACCCAGAACCTGGTTGCAGGCGTCTGGGCGGGCAACAGCGACGGGCGCCCCATGCGCAATGCCAGCGGCGTGACCGGCGCTGCGCCGATCTGGAACGCGTTTATGGAGTCCGTGCTGGCCGATCCGGCTATGCTCACGACGCTCGATGCCGCGGTGCAACCGGAAGCCTGGAATTTTACAGTGCCAGAGGGGCTCGAGTGGCGTGATGAGTGTCCGCCGGGTTTGGTGTGCCGGGAAGGCGGCGAGCTCTTCACACGCGAGTGGTTGGAGAAGATTGGCGATGCCGGTCCGCTGGGCGACAGCGTGGTCGACCGTACGGCAGCCCCAGTCTACACCCAAGGGGGCGATGCTACACGCCTGGCCGGCTTTTGCACCATGGATGGCGCCGTCGGACGGACGCTCGTTAACCTGCCTGGCACTCTGGGGACGCTTGATTCACCAAATATCGATCCGGCGTCCGTGCCTGCGCCTGATTCGACGTCGGCGGCCGATACGGTCACGCTTGTCGAAGTGCCGGCCGGAGCGGACGAGCGATCCGGCCCGCTGAGCGAAGAACAGGCCAACGCGCTGGCCTGGGCGCTCCGTTATGGCTCCTGGGCTAACTTGGGCCCGTGCGAAGCCTTGAAGCCTGCCGTCGATCAGGCCGTTGCGCAAGATCGAGGGTTGGCCCAGGCCGGTCTTCGAGTCCTGGTGGATGTCGCCGCGGTCAATAGCCCCGAGGTCGCCGCCGGCCCGAGTAGCGGCGCCCTGTTGCTCACGCAGGTGGCGGGGACAACGGGCTCGGCCGCCTATGGCACGTACGCGCTCAGCCAGCCTGTCTGGCATGATGCCGCGTGCCCTGGACAGTATATAATGGGGCAGGTCCTAAACCGCGAGGGCGGGCCTGTGGCTGGTGTACGCGTACAGGCGCGCGATGAATGGGGCAACGTCTACGATGTGGTGAGCAAGAGCGGGCCGGCGGATTACGGCCGCTTCGATTTTCCGATTGCCAGCAGCACGCCCCAGACACTATCGGTCATGGTTGTCGACCCCAATGGCTATCCCATCAGCCCCAGCGTTATGATCGAACACCAGTGGGGCGCTGGTGGCACCGCGCCATGCCATCATTTGATCTTCCGCGGCGGTTCGTGAGTGGCGTCGGGCGCGACGTTGTTGTCGGGCAGGAGAGAGATCGGGAGAACCCGGGTCGCGATATCAGTCGCTGCAGCGGGAAGCGCAATCGAACCCAGGAACTCTCTGTGCTCCTCCGTAGTTCTCTGTCGTTCTCTGGGCAACTCTATGACGCGCTTTGTACACTTTGGCAGAATATGAAACGGCGACAGACCCATGAATGAAAGCAAGAGCACGCTTCTAAAACGCATGGCGCTGGCACTGCTGGCCTTGGCCGCGCTGGTCACCGGCGTCGTCCTGCAGCCAAACTGGCGCGATGTCATCCTGAATGCACAGGAGAGCAGCGTGTTGGCCACGCCGGGGGCGAATCCGACGCCCACGCCCAGCCGTCGGGTCGTCAATGAGATTGTTCACCCCGGTTCAGGTGATGCCATTGCGGGTCTGGTGTCGATCATCGGCACGCCATTGATCCAGAACTTTGCACGCTTTGATGTCCATATCTCACCGGCAGGCATGGACGACTGGAGTTGGCTTGCCACCGACTATGACGTGTTGCGAGACGAAGAGATCTATCTTCTCGACACGACGGGGTATGCCGACAGCCGCTATGATTTGCGTGTGCGAGCAGTGAGCAACGCCGGCAACTACAATGAAGCCTTTTTGCGCGATCTGGAGATTCGCAACGCCGCGCCGCCGACGGCAACCCCTATCATTGACCCGGCGGGCACACGCATCTTTTTGCTGGCCACGCTAACCCCCACGCCCGCGCCGACGGCCACGCCTGTCAACGAAGCCCGTTCCGGCTCAGAGCAGGGCTTCTTCGCACCCGTCGCGCGGGATCTGCTTCAAGGCTACGTGCCAATCGTAGCCAGTGTCTTTGGTTATCCCAAGATGCCCTTTGCCCGGTACGAATTGGCGATTTCGCCATCGGGCATGGAAGAGTGGTCCTTCTTGTCTGCGGGCGAGGAGCAGTATTGGCAAGAAACCATTTACCTCCTCAATACCCATCTCTTGCCCGACGGAGCCTATGATTTGCGGCTGCGCAACATTTATACCGACTCCAATTATGACGAATATTTTGTACGCACCGTGCGCGTGGCCAACCAAGACGCACTGCGCATCACCCGCCCGGAGAGCGCCCAGGTCAACGGCTTCACTGCGCCGATAGCGGGGCAAGCGACCGGCGGCGTGGTGACCTTCACCGGTACGGCGATTTCTCCTGATTTCTTGCGTTGGGAACTCTACTGGTCGCCGGCCGCTGCAGAGGACTGGGCCTATCTTGCCTCGGGTGAAGAGGAAGTCTTGCGCGGTACCCTGGCCCGGCTTGACCTGGGCCAATTGCCGTCAGGCACGTATGACTTCAAACTACGCATCGTGGGCAGCGACTACAATTATGATGAGTACTTTCTGCGTGATTTACGGATTGTGCCGCCCACGGCCACACCCATTCTCCTGGCAACACTCACGCCAGCGCCTGCGCCCTGAACCGCCTGCATAAGCCGGCCATCCTTGGCCTTCGGTCTCTTTGCCTACGATGACTGGGCGCAAAGATGACAGTTTGGTCCAACTGCGAGACGTATGAAACATTTCTGCACTTTTGGCGTTTTAGACTATGAAAACGCAACACTTGTTCGGGCGGCTGGATTTGGCCTGACATTTCAGAAGGGAGTATAATACGAGACTTGCGGAGGATTGATTACCGCATGGCGTCTCGCCGGCGTGTAAACTATTGCGCATTTGAATCATTGTTCGTTTTGCCGATTGGCAATGCGCTTTCCAGTGGTTGAAATCATGGATCACTGGGAAAGCGAGCGAGATAGAGCGAATTAACCATCCGGACTCATCCGGACATGCTGACGATTTAGGTCAACTGGAGGAAGTGAACATGTCGAAAACAGGACTACAGCGTATGCTGTCGGCGTTCTTGGTCTTGACGATGCTGGTTAGTATGACCAGTATCGCGGCCATTGCTGCGCCGGCTGCGCAACAAGTTGCCGCAAGTGAAGTCGCCGGTTCGATTGACGGCGCCGCAGGCGGTGATTTCCCCAAGATCTGGCTGGGCCTCGAAACGGAGCCCATTGGCCAGACAACGCGCGTGCTCATTGAATGGGACCGCTTTGATACGGACGGAATCGGCTTCTACGTCTTGGATGCCGAGGGTCTGAGCGCAGTTGTGTCCGGCTCAGAGGACATTCGCAACGCGAATTTGGGCGTCTCCCAACCTGTCTTTGAAGGGGCGGGCAATCAGGAAGAGGCCCTCTTTACCGCAACTGGATCCAACTACACGATTGTTGTCTTCAATGATTCGCCTCAGGCCGCCGGCTTCACGCTGTCGACCGACAATGGCGTCATCACCAATGACGACGGCTCGGTGACCGATCCGAATGCAGCCGCAACAGATGAGGGCGACGAAGAAGCCGCTGGTGACGAAGAAGCTGCTGGTGATGACGCAGCTGCTACGCCGGCCGCCGAAGAAGAAGCGGCCGCGGACGCAACACCGGTTCCTGCGGAAGAGGACGCTGCGGCGACACCGGCAGCTGAAGAAGAGGAGGCGCTGAAGAGGCGAGCGCTGAAGAAGCGACCGCTGCGGCCACGCCGGTCCCTGCAGAGGAAGAGGAAGCTGCGCCTGCTGCCGTCTCTGCTGATCCCGAGCCGGTTGAAGCGACCGAGATGACTGGTCAATTGCCCACGCAGGATGCACAGCACTATCTGGGTCTGGCTCCTGACACGCGTGATGCCAACATCACCTTGCGCATGACGTTTGAACCGCAGGATCAGCAGGAGCTGGCCCGTCGCCTGAATTTCTGGGTGTTGGATCAGCAAGGGTTTGATCGCTATGCTGCCGGTGATGCCCGTTTGAGTTCGGTGGCAATTGCCGCCGGCAGCAGCAATGTGGATACGGCCGACAACGAGCGTGAGGCGAACTTCACGGCCTCCGGCACGGCTGACTACACTGTGATCGTCTACAACTCGTCGAACATCTCGACGACTTACACGCTGACGTCTGAAAATGCCATGCTGCTTGACGACTCGGCGCAGACGATCACCGCTCAGGAAGCTCAACCTGCTGCCGCACCGGTGGCTGACGATGAGGCTGAGGCTGATGAGGCCGCGACCGATGCCGACGAAGATGCCGAAGCCGCAGCTACGCCTGCACGCCCGACCGGTGAACGGGGCGAGCCGGGCGGCACCTACACCGTCCAGTCCGGCGACACCCTGGCCCTGATTGCTGCCGATGTGTATGGCGACTTCCAGCTCTACGAAGAGCTCTGCGCCTTCAACAACATTGACGACTGCAACCGCATCGAAGTGGGCGACGTCATCAACCTGCCGACTGAGGACGAAATCGGTTCGGGCGCGACAGCCCCCGCTGCTGCAGCCGAGACCGAAGTCGAGACGCCGGCTGCCGATGAGACGGAGGCCGTGACTGACACGGCCGCCGTGACCGGTACCGCCGCCGTCACCACGACCGGCACGGTCACGGGTACCGATGCTATCACCGATACGGAAGCCGTCGCCGATACGGAAGAAGCGGACAGCGCTGCAGCCGATGGTGATCTCGTTGACGTGTTGGTTGCCAGTGGCAACTACAGGACCCTCCTTGCCGGCCTGGAAGCCGCTGGTCTGGTCGATGCCCTGCGCGCCGAGGGCCCTTTCACCGTCTTTGCGCCGACCGACGCTGCGTTTGAGGCGCTGGAAGAAGCTGCCCCGGGTGCGCTGCAGGAACTGCTGGCCGATCCGGCTGGACAGCTGACGCAGATCCTGCTCTACCACGTTGCTTCCGGTGAGGTGCTGGCGGAGGACATCACCACCGGTATGGAAGTCGCCACGCTGCAGGGCGACTCGGCGACGCTTGAGATTCGTGGCGATTCCGTTTTGATCAACGGCGCCAACATCTCCTCCCCGGATATCCTTGCCGCCAACGGCGTTGCACACGGCATTGATGCCGTGCTGATTCCGCCAAGCTTTGGTCAGTAAATCGATCCGTTGCACGGGGAGGCTACGCTTCCCTCTGTGCTGATCTGCAGCGGGGTTGACGTGTACACGTCAACCCCGTTTTTTTGTTTGTCTCACTCGCACATCCGTGCTAAACTGGTTGCCATGAATGCACAAACCCCTCCCCCGATCCCACCTGACGGCCCTGTGCCCGATGATCATACAGCTGACGATCTTGTCTACGCCGAGCTGGATGATTCCGCCTACCGTACCCTGGACGATCTGATTGTGGAAGCCGATTTGGGTTACGCAGCAGATTCACCAGATCCGCGCCCATGGATGAATTGGCCGCGACAGATTTGGCCCACTTCTTTGGTGCAGACGGCCCCGTTGCCCGTCACCTGGATGGCTATGAATTCCGCCCGAGCCAGCTTGAAATGGCGACGGCCGTCCAACGCACGCTGCTGGCCGGCACGCACGGGCTGATTGAGGCGCCAACCGGCACCGGCAAGTCGATCGCCTATCTGGCGCCCGCGATACTGGCCGGCAAATCCGTCGTCATTGCCACCGCCAACAAGTCGCT
>CAWEEJ010000036.1:0-10035 GCA_963807905.1 uncultured Chloroflexia bacterium | reverse complement strand
CAGATAGAGGGCCTCCGTGGATACGATTTGATCGGGTCCCGATGTGGTCAAATTGGCGGTGGAGGCCACGGTCAAGACGTTGGGCCCGCTATCGTCTACCGGATGAGTTCGGTGCCCGGCGCGGCTGCAGGTGTTGTGGCCGCGGCGCAAGCCGCCATCAAGAGTACGATCAACAGCAACGCAAGACGTTTCAGTATCGATCTTCTTCTCCTTGCAATGGTGAACTGGGTTAAGATCGCCGAATTGACCCCGGGCTGGCGGTGTCAAAGCGTGTCGCCGCGGCCGTTACCGACGAATGACTGCAAGCGCGTAAGAATGCAGTCGCAGAATGCATTCTGTAGTATACAGGTAAATTTTCGTGAAATTTTGAGAACAGGGTCAATCTGGAGGATAATCCAGAGTGAAATTGGGGGTTGTTCTGTTAGCATGACGCTGGCAGGTGATCCGTCCGGTAGGTTCGACTGATCAGCAGTCTATCGTAGGCACTTTATGCCAGCCACCCATCTCCTGCGTACCAAATTCCTCGTTCCACGACGCAAGACCGACCATCTGGACCGGCATCATCTCGTGCGCGTATTGGCGAAGCGCTGGCCCAAGGCCGCTTGGTCTTGCTGTCAGCGCCCCCCGGCTACGGCAAAACCATGTTGCTGGCTGAGTTTGTGGAACGTAGCCACAGCCTTGCGCCTGATCCAATTGGCCTGGCGGATGGTGATCCCGCGATCTTTCTTTCCTGCTTTATTCAGGCCAGCCGGCAGAGCGTGATCACTCTGGTGAAGAATCGCCTGAAAGCGCGGCTCTGGCGCTGTTGGACAATGCCGAAACAGCCTCCACCGTAGCACCCGAACGCGTGCTTGTGCTCTTTATCAACGAGATGGCCGACTTCTGCAAGAGCGATTGGACGCTTATCTCGAGGACTATCATCTGATCGGCAATCCCGCGGTTCATGAGCTGGTCAATCGCTTGATCGAGCAGGGCCCCCCAAATTTGCGTATCATTCTCTCGTCGTGGGTCGATCCGCCGCTGGCGCTGGCGCGGTTGCGCGCGCATGGTCAGATCAGCGAATTGCGTGCCGGTGATCTGCGATTCTCCAGCGCTGAATTGGCGACATGGCTGGCCCATTCACCCGACCTGCCTGTCCTCGACAACGCTAGCATTGCACTGCTCCAAGCCCGTACCGAAGGCTGGGCCGCCGCCCTGCAAATTGCACGTTCATCGCTGGCCGGACGCAACCTGTCCGACGCCCGCTCATTTTTGCATGGGCTGACCGGCGCGCAGCGCCATATCTTCGAGTACCTGGCTGATGAAGTCTTTCGTCGCCAACGCCCGTCTTCAGCAGTTCCTGCTCTACACAGCCGTCTTAACCCAGATGGATGCCGCGGTCTGTGATGCCGTGCTGGAAACAACAGGGAGCCAGTCCATCCTCGAAGAGCTGGAACAGGCCAATCTCTTCATCGTCAGTCTTGATGAAGCGCGCGCCTGGTATCGCTACCACCATCTCTTTCGCGAATTCTTACTTGCCCGTCTAACGTGTCGGGGGGGTGCAGAACACCGAGAGCTTAACCAGCGTGTGGCCCGCTACTATGAAGCACAGGCTGAATGGGAGGTGGCGTTGGGCCACCATATCGCGGCCAGGGATTTTGATGGCGCATGTCTCATGCTCACCCTGATCGCGCCGGAGTACATAGACCGGGGACGTACGGCGGTTTTGCAGCGTTCTCTGGCAGATTTCCGCCGGTCGTACTCAACGACTACCCCGATCTTTTGCTCGCAGACGGTGTGGCCCGGTTGCGTCAAGGTCAACTGGCGCCTGCCGTCACGCGTTTTGAAGAAGCACGTCTTCGTTTTGCCACGGCTGAAGACAACCATGGCACTGCCGTGCGCTTACGCAACTGGCCGTCGTGGCGCAGGTTCAGGGCAATCATGCACGGGCCCAGGAACTAGCGAATGAAGCCCTCCATGCCGAGCCCGGAGATCACGCGTGACAGCCCATGCGCTCATGGTCCAGGCACGCAGCGCCGGCTTTCAGGCGGACATGGATGTGGGGCGAGCGCTGGCAGAAGAAGCGCTGGTTGCCGCACGCCAAGCCGGACCAAGCTTAAGCCCCGGCATGCATGCTCAGCTTCTACGCCGGTTGGGCCACATTTGCTGGTGGCACGGCGACCCCGGAGCGACCGTGCGCTTTTGCGAAGAAGCGCTACAAGTACTCAACGACGATTTGTCACCGGCCGCTGCCAGTGCATACTTAACGATGGCCACGCCCTTCGCCTACTGGGGCGACACCGAGACCGCTTTGCGGTACGCGGTCAAGCCAATCGCATTGTTGAGGAGCTGGATCTGGCCGACTGGCGACCGCGTGCGCTGGCATCGCTCGGTGCAGTGCTCAGCAAACATGGAGATCTGCAATTGGGTGAAGAGACGCTGCGTCAAGCTATCGACGTTGCTCGCGCATCCGGCGTCGACACCTATGCACAGATGATTGCCACCGGCTATCTGGCATCCAACCTCAGCGCGCAGTATCGTCTGGAGGAAGCGCGCCAGGTTGCGGAGACCGCGCTTTGGATTCAGGGTGGCGAGACCTATCATTATGAACTGATCTTTTGTCGCAGCGTGCTGGCTGATATTGCGATCGCACAAGGGCGTGTTGAAGAAGCCGATGCCATCTTTTCGTCGCTGCGCCCGGAAGCTGAACGACGACATTTTCGCATTCTCCTCGCCATGATCGACTTCGGCTTGGCCTACCTAGCCCTTGGTCGGGCAGATGATAAGACCGCGCTCTGGCATGCCAGGCGCTCATTTGAGTCATTGGAGCCGATCGGGGCCATTCAGCTCTATCTCGATCAAGGTGCGCGGGCGGCTGCGGTCTGCCGTGCACTGGCGGAGGATGGGGAAAAGAGCGTGTTGATATCCGCCGTGCTACAGAAACTGGATTCGCCGGCGGAATTAGAGACCGCACAAGCCATTGCACAGAAGATCACAAAGCGAATCTTACTGCGCACTCTTGGCGACTTCGAAGTCATCGTGGATAGCGTCTGCTTGGCCCAAGATGTCTGGGCATCCGTCAAGGCGCGCGACCTCCTGGCCTACCTCGCCCACAGTCGGCGCCAGCGACTGTCGCTGGAGATGGCGCTGGAAGCGCTTTGGCCGAACCGGGAATCGCCAGGCAAGACGGCGTTCCATACCGCACTTTATCGACTACGCCAGGTCTTGCGTACCTCGGAAGACAAGAGCAAACTGGTCTTGGTGAAAGGCGGAGAGTATTGGCTGGATCCGAATTGCTTCGAGGTCGACGCCGATCGCTTCGAGCAGGCCTTGAGCAAGGCCAGGACCGCACCTGACGCTGAGGTGCGCTGCACATGGCTCCAGGAAGCCGTTGGACTGTATGACGGAGAATATCTGGCCAATCTACGCTACTACGACTGGGCCAACAGTGAACGGCGACGGTTGAGCAATGCCTTTCTTGAGGCGTTGGAAGCATTGGCATCCGGTCAGCTGGCGCTGGGCGACGTTGAATCGGCACTGGGCCATGCCCGTCGGGCCCTGGCCCACGATCCACTGCATGAAGCCGCCCACATTCTCGTTATGCGCTGCCATGCAGCGGCGGGTGACCGACGCCAACTTATCGCCCAGTTTGACTTGCTAAAAACTCACTTGGCCGACGAGTTGGAGTTGGAGCCACTGCCAAGAACGAGCCTTACCTATGATGAACTGCTCGCAGAATTCGGCTAGGACAGGGAATTCCCGGTATGCCCGCCATGGCCCGAGCTGCTAGACTTTGAAGTCCACCAATTCACCAATCCTGGATGCACGCACGAGTTGTTAGTACCTCTGGAAAACGACGGGCTGAAGGCAGAATTCTCTCTGATGCAAAGCCGTTTCGCCCTTTGGATACGGAACTCATTTACAACTCGTGCGTGCACCCCCAATTCTACGGAGAATGCATCGCCTTTCAAACTATGCTATGATGGCCCCATTCTTGGCACAAGTAGCCAATCCATTAGTTATGGGAGCAACTCCCATGTCAAACCTGGATGAAGTGACCGTGCGTCGTCGTCCTGTCAGAGAAAGAAGGCTAGGGTAAATACCATGGAAGAAATTCGTATCGGCGCAACCGCGCACTGCACAGACGGAAATGCCGGCTCTGTCGTTGCCCTGGTCGTCAACCCGGTCCAGCGCTCGCTTACCCACATCGTGGTGCGCCAGCGCCACCACCTGGATGCGTTTGAGTGGCTCGTACCGATGGACATGGTCCAATCTGCCACCCATGACGACATCAATCTGGGCTGCACGATCAAAGAGCTAGAAAGCATGGAGCCGTTCGTCAAGACGCGTTACGTTGATCGCCCTCATCCTGACTATGCGGAGTTGCAGAGCGGCGAATATATGTCGCCCTACGCCACTGAGAGCAGCGGCGGGTCCCAGGCAGAACAGTATGAAGCGGTTGCAGCCGGTGAACTGGCTGTTCACCGCGGCGTAAAGGTATTGGCCACGGACGGCGCCATCGGCGAAGTGGACGAGTTTGTTATCGATCCTGCGACCGGCCACATTACTCACGTTGTGCTGCAACAGGGTCACATGTGGCGCAAGCGCGAAATCGCCGTGCCAGTCGATCAGATCGACAGCGGCGACGGCGATAGCGTGAAGCTAAAATTGGACAAGGCTGCGGTAAAGGCGCTGCCAGATCTGAAGATTGAGCGCCACTACGACAAATAGAGTCGAAAAGACAATTGACCGGCAATGCGCATCAGGGATTCAGTCGTGCCTGCTTTGTTAACAAACAAGGCATCGGCTAAATCCCGGAATGGCCATAAAAGGTCACCCTCACATTTAGGCTATGAACCTCGATGAATCACAAGTGCGCGAACTGGTCAGCCAGGCGCGTGCAAAAAACATGACGCCCGATCTGAGCGGTCAGAATCTGTCGGGCCTGGGGCTATTCAAGTATGATCTGCACGGCGCCGATCTGGCCGGGGCAACGCTGCGCGAAATTGTCCTGGACGTGGCCGATCTCACTGGCGCCGATCTCAAGCAGGCTGATCTTACCCGGCACACCTTTTTCGCTCGAATCTGAGTGGGGCCAACCTCGTGAATGCAGACCTCTCCTTTGCTGATTTGAAGCAAGCCAATCTCCAGGACGCTGATCTTACCGGCGCCCGCTTGATCAATGCCGACCTCTCACACGCCGATCTGACAAACGCTGTGCTGACACGGGCAACCTTCACTGACAACACCCTTTGGCCAATCGGCTTCGATCCCAAGGCGGCCGGCGCTATCCAGCGCATTTCTGGCTAGCCCACGGGATCATTCGTAGGCCAATACCTCACGCACGGTCAGTCGAGACGCGTTCCAAGCCGGCAAGAAGCTGGCAATGCCGGCCAGCACCGTGACCACCACAAGCCATGTGATGACTCCGGAGGGGGCAAAGGTGTAGGGCAAGGGCGTTTCAAAGAGCACGACGCCTACGGCACTACTCAACGCCGCGCCGGTGGGAAAGGCCAATGCGCCGCCGATTACCCAGCTAATCAGCCCGATAATCACCCCTTCGATGATGACGATGCGCTGCACCGCGCCATCTGAAGCGCCGATCGAGCGCATGACGCCGATCTCGCGCGTGCGCTCGAGCACATTGGTGCTCATTGTGCCCATGAGGCCCAGCGCACCGACCGTGGCAATTAGAATGCCCATGGCCAGGAGCAGGAAGATGATCACGTCAAAGAAGCCGCCGGTGATGCGACGCAGGCGCTCAATCGTGAAGACCGAAGCGACCTGCAGCCCCTCTGCATCCAAGGTAGCCTGGATCGTATCAACCATGGCGTTGACGTTCTCCGGATCGTTCTGGCTGACCAGGATTTGTGCGCTCTCACCTTGGCCGACACTGCGCGTGTAGCGGCTGTAATATGGGTAATTGACAAAGGCCGGAATCACGTTGGGCGGTCCGCTCAGCACCTGGGCGATGCCGACCACCGTCCACGCTTGCTCGCGACCGTCGATATCCAGCACCAGCTCGTCGCCCACTAGCAGGTCGGGTTCGCTGCCTAGCACCTTCTGGCTGACAACGATGGCGTTCTCATCTTCAGGCAAAAGCCAGCGTCCGGCGCTCAACGTCGGATCGACCATGTTGCTTTCAGCGGGCAAGGCGGTCAGGCTAATCGTGTCGCCTTCGGTACCGTCGGTCCGTATAGGCGTGGCCGAATCAGTGGTCCAAACCTCGACCTCGGTAACCCCCGGCACGCCCATCAAGATCTCTTCGAGCTTGGCTGTGCGATACGAGCGTTCAAAATCAATCGAGATATCAAACTGATTATAGGAAATACCCTGTTCGATCAGATTGGTCAGCGATAGGCGCACGCTGCCGACCGTCATGAAGATCATGCCGCCCAAGATCAGCGTAATCAGCGTTAGGACCAGCCGTGCGCGCCGGCGGAACGTATTGCGCAGCGAAAGCTGAACCGGCTGCGACAGACCGCGAATGCGGAGGAGCAGATCGCTCAACCGCGTCGAACCGCCATCGCCCACGCCATAGTCAGAGATCGCCTCGCGCACCGTTACCGATGTGCCGCGCAGCACCGGCCAAAGCGCGGCCAGCAGCGGCGTCAAGATGCCGATCGCCGCCTGGGTGACCAAGACATTCGTCGGCAGCGAGAAGCGCGGCAGCGTTAGGTTAAGGAAGCTGCCCACAGAGCGACCGAGCCCGCTGGCTACCAACACCGTAAGCGGAATGGCGACCATCAGCGCAACGATGCTGTAGGAGAGCACCGCACTGAGATACATGAAGACAATCTGCCGGCACGTCGCGCCAATCGACTTCATGACGCCGATCTGGCGCGTCTGCTGCGACATGAGCGCCGAAATCGTATTGATGACCAGGAAGCCGCTCAAAAAGAGTGCGAGCAGACCCAGCGGCGTCAGCAAGAGCGCCAGCGAATCAAACAGATTCTGCAGACCGACCTGGCCGGGCTCGGGCACGTTGACGCGTGCGACCTCATAGCCACCCCGCTCGATCTTCGCCGCCACATCATCGGCAATTACCTGGATATACTCCTTGTCCATCAATTGTTCCGGCGTGCCTTCAACCCGGATTGACGCCTGGTTGAAAGTGGCAGATCCACCCAACTGCTCAAACGTCTGGCGATCAACGTAGCCGCTGGCCGCACCCACAAAGGGCGCGGGGAAAGCGTTGGCATCGTAGGCAATACCGGTGACGGTTAGCTCACGGATGCGGCCGTCCGGCGTCTCAACACGAATCGTATCGCCATTGCGCAAATCTTCCGGCAAGACATTGTTGGCGTCCAAACCGCTATTCTCGAGCAAGATCTCCGTCTCTTGTGGCCAGCGGGTCTCTTCGGCGCCAAACTCGGGATGCTTCTCAGATTGCGTAATCGGCAAAATCTTGTCGATGCGCTGGTCGGTAAAGTCTTCAATTGCAGTGGCGTTGAAGGTTTCCCAAACGCCCGGCTCTAATTCAACTTTAAGACCAATGCTGCTGCGGGTCGCGACTTCAGCCACGCCCGGCGTGCGTTGGACGGCGTCGAGCATGGCCTGATCCATGCCCGGCGCAAAGATCGTGGCATGGGCAGCGCTGGTCTCCTGATTGATGCTCTGCAGCTCATTGCCCAACGAAGACTGAAGATGTTGCACAGTCCCCACAGCAAAGACGCCGACAGCAATCGACGATACGACCAGAATCGTGCGCGTTTTGTTGTACCAGAGGTCACGTAGGACCTTCATCCAGCGTGGATCAAGCACCGGCGCCCTCCCACCCAAAGGCCGGCGCCGTACGCGGCGTCGGCACGTAAATGTTTTCGTGTACTGGCTGAGCAACGGTATGGGGGCGCAGATGAGGCTGCGTATCACCAACAATGCGCCCGTCGGCAATCGTAATCTTGCGCGTCACCCGATCGGCCAAGTCATCGTCATGCGTAACCATGAGAATGGTCTTGCCGCCCGCAACCAGCTCTTCAAAAAGACCAAAGACGGCATCAGCAGTCTTGGAATCAAGGTTTCCGGTCGGTTCGTCGGCGACGATCAGCGGCGGATCATTGGCCATGGATCGGGCAATGGCAACACGTTGCTGTTGGCCGCCCGAAATGGCGGTAGGCAACTTGTAAGCCTGATGGGTCATGTCGACTTTTTCGAGCAGCGCCATGGCCCGATCGTTGCGTTCACTGCGGTCATACATGTTGCAGAAAGACATGGGCAACGTGACGTTCTCCAAAACCGTCAGGGTAGGCAGCAGCTGGAAGAACTGAAAGACCACGCCGATGTTACGGCCGCGCCATTTGGCGATCCGCCCTTCACTCATGTTGTGGATAGGCGTACCGGCCACGAAGACCTCACCCGTAGAGGGGCGGTCAATGCCGGTAATCATGTTCGTCAAGCGTCGACTTACCGCTGCCCGACTTGCCGACGACGGCCACAAAGGAACCGGGATCCACCTGCATGTCCACGCCCTTTAGTGCCAGGAACTCCCCAGCCGGCGTCTGATAGGCCTTAATCACGTTCTCCAGATCAATGAGGCTGCGTTCGCTCTCTTTGGCCTGATCTTCCGTTTGGTTGCGCTTCAATAGCTTGCCCAGCATCTGCCTTCTCCCCTTTATCTCAAAAACCCATTGCGGGTTAGCCTTCACTTCCCACATTATAGTACAAAAGTTTTACAAAGTCAATACAAAATTAGAACAAAGTCAATATTGGACCATTTTTGCCGGCCAATCCAGAAGCCCGCTTACCATTTGAACGGGAAAATGGCCAATCGACAATGGAGAATTGCCAATAGGCTCGGTGCGCAACAACCATTCGCCATTTTTCATCTTCCAATCTCGATTAACCATTTTCATAGGTTCAGCCAACACGCCTGCCGGCTGAACCTATGACACAAACCCTTACGGCTTCTCCACGTGTGCGCCTCGCCCGTTTGCACAAGCAGCTAGAGTCGATACGGCGCCATTTCATCCAAATGAAACGTAACCCGTCGACCCGCTTGGTTTCGACCCTTCGTCAGGCTCAGGACGGCGCAGGCTCAACCGGCGCTAGCCCGATTTCCCGTGTTTCTTCGTAAGGCGCGCTCACGAAGCCGGCAGGTTAGTAATCTCTTGTCTAATCGAAGTCGGTAGGGGCGTCAGGTTGAGCGTGCAGGGCAAAGAGGCGCGCAATCTGCGCGGTTGTGATACGCGAGGTGGAGAGAGGGGGCAGTGCATCGAGCGTGAAAAAGCCGACGCCGTTGGTTTCAAGACTATGAGTGGGCTGTCCGCCGGTGATCTCACAGCGGAAGACTAGCTTGTACACGTGAAAGAAATCGGGCGGATGTTGATGCTGATGCTTGTCCCATAAGGCCAAAAGCTTCAGCGCACGCGCCTCATATCCGGATTCCTCAAGGATTTCCCGCTCTACGGACGCTGCAGGCGCATCGTTGACGTCAATCCAGCCGCCGGGCAGGGTCCAGCAGCCATCACTGCGCTCACGCACGAGGAGAATACGCCCATCCTGAAAGCAGGCGCCGCGGCCATCCAGCTTTGGCGTGGCGTAGCCCTGCTCACGGGCCAGCAGGCTGTCGATCACGCCGGCGTCGAGTGAAGCGCCAGGATCGTCTTCCGCATGAGCGGCCAGCATCTCGGCCACGATACGCCGCAACGCGCTATAGCGCTCCGCATCATAGGGGTCGTCAGCGTAGGAGAGGCCGCTTTGGGCAATGGCCTGCAGCCGTTGAATCCAATTGAGCCATTGCGCGCCGTCAATATGGAGTTGCGGATTGCGGGTTGTGGAATGCGGCTTCGAAATTTGGGTTAGCCCTTGAGCAGGTTGTTGACGAAGAACCAGAGATTGGCGGGGCGTTCGGCCAAGCGGCGCATGAAGTAAGGGTACCAGGCCACGCCATAAGGGACGTAGATGCGCACACGGTGGCCATCCTGCTGAAGCTGCGTCTGCAAATCGCGGCGAATACCGTAGAGCAGTTGGAACTCGTAGGCCGCAGCAGGGACCCCCTTGTGAAAGGCGGTTTCGACCGTCGCCCGAATCATGGCTTCGTCGTGAGAAGCGATAGCC
>CAWEEJ010000035.1:0-36499 GCA_963807905.1 uncultured Chloroflexia bacterium | reverse complement strand
TCTAATTACTGGTAAACAAGAATTTCCTGTCTTCCACGACCAAATCATACGATTCGTGGCCGGGCGCGGCATTCCCTTGTTCCAGATGCATGCGCACGCCGAGTCGATCTCTGAAGACCATCTCCATCATGCGCATGTGTTCGGGCAGCACGCCCTGGATGCGTAACTCGCCGGGCGTGATGGCGCCCAGGCCGATGTAGCTGCCCACCTCGATGAAGTCGGGGCTGATGGTGAGATCGGCCCCTCTGAGCGACTTCTGGCCATGGACGATCAGGGTATTGCTGCCAATGCCCTCGATGTGACAGCCCATTTTGACCAGCAGATTGCATACGTCCTGTACGTGGGGTTCACTCGCAGCGTTGCGCAGGATCGTGGTGCCATGGGCCAGCGCCGCGGCCATGACCGCGTTTTCCGTTGCCGTAACGGATGTCTCGTCCATCAAAATATCATGACTGCGCAGGCCGTTCGGCGCGCGCAACTCAAAGCGTCCATTGTGGATCAGATTGGCGGCCAATGCCTCGAAGACTTGCAGGTGGGTGTCGATGCGGCGGCGGCCGATGTCGTCGCCGCCGGCAGAGCTGTCAACCAGAAAGTGTCCGTGACGAGCCAGTAGCGGCCCCATGAGGGTCAGCGAGCCGCGAATTTCTGCAAAGAGCCTGGCGTCAGGCTGGGCGCTCTCCACGTTGCGGGCACAGAGGCGCACCGTCCGATCTTGCGTTTCAATCGTGACGCCCAGGCCCTCCAGGATCATGAGCATGGTGTGCACGTCGCCGATGTCCGGGACATTGTGCAGCGTAACGGGGTCATCGGTGAGCAGACATGCTGCCAGGAGGGGGAGCGCGGCATTTTTGTTGCCGATCGGCTGAATTGCCCCCTCGAGTCGATGGCCGCCTTCAATGACAAAAGTAGTCATAGTGGGTCCTTGATTTTCGGTAATTTTTGCAGGTTGGGACAGTGTTGTAAGGATTGTAGCGGATTGCCCGAGTGGGGGTCAATATTCCGCTTTCCCCAAACGCCAGGACCGGCGCGCGCCCGGCGTTGGCTCGCCTTTTTTACGCCGAACAAGCGTTCCAACCAGCCCGCGCGAGAATTCACTTTGGGTCGCATCTATGGTAAACTTAGCTGGAGACAAAAGGGTCGAATCGGCTCAAAAAATCTGGCTGGCGGACCTGCGAATTTGGCCGGACAATCTGACTTCACCGCGAGGTCAGATTTCTTTGCGCCGGGTGATCTGCGCAGAGCCAACCAGTCGATCATGCATATGGGAAAAAGAGAATTGCTTTGAGCGTAATCGACAGTCTATCCGCCGGCTATCGCTTCCTTGGACGGCGATTTGAGCTATTGCTCGTGCCGGTGCTGGCAGATCTCGCGATTTGGCTGCTGGCGCGCGTGACGCTCGGCTCACTGCTCGACCGAGTTGCCGAGCTCTATCGCAGCAGTGCCGATGTTGAAGGCATGCCGGCAGATTTGGCCGAGATGGGCACCCAAGTCAGTCAGCTTTTTGGCGAGTTTGGCGAAACGATCAATCTCATGACGCTCCTGGCCAACCAGTCGCTCATGCACGTGCCGAGTCTCATGCGCATCATGGGGCCTATGCCGGAGCAGGGACGGGTGGATCTGGAGGGATCCTGGTTGATCGCCGGAACGATTTTGGGCTTGGGCGCATTGGGATTGTTGCTCGGTGCGATCTATCTCAACATGTTGGCCCAGCAGCTACCAATCGGCAACGCGGCCAAAGCCGCGACGCTGGGTGAGTTTGTCGCCAACGTTGGGCGCAGTTGGGCCCGCATCATGCTCTTTGTGGTGCTGGCGGCATTGATCATGATGGGCGCGTATGTCATTGCCAGCCTCGGTTTGGGTGTGATCGCGCTGCTTGTCCCGGCTTTGTCGAGTTTCTTGGCCTTTATGCTGGGCGGCGTGACCTTTGCCGCCTACTTCTTTCTCTATTTTGTCACCGTCGCGATCGTCTTGGACGATCTCTCGGTCATGCAGGCTGTACGCCAGAGCGTTCAGGTTGTGCGCTTCAACTTTGGCGCGACGTTGCTCTTTGTGCTGTTGACCGATCTGATCAGCGTCGGCTTTAGCGTAATTTTGACCAATTTGGGGCAGATGGCGCCATTTGGCACACTCGGCGCCATTCTCTTGAATGCCTATATCGGGACCGGTTTGGCTATGGCCCTGCTGGTTTTCTATCGCACTCGGTGGCTCAAGCTGGCCGGCGAGCACGCAACCGGACTCGAGGAGCTGCTGGCGCAACCAACCGACCAGCGCGGACTCAACGTTGTAAACTCGGCAATTTGCGATTCGGACGCATGTTTTGCGCAGCCGTCTCGATCTCGTTTTCCTGGAGGAACTAGTGGCTAATCAGAAAAAGGCGGATTTCGTCTACGGTGCAGATCAGATTCAGGTCCTCGAAGGACTTGAAGCGGTCCGGCGTCGGCCCGGTATGTATATCGGCGGCACCGATTCCAAAGCGCTGCACCACATGGTCTACGAAGTGGTGGATAACGCCATCGATGAGGCCATGCAGGGGCGGTGCGATACAATCCGCATTACCATTCATGAAGACAATAGCGTCAGCGTCGAAGACAATGGCGCCGGCATCCCGGTCGATATCCAGAAGCAAACCGGGATGCCGGCTGTGACGGTCGTTATGACCAAGCTGCACGCCGGCGGCAAGTTCGGCGGCGGTGGCTATAAGGTCTCCGGCGGCCTCCACGGCGTAGGTGTCAGCGCGGTCAACGCGCTCAGCGAATGGATGGAGACAAAGGTCAAGCGCGATGGAAAAATCTATCGCCAACGCTTTGAACGAGGCGTTCCCGTCACCGATGTGGAAGTCGTGGGCAAGTGCGCCAAGGACGACACGGGCACGATCCAGACCTTTCTGCGCGATGATACGATCTTTCAGGTGCTGGAGTACGACTACAATGCCTTGGTGACGCGTCTTCGCGAGATGGCCTTTTTGACCCGTGGCGTTGATATCATTTTGGTTGATGAGCGCAAAGATCCCAATCGAGAGATTCAGTTCTACTTTGAGGGCGGCGTTAAGACGTTTGTGCGCTATCTCAACAAGAATCGCAGCACGATTCATGATCCGATCTATGTGGATCAAGAAGTCGACACAACCTATGTCGAGGCCGCGATCCAGTATACTGACGGCTACAGCGATTCACTTCATGCCTTCGCCAATACGATCAATACGCCGGACGGCGGCACCCATCTCACTGGCCTGCGTGCGGCCATCACCCGGCAGGTAAACGACTACGCACGCAAGCAGGGGTACCTGAAGGACAATGACCCCAACTTCACCGGGGAAGACACGCGCCAGGGATTGACGGCCATCGTCAGCGTCAAGGTGGTCGAACCCCAGTTTGAGGGCCAGAATAAGCTCAAGCTGCTCAACAATGAGGTGCGCTATCACGTCGAGTCCGCCGTGGCCGAGGCCATGGGCCGCTGGATGGAGGAGAATCCGCGCGATGCCAAGCAGATTATCGAGAAGTGTCGCACGTCCTACCGCGCCCGCGAAGCGGCCCGCAAGGCGCGCGACCTCGTCATCCGCAAAAGCGCGTTGGAGAGCCTGACCCTCCCGGGCAAGCTGGCCGATTGCTCCAGCCGCAACCCGGCGGAGTGCGAGCTCTACATCGTCGAGGGCGACAGCGCCGGCGGCACGGCCAAGCAGGGTCGCGACCGCCGTTTCCAGGCCATTCTGCCCCTGCGTGGCAAGATCTTGAATATCGAGAAGACGAGTCTTGACAAGGCCCTGGCCAACAAGGAGGTTCAGGCGCTGATCACGGCCCTGGGCACTAACATCGGCGATAATTTCTCGCTGGACGGGCTGCGCTACAACCGTATCATTCTGATGACGGATGCCGACGTGGACGGGGCGCACATCCGCACCTTGCTCTTGACGCTCTTCTTCCGCTACATGGAGCCCCTGGTGGACGAGGGGCATCTCTACATCGCCCAGCCGCCGCTCTACCGCGTGACGGTAACGCGCAGCGAGAACGGCCGCAACCGGCGTTCCAGTGAATACGTTTACAACGAAAAGGCGCTGGAAGAATTGCGCAGCGAAGTTGGGGCAGACAACGTACGTATCGACCAGCGCTACAAGGGGCTAGGCGAAATGAACGATGAACAGCTCTGGGAGACCACCATGAATCCCGAGAACCGAACGGTGCTTCAGGTTAGCATCGATGATGCCACGGAAGCTGATCGCACCTTTGACATGCTCATGGGCAGCAGCGTTCCGCCGCGCCGCCGCTTCATCCAGACTCATGCCGACGAAGCGAACCTAGACATTTAGCACGAATCGGCAATTGACCATTGTCAATTGCCGATTCAATCCCCTAATTCGCAAATCGGTAAGACACTCTCTTCGTTGGTCGTACCTTTCTCTCCTTTTCTACGTCTGAATAGCCAGCCATACCCCGCGATCGTTTGATGGATTCGCTTGGAGGAAAATCGATGATGACTTTGCCAACCCCTTGGCGCTATGGCGTCGCGCTCTGTGTACTGGTTGGGGGCCTATTGAGCGTAACGCTGGCTTGGGCAGGCCCTGCTGCCGTACCTACCCTGCGCATGAACCAGGTCGGGGTGGGGTACGACCCCTTGTCACCCCAAGAAATCGCCGAGGCCGCGGCACAGACCGGCGCGCAACCATTGCTCGAAACATCGCTGCAACAGGCTGATTTGCCGGCCGCGCGCGCCGCCGGCGGTTGGACGCCTGCCACGCACCAGGAACTTCTCCTGATTGAGCGCAGTCCTGAGATCAAAGGGGAGCTAGGACCGCGGGCATGGGAACGACGCGCCGATGTTTTCACCTACCAGTACGCATCCGATACGCTGGTCCATTCAATCTACAACTATGCCACGGGCGCGGTTGACTCAGCCGAGCAATTTCAGGGCTTTCAACTCCCGCTGACGGCGTACGAACGCTCGGTTGCCACCGGTCTGGCCTTTGGCGACGCTAACTTCCGCCAATATGCCGAGCGCGCGTATGCTGAACTCATGGCCCGGCCGCTTGTCGATCCCGAAGAGCTTGACACGCGTGTTTTTGTCTATTACGCCGGGGCTGCGCCGGAGATCGAACCGCCGGGCATGGAACAGTGCGGCATCAATCGCTGTGCGCAGATCATGGTCGTGGCCCGGGATGCAACCGTGCTCGACGTACTGCCGCTGGTCAATCTCTCTACGGGCGAAGTGGCTTTTGTCCATCCAGATGCGCAATCAAACGCGCATGACCACGCGCTGGACGATCACACCGATCTGGACCATACCCACGATGAGGAGGCGCAACCGTGAGCACACTTTTCGGCTCATTGAATCGTCGTGGCGTGGCCTTGATTGCCGCGAGCGCTCTGGTACTTATCGGCGCACTGCTGTGGCTGAACTGGCGTGGTGCGGCGTTGGAAGCCCAGAGCGGCTACAGCTGTTCCTCCGCCTATCGCATTGACGTGACGCTGCCCACCGGTGCGCGTTGGGATATGTGCTGGGAGCAGCGTAGCCTTGAGGGGATCGTGCTGCACGATATCCACTACACGCCGCCGGGCGGACCGCGACGCCTAATCCTCGCTTCGGCCGGTCTGGCCCAGATCCATGTGCCTTATGATGACAATGGCGCACGTTTTCACGATGTCTCCGACTATGGATTGGGCGGCCGCTTTTTGCTCGACCTCAGTCAGGAAGAATGTCCGGATGGCCAATTGTTGAGCTACTACACCAAGAACGTCTTGTGCCTGCAGACGCCGTCACGCGGCTATGCCTACAAGTACTTCAATCGCCAGATCCAGGGCTATGAGCTCAATCTCTTCAGCGTATCGGTCAGCGGCGACTACAACTACATCAGTGCCTGGCGCTTTACGGACGATGGCGTGATTGAGCCGACGGTCGGCGCCGCGGGCAAGTTGCAGCGCTATGGCAGCAGCGAACGCTATGGCTGGCGCACCGCGCCCCAGCGCGTGCCAATTTCACATACGCACAACTACTACTGGCGGCTTGATTTCGATATCGATGGCCTGGCCAATGACCTGGTTGAAGAAATTGAATTTGTGCGTGAGGATGGCGGACGCAAGCTTGCCATTGACGTTGAGCCCATTACCGAAGAGGCCGGACGTTCGGTCAATCCGCAATCCATGCGCTCGTGGCGCATTCGCGATACGGTGAGCGTCAACACGGAAGGGCACGCCATCTCCTATCACCTGGATCCGATTCAGGTCGGCCACCAGTTCATCGGCCCGTCGTTTGAGCCATGGACGTATAACGATCTCTACGTCACTGCCGTGCGCCCGTGCGAACGCTTCACCTCCCACAATCCTGCCGTGAGCGGCTGCGCCAGCGATGTGACCCAGTTTATCAATGGCGAAAATGTCAACGGGGCCGATGTGGTCGTCTGGTATGGCATCAGCTTCCATCATCTCCCGCGTGACGAGGACGAGAACGACATGCCCGTGCACTGGGATGGCTTTCAGATCCTGCCCCGCGACTGGATCGCGCAGAGCCCGAATCTGGGCCAGGGCGTGACAACGCCTGCTCCTGCTGTAACGAGCACGGCCACCCTGCCGCCAGTTGCTACGGAACCGCCGGCTCCGCCATCAACCAGTACGCCACTACCGACTGCAACGGCTACCGCGACACCGATTCCGACGCCGACGCCCGGCGCCGCAAACTGTACAGAGCTGCTCGTCAACGGCAATTTCGAGGGAAGTGGCGGCTGGAGCTTTGGCAGCACGCCCGCCAAGGCTGAATACGTGGGGGATCTAGTCTACGCAGGAGCTCAGGCCGTCCGACAGGGCATCCCGCCGGGTGGCGCCAATCGCTATGCCTATTCGTCAACCTATCAGCGCATCACCATTCCCAGCAGTGCCGAACAGGCCATTCTGCGCTTCCATGAATATGCCGGCGGTCCCGGCGATGGCGCCGATTACCGTGAAGTGCTGCTGCTCGACAGCAGCTATCGTCTTCTCGCTTTGCTGGATCGAGACCGGGGGCAGGGAGACGAGCGCTGGCGTGAACGCTCATATGACCTCAGCGCCTATCGCGGGCGCACGGTCGTCATCTACTTCAATACCTACAACAATGGCGGCGGCACGACCGTCTGGCGTGCGCTGGATGAAGCCAGCGTGACGAGTTGCGATCGTGCGGTCCTGGCTTCCGTCGCGCCCGTCTCGGCGGCATCGGCTCATCTCAACGATGGCGCACTTGTCGTCTCGCCCGGGCAGATCGCGCTGCGCGACGACGTCGACCAGGGCGCACAGATGATCAGCATTGGCAGCTCTGCGGAGAGCATGCCGTGGCACGTGCAAAGTGACGCAACCTGGCTGCGGCTCGACGCGACCGATGGCCAAACGCCGGGCGAAGTCGTCGTGGCGCTGGAGCCCAAGGGGCTAAACGAGGGGATCTACTCGGCGACGATCACGCTCACCAGTCCCCATCTCGCCGATCAGACGATCGAGGTGCCCGTGACTGTACGCGTGGGGGATGGCTTTACCCATTTCCTGCCGTTGATCAGCCGTCAATAGGGCGTGGGCGGGGCTTTTATTTCCGTTTGCGAAGAGCAGGAACTGGCGGGCGTCGAAGCTGGCACCCTGACGCCGTCATGCCGAGAGTGAGCCACAAATGGCTTGCTCTCTTACCGAATGACGCAGCGGAAACTGATGTGGGTTGTCCCGGTATCGACCATTTGCGGCCGTCGGGCCGCCGGTCGGTAGCGCAGGCAGTAGTTCGGCGCGCAGAGATAGGAGCCGCCCTTAACGACCTTGCGCGGGATGCGGACGCGTGGCTGGCTTGGGTCATAGCTCTCGTCTACCTGACCGCCACGCGGGTTCTGGGGGATGCAGCAGGCCTTGTCCGCATCCTCTGTGTGCGCCTCGGTCCACCAGTCGTCGGTCAAGTCCCAGGCATTGCCCGCCATGTCATAGAGACCGAAGCCATTTGGCGCAAAGGCGCCAACGGGCGCGGTGCCGTCAAAGCCGTCGAGGTTCAGGTTTTGCCAGGGGAACTCGCCTTGCCACGTATTGGCTGCCGGTTGGCCATTGGGGAAGTGTTCGTCTCCCCAGACAAATGTCGCGCCCTCGATGCCGCCCCGGGCCGCGAATTCCCATTCGGCCTCGGTGGGCAGCGCCTTGCCGGCCCACGCCGCATACGCTGCAGCGTCTTCGTAGCAGACGTGGACAACGGGATGATGCTTGCGTTTGCGAATGTGGCTGCGCGGTCCTTCCGGACGCCGCCAGTTTGCGCCGGGTGTCCAGTCCCACCAGAGATTGATCTGCTCCAGATTGACGGGCCCTTGGGTCATGTGAAAGACGAGTGAGCCGGGGACCAGATTTTCCGGCGGCGCACCGGGATAGAGCGCTGGATCGGGAGCTCTTTCCGCCACGGTTACGTAACCGGTCTCTTGGACGAACCGTGTGAACTGGGCATTGGTCACCTGGTATTTGTCCATCCAGAAACCGTCTACTGCGACACGATGCACCGGCGCTTCTTCCGGATAGTGCTCGTTTGAACCCATCAGAAAGCTGCCACCCGGAATCCAGACCATATCCGGAGAAGGCGGCGCCTCAGGCGCTTCGTTGTTGCCGATGGAATCGCTGTTGGTGTTCATTCCAACCTCAATGCACAAGGATGCGCGGAATGCCGCCGCCTGCAGTCACTGCAGCTGCAGCCCGCCAATCAATCCAGTTCCAAGTTCTGAAAGAATGTCACGCTAGAGGGCATGGGCTCGGGCTCGGTCAAACCGAGTGCCGCCCGCCGCTTGCGTTCGTAGTCGCCATACTGTACCAGTATACCGGCCAAGCTCAGGCCGAGGATGAGAATGGCGGTAAAGCTGCGGTCTGCGCTCAGGTCGAGCGCATCATGAATCAACTCGGCGCCCAAGGCGACTGTGATCAAGATGAGCGCTTCATCTCGATAGCTGCGCATGAGCCAATAGCCCAACAGCCCGCCAATCGCGATGAGAAGCAACCCAACGATGATGACTGTGTCCTCCGGCAAGCTTGCGACGCTTGTTATGAGGTGCTCTGCAATGTCGTAGAACCACAGCGCCACATTGGCGCCGGCTGCAATGCCGATCAGCACGCCGGCGAGCTCTGGTCGGACATTGCCTAGTACCGCACCTGCTACGCCAATCGCAATTGCGATGGCGATGAGCCCCCAGGCTTGCATGTCAATTAGATCCCAGCCGGCGTCGCCGTCGACCACCAAGATGGCAATCATATTGGCTGCTACTGCAAAAAAAACAATGCCCGAGGTCGCCCAGAGTTGTCTGCGCCCGAGGAAAAGGATATAGCCGCCCAATAAGACGCCGATAAGCGTCTGCAACAGGCCAAAGAGGAAACTTAACATGGTGGGTCCTTATACCTCCAAGCCGCGATTAGTAAACATCATCTTCTTTTCTCAAACGCATGATGGCCTGAATCACGATGATGGCCCCAACACCGGCGCCGATCAGGAACATGTAGAAGGCGAGGTTTGAGAGCGGGAAGCCCAGCAGATCGACGTCGACCGTGCTGGCTATTGCTGCACCCACCAGCCACCCGGCCATGACCAATCCTACGATCAGCCGATCCATACTCTTGGACAAAGCGTTGTCTATCTTGTCGACCTGGGGCGTCAAATCGCTGGTATCGACGTGAACTGAGAAGCGCCCCTGTTCATACTGATCCAACCACTTGCCGGTCGCGTCGACCAGCGAGGGGATCCGATAGACGATTTCGCGGCCACTACGGGTCACTTGCTCTGTGATGGTGTCGACGACGGCATCGGTCGTGAACTGCTCGCGCATCAGTTCCTTGCTGTTTTCTACCGCTGACTTTGTGAAGACGATGTTTGGATCCAGCGTACGCACAACTTCATCGGCCTGCATCAATGTCTTGAAGGCCAACACAAAGTTGCTATCCAGCCGCAGTCCATATTGGCGCATCAGGTTTTGCAGCGCATCAATCCCGGCATCCATGCCTTCGTAGCTGCCCAAATAACGCTTTGCATAGCGTTCCGTGGCCTCGATAAAGGCTGCCTCATCTACCGTGACGCCGGGAACCGGCTTGCTGAGCCGCAGCCCGGCCTTGCCCATGCTGTAGCCGTCCTGATTCACCATGGAGACAAGCATATCGGCCAATGCCATGCGCTGCTCTCGGTTCAGCTCGCCCATCAAACCCATGTCGAGGAAGCCGATCTGGCCAGTCTCCAGATTGACCAGCACATTGCCCGGGTGGGGATCGGCGTGGAAGAAGCCGTCAAAGAGCGCCTGCTTGATCATGGCTTTGACAAATTCCTGGGCCAATACTTCACGATCCAACCCGGCCGCATCCATGGCCTCCACGTCTGTGATCTTGACGCCGGGCACAAACTCCATGGTCAAGACCTTGTCCGTGGTCAGGCTCTGATAAACAACCGGGACATTGATTGAATCAAACTGGTCCATGTTGCGCGTAAGCAGACCAATGTTGGCAGCCTCGTTGCGATAATCCATCTCATAGAGGATTGACTGGCCAAATTCGTCGAACAGACCATGCAGGTCCATGGTTCTTGCCCACTCCTGCTGCTTCTGGATCCGTTTGGTCAGATCGTTGATTACGTTGAGATCGGCCCGCACGGCAACGTCGATATTGGGGCGTTGAATTTTGACGACCACCGGCGTGCCGTCGTGCAAGGTTGCTCGATGCACCTGGGCGATGGAGGCCGCGGCGAAGGGTTCCTCTTCAAAGGAGGCGTAGAGCGTTTCGGGTGTCGCCTTTAGTTCAGCGATGATGATTTCGCGCGCTTTCTCCGAGGAGAAGGGCGGGACATTGCTCTGCAACTTGCTGAGTTGCTCTTGCCATTCCGGCGGCAGCTCGGCCGATCGGCTGCTGATGATCTGCCCGAACTTGACAAAGGTCGGTCCCAACTCCTGGATCATGTAGCGGACCTTTTCGGGCAGCGTCAACCTGGAAAGCAGGTCGCTATCGCCAAAGAGCAGGTCTTGCACCGAGTAGCGGAACTGGGCCAGGGGTGTCATATCGACGACGATGTCCTGGGTATAGCGAGAGATGATCTCTGTAATCTGGGCGGCACGCAGATTTTCGGCAATTGCGTTGCGCCGTCCATTCGATAGAAATCCGATCCAGCGCCAGTAAAACTGAGATTCGATCTGGCTGTGGAATGCGGGCATCTCCAGGCCGAAAATTGCTTCCATCACCAGGGCCACAACGGTCAGAATTGTGCCCGCAAAGAGGATCCAGAGCAGTTGCGGCGATTCGATAATGAAGGAGTTGCTGAAGAGTAGGCTGACCAGCCAGAGGAAGAACGTATTGAGCCCAATCGCAAATAGACCCATCGTGCGCAGCAGCAGCTGGGCGGTGAAGAGCAGCACCAGCGGGCGGATAAACGCATTGAGGATCCCGAAAAAGATGCCAAACAGAAGGAAGGTAGCGCTGATATCAATGACGTTGGGAATCAGCGGCTCAATTTGGATGCCGGGCGTCAGTGTGACTGTGATCGCCAGCACCAGCGCGTAGACCAATACACGAATGACAAAACGGATCAATCTGCTAATCCTTTGTTGAAGTGAACGTAGCTAACGCAGGGATTCGCTACAACCACCTGCTTGACGGGCCAAGTTGTCTGAAGTCACTATATCACAAAAGCGAGGATTCTTGAGAAGGTATTAGTCCGGCTCTGAGTCCTTCACACGTAGCAACAAAGAAGGCCGCCTGATTCCACTCAGGCGGCCTTCGCTGTGAGTTCGTGACCGTTCAGCGCCCTAGATTTCCAACGTGGCTTTGATTTCGGCCAGGGCGGCTTCTTCTTCCGGGCTCACCTTGACGCCGCCGATGCCCATGAAGTCGCCTTCCTTGGCAGCTTCGGCCGCGGCTTCACCCACGCTGTAGAGCCAGGCTTTGATTTGCGCGGCCTCTTCAGGCGATGCTTTGGCATCGATTTCGGCGGCGGCTTGCGCGACGATGCCGAGCATCTGCGCTTTGACCGCGGCCGGATCGTGGCGAATCGGCCTTGACCTGTGCGGCTTTGGCGGTGGCCCGATCTTTGTACTCGTCGCTGATCGAAGCCATGAGTTCCGTATTGCCGGTTGCCGAGGCAACTTCTCCCAGCTTCTTGGCGACGGCCATGGACTCCTTAAATGCGTCGCCAATGGCTGGACTCGACATGGTGATCAGCGTTCCGATTGCCAGCGGCGCTTGAATCAGCGTCTGCCACTCTTCCGGTGTAAAATCAGCTTTGGTTGCCATTTCGGATTCTCCTTGTGAACGAATCGAGTGCGTGACCAAGAATACGCTACAGATATTCTACGGGCGTTTATTCAAAAATCCAGGGGTCGACGTTGCGCTCCCAGGCAATCAGCTCCTCGCCAAACCAAAGCGCCGTTTCACTGACCGCGGTGTCAGGTCCGTCGCTGGCATGGATCAGGTTGCGACCAATTTCCAGCCCAAAGTCAGCGCGAATGGTACCGGGTTCGGCCTCGGACGGATTGGTCGCGCCCACGGTCTTGCGGACGACCGCAATGGCATTGGTGCCTTCAAGGACCAGAGCGACTACGGGCGAGCTGGTGATATAGGTGATCAGACTGTCAAAAAATGGCCGTCCTTCGTGCACGGCGTAATGTTGGCGGGCCAACTCTTCTGTCACGTGGATCATCCTCATGGCGACGATCTTGAGGCCCCGGCGCTCGAAGCGGTTGAGAATTTCTCCGGTCAACCCGCGCTGCACCGCGTCGGGCTTCAGAATGATGAATGTGCGTTCCACAAGTTGCTCCTCAAATAAATGAAATTGGGTATTTGCGTGTGTGAAGCGCGGTCAACGGCGCTATCGATCAAATGACGATTGGCCAGACGACTTGGCCAGGCGACGCCTGCACAACGCTTCGCGCCCCATTTCATCACACAACCGGCGTGAATGCCAAGAACTGAGCTTCGGTAGGTGAGACAAGCAAGGTGACCGGCCCTTGGGCAAGGCGTTTCTCCACGGCGCGCTCGTTGGGGGGCGCCAATTCTGTGCGAAGACGGCGTCGCACGTATTCACCGTCCGGGTCCATGGTGGCAATGGGGTTGTGGGCCAGCGCACGATCATCGTCGTCACCCAGATCGTTGAGAACGATCCAGGGCAGTAGCAAGAGCGAATGCTCTCGCGTCAAATGACGGGCCAGTTGATAGGCCGGGCCAGCATCCGGCAGACGCCAGAGCGCAGTCATGAGATTGATCTGGAAGTCGAGACGGCGGGCGTCGGCCCCGATCAGCGCGCGGTAGGCGGCCGCGGCATGGCTCCACCGATAGCCGCGCAGGTAGAGCGTACCCAGCCCCGCCTGTGACATGCGCAGGGAATCGTGATCGCCGATCGTCGTGCGACTAAGCCCGACGCGGATGTCGGGTTGGTAGGGATCGACTTCGAATGCCCGCTGCCAAATGCCGTGCGCGGCAGCACGATCCTGGCGTGCTTCTGCGGCACGCGCCACCGCGCGCCAGGCTTGGCCATAACAGGGATCGGCATTGAGCAGGCGGCGGGCCCACTCATCGCCCTCGTCCCAGCGCTGCAGCTGCCAGAACGCCTCCAGCAGGCGGGCATAGGTCGGTAGATGACGCGGGTAGCGTTTGAGGATGACCCCAGCCAGGGGCGCAACTGCGGCGGCCTCGCCATTTCGCAGCAGCTGATCGATGGCGCGACCCCATTCGTCAAGCTGTGTGTGGATCATTTGCGTGTCGGTTGCTTCAGCGGTCATGGCGTACTTCTGGTGCATGGATGGCTTTCAGTAGAAGAGTGCCAACAGCACTTCAACTCGTGATTTATGTAGACGTCTCAGGATAAGAGAGCGGGCCTTTTTCGTCAACTCGCCGATATTCCCGGGGGCATACGGACAGAAGAAATTCTTCATGTCCCGGCGTTGGACCGCGGAAAAAGCCGGATGCAGCGGATCAGCGCAGATCTTTCGGGATTGATCTGCTGCTATCAGCCTGATCGGCCAAATCTACGTTCTATGTTACTCAAGCTGCGAATGGCTGTCCGGTCACTTGGGAAGAGAATGGAAGGGCGAATCTTTGATATTGTGCAGGTTCTTGAGCCGTTCGATCAGTACGGTCACATCGCGCTCGGCGCTGATGGTTGGCATGCCGAAGGGATCGCTGGGTTCAGCGTCGCTGTCTTGAAAGATGCGCAGGACGGTCAGCACCGCATGGGCCAGCACGTCGAGGTTGTAGCCGCCCTCCAGCAGGCCCACAATGCGGCCATGACAGAGCTCATCGGCCAGTTCCAGCAATACCTTGGTCAACGCGGCAAAGCCGGGGATGCTCACGCGCATGCTGGCCAGCGGGTCCAGCCAGTGGGCGTCAAAGCCGGCCGAAAGCAAGATCAGCTCCGGTCGAAACTCACGGGCCACGGGCATGAGGATTTCGTGGAAAGATGCCAGATAGCCCTCGTCGCCGACATGTGCGGGGAAAGGCACGTTGATCGTACTGTGAGAGGCGATTTCCGAGCCTAATTCGTCGGCTGCACCGGTGCCTGGGTAATAGGGGAATTGATGCACGCTAAAGAATTCGATCGACGGATCATCATAAAAGATGTCCTGGGTGCCGTTGCCATGATGAACGTCAAAGTCGACGATGAGCACACGGTTAACCCCATGATGATCCTGGGCCCAGCGCGCGGCAATGGCGGCATTGGCGAAGAGACAGAAGCCCATGCCAAGATAGCTTAGCGCATGGTGACCCGGCGGCCGGACCAGGGCAAAGCCATTGTCCGCCTGCCCCCACAGCACGGCATCCACGACGTTGAGCAGCCCGCCAGCGGCCAGCAGCGCCGCGTGATAGGAGTCGGCGTTGACGTACGTGTCGGGATCAATGCGACCGCCACCAAACATGGCCGCAGACTGAAGCCGCTCAACGTATTGGGGCGTATGGATGCGGTATATCGCATCCAGGGGCGCCGGCGTGCTCGCCACGGCCAGCATGCTATCAAGGATACCGTCCGTTTGGAGCAGATCCCACGTACCCTGGAGGCGCCGGTAGTTCTCCGGGTGCCCATCCAGCGTATGCTTTAGATTGAACGGATCGTATACGTAGGCAGTCTTGTTCATTGTCAGGCGGTAAACAAGTCAGGCGGTAAACAAGTTAGGCAACCGCAAATTCGGGCCGAAAATAGGCGGTGGTACCGCGTGTTTCAGGGAGCGCGGCGGTCGATTTTCCGACCGCTTCCGTCACAAATTCAAAGGTTAAGGCAAAATTATCCTCGCTGGTGTGGAGCGCACGAATCTTGGCGTGAAGGGCCAAGGGGAGCGTGGTCACGACTGGCTCTGTTGCATGAAGCGTATGACCGTCCCAGACCAAACTCAGCCGCCGATCTTCAGCCAGCGGCAGATCGAGCAATGCCCACCAGCGCCAGGCTTCGGGCCAGCGCTGCGTAATCGTAAGCTGATTATCGAGTAGCTGCAACCCGGTGGCGTCCCAGATAACCCTGCCGGCAAATTCGATCCCATGCCATGGGTCAGCGAAGGCCCACACGCCATTATCGCGCATTTCCCAAGCTAGCGGAAGTTGAAAGGGGGCTTCTTGCTCTCCTGTCGCGGCTGCGGGGGGGAGCGGCAGCGCTGCCACTTCACTGCGCCAGCGGACAAGATTGACCTCATCGCCGTGGAGGTGCGCCAGCGACTGTGCGGCGACCAAGGCACGGACCAGCGCCGCATCTTCCACCGGAGAGCGTTGCGCACTCGTTGCGCCAGCGTACGCCAGAATCAGCCGGTCTGCAACCGTGCAGACGCTGGCGTAATGTTGCTCGAGCACCTTGGCATCAAAATGACGCTGGAGATGAGCGGCCAGAGCGATCAGGTACGCGCCATTGGTTTTCAAGAGCGTGGTGACGTCCGGGTGCGGAATGGGATCCTTGATGCGCTGCGGTAAAACGCGGGGCAGGTTGCCCTCGCTTCTGTCCGCCACGCGGCGCAGATGGGCGAGCAGGTTGCGGCTCTGCACGATATCAAAGGCGTCAGACGAAGCCACAAGCGCCGGTGTTCGTTCTAGAAGGCGGTCGGCGCCGGCCAGGCCGGTTCGTAGACGCTGGATATGGCGAACCGTCTCAATGCGTCCGCTCTGCATAGCCCGATTCAACTGCGGATCCGGTGTCCACAAGCGGCCCCGGCGGAGCTGCTCCTGCCAGGCATTGTTGCCTTTTTCAAAGATGAGGGCGCTGTCGCGTTGAGCCAGAAAGCCGTTCCACGCCACCTGTTCGCCCACATCGCTGATCGTCAGCAACAGCGCCACTTCCACCATGCCGTTAACCAGCACATGATAGGTCAAATGGGCGCACGTGGGGTCATCCAGATCAACCTGAGAAGGACGTCCAAGCGGGTTGCCAAAGACGCGCGTGCTATCAGCGTTGTGTTGAGCATAGAGGCCCCGGGCATCTTGCGGGTTGCGCTGGGCGACCAGCAGCCCATCCACCATCCGCTGCGTAAGCCGCTCACCCCAGTCGATCTCTACATCGATACGCAGCAGGCGGTCGCCCTCCGCTTGGCAATCCAGCAGCCACATGACCGAGCGATCGTAATGGGATGCAAAGGGTGCGGCCAACTGCTTGGCAACGATCATGCCCTCAGTGCCGCAAATAAGCTCCTGATAGCCAGGATAGCTGCGGGTAACCAGCGGCATGAACGCTTCATCGTGCAAATCGGTGATCTGAACACGAATGCGGCGCGCATACTCTTCGCCTACCCAGGGCCAGAAGAGATGATGAAGATCCGCCTGGGCATCGGCCTGAAAGCGGATCTCTTGATTGGCCAGCGGGTAGCGTGCCTCGTTGCGGTTTTCGCTAGACTCTTTGCTGAGATCGATTGTGTACGGTTTGTCGAGAATCGGATCGAATGGATCCATGGACGCCTTTTCTTGCTACAGCACGGCTTGTTCGTCAGTGACGCCGGCCATGAGCAAGCCGAGTCCTTCGCGCGTTGCCTCTTCGCGGGGCACGATACCGATCACTTCGCCCTTGTACATGACCACGATGCGGTCGGCCAGGGCCATGATCTCATCCAGTTCTGAGCTTACCAGCAGCACGGCGACGCCCTCATCGCGTTTGTCCACAATCTGATTGTGGATGAACTCAATGGAGCCCACGTCGATGCCGCGGGTCGGTTGGGCCGCGATCAGCAGCTTAATGGGGCGGCTAAATTCGCGCGCCACCACCATCTTTTGCTGATTGCCGCCGGAAAGACTGCCCGCAGCGGTATAGATGCCGGGCGTGCGCACATCGTATTCCTCCACAAGCTCAGACGCGTGCACATCGATCGCGCTGCGGTTGACGGTCCAGCCCTGCGAGTAGGGCTGGAGGTTGTAGGTGTTCAGCACCAAGTTGTCGGCGATGGTGTAGGAGGCCACCATGCCGTAGGCATGACGATCCTCGGGGACGTGACAACTCTCTGCCTCCTGGGTGACACGCCGGGGCGTTGCGTTGGTCATGTCCATCCCGTTGATGAGCACGTGACCGTCCGTCACGTTGCGCAGCCCGGTGACGACTTCGACCAACTCGGTCTGACCATTGCCCTGTACGCCGGCCACGCCCACGATTTCGCCCGCCCGCACGTCAAAGCTGACACCGTTCAGGGCCGGTTCGTCCAGGTCGTTTTTGGCGTGCAAGTCGCGCATTTCCAGGACCGTCGCTTCCGGTTTGGCCGGCTCCTTCATGACGGTAAGGATGACTTCTCGCCCAACCATCATCGCCGCCAGTTTGTTCTGGGTGCTGGTCGATGGGTCAGCCTCGCCCACAATCTTGCCGCCGCGCAGCACGGCAATTCGATCGGCGACGTACAGGACTTCTTTGAGCTTATGCGTGATAAAGATGATTGACTTGCCCTGGCTCTTGAGCAGCTTCATGACCTCGAAGAGGCCTTCGATCTCCTGGGGCGTCAGGACGGCGGTCGGCTCGTCCAGGATGACGATATCGGCCTCACGATAGAGCGCCTTGACGATCTCGACGCGTTGGCGCATGCCCACAGGCAGATCTTCGATGATCGCGTAAGGGTCCACATCGAGATTGTAGCGGTGGGAGAGTTCGGCAATATCGGCGGCTACGGTCTTGCGGTCGAGGAAGCCGTTCTTGATCGTCTCCATGCCCAACATCATGTTTTCGGTGACTGACATCACCGGCACGAGCTGAAAGTGCTGGTGCACCATGCCGATTCCCAAGGCGATCGCGTCCTTGGGCGACTGCATCTCCACGACCTCGCCGTTGACGAGGATTTCGCCTTCGGACGGCTTGTAGAGGCCATAGACAATGTTCATGAGCGTCGACTTGCCCGCGCCATTTTCTCCCAACAGCGCCAAAATCTCGCCCTTGTAGAGTTTGATGTTGACATCTTCGTTGGCGATCACGCCGGGAAAACGCTTGGTGATCCCGCGCGTCTCCAGAACCGGTACCCTGTCTGAGTTCACGTCTTATCGACTCCTGGTCTTCTAATGCAGGCGGCCGGCTGCCGGGGCCCGATCAAGCATTCCATTTATTCAATGAATAATCGGGCATAGATAATGACAAATGATTAATCATTGCCGTACAATCGCCGCAATCCGCAATCCGCAATCCGCATGCAATCCGCAATCCGCTAATCCGCAATCCGCTAGTCGCTGCCTTCTGTCTCATACACCTTACCTTCGGCCGCAGGCGGGCGTACGCGACCCACGAAGCCGGAGACAGCCACAATCGTCACAATGTAGGGAATCATGGCAATGAACTGTCGCGGCACATTCGTAATGTCCGCCAGCAAGAGTTCATTTTGCAGTGCCTGGGTATAGCCGAAAAGGGTGGCAGCGGCCAGCGCACCGAATGGCATCCAGTTCCCAAAGATCATCGCAGCCAGCGATATAAAGCCGCGGCCGGCGGTCATGCCTTCTTGAAATTGACCGACTGCCTCCAGCACCAGATATCCACCGGCTAACCCAGCCACCATGCCGCCCAGAATCGTATTCATATAGCGATAGCGATTCACTTTGATACCTACCGTGTCGGCCGCGCTGGGATATTCACCGACGGAGCGGGTACGCAGCCCCCAGCGCGTATAAAATAGACCGACATGGAGCACGACCACCAGGATGAGGGCAGCATAGGTGAGCGGGGGCTTGTTGAAGAGCACGTCGCCGAAGACCGGGATGTCGGCCAGCAGGGGAATCGGCATTTGCACAAACTTGCCGCTTGCAACCGCATCGCGATCAAAGAGGTAGGCGGTGAAGCCGCCTGCCAGCACGATAATGACCGTGCCGGAGATGATCTGATCCATTTTGAAGCGAATGGAGAAGGTTGCGTGCAACAACCCCATCAAGCCGCCGACGAAGAGCGCTGCGGCCACACCAAAGAGCAGGCTGGGAAACAAGTCCCAGCTATTGGTCGCCACCTTGGCCGTAAACGCCGCAAACGCGCCGGCCAACATCATGCCTTCGATACCGATGTTGATAATGCCCGTCCGCTCGCAGAGAATGCCGCTCATGGCGCCAAGCGCCAACGGGATGGTAAAGCGTACGGTAAAGTTGAGCGCACTCTTGCCAAAAAAGACACTTAGCCAGGTACTGTTGCCAAGCGCTGTGGTCTCAACCAGAATCGACATGACAATGATGAAGAGTGCTGCGCCAATGACAAATATATTGGAGCGCCTGAGGAAACGTTGTCGTTTCATGCCTAGCCTCCCCAACTGACTCTTGGCGTGGCGTCGACTTCACCCTCCGGCTCCTTCAGGCGATAGAGCATGCGTACAAGGGATGGCGCTGCCACAAAGGCCAGCACCAGCGCCTGGATTACCTGGATGATGTCGGCAGCAACCCCGGAGACAAATTGCATGCGGGCCGCGCCGGCATCCAACGCCCCAAAGAGAAAGCCGGCGATGAGCACGCCAAAGGGATTGGTCTGACCGAGCAGCGCGACGGTAATCCCGTCGAAGCCAACCCCGCCGCCAAACTCCGGCGCAAATTTATGATTGACGCCCAGCGTTTCGATGGCGCCGGCCAAACCAGCCAGCCCGCCAGCCAGCAACATGGCCAGGACAATATTCCAATTGACGCGCATACCGCCATATTTGGCCGCTTTGGGACTCTGGCCAACGGTGCGCAACTCGAAACCAATTGTTGTCTTGTAGATCAGCCACCACATGATGACGACCACAAAGAGCATGATCAACACGCCGGCGTGAATCCGCAGCGGCGGCGGAATGAGTTCGGGGAGACGCGCGCTGTCGAACACATTCGGCGTTTCGGAAATGGGGCCGGCCTCAGGATCCCACAGGGGACCCGGCCTCTGCCCCTGGCTGCCGCCTGCATAGACCGTCCAGCCGGCGAAGGCGATGGCAATATAGTTGAGCATGATGGTGACAATCACCTCATGCGCCCCTGTGGTTACCTTGAGCACGCCGGGGATTGCGCCCCATAACATGCCGCCGACGATGCCGGCAAGCAGGGCCAGCGGCAGGTGAATAAAGGCCGGCATGCCTTCGAAATTAATGCCGACCCAGACTGAAAAGATTGTCCCCATAATGAACTGACCGGCCGCTCCAATATTGAAGAGGCCTGCCTTGAAGGCCACGGCAACGGACAGGCCCGCCAGGACCAGCGGTACGGTCTTGCGGATGGTGGAGGACCAGCCTCTGGCACTGCCAAACGCGCCTTCAAAGAGGCCGCGATAGGCTTCGATGGGATTGTCCCCGGCGAGCAGCATGATGATTGCGCCGACCGCAAACGCGGTAAAGATCGCCAGCGTCGGGATCAGCAGCATGTTGGCCATGCGTCGAAAAAACGAGGGTGAGGTACTCATGCGTGCCCTCTTCTCAGGTTGTGGGTCACAGGATGCGAGGAGGGGCGGTCCGAGAACCGCCCCTTTTCTGGGTCAAGCTGGGTAGTGCTGTGCCGTTGTCAGCGCAATCACCACGCATTGTGCTGGCACTTCACGACTGTCGGTCGCGGCACAAACGGACAGGAGAGATACCGCCAACGCCATTGCAGTTCAGCGTTCTGCTGCGAATTTCGTCTGCCGACCGATCACCGGCCCGTTTGGCGTCAACTAGTTGCCATAGCCCGTTTCGACCGAACCGTCATCCAGACCTGCTGCAATTTCCGTCAGCGTGTCCTTGAGTTCCTCGGCGACTTGGTCTTCGAAATCGTGGAACGGGGCAAGGCCCGCGCCGCCAAAGAAGTTGCCACTGGGGAACTCATCTGCCGCGGCGGCATTGATCAGATCCGCCACGCCGGGCGTGATCATCTTCATGGCGCTGGAGACGAGGCAAGGATGGGCAGCGGGAACGGTCGCCCACTGGTCCGTATCCACGCCGATGCAGAAGACGCGGTCACCGGATTCTGCCGCAACCGCCACTTCCTGCAGACCGCCGTTGCCCGTCAGACCACCGGCCGCAAAGACAACATCCGCACCCTGATCCAGCGCCTGGCGAGAGGTGGCCGCGCCCCATTCAGGATCGGTGAAGGCGATATCCATGCCGCCGGGGTGGTAGGTCGAGATGATGTTGATGTCGGGGTTCACGGACTGGGCGCCGGCAATGTAGCCTTCATTAAAGGCGACCACGGGCGGGACCAGATCGGTGCCCAAGACAGCCGCAATTGTACCGGTCTCGGTTAGGTTGGCGGCCAACACGCCGGCCAGATAGCCCGAGTGATCTTCGTTAAAGACCAGGCCGGTTACGTTCGGGATGGCTTCACCCTGGAACTGATCAACGCCGATAAAGGCAACGTCAGGATTTTCAGCTGCAGCGACAGCGGTCGCCTCACCCAGGGCGAAGCCAACCGTCACAATGACATCGTACCCTTCGTCGATGAACTGCTGCATGTTGTCAGCATAGTCTTTGGAGTCTTGCGTCTCAATGAACTTGACGTTGTCTTCCGAAAGGCCAAGTTCCGTCGCAGCAAGCTCCACGCCTTCCCAGGCAGACTGGTTGAAGCTGCGATCGTTGATGCGACCGACATCGGTGACCAGGCCAACCTGGAAGTCGGACGCCGTTGACGCCTCACCGCTGTCACCTTCGGCCGCAGGGGCCTCTGCTCCAGGCGCAACAGGCGCTGCACATGCTGCAAAGAGCATGGCCGCGATCGCCAGCAAAGCGATCGCAAAGAATGGGCGATGGGTTACACGCATGGTTGTTTGTCTCCTCTTGGTAAGAATGTTACATTGTAATTTACGTCCAGAGCGGATGCTCCAGCGCAGGTTGCCGTGGTTGATGACGTGGTTGATGAAGTCGGTGTGATACTATCGAACACTGTGAATTCACTGTCAGGTATACAGATTGCGGGCATCGAAAAACTGTTGATGAAGATCGGGGTTCGGTGTGCGGCTTGCACCGCTTTCAGATCGCAACGCTCTGCATTATACCCAACCCGCATCAACCTAGCAAAGCATTCCGGCGATCTGTTGCGCTAATTGATTGCGTTGATCTTCAGCGCTCCCACTTGGTCATGGATAGCGTCTGCCGCAAGCACAATCTGGTCGCCAGATGATTGGTGTCCGGCAAACTCAATGAACGGCAATCCAGCGATGAATTTTGACGAATCAGGCCCCTCCCTTGTCGGCGTTGACGTCGGCGGCACCTTTACCGATTTTGTCCTTCTCATCGATGGTCAGCTTGAGATCTTCAAAGCACCTACAACACCCGATGACCAGAGCCAGGCGATTGTTGATGGACTGCAGACGCTCGGCATCCAGACGGCCGATATCGTCCATGGCATGACCGTGGCAACCAATGCCCTGCTGGAGCGCAGAGGCGCGCGTACGGCCCTGCTGACGACGGATGGCTTTGCCGATGTGCTGGTGATTGGCCGCCAGAATCGGCCGCAGATCTATGCCCTTCACCAGTCGCGGCCGCCATTGCTCGTCGACGACGCCTGGCGGTTGGAAGCCAGAGAACGAATCGACCATACCGGTCGTGAACTTGTGCCCCTGGATGAAGCATCGGTGCGGGCTGCTGCGCTGCAGATGGTCGCGGGGGGCGTGGAGAGCCTGGCCATCGTCTTTCTCTTCTCATTTGCCAATTCCGCCCATGAGCGGCGGGCGGCCGAACTCGTGCGCGAAGTTGCGCCGCAACTGCCTATTTCATTGAGTAGCGAGATTCTCCCGGAGTACCGTGAATATGAGCGCACGGCAACGACGGTGATCAATGCCTATGTGCAACCGCTCGTGGCGCGTTATCTTGGCCGCCTGGATCGCGCCTTGACGGGCAGTCGCGTCCGCATCATGCAGTCCAACGGTGGCGCAATTGGTCTGCACCAAGCCGCCAATGAGGCCGCGCGACTTGTGCTGAGCGGTCCGGCCGGCGGCGTCGTCGGCGCGTTTGCCCTGGCCCGCCAGGCGACGGACAGCGAGGCGCCCCAGATCATCACCTTCGACATGGGCGGCACCAGCACCGATGTGGCGCTCTGCCCCGGCGTCATTCCAACCACGGCGGAGAGCACCATCACCGGGTTGCCCCTGCGCCTGCCCGTGATCGACATTCACACAGTCGGCGCTGGGGGCGGCAGCATTGCGTTTGTGGATGCCGGCGGCGCGCTGCACGTCGGTCCGCGCAGCGCCGGTGCTGTGCCCGGCCCAGCCAGCTATGGCCGGGGCGGCGAAGAGCCCACGGTCACCGATGCCAATCTGGTGCTGGGGCGGCTAAGTGCCGACGGCTTTTTGGGCGGCAAAGGTGCGGTCACCCTGGACGAAAGCGCCGCCCGGCGCGCACTCACCACGCTGGGCGACGAGTTGGACCTTAGCCCGGAGGCTGCGGCCATCGGCGTCCTCCGCGTGGCCAACGCCACGATGGAGCGAGCCCTGCGCCGCGTTTCGGTAGAGCGCGGCTATGATCCGCGTCAGTTTGCCCTGGTGCCCTTTGGGGGCGCGGGGCCGCTTCACGCCTGTGAACTGGCCGATGCGCTCTCTATTCCCAATGTGCTCGTCCCGCCGATGCCCGGCGTGCTGAGCGCCTATGGCATGCTCGTGGCCGACATTGCGCATGACGCGTCCCAGGCCGTTCTGGCTGATGCCGCGTCGCTGCTGGCAGATCCGCAGGCGCTGGCCGCTCAGGTCGAGGCGCTGGCGGGACGGGTACGCGAGGTCTTGCTGGCCGATGGCATTGATGCCCCGCTGCTCGATGCCACGCTCGATCTGCGCTATGTTGGCCAGAGCTACGAACTCATGGTTCCGTTGGCGTTGCCCGTAGAGCGCGGCACAATCGCGGCAGCGGTTCACGCCTTTCACGCGGCCCACGCGCAGCGGTATGGTTATGCCATGACCGATCAGCCCGTCGAGGCCGTCTCCGTGCGCGTGCGTGGTCACGGCGCAGGCGCACGGCCAATGTTGCCACGCCATCTCCTTGGCGCTGTCGATCCCGGCGCGGCTTTGCTCGATCGTCGGCCGGTTTGGTTTGACGAAGGTGGCCCCACGCAGACTGACTTCTACGACCGCGCAAAACTGCAGCCGGGCAATCGGTTCAAAGGACCGGCCATCGTGCTCCAATTCGATACGACCCTGGTTATCCCGGCCGGGTGGATTGCAACAGTCGACGAACTCAGCAACCTGTCCCTGGTTAGACGGCGCACGAGCGCCTGATCACAAGAATGCTTGATGGAAGTGACTATGGACCCAATTACGCTTGAGCTATACCGCCATCGCTTCAGTGGGGTGGCCGAAGAGATGGGTATCACCCTGCGACGAACGGGCTATTCACCCAACATCAAAGAGCGGCTTGACTTCTCCTGCGCGCTCTTTGACGGCGCCGGTGGCATGATTGCCCAGGCGGCTCACATTCCGGCCCACCTCGGCGCGATGCCGGCCAGCGTGCACACCATCCTCCACAAATTCAGCGACTGGCAACCGGGCGACGTCGTCATTGTCAATGACCCCTTTGAGGGCGGCAATCATCTCCCCGACATCACCATGATTGCACCGGTTTTTGCGCATGAACGCGAGGAAGCCACGGCCCTGGACGCGCCAATCTTTTTCGTGGCGAGCCGGGCCCATCACGCCGACGTAGGCGGGATGACGCCGGGGTCGCTGCCCCTGTCGACGGAGATTTATCAGGAGGGCATCATCATTCCGCCGGTGAAGCTCTACAAGGCCGGCGCGCTCGACGAGGATGTGCTGCGCCTCATCCTGCGCAATGTACGCACGCCTGATGAACGCCGGGGCGACCTCGCGGCGCAGCGTGCGGCCGCGGTTGTGGGTGAAAGACGCCTGCATGAGCTGGTCGCGGCCCATGGCCTGGACGAAGTGTTGGCCTACGGGCAGCATCTGCAGGACTACAGCGAGCGGCTGACCCGTGCCGCGATTGCCCAATGGCCCGACGGCGCCTATGCCTTTCAAGATGTCATCGAACTGGTGGTGCAGGGCGAGACGACCCTGGTGCCTATTCACGTCACGGCCACCATCGCTGGCGATGAGGTCACCTTTGACTTCGCCGGCACGGCCCCGGTGATGCATGGCTCGCTTAACGCGGTCATGGCTATCACGCAGTCGGCCTGTTACTACGTCGTGCGTTGCCTGATCGATGAAGACGTGACCATGAACGACGGCTGTTTCCGGCCCGTTCACGTGGTCGCGCCGGAAAACTGCGTCGTTAACGCCCACTCTCCCGCTGCGGTGGCCGGCGGCAATGTGGAGACCTCCCAGCGCATCACCGATGTCGTGTTGGGCGCCCTGGCCCAGGCGCTGCCGGACCGCATTCCCGCCGCGGCCCAGGGCACCATGAACAACCTCACCATTGGCGGTCAGGGCAGCGACGGTCAGGCCTACGCCTACTATGAGACCATCGGCGGCGGGATGGGCGCGGCGCCCCAGGGTGACGGACTTTCCGGTGCGCAGGTGCACATGACCAACACGCTCAACACGCCCGTGGAGGCGCTGGAGATCGCCTTCCCTTTCCGCTTGCGGCGCTATGCCCTGCGCAGCGGCAGCGGCGGCCCTGGCACGCATCGTGGCGGTGACGGGATCGTCCGCGAGTATGAGATGCTGGCTCCAGCCACCGTCACCATGTTGAGCGAACGCCGAGCCGTCGCCCCGTGGGGGCTGGCCGGCGGCGCCGAGGGCGACGCCGGGCGCAACGAGATCCGCCACGCTGACGGTCACACCGAACAACTGCCGTCGAAGTTCTCGCGTCGCCTCATGCCAGGGGACCGCCTGCGGATCGAGACGCCAGGCGGTGGCGGTTGGGGTCAGGAAGACAGATCGGCTGATCGCGATCCCTTTGCGACGATTCCCGTGCGATGATACAATCGACAGTGACGTATCCTACCGTTTGATCCGACTGCGACACCCATCCCGCCAGCGGATGACAGTCACCACGCCAGAAGGAGCGCTTCTCGGTGCAGTCGTCCTCACTTCGCACAATGACCATCATCGTGACCGCTCTCCTGCTCGGCGCGCTCGGCATGGTGGTTTGGCTGGTGATGCGTACCAATCAGCCAACTGTGTCGCGGTTGCCCACGCCTACGCCCCGTCCCACTCAAGCAGCAACGCCGGTCACCGGCGAGGCCGCAGCGGAACCTTCACCGACACGTGCTGACCTCGATAGCCTACCCGGCGGGGGCTTTGCCTTCGCGCCCGTATCTGACTATTCGATCTCGCGTACCGACAGTTCCGCCACTCTCACCGGTCCTGCCGCAGACGGCGCGCTCAATCCGGTCTTTTTGCTAAGCGGTGGCCCACCGAGTCAATTCGTGGCCGGAACCCTCGAAGATCTGCCATCGCTCTTTGACGAATTTGTCGCCTATTTTGCCCAACAAGATGATTTTGAGGCCGGGTCGCCACGCGAGATCGAGGTTGACGGCGTGGCAGGGCTGGCTGCAGACATTCTCAGCCGCGATCCGGCCAGCGGCTTCGCCGGACGCATTGCCATGGCCCAGCCCACCGCGGATCGTCTCTTTGTGCTGGTAGGCGTTGCGCCGGCAGCACAGTGGGAGCGTGATGTGTCCGCCCGCTATGACGAACTGCTGTCTAGCGTCGCGTTGCTTGACGCCGATGTAAGAGGCAGTGAAGGCGAGGGAGCAGATCAGACAACAGCGAGTGAACCTACGCCTCAGTCGACGGTTGAGTCAGCCGCCGAAGTGACGCCTGTCCCGACCACAAGCGCGTCGGCCGGCCCGACGCCGTTACCCACCATTCCTGCCACGAGTACACCAATCGCATCCGCGGCGGATCTCCCCACCCCGCCCGCGTCTCTGGCCCAGCCAGCGTCAGCAGTCTTGCTGGCGAACGCCAACTTCGCCACCGATGGCGCCATTGCCGGCGACAACCTCTGGGCAGCGACCGAAGGCGGCATCATGGCCTGGAATCGTGGCGGAAGCGGGATGGTCAAGTTCACGGCCCTGGATGGACTGGCCGGTAACCACTTCACGGCCGCGACGATCTGCCCGCTACCCGGTCTCGGCATTGTCATCGGCGGCAACACAGGCCTCCAGGTCTTTGATACGCGCACCGGGCGCTGGAACACGCTTAATACGGGCAACAGCGCCATGAGCTTCGACGACGTTTCGGCCCTCTTCTGTGATGCTGAACATGGCTATCTGGTTGTCGGTTATGCCCAGCACGGACTTGATGTCTTCGATGCTGCGACCAACGAATGGAGTCATCTGGATCGCAATGACGGACTGGGGACCGACACCGTGGCGCACGTTGTGGTGACGGGCGACCGTGAGGCGTATTGGGTCTCCTCGGGCATCGGGCTGTCGGTCATCAGCGATGACGGGGCTATCCTCTACAACGCCGCCAACAGTCCCCTGGAGGTAGCGCCCCTGCACGGGCTGGCCGTGGGGCCTGCGGATGAAATATGGATCGCGGGCACGGACCGCCTCTATCGGGTCGATGGCGATGAGTGGACCGTTTATGACAGCGAAGCCCTGGGTGATGAATTCCCTGGCACCGCGCTGGCAGCATTGGCTGTGACCGACCAGGGCGATGTTTGGCTGGCGGATGAGGCGGGCGCAGTCTGCCGCTTCGATCCGCTGGCCGAGCGCTGTGGCGCCGTCTATGCCAATGAGGCAGGCATGGCTCCCGGTCCAGTGACTGGCGCCACGGTTCAGAACAGCCCGAATGGCACGTCCGCCTTTTACTACACGACGGCGGGTAATGGCGTCAGCGGCTTTGACGGCGAGCGCTGGCAACGCTACGAAGCCGCGGGCGAGGCCTTGTTGGACAATGCCGTCTACGCCCTGAGCCGCGACCGGGACGGCTTCCTTTGGGCCGCGTTGGACGGTGGCGTCCAGAAGATCAACCCGGCTGACCCGACGCTGAGTTGGGTCTACACTGAAGGGGACGCGCTGCCGCTGACCGGCGTGCGCGCGATTGCCCCTGGAACCATCGACGGGCTGTGGTTTGGCGGGGAGAACGGCGCAGCCTTGCTGGCCGATGGCGCTTTTCGGCACTTTACCACGGCTGATGGGCTGGCCAGCGATAATGTCCAGGCGTTAGCCGCCGACCGTCAGCGGCGGACGTGGATCGGCACGCGCAATGGACTGAGCGTCTGGAATGGAGAGTCTTTCTTTACGCTGACGCGGGAGAACGGCCTGCCGAGTGACAACGTCACGGCGCTCCTGGCCGGCGAGAACGGCATGTGGATTGGTACCAGCAATGGCGGGCTTTACGAGTTTGCCCAGAACCAGCTGCTCGTTTACAACGCCAACAATGCCGGGCTGCTTAGCGATACCGTCACGGTGCTGGCGCTGGCCGCGGACGGGCGTGTACTTGTCGGCAGCGAGCGGGGCCTGGCGCGCTTTGCCGACGGTCAAGCTGAAGCCATAGCGGATATCCCCTCGGTGCCGGTTGCCAGCCTGGCTGTCGCCGGCGAGCAGATTTGGGTGGGGACGGTCAATGACGGCCTCTACCACTTTGATGGGGCGGAGTGGGCGCATCGCGCTGCCACCGACGGTCTGCCTTCGGCCACGCTCAACGCGCTGGCCGTCGATCAGTATGGTTCTCTCTGGGCCGGCGGCGAATTGGGGGGGCTGATGCGCCTGCCCCAGTAGGCGCAATTTGGATTCTTCATGACTCGGAGCGAGTGCCCACTGTGCTAGGATGGGCGTACAGCCAGTCGCGTAGCACACGCAGATCGTTGCATAGCGCACTACGGCAGAAGAGCTGAGCGTTAAAGAGGTATTGATGAGGATGATCGACTTCACGCGTTATCAACGACAAATGATTTTTCCGGGGCTGGGCGAAACAGGGCAAGCTCAACTCGCCGCGGCCACGGCTGTTGTGGTCGGTTGCGGCGCCACTGGCACGGCGCTGAGCAATCAGCTGGCCCGCGCCGGTGTCGGCAAGCTGCGCATCATCGATCGCGACTTCATCGAATTAAACAACTTGCAGCGGCAGATTCTCTTTGACGAAGACGATATTGCTGCCAGCCTGCCCAAAGCCGAAGCGGCCGCACGCAAGCTGCGCGCTGTCAACCGAGATATTGAGATTGAGGCCGTGGTCGCCGACGTCAACCCCGGCAACGTGATCGGGCTGATCGAGGACGCGACTGTGGTGCTCGACGGCACCGATAACTTCAGCACCCGCTATCTGCTCAACGATGCCTGCGTCAAGCTGAGCAAACCGTGGGTCTACACCGGCGTGATCGCCTCCTATGGCATGACCGCCACCTTTCTACCCGCGGACGCAGCAACGTCGCTGCCCGGTGACCGCACTGAGACAGGGTGCCTGCGCTGTCTGCTGGGAGAGATGCCGGCCCCTGGCACGGCCGCAACCTGCGATACGGCCGGCGTGATTGGCCCGGCCGTGGCCATGATTACGGCCATCTCCGCGGCCGAGGCCATGAAGCTAATCATTGGTCAGGGCGAGCTCAACACCGGCCTCATTCATATGGATGTGTGGACCCACGAGTACGAGCTTTTTGGCGGCGGCGGGCGCCGACCTGAGTGCCCCACCTGTGGCGCCCACGTCTACGAATTTTTGGATGCAACGGTGGGTGCGACCAGCAGCAGCCTTTGCGGTCGCAACGCGGTGCAGGTGAGCGTTCATGGCGGGCGCGAGATTGACTTGACGCGCCTGGCCAAACAGTTGGGCAATGTGACGGACCAGGTTCAGCGCAACGATTACCTGATCAAAGCCGCAATTGACGGCTACGAATTCACCATCTTTCCCGACAACCGGGCCATCATTAAAGGGACCGAAGACGAGGAGCTTGCTAAGGGACTCTATGCGCGCTATATCGGGGGTTGAGGGCGTGAACAGATCGCGACTAGAGACAGCATCCTCCCCTGTTGGCGAAAACCATGTGCAACTGCGCACGTTTCGTCAGGAAGATTTGGCCGCGCTGGTAGACTTCTGGAACGCCTCCTTTGCCGACCGGCGCAACTTTTTGCCCATGACGCCGGCGCTCTACGCGCGGCGCGTGCTGGCGTGCCCGGCATCTGACCCCGCCGGCCTGATTCTAGCCTGGCGTGCCACTGCTGACGCTAACGAGGAGTTGGTTGGCCTGGTCCATGCCATGAAGCCCGCGCCTCAAGTGGGGATCTATGCACGGTGGGGACCCCAGCACACCATTGCGCTGCTCTATGTGAGCCCCGATTGCCGGGGCCAGGGTGTGGGCAGCCGGCTCCTGCAGGCCGCGGAGAGCTGGCTCTACTATTGTCCCGTTCACTTCGCCGCCCACAGCCAGCCGGCCTATGGCTCGGTAGAGGGGCCGCGGCCGCCCTTTTTTGGCAGCACCGAGCGCATGGGCATCAGCGGCAACGAAACCGGGTTGCTGCGTTTCCTGGCGCGTCACGGGTATCGCGTCGAGGAAGCAGGCGACGTTTCGATGACGCTTGCTACTGAGGGCCGTCTGCTGCCCGCACCGCGGCAGCTTGACCTGAGCGTGCATGGCCTGACGCTGCTCGAAGTAAGCAATCAACGACCCTTCACTGGACGCGAACCGGTCGGACGCCTCGAATACACGCTGTGGGGCGACAATCAAGGCGATCCCTACGCCGGCTATCTGTTGGTTGATGATCAGAATCTCCTGCGCGGTCATTTGAGCTGGTATCCCATGCCGGAGCCGGGGCGGATGGCCCTGGGTACCTTTTGGTTGGCGCCGCCCCTACGCGGCCGTGGCTTGGGCGCTTATCTGCTTGATCTCAGCCTGCATGAAATGTCGCGTACGCCAACCCACGCAATCGAGCTGCATACGCACCTCACGCTCTACGAGCAGGCCGTAGCGCTTTATCAGCGACGCGGCTTTCAGATTGACGCCGTTTGGGTCAATCTGGTCAAGACCTGAGCGGTGCGCGGCGTGCGGCCCGTGCGGCCGTAGCTCACCCGAATTATCGTAGCGCCACTGCCTGACTGAATTTGTGCCGGCGCATGGTATGATAGCGCACAGCATGATGCGGACACCATTCTCATTGATTCTATACTTCATCCAGCGGGGAAGTGGACATGACTAGCAAAAAGAAGCCGACCAAAACGGGGGCCAAGAAAAAGGGGACAGAAGTCTCCGCCGTGCAGACGACGGCCGACACGAGTCAAATCGAGGCCGTTGTGGGCGGTTATCACGGTGCGCCTTACAACATATTGGGCATTCATGTCGTGACACTCGACGACGGACCGGCAATGGCCATCCGCGCCTTCCGCCCGCTGGATGAAAAAGTTGATGTCATCGATTCGGCAACCGGTGTGCGCACGGCGATGACCCGCGTTCACGAACAGGGGTTTTTTGAAGCGATCTTTCCCGGACGAACAGACCCTTTTGCTTATCGCCTGGTTGTGGCTGACAGCGCCGGCAAAGAGTATGAGTTGGAGGATCCCTATCGCTTCCCCTTCCTCCTAACCGACTTTGATCTCTATCTTCACAACGAAGGCAACCTGCACGAGAGCTACGAGAAATTTGGGGCCCACTTCCGCGAAGTAGACGGCGTACGCGGCGTCAACTTCGCGGTCTGGGCCCCGAATGCCCAACGCGTCAGCGTCATCGGTGAGTTCAATGGCTGGGATAACCGCACGCACGCCATGCAGCTGCACGAGGATGGCGGCATCTGGGAACTCTTTATCCCCAACCTGCCCGAAGGAACGCACTATAAATATGCCGTCAAGTCCCGAATGATGGGGTATGAGGTTGACAAAGCCGATCCGTACGGATTCTATGCGGAGATGCGGCCCAGCACTGACTCACGGGTGTGGGACATCGACAAATATGCGTGGAATGACCGCCTCTGGATGGAGGAGCGTGCGCAGCGCCAGGCTCTGGATCAGCCGATCAATATCTACGAGGTTCATTTGGGCAGTTGGAAACGAGTGCCGGAGGGCGATGGCTTTCTTTCTTATCAAGACCTGGCCCATCAGATGGTCGAGTACGCGTTGGAGATGGGCTATACCCACATCGAACTGCTACCGATTACTGAGCATCCCTTTGATGGCTCGTGGGGCTATCAGACGACGGGCTATTTTGCGCCGACCAGCCGCTTTGGCACGCCTGATGACTTTAAGTATTTTGTGGATCACTGCCACCAACATGGTGTCGGCGTGATTCTGGATTGGGTGCCGGCTCATTTCCCCAAAGATGCGCCGGGCCTGGCGTTTTTTGACGGCACGCACCTCTACGAACATGCCGACCCGCGCCAGGGAGAGCACCAGGACTGGGGCACAAAGATCTTCAACTTTGGCCGCAATGAGGTGCGCAACTTCCTGCTGAGCAGCGCACTCTTCTGGCTCAAGAAGTATCACCTGGACGGGCTACGCGTCGACGCCGTGGCGTCCATGCTCTATCTTGACTACAGCCGGGAGGAGGGCCAGTGGATCCCCAATCAGTATGGCGGTCGCGAAAATCTGGAAGCGATCGACTTTGTCCGTACCTTCAATGATGTTGTTCATGAAGAGACGCCTGGCGTCCTAACGATTGCCGAGGAGAGCACTTCCTGGCCGATGGTTTCACGGCCGACGTACACCGGTGGTCTGGGCTTCGATCTCAAGTGGAACATGGGGTGGATGCACGATACGCTTGCCTATATGCAGAACGAGCCGATTTACCGGCGCTACCACCAGGGGCAGGTGACGTTCAGCCTGATCTATGCCTTCCACGAAAACTTCGTTTTGCCCTTCAGCCATGACGAAGTCGTCCACCTCAAGCGCTCCATGCTCGACAAGATGCCGGGTGATCTTTGGCAGAAGTACGCCAATCTGCGTGTGGTCTACGCCTATATGTACAGTCATCCCGGCAAGAAACTACTCTTCATGGGCTGCGAATTTGGCCAGTGGGGCGAGTGGAGCGAGGCCAGGAGCCTCGACTGGCACCTGCTCGACCTGCCCGATCATCAGCACCTGCATCGCTTTGTGCGTGACTTGAACCACATCTACCTTACGGAACCCGCGCTCTTTGAAATCGATAGCAGTTGGGAAGGGTTCGCCTGGATTGACTTCAACGACTCCGATCGTTCGATTCTGAGCTACGTGCGCCGCGGCATCGACCCGGATGATCAGATTGTTGTCGTCTGCAACTTCACGCCCGTGCCGCGCATGGGCTATCGGGTGGGCCTGCCTGCGGCGGGCGAGTATCAGGTGCTGCTTAACAGCGACTGGACCCAATACGGCGGTAGCGGCGTGGGCAATGAGGGGTCTGTTCATGCTGAGCCAACGCCGTGGCAGAGCTGCGACCACTCGGCCATGCTGGATCTGCCTCCCCTCGGCGTGCTCTACCTGAAGTCCGTCTCCCGGCACAAAGGGTAGCGGGCCAGCCTATGTCTGCTTGGCAGATCACCAATGGCCGGTTACCGGCTGAATTTGTGGATAACGACCTGACCGGCGACGGATTTGGCACTGGTTCGATCACGCTCGAACGCGACCGCATCGTGGCTGTTGGTGAGCGCATGACCGGTGACGGCCAAGAGCTTGATGCCACCGGCTGCTTCATTTTGCCCGGTTTTGTGGATGTCCATGTGCACGGTAGTGACGGTCGCGATACGATGGATGCCGACCCGGACGCGTTGGCCGCGATGGGCCGCTTCTTTGCCCGTCATGGCGTCACGGGCTACCTGCCCACGACCATGACTGCGCCGTTGGCCGATATCCTTGCTGCGGTAGCCACAGTGGCGAGCGCAACCGCGCCGATCGACGGTGCACGGATGCTGGGCGTACATCTGGAAGGACCCTATATCAGTCCGGCATTTCCCGGCGCCCAGCAACCCGCCGACATTCGATCGCCCAACGTGGGGGAATTTGCCGACATGGTTGCAGCCGGACCGGTGCGCATGATCACACTGGCGCCGGAGCAGCCCGGTGCGCAGGATCTTGTGCGTGCCGCCCTGGATGCCGGTGTCACTGTCGTGGCCGGCCACACCTCTGCTACGTACGAGGAAGCCATTGATGCCTTCGACCTGGGCGTGAGCCAGGCAACCCACACCTACAACGCCATGACCGGCCTGCACCACCGCCGCCCCGGTACCCTGGGCGCGGTGCTGACGGATGACCGCGTCTTTGCCCAACTGATCGCTGACAACATTCACGTGCACCCGGCAGCCATGGCTGTGCTGGCCCGCTGCAAGGGCGCGGCGCGTACGGTGCTCATCACCGATGCCATGCGCGCCGCCGGACTGGCCGAAGGTGACTACGAACTTGGCGGCCAGCCCGTGACCGTGCGTGACGGCCAGTGTCGCCTAGCCGACGGCACCCTGGCCGGCAGCGTTCTGACCATGGATCGGGCGCTGGTCAACTTCATGGCCGCGACGGGTTGGTCGCTGGCCCAAGCCTGGCCGACGACGAGTCGGACACCTGCGGCGTCGATCGGATTGTCTGATCAACTGGGGAGCATCCAGCCGGGGTATCTGGCCGATCTCGTCCTGCTCGATGAAAACTACGTTGTCGTCGCCACCATCGTCGGCGGCCAGATCGCCTATCTGCGCGACCCGCAACGTCTTCAGCAATAATTAGCAATTGACAATCGTCAATTGCTAATTGTCAATTGTAGCCACGATTGTGCTGCGTGCGCCGGCAGCCAGAAACGCCTCTTTCACCGTCTCCTCTGCTCCTGGCTCGACGAGAGCGATAACATTGCCGCCGCGGCCACCGCCACTCAACTTGGCGCCCAATGCCCCGGCATGGCGCGCTGCGTCCAGCAACAGTTCCAACTGCGGCGAGCTGACGCCCATGCGTTCCAGGATTGTTTGATTGCGATCAAAAAGTAGGCCCAAATCGTGCCGGTCCCCTTGCTCCATGGCCTGTCGCGCTCGCGTCACAATGTCACCAATGGCGTCAAAGTATCCTTCATAACGCTGGGCATCGAGCTGCCAACCACTGCGCACGTCGCTAATCGTCTCTTTTGTCGGGGCGGCAATACCGCTATCAGCAATAACGAAAGTCAGACGCGCGCCGACGTGAAAATCCTCTATCGGGGCCCCCTTAACAAACCAAATCGGTCGCTCGTAGGCGATCACCGTGTTGTCGATGCCACTGGGCGTGCCGTGATGGAGTTCTTCGGCGGCATAAACGATACGCGAAATGGTTGCCGGGGCAGCGGGCGCACCGGCGTGGTTCAGGATCGCACGTGCCAGCGCCGCACTGACCGCTGCGCCGCTGCCGAGACCGCTGGCCACGGGGATCGTGCTCGTAACAGTGATTTGCCAGTCCGGATCCTCCAGCCCCGCCTCGCTCAGGGCCAGGCGCGCCACGACCGCCAGCGGTTCGTCACGTGGGGCGTTAATCAGACGGGTGCTCAAGCCAATCTGTGGTGCAACCAGGTAGGAGCCGGGCCGCTGTCCTGCGTCCGTGATCTCGGCCCGGGCGACCACGTCCCATACCGGCACGGCAATTGCCGGGCGTCCATAGACCACAGCGTGTTCGCCGACCAAAATAATTTTGCCCGGCGCAGTTGCGACTGTCTTCATGCTTCTCTCCATTTTACTCGCCGTTGGGGGCTTGGGGGGCACGCAGATGCCGCATCATCTCGTCGGGCGCGTCACTCATGATGGCGGCGACGCCTAGTCCAGCCAGACGCTGAGCGTCGGCGACGTCATTCACCGTCCACGTATTGACTGGACAGCCGTGGGCCCGCGCCCAGATCATGTAGGCATCATCGACAAGCGTGTGGTGGGGATGAAGCGCATCAGGAGCGATCAGCCCACTCATGAAACGCGTACTCAGATCGGCCGGCAGGGGCCGAAAGTGAAGCAGCCCCAGACGGACGTGCGATTCCAGGCTGCGCAGGCGTATGAGGGAAATGGGGTTAAAGCTGGAGACGATCACCTGGTCGAAGAGTTGTCGCATGCGCAAGAAATCGAGCAGCGGCTCGACCGCTGCACCGCCCAACGGGTCGGCGGTCTTGATTTCTATATTGACCACGCAGCGGTCACCGACCAGATCCATTACCTCGTCCAGCGTAGGGACGCCAACGTGGGCAAAGGCGGGATCAAAGTGGCTGCCGGCATCCAGTGCGGCAAGCTCGCTCGCTGTCAGAGCATTGACCGGTCCGTGACCGTTGGTCGTGGCGTCCAGGGTCTCATCATGGATCACGACCAGTCGCCCGTCACGGCTCAGGTGAACGTCGAGTTCAATACCGTCGACGCCCATCTCCAATGCCGCCGCAAACGCAGGCAACGTATTCTCGGGAGCGACGCGT
>CAWEEJ010000034.1:0-21497 GCA_963807905.1 uncultured Chloroflexia bacterium | reverse complement strand
CGTCTGAGACCGAACACTTCGGTTTCATTGGGACACAACAACGGATGGAGAAGGGAACGGATGGTGCGCTGTGGTTGATCGCCACAGCGCACCATCCGTTCCTTTCGGGGAGCCTCCTGGGCCCCATGGTTGTGTATCCGCCGGCTGCCGCCGCCCTGGCCCTGGTACGCCCAATAATTCACCGTTCTCGAGTCAGCATTCTTCATTCTTGGAAAAGACGAATCTACCCCGAATCACCACATCTGGTGATGACGCCTCACCACATTTCTCGTTACGCGCTTCCTGAGTGCAGGAACAATTTGACCTGCACGGCGCCTTCCCCGGCTGGGGAAGCGCAGACGCTCAAACCAGATCGATCAGGAGAAGAGAAAATGACAGACAAAATCGCCGATGTCTCCCAACGCCAGGCTGCGCTGGTCGCGGGGATCTCGCTTATACTCATGGCAGTCAGTGCTGGATTCGCGTACGGTTTGTCTTCAACAGCCTTGTTGTCCCTGGGGATGCGGCAGCCACAACCGCGAACCCGGCGGCTTCTGAGGCGCTGTTCCGTGCCGGAATCTTTGGGTGGCTCTTCATCCTCATCCTGGATGTGGTCGTGGCCTGGGCACTCTATGTCTTTCTCCGGCCGGCGAACCAGAGTCTTTCCTTGCTGACAGCATGGTCGCGGGCTGAGCTATGCTGGACGATCGGGCGCCGGCTTGCTGAGTTTGGTGATTGTTCTCCTGCTCGCAGGAAGCGCTGACTACCTGAGCGTATTTGATGCCGATCAGGTATCCGCCTTGGTTGTACTCTTTCTCGATGCGTTTGAGGGCATTTGGGGCAGTCGGGCTCGTCGTCTTTGGCTGCCACCTCTTGCTGCTTGGCTATCTGGTTCTCCAGGCAGACTACGTGCCCGGCATTTTGGGCATTCTGCTGATCATTGCGGCCGCCGGCTACCTGATTGTTTCCCTCGCCGAATTGCTGCTGCCGACCTATGCGACCTACACGGCAATGCTCGAATTGGTTTTCACGGTGCCGATGATTATCGGCGAGTTAGGGTTTGGCGTATGGCTGCTGATCAAGGGCGGTAAGGGGTCTGGAAATGAGGCATAGAGGTTCGTGACGGTCTATAATCGTAAGCGGCAATGTGTATGCAACCGCCTGTGGCGGCAAGGAGATAGAAGATGACGACCTTAGTGGTGGGTGCAAGCGGCGCAACGGGCCGGCTGTTGGTGCAGCAGTTGCTTGATCGCGGAGAGACGGTCAGGGTTGTTGTTCGCTCGGCGGACAGGCTGCCCGAAGCGTTCAAGAATCACCAAAAGCTGACCGTACTCCAGGCAAGCGTGCTGGATCTGAACGATGCGGAGATGGCCCAGTATGTCGACGAATGTGACGCCGTGGCTTCGTGCTTGGGCCACAACTTGAACTTCAAGGGCATGTACGGCCAACCGCGAAAGCTGGTCGCCGATACCACGCGCCGGTTGTGCGGCGCGATCAGAGCCAACAATCCGGGAAAGCCGGTCAAAATCGTGCTCATGAACACGGCAGGCAACAGCAATCGCGATCTTGACGAACCGGTCTCGTTTGGTGAGAAGAGCATCATCGGCGCGCTGCGTCTCTTCCTTCCTCCCCATGTGGACAACGAGCAGGCGGCGGATTATCTGCGCACGGAGATTGGCCAAAACGACGGCGCCATCGAGTGGGCCGCGGTGCGCCCGGACAATCTGATCGATGAAAGCGAGGTCACTGCCTACGAAGTCCACGCGTCACCGATTCGCAGCGCAATTTTTGACCCGGGCGTGACCAGCCGCATCAACGTGGGTCACTTCATGGCCGATCTCATCACCAATGACGAGATCTGGGACACCTGGAAGGGTCAAATGCCGGTGATTTACAACAAGGTCCCCTAACGGGCAGTGGCAAAGAGGCGCGCCACTGTAGCGCCCAAGTCGATGGCGGTCTCCAGTATCGTTGCGGACGAGAACTCTTATCAAGTCACAAAAGAGCGCCCGGGCGCCCTCATGGCCGGCCCCGCCCCGAAGAGACATTCGGCCTCATATCCCGAAAGTGGCGGCGCCACAGATCCCAGCCGTTGCAACGTTAGCAAAGATCGTAACACGAAACGAACCCGCCGATCATGTTATCGGCAGGTTCGTTTGATCATTCTGTACTGAGTTGAAAGCAGCTCATCGCCTAGGCAGGCAGGTAGGAGAGAAAGCTGTCGGCGGCCATGACGGCGTCGGCACGGTGCTGCTTGCTCATCTTGATGCTCGGCGAGACCAGGTGGATCTCCCAGGCCTGGGCCAGGTCCACGGCTGCCTCGTGGCGGGTCAGGCGACCGTCGACGTAGGCGCCCACGATGGTCTCGCCATGCCGGGTCAGAAAATGCTTGTCGAACAGGCCCTCAACCCAGATCTCGTTCTCAGCGGCAAAGGCCTTGTAGGCGTTGCGCAGCTGGCGCTTGCGATCGCTGGTTTCAGGCTTGGTCATGGCGTCGAAGAAGCGGGCGATGGAATCTGCAAAGGTCGTGGTGATGTTTGTGGTGATGTTTGTGGCGTTCAACATGAGCTGTCTCCTTGTGCGCTTGGCGCTGTCTGTTTGCTGTGTTGAGGCCAGTCTATCGGGTGGGCGTCGCGACTTCGTCGCGGGCTCTTCAGATCATGTGGGTAGCAATGGGTAGGGACCAAATTCAACCGCAACAAACAGCGAGTCTACCGAACAGACTCTCGGCAGACTCGCTTGGTTCGTCGGCGTTCTAGCCGATGGTAGGCTGAACAGTCACAATAAATCTAGAAAATCGGCAGGCAATACTGTCTGAGCGTTTTCGATCCGATCAAGCGCCAAAAGATGCGGATCGCCGGTCACGAGGAAGTCCACATCGTGCAGAATCGCATGGGCGACCAGATAATCGTTGTCATATAATAGACAAATACGGTCTTCAACAGTGTAAAAGCACAGAGGAGTTCAATGAGCGACCAGAGGAAGGTGCCAGAGCCTGACGGCAACGAACTCTATGCCGATCCAAATCTGGCCCAATTTTATGATCTGGCAACGCAGCGGCGGGCTGATTTTGACTACTGTGCGGGGTTGGCCGAAGCGGCAGCGTCCGTGCTCGATCTTGGTTGTGGCACAGGCGAGTTGGCGGCAGAGCTTGGCCAGGATCGCACTGTCGTTGGTGTCGATCCGGCCGCCGCGATGCTGGAGCTTCCGCGCCGGCGGTATGGAGGAGGCGCCGTCACCTGGGTCGAGGGCGACGCACGTTCATTACGGCTCAACGAGCGTTTTGACCTTGTGCTCTTGACCGGGCACGCCTTCCAGGTCTTTCTCAGCGCCGAGGACCAACAAGCGGCCCTGGCGACGATCGCCGCGCACTTGAAGCCACGTGGTCGCTTCATCTTCGATAGCCGGAATCCAGGCGTCCAGATACGGGAGAACAAGGATCGGGCCGATACGCTGCGCCAACTCGACCACCCGCAGCACGGCCCAGTCGAAGCGTGGAATGAATCGCGCTACGATGCGCATACGCAGATCATGACCTATGAGAATGGCTATCGCGTGCAGGGAACGGGCCAGGCCTTCTCGGCATCGGCGCAGATTCGCTATACAGCGCAAGCAGAGCTGGCTGGGCTGATCGAGGCTGCGGGGCTTGTGGTCGAAACATGGCTCGGCGACTGGCACGGGCATCCATATCAAGCGGATTCGCCGGAGATTATCCCGATCGGACGCTTGGCTTGACCTTCGGATTTGGTTGGACACAGAGCGATTACTCACATCAGTCCGGAACTAAGGGATCTCCACCCGGACATTCCCTGGCGGCAGTTGTCAGATCTGCGCAACGTCGTCAGTCACGAATATTTTCAGATTCGGCTGGAAATCATTTGGCAAGTGGCGACTGACGAAATTCCCCGAAATTAGTAGACAGATTCACGAACTTCTGCAAGACCTCGACGTTGCGCATAATCCACACGACGCTGATATCAGCTAACTCCCTTTCGAGATAGATCTGCAGTACCCACCCCACCACAACTGCTATCCCCAGCACACGCGCTACGCACCGCGACGAGTTCGCGACGACGGCTCGGTACACTGCCATCAACGCAGCAACTGAGACGCCAAGCACCCCGCATCAGCGCACAAGGAGCCAACCCATGCTAAACGCCACGACCGTCACGACCACCCTTGCAGAGTCCGTCGCCCGCCTCGTCGCCATCGTCACGCAAAGCGAAAACGCAACTCGCAATGAGTCCCCGAGTACGGTGATGCACAGCGCTTACAAAGCCTTCGCCGCCGAAAATAAAATTTGGGTGGAGAGCCTCTTTGACCGGCACTTCCTGACCCAGCACGGCGAGCCCATCATCGCCGACTACCTGGACGGGCTCCTCACCCGCCATCAGGCCACGATCGACCTGGCCCTGGCGTGGGAGACGCACCTGGTGTCGCCCAGCGTCAAGGTGAGCAAGCAGCATCGAGCCGATGCCGTCATGGCCGCCGACAGCTTTCTGGCCTACCTGCCGGTTTAGGAGCGTGGCAATTCCCAAGATTATCGCCAGGCGCTCAATCGCTCCAACCGAGCGCCTGCACTTCGGCAACAAGTCTCGCCACCGTCTCGCTCGGATCAAAGGCGGCGCTGCGCGCCAGTGCCGCCTCAACGACCTCTGCCGGCACCGCCGCGGCGGCGAGGGGTGGACTCACCGCGTCTTCAAACCAGCGGCTCGCTGCGCAGAGTGAATCATGCTTGAGCATGCCGTACAGTTCCCAGGCGCGCACCGGATCGTCGCCATCGGCGAGTAGAAGCAGCGCCGAGCTCAACGCAGTGGCGAGGCTCCAGGGATCCCGTACCTCGGCGCAGAGGCGCAGCGCCTGGGAACAGTGGGCGCGGGCTTGCCGATCCTGCCCGTTCTCGCGCTGGGCGCGGGCCAGGATCGCGTGGGCACGGGCGCCATCCATGGTTGCGCCCGTCAACTCAGTCATGGCAACAGCCCGACGCAGTGTCTCCAACGCGCGCGCCAGATCACCCAAACTGAGAGCCGCCCATCCCTCAAACCCCAAGGCAACGCCCAAGACCAGCTGATCGTCTAGCGTCGTGGCCAGGTCGAGCGCACGCTGGGACTGAACATGGGCCTGCTGGTAAGCTCCCGTCATCAATTCAGCGGCACAGAGAAAGACGTACGCAATTGCTTCATCGCGCCGGGCGCCAATGCCGACAAAAATGGCGACGCTCTCGTTGATCACCTGACGTGCATTGACAACATCGCCCAGGTTCATGTACGTGTAACCAAGCCGGGAGAGGCAGGTAGCGGTCCCGATCGGATCCTCCAGCGTGCGAAAAGCAGCCAGACTTTCCAGACCAAGATTCAGTCCGCTGATGAGCCGGCCGCGGTAGGAATCGATGTCGGCCAATAAGGAAAGAGCGGAAGCCGTTCCCCGTACGTGACCCAACGCACGATATATACCCAGCGCTGCTTCCACGTGGGTACGCTGACCGGCGAAGTCACCTTGGGTCAGACAGACATGTGCCAAGCCCATCTCGACCTCGGCAGCAAACCAATGCTCACCCAACTCACGGAATAGTGCTAGACTCTCTGCGTATAGCTTCTGCGCAGCCAGTGGATCTTGGCCTGCGGCTGCAGCGCCTAATTGCATCAGAACCAGTGCCCGGGCTGAGCGCCATTCAACGCCAGACAGGTGCGGCATCTCCAAGATGGCGCGACTCTGTTCGATCAGTTGGCTGACCGAGCTCGTTTGGCCCAACATCTGCGCAAAGCGCGTCTGCCAAGCCAGGCTCCTGGCCAGATCGGCGATCCGTTCTGCCTGCGCCATTTCCCTACTGGCTGCAGCAAACGCGGCGACACCCTCCTCTGCCAGGCCACGCCACTGGAAGTAGAGCCCTAACCCATCCATTACGGCGGCCATCGCGGCAAGATTCTTTTGCTCTACGGCCCAACGCCAAGCGCGACGTAGATTTTCCGCCTCGGCGTCTAACTGCACCAAATCACTCTGCATGCCCCTGAGCTTGAGGGCATCCTGGCGATTTTCCAGCAGGTCGAGATAGAACGCGCTATGGGCAGTGATGGCAGCCTGCTCCAACACGGGCGATTCGGCCAGGCGCAACGCGCCGTACTGGCGCAGCAGTTCATGGATGGCGTAACGGTTGAGCGCATGATCGTAGGTCATCAGCGAAGCACTGGTCAACACACGCAGATCACGTAAATCTGCACCTGTTACCACCATCAACGCCTCTCGTGTAAAACCACCCCGAAAGACAGAACACAAAGCAAACATCTGCTGCGTCTGTTCATCCAATTGGGTCCAGGTTGCGTCAAAGACTGCTTCCATGCTCCGGTGGCACGCTGGCACATTGCGCAGGTCGGTTTCCAGGAAGCGCAGGCTCTTGCGGATCGCCGCCAGAATTTCGCCGGTCGGCATGGTTGCGATCCATGATGCGGCCAACTCGATTGCCAATGGCATCCCCTCGACCAAGCGGCAGATCTTCACAACAGCGGTCAATTCACCCCCACCGCAGTCATAGTCAGGACGCACGCGTTGAGCAGCCTGCTGGAATAGCGCAACAGCGGTCATATCATCGGCCGCCGTCCCATCCGGCATCGTTCCATAGCCAAGACCCTGCAGTGGAAAAAGCTGTTCTGCCGGCAGCCGAAGTGGAATGCGTGACGTGACCAGCAGCTTGACTTGCGGGGCGTCGTGAACAAGCGCAGCAATAAAGTCTACGCCATCCAAGAGATGCTCAACATTGTCCATCACCAGTAGAAGGCGACAGCTGCACAGGAAGTCGAGAAGCTGCTGAGCCGGTGTGCGTGTCGTTTCGACACCGCTACCTAGAGGAAACCCAACTGCGTGCGCGACGGCGGCAGGAATCTGCTCGGGATCGCCCAACGGCGCCAGGTCTGCAAACGCAACACCATCCGGGAAGCAGCTGGCTGATTTCTGCTCTTGAGCGATGGCCAGCGCCAATCGGGTCTTGCCCATACCTCCCGGACCAAGAATCGTCACCAATTGCTTGGCCGGGTCTGTCATCCAGGCAGAGAGCCGATCGATCTCCTCCGCTCTGCCGACCAGTGGTGTCGCCGGTCGCGGTAGCGCAGGCAGCAAGCCATGGCGTTGCGAAGAACCGTCAGCTTCGCCCAGGCGATTTGAAACGTCCGGTGTAGGCGCCGGCTCGGCTCGATAACCATAATCGGCGGCTCGCAGCAGCGTCTCACGCTCCGCGGTAGCGCCGAATATCCCGGCGATGCGCACCACCAGTTCCGGGTTGCCGGGCGCGTGCCGTGATTCAACCAGCGCGTCACCGTGCTTGGACTGACGTGCAATCGTTGGGCCAGCCACGATGCAGATCGATCCTGGTCGTGTAGTGCTTGGTTGAGCAGGCGAGAAAATTCAGGGTAGTAGGTCATGTGCAAAGATTTTTTGCAGTGGGCGGCAAAGGTTGCTGCACCGCCTACCAAAAATGCAGTGTATCCTCAAAATGAGTTACAGACAAAGCTGGCGATTGGGGCCGGGTGCATCCGATCGGACCGAAACCCGGCTCCATCCGACACAAAGGAGATCAGAAATGGCAACCATAACAATCACGACCACTGCGAAGATCGAAAGCTCAAATCTCGCCTTTGAGAACGCGATGCGCCAGGGCAATGCCACAGCCATAACGAGCAACTATACCCAAACCCACCGCACACATCCTGCCGCCCAACAGCCCGTTGATAACGGGCAAACCGGAGAATTCAGGCCTACTGGCAGCAGGTAATCGAAATGGGCATTCGAAGAGATCAACCTGGAAACCATGGATTTGGAAGTGCTTGGCGACACGGCATGGGAGGTCGGCCAAGCGGTGATGAAGGCGGGTGGCCAAGTGGTGGATCAGGTCAAATACATTACTGCTTGGAAAGAAGAGGATGGCCAGTGGCGCAAGCACCGCGGCACCTGGAATAGTAACATGCCCGTCTAACGCCATGATCACTGCAAACACAACCGGTTGTTGCTTCGCGGCAGTAAACGTCATGTAATCGAGAACGAACGTCAAGGAACAAAGAGATGTTCGATGCCAAACAGTTTCTTGGTGTTGGATCGTCCCACGCTTGATGCCGGGCAGAACGGAGGTGGCGGCTGTCGTGCGGGAGCACAAAAGAAAGCCAGAAAGATGCGCTTGACGGGCGCCTGCCGTCCGCAGTACGCTTCAGGCATGCTTCCCAGGAACGATTCATTGCAAAACAGTCAGCACTATCTATGGAGGAAATGATGACCCTGCAGCACAATGTCGAATACCAGCTCAACGTCAAGACGCCCATCCGCGATGGTGTCGAGCTGGCTGCAGATCTCTACCTCCCGCGTGCGGATGGCCCCGTTCCCCACGGTGCTCATGCGCACAGCGTTTGATCGAGCCGGGGAGCGTCGCAAGGCAAAAAAGTATAGCCAACCAGGCCTGCATCGCGCCTGATGCAGCAAATTTTCCAGAGCGGTATGGAACAGATGGCGTCGACAAACCATTTCACTGTGGTGCAGGGCAGGGTATAGACCCATTGGCATGGATTGGCAGGCAGCCATGGAGCAACGGCAAGGTGGGCATGGCGGGCGGCTCCCACATGGGGATGGTTCAATGGTACACCTCGACGCTGGGCAGCGAATACCTGACCTGTATGGGCTCGCGCATCGCCGCCTGTGACCATGTTGCCGATATGCTGGCCCCTGGCGGCGCGTTTCAACTCACCTGGTCGATGATGGTCGCCCAGTACGGCATCATCACGGGACGTACGCTGGAGACGCCGGTGTACAGCAGTTGGACCGAGGGCTTCCGACACCTGCCGCTTCATCGATTGGGCGGAGCAGGTGGCTGGAATCTGCCCTACTGGAAGGACTGGATTCAGCGTCCGCTGGACAGACCAGTACTGGACAAGCCTCAACGTCGACGGTAGCTGGCAGAATATCACTGCGCCGGCCTTCATCATGAACAGCTGGTGCGATATCCACGCGGCCAGCACGTTTTCGTCCACTTCAACGGCATGCGTCACCGCGGCGGCTCTCAGGCGGCTCGCCAGAGTAAGCTCATGGTGGGGCCCTGGCTTCACGGTTCAACCGTAGGCTCTCAGACCGGCGATGTAGATTTCGGACTTCATTCGGCGATCGATCCAGCCGGCGTCGAGCTGCGCTGGTTTGATTACTGGCTCAAGGGCGTTGACAACGGCGTTCTGGACGATCCGCCGCTGCGTCTTTTCATTATGGGCGTCAATCAGTGGCGCGATGAACATGAATGGCCGCTGGCGCACACGAGGTGGCAGCCGTGGTATCTACACAGCGACGGCAACGCCCACACCGTACGCGGCGACGGCGCCTTGTCCACCGCGCCGCCGACGGAATAGCTGGCCGACCACTTCGTCTACGACCCCGAATTTCCGGTCCAGACCGGCGGCGGCGGCAGCTTTGAGAATCCCGAGTACTATCCCGGCGGCCCCGATGACCAGCGTCCGATCGAGATGCGTGCCGATGTGCTTTGTTACACCAGCGCGCCGTTGGAGGAAGAGCTTGAAGTCACTGGCCCGATCAAGCTCGTGCTCTTCGCCGCCACCGACGGCCTAGACACTGACTGGACGGCGAAGCTGGTCGATGTGTCACCGACCGGGTACGCGATGCTCCTCTGTGACGGCATCATGCGAGCGCGTTACCGCGACGGCTTTAGCAACCCCACACATTTGGAACCGGGTCAGGTCTATCGCTATGAGATCGAAGTGGGCGTGACCGGCAACGTCTTTCGTAAAGGACACCGCGTCCGTCTCGAAGTCTCATCATCCAATTTCCCGCGCTTTGATCGCAATCTCAATACAGGTAACCCAATTGGCATGGACGCTGTGCTGCGCCCGGCGCAACAGACAGTCTTCCATTCTCACGGGAACCCATCTCATCTATTGTTGCCTGTTATTCCGAATGAATAGCCGCGGGCCATGGCGCACGGCGCGAACGTTCACCTCCCGAACGGGAAAAAATTGACCGATTGGGGTCGTCTCGCTGTATCTTCAGATCTAACGCGGGACTTTGCCCGTGCGCTGATACCACCAGCGCATACACTTGTGACCGAAGTCGACCGGTTCACAGAACATCATGGGACATCCGCCGACGATGCAGTCAATGCCACGCGATTCACATTCCTGAACCGCCTCGTCCGAGACGCTGCCGTCGCCAATGGAACGATGGAACCAGACCCGCTGCACCCCACTTTCGCTGCATTGGCGTACCACGTCAAGCGAGTGCTGAGGATGGGTAACGATGACGACGCCGTCAAGCGGCTGGGGAACGGATGCAATATCGGGATAGCAAGCAACCCCCTCCACTTCACCGGCGTTGGGGTTGACGGGAAAGACGTCGTAGCCGGAATTCTTTAGTCGGTTGTAGATTGAGTTTGCGGGTTGGTCTGAACTGCGCGAGACGCCCGCCACGGCAAAACGCTGTCCACTCAAGAACGCAGCAATTGACGCAGGTAGATCGGCCATGAAAGATTCCTCCTTCGTCGCAAGAAGTCGTTTGCGCATTGATCAGTAAGCCACTCAAAGCCTTCCATCTCTCGCCAGTGAAGCACACGTGAGTTCTCAGCGAGTGGAGCAATGCGCAGGGCCACCCACGCTCACGGATACTGCAGAGGCCGAGATCCAATCCGCTCAACGGCGAGCATAACCCACTTGAATCGTCGGACCATCGAGCCATCGCTACGCCAGTTTCAAGAAACCCTCGTGCTAGCCATGCGGCTCTTGGACAAACTCCACGGTATTACCGTCCGGTCCGCAACCATGGCGATGAGCGTGCCGTTGCCAAGTTGGGTCAAGGGGATCGATACGGCAACGCCGGCAGCTTCCACCTTCTGCATCATGGCTTCAATATCCGCAACGGGTATCGTCAAGTACCGAAAACCCAGCGCGTGGGTGAGTGCTTCGGGGCTGGACACGGTTGTGCTCGCCTCTATCTGTACGAGCTTGATCAAGGCCTCGCCATAGCGCAACTGCACCATCCGCCCCGGCCCGATCAGCGAGGTGACGGTCTCGCCGACGACAGGAAGACCGAGCAGATCTCGATAGAAGGCAAGCGACCGCGACAAATCGACGACCAGAATCCCAACGTCAATGGCCCTACGCACGTCGTTTGATGGTGTCATGACCAACTCCTTGTGGGTAATCGAATGCATAAAGCGCCTTGCCAAGGGCATACCATCGCATCATACACCGCAATGTCGTGGGCCGCGTAATGATTCGCCACTTTTTGCGCAGAACCGGATGACTACCACGATCTGATCATAGGCAATTCCACGGGCGTCCGTTCCCAAAAAGTTTGCAAAGTATCGGCGCATAAACAGTGCGCCAGGTCTGGCGGTAAATCACGCGCCAGACCTGGCGCACAGACAACCTATGCAATTAGCGATTCTGACGTCTACACCGGCAAATAGGAGAGGAAGCGGTCGGCCGTCATGGCGGCGTCGGCCACATAGACCTTGCGCATCGTCACGTTGGCGGGCAAAACGTTCGCTTCCCAGGCGTGGGCCAGGTCCACGGCGGCCTGGTGGCGGCTGAGCCTGCCGTTCATGTATGCTGCAACGATGGCTTCACCGTGTTCGGCTAGGAAACGCTTGTCAAAGAGGCCCTTGACCAGGATCACATTTTCGGCGGCGAAGGCCTTGTAGGCGCAGCGCAGTGCGTTGTGCAGCTGACCGCTGCTGGTCTCTTGCCTGCTGTTGGCAATGCGGGCAAACAAGCGAGCGACGGTATCCGAAAATGTGGTGGTGGTGATGGTGGCGTGTGACACGATCTCTCTCCCCCTGAAGGTGCGTTAAGCAGTTGCCGGTTCACTTGCTCTGTTGCAATCAGGATAATGAAGTGCCGTCGCGGGAGCGTCGCGGCGCATGAACAATGCATGGACAGGCAAGAGAAGAACGATTTGTCCAGCAGGTCATCCGGATTTTGCCCCTTGTCTTTGCAGGGCCGGCCTCGGTTGTCCGGACGCACCATCGCAGAGCCGCGGCGCAGGGTCAAATAGGAGCCACCCCACCGCAACTTTCCCCAAAACGTTGTGTTATGCTTAGAGTAATGTTCCCCGAGAGCTGGTACGCTATTGGCGAGATAGAATCGAGGAATGGACAGAATCTATGCCGTATACAAAGAAAGCTGCGGCAGAGAGAGGACAGGACGCGTCCGTACCGCCGCGCATTGTCATCACCGGCATGGGCACGGTTTCGCCGCTCGGGCACAATGTTTTCGACACGTGGTCGGGGCTGATCGCCGGTCGCTCCGGGATCGCCGACTCCGTTCGTTACGACACGAGTGAACTCGAGGTGAAATTTGCCGGCGAGGTCAAGGACTTCGACCCAACCGGGTACATGGATCGCAAGAGTGCACGGCGGCTGGATGAGTGCGTCCAGTATGCCGTGGTCGCAGCCCAAGAAGCGATTGCCGATGCGACGCTCAACCCGGATGACGAAGATCCGACACACGTTTCGGTCAGCATTGCCAGCGCGGTGGGCGGGCTCAAGACTTTCCTGGCAAATTATGATGCGATGCAAACGCGGGGCGTCCGGCGCATCAGCCCCTTCATGATCCCCAGCATGCTGGTGGACAGCCCGGCGAGCCACATTGCGATCCAGCATGGCTTCTTTGGCCCCAACATTTCGGTCGTGAATGCCTGCGCCACCGGCACGGCTGCCTGTGGCGAGGCGTTCGAATTGCTGCGCCGGGGCGACGCGGACGTGGCCATTACAGGCGGGACCGAAGCCGCCTTGTTGCCGGTGATCGTAGGGGGCTTTGAAGTCATGGGCGCGCTGAGTCGCCATGCCGGCGATCCGGCTGGGGCCTGCCGTCCCTTCGACGCCGAGCGAGACGGCTTCGTGCTGGCAGAGGGAGCAGGCGTCGTCGTCATGGAGACGTTGGCTCATGCCCAGGCGCGCAATGCCCGCATCTATGCCGAGGTAGTCGGCTATGGGAACACGGCCGACGGCTACCATATGGTTGCGCCCCAGGAAGAGGGACGGGGCGCCTTTGAAGCGATGTCCATGGCGCTGCGCAAGGCAGCTGCCTATGGCGTAGCGCCTGACGATGTCGATTACATCAATGCCCATGGCACAGGAACGCCACTGAATGACCGAGCTGAAACGCTGGGCATCACACGCGTTTTGGGCGAACACGCCTACAATGTGAAGATCAGCAGTACCAAGAGCATGTTGGGGCACATGCTCGGCGGCGCCGGTGCGCTGGAAACCATCATTTGCGCCAAGGTGATCGAGCATGGCATTATCCCACCGACGATCAACCTGCATCATCCCGACCCGGACTGCGGTCTGGACTATACGCCCCTCCAGGCCAGGCAGGCCGTCGTCAACGTGACCATGAGCAATAGCTTCGGCTTTGGCGGTCACAATAGCTGCATTATGCTGCGCCGCTATCAGGAAAACGGCGCTTAGGAGACCTATACGACTTTCATGGCTAACTCAAACGACTTTGCTTCCAACGGCTCGGGCGCCAATGGCTTTTCGCCTCAAGATCTCTTTGGCTTCAATCGCCGCTATGCCCAGATCGTGGGCTGGGGCTGTGTGACGCCGGACAAGGTGATCACGAATCACGACCTCGAGCAGATCGTCGACACCACGGACGAGTGGATACGTTCGCGCACGGGCATCGAAGAGCGGCACGTTGCTGCCGACCCCAAGGAGACGACGGCGACCCTGGCCACCGAGGCCGCACGCCGCGCGCTGGCCGTGGCCGATGTACACCCGAGCAAGGTGGATCTGATCATCTGCTCGACCAGCTCGCCCGAGTACATCTTCCCGGCGACCGCCTGCATTGTGCAGAACGCGCTGGGCGCCAAGAACGCGGGCGCATTTGATCTCAGTGCGGCTTGTTCTGGCTTCGTCTACGCGTTGAGCATGGCACGCGGCCACATTCTGGCCGGTGATGCCGAGTACGTCCTCGTAATCGGTTCGGAGACGCTCAGCCGCCTGGTCGACTGGACCGATCGCAACACCTGCGTGCTCTTTGGCGACGGCGCAGGGGCCGTCCTGGTAGCGGCCAGCGACGTACCCGGCGGCATCCTGGCTACTGAGTTGGGCAGCGACGGCTCGGGCGGCGATGTGCTCATCATCCCCGGCGGCGGCAGCGCCATGCCCACCAGCCTGGAAACCGTCAGCAACGGCAGCCACTATGCGCGCATGGACGGCAAGGCGGTCTTTCGTTTCGCCACACGCGTCATGGCCAGCGCCACGCGCGACGTCATTGAAAAGGCCGGCCTGACGCTCGACGAAGTCGACTTGATCATTCCCCATCAGGCCAACATGCGCATCATCCAAAATAGCGTGCTCAAGCAGCTGAAGATCCCCGAGGAAAAGGTCGTCATCAACGTACAGAAGTATGGCAACACGAGCACGGCCAGCATTCCCCTCGCCCTTTGTGAAGCAATCGAGGCGGGGCGGGTGCGGCCCAATGACAATATCGTTTTTGTCGGCTTTGGCGCCGGTCTGACTTGGGCGGCCTGTGCGGTACAGTGGGGCGTACCGGTTGATGAGTTGAATGAAGCAGGGTGGTGGAAGCGCTCGCGGCGACAGGCCACCTATCAGATGGCGGCAGCCCGCAGCATGTGGAAGCGGGCCATGCGCTGGGTCCAGGACGTCATGCCGACCGACCCGGAAGGCCGCCCCATTCGCGAGCCGGAGCAGAGCGAAGAGCAGCCCGAGCAGGTGGCGGCGGCGGAACAAGAAGAGCGCCAGCCATAGCGGTCTCGCTGGCGCAACACGATGGAACGCGGGGCGGGCTGATTCCCGCGGATCAATCGCATACGATCTGCGATGATCCGCTGGAATCAGCCCGCCCCGCGTTCTAATTTATTCTCTGTTTCTCGTTCTATCCTTCAAATTGGGCGACGACTTCCGGCTGGATCAGATACCAGATGGTAAAGCCGCCGATGAAGGTGCCGATGGGGAAGCCAAAGAGGCTCAGAACCGCGACGACCATGCTTGCGATACGCGCCCACTGCTTGCAGTGCCAAAGGCCGTAGCCGATGGCAAGAAAGAAGACGACGAAGACCATCATCACCATGGCGATGATACCCAGAATAAAGGTGGCAATAAACGCGCCCGGATCCTCAAAGATACCGACCAACGCGGTGATCACGGCCGGTAAGGAAACCCCAAACATCCCCAGCAGGAAGAGCCCACCCAGAATGAAGTTATAGATTGCCAGGAGCGTGATGCCATCGGCGCGCGGCGTCTTGACCGGTTGCTCCTTATTGGCACCAGACGCGGCCTGACCGGCGGATGCCGGCTGTGTCGCGGCAACGAGGGCATTCGTTGCACCGGCATCGATTTCCATCTCGATCATGGTGCCCGTGGTTTGCCCCTCCACCTCCACCAATCGCTCAGCTTGCGTCATCTTTCCACCTCGGCTTCAGCTTAACGCCATCCCAAAAATCGACTATAATGGTTCTGATCATCAGCCAACACTACGTGGGTGCGATGGGAAAGTTGCAGAACAAGCCGTCTGATCGAACGCGGATGACCCGGATTGGGCCGATTTCCGCTGATTTTCCAGCCGGAAGTCTGGCGTCATCCCGCCAATCAGCGTTCAACCAGGCGGTATTTATATCGTTGTCTCAATTTATATCTTTGTCTGAAAAATAAACAGTGGAGGAAAAATGAGTGAAATTGTCTATATCAATGGCCGTGAGGTACTAGACAGTCGCGGCAACCCGACCGTAGAAGTCGAAGTGCTGTTGGATACTGGCGATGCAGGCAGCGCCATCGTCCCCAGCGGCGCCAGCACGGGCGTCCACGAAGCGGTGGAACTGCGCGACGGCGACAAGGGGCGTTACGGCGGCAAGGGTGTGCTGAAGGCCGTGGGCAACGTGAATACGGTGCTGGCGGACGAGCTTCTGGGCATGGACGCGTTGGATCAGAGGGCCATCGACAACTATATGATCGAGCTGGATGGCACAGAGAATAAGGGCAACCTGGGCGCAAACGCCATTTTGGGCGTGAGCCTGGCCGTCGCCAAGGCCGCGGCCAACTCTGTGGGCCTGCCCCTCTATCGCTATCTGGGTGGCGTCAACGCCCACACCCTGCCCGTGCCCATGATGAATATCCTCAACGGCGGCAAGCACGCGGTGGGCAGCACCGACTTCCAGGAGTTCATGGTCATGCCCGTGGGCGCCAGCTCCTTCGCCGAGGGCCTGCGCTGGGGCGCTGAAATCTATCACAGCCTCAAAAACGTGCTGCATGACGCCGGATACAGCACCAACGTGGGTGATGAGGGCGGGTTTGCCCCCAGCCTCGGCGGCAACGCCAAGGCCATTGAAGTCATTCTGCAGGGCATCGAGCGGGCCGGTTATACGCCAGGCGAGCAGGTTTTCATCGCCCTGGATCCGGCCACGAGTGAGCTCTACGACGCGGATAGCGGACTCTACAAGCTGGAAATCGAAGGCAAGGAATTGACCAGCGAAGAGATGACCGACCTGTGGGCGGATTGGGTCAATCGCTTCCCCATCATCAGCATCGAAGATGGCCTGGATGAGGACGATTGGGACGGTTGGGAGTTGCTCTACAGCAAGGTGGGCGACAAGGTCCAGCTTGTGGGTGATGACCTGCTGGTGACCAATGTCAAGCGCATCGAGCGAGCCATCAAAGAAAAGGCCTGCAACTCGCTGCTCTGCAAGGTCAACCAAATCGGCAGCCTGACCGAGAGCATCGCGGCCATCGACATGAGTCACCGCGCCGGCTGGTCAGCCGTGGTCAGCCATCGCTCGGGCGAAAGCGAAGACGCCACCATCGCCGACCTGGTGGTTGCGTTCAACACCGGCCAGATCAAGACCGGCGCACCGGCCCGCAGCGACCGCATTGCCAAGTACAACCAGCTGTTGCGCATCGAAGACGATCTTGGCGACGATGCGTCCTATGCCGGCTACAGTGCCTTCCCCCACCTTCGCTAATTCAAACTCGCCCTTCCCGAAAGCTGACGGCTTTCGGGAAGGGCGGTCTTCCTCTTGCAGGCGAAAGTCGTGGATCCATGAACACCTACTTTTCCAGATCTCTTCGCTTCTTTATCGGCTTCGCCAGCATTGGGCTTACCGTTACGTTTATCAAAGCCTACGCCTACTATTTCAACGCGTTTTTCCTGGCTTTGGTGATTGTCATGACCGTCAGCCCGATCATGTTTTGGCTGCGCAGACACAGCGTGCCCAATGGATTGGCTCTGGTCATCGGCCTCCTGATCACCTTGTCGATGACGGCGCTGCTGGCTGTCGTCATTGCGTTGAGCGCCGTACGCGTCGGTCAGATTTTACCCCAGTTGATCGCACAAATCGATGGGCTTTCTCTTTGGCTGGATCAATTTTTCGACCGGTTTGGCGTCAGTCTTGACGAGCTGCTCGCCTTGATCGATCCCGGGCAGATTATGCGTTTCAGCCGTCAGATCGTCGACATGGTTCTGCAGAGTGCGTCGCTCTTTTTCCTGACGCTCCTCATCATTGTCTTTATGTCGATCGAGGCGCTCTCTTTTCCCGATAAGGTGGAGCGGCAGATGGCGCTGGGCAACCCTCAGTTCCTTACGGTCTATCGCTTTGCCGACAACATCCGCCAATATGTCGGCATTACCTCGCTCCTGGGGCTGGTTGGCGGCGTGGTGGTCGCCCTCGTTCTTTTTCTGCTTGGTCTGGATTTTGCAGCGATGTGGGGCGTCCTCTACTTCATCATGAATTTTGTGCCTATGGTCGGGTTCTGGCTGGCACTGTTGCCGCCTGCGCTGCTGGCGCTGCTGGAACTGGGGCCGGGCCCGGCGATTGTGATCGTGCTCTTCTATATGGTCATCAGCACAATCATCAACCAGATTCTGAAACCGGCGTTCATGCGCGGCGGGCTGGATCTGTCGCCGCTCTGGTCGATTATGTCCCTCGTCATCTGGGCGGCAATTCTGGGGCCGCCCGGCTTGATCGTCGGCGTACCCTTGACGATTGCGCTGAAGGAACTGGTGCTGGCAACGGACGAAGACAATCGCTGGATCAACGACGTAATCAGCTCCGGCTCTGCCAAACAAGAAATGGCTCCGGCCTTTGCCGCTGCGGCAGCGAAAGCAGACGCGGCGAAAGACGAGTACAGTGAAGACAATTGACAATTGTCGATTGACCATTGTCAATTGTCACTCTCTCACTCCTCGTTCATCAACACTTCGCGCGCCTCGGCCAGATTGGCCAGGTGCTCTTCGCTTACAGTAGGATACTGTGGATCGATCTCCATGAGCTTATTGGCGACGATTCCAGCCACGACCAGGCGCGTAAACCACTTGTGGTCGGCCGGGACGACGTACCACGGCGCGTGCTTGGTGCTGGTATTCTGGAACATCTGCTCGTATGCCTTGGTATAATCGTCCCAATCGGTCCGCTCGCGCGCATCTGCATCAGAGAATTTCCAGTTCTTCTCCGGCCGGTCGATGCGTTCGAGAAAACGCTGGCGCTGCTCTTCTTTTGAAACGTTGAGAAAGATTTTGACGACGTGGATACCCTGGTTGGTTAGGTACTCCTCGTAGTTGTTGATCTCCTCATAGCGTCGGTCCCAGATGCCGTCATCCTTGAGCTCGGGCGGCAGATGCTGCCCCTCGAGGATTGCCGGGTGAACGCGTACGACCAACACTTCCTCGTAGTAAGACCGGTTGAAAATGCCAATATTCCGCGTCGGGGCAACGAGCGATTGCTGCGCCACAGATAGTCATGGTCCAACTCCTCATCGCTGGGCGCCTTAAAGCTATAGACCTGGACACCCTGGGGATTCAAGCCGCGCATGACGTGCTTGATGGAGCTATCCTTCCCCGCGGCATCCGCGCCTGCAGGATAACCAACAGCGCGTCAGTGTTTTCAGCATAGAGCCGATCCTGATAAGAGAAGAGCAAGTCAATCCCCTGCTCCAGGATGGGGACGGCTTTTTTCTTCTTCAACCCTTCGCCCTTATATCCGGCATCAAAGTCGGCCAGCTTCACCTTTTTGCTGCCCGGCTTCACCCGAAATGGTTTGATGAACCCGGGAATATCGACTGTGTCAGCGTTCAGCTCACCGTCGACTGATTCTGATTTTTTTTCGATTTGGCCACGCGTTTCAGTCCTTTCTGTCATCATATTTTCTTTGCTGAGATTAGCTACAATCATGGGGCGGACAACGGCATCAGATCCCCACAATCATAGCATAGATAAGTGATCTCTGACATGAAGGCGCGGGTCTGCGGGAGACAAACCGCTTAGGACAACACGTTGACATCGCCTCCTGAAACGTCTAGGATGGAGTATGCAATCACTGCTGGCGGCCCTTCGCTCACCTCCGCTAGATTTCGCCAGCATGTCCGCCGTCACGCAGACTGCTCTGAACCAATTTTGATCCACGCACGCCATCCCCCGATCGCACCTTTTTTTCGGGAATCAACTGGCGCCTCCGGCCGGCACGCCCGCTTTCGATCATCTATCCCGGGGGACCCATTCATGCAGTTGGGCGACTTCAAGCAAAAATCCAGGCTCTACCACTATGCAGCGATCGTGACAGCCGTCTATGACGGCGATACGATTACCGTCGACGTCGACCTGGGCATGGGGCTTTCACGCAACCGGCAATCGATCCGCTTGTGGAAGGTCAACACGCCCGAAGTACGCGGCGACTCCAAAGTTGAGGGGAAGGCCGTACGCGACTTTGTACGCGAGCTCATCCTGGGAAAAACGGTGCTGTTGCGCACGATCCTTGACAAGCGAGGGGTCGATCGGACCGGCAAGTTTGGACGGCTGCTGGGCGAAGTGCTGGTAGAAGACGAAAGCGGCGTTATCATCAACGTTAACCAGCTATTGCTCGACAAAGGCATGGGACTGCCGATGGACGAAGGCGGAGCGACGCTCACCCCGCAGGCCATGACCGCACCCGGTGGGCAAACGCCCGAAATCGCCTGCCCTTTCTGCGGCGAGCGTCGTACAATCCTTGGCCGCATCGTCGAGACATGTCCCAACTGCCTTGACGGCCCCTATCCTCTGGGCGAGCGGTTCGTCGCAAGCACCTGAGGACATTGACCACGGAAGGGACTTGACTTGTCCTGAGCCTGCCGAAGAGTGCAGCAGATCCGCACAGGTTTTTGAGCATTGATCGGCGCAAATTCGCACGATTAGCACAGACCCGCGGTCTGTAGTTGGCAAATCGAGCGCACCCGACGCCAGCCCAAAATTACTTGCGACGATGCCTGGTCAATGCTACACTAGAACTGATATTCGACTCTCCTCGTTCCGGTGAAATCGCCCATGTCGCAAGCGCTCTATCGCAAATGGCGCAGCCAAACATTTGAAGAGGTAATCGGTCAGGAACATGTGACCCAGACGCTGCGCAATGCCCTGCGCGACGATCGCATTGCCCACGCCTATCTCTTCTCCGGAACCCGGGGCATGGGCAAGACGACCATCGCGCGCATCCTGGCCAAGGCGCTCAATTGCACCGGGCCGGAAGACGCACGCCCCTGTAACGATGCCCCACCTGCGTTGCCATCAACGAAGCGCGCATGCTCGACGTCATCGAGATCGATGCGGCTCGAACAACAGCGTCGACGATATCCGCGAGCTGCGCGACAACGTCAACTTTCGCCCGAGCGCGGGCCAGTTCAAGATCTACATCATCGACGAAGTCCACATGCTCAGCCCGGCGCGTTCAACGCGCTGCTCAAGACGCTGGAAGACCGCCGCCCCACACGCGAAGTTCATCCTGGCCACGACCGAGCCTCACAAGGTTCCGGCCACGATCCAGAGCCGATGCCAGCGCTTCGACTTTCGCCGCATTCCCGTACCCGAAATCGCCGGACATCTCCAGCACATTGCCGCTGAAGAGGGCTTTACGGCTGAGGACGAGGCGCTAACCGCCATTGCCCGGGGCGCGCAGGGCTGTATGCGTGACGCCATCAGCCTGCTCGATCAGATGCTGAGCTATGGCGTGGAGTCCGTTACGCTGGCCCAGGTGCAGGAAGTGTTGGGCGCAGTGAGCAGCGAAGCCGTAACGGAACTGGTCGACGCCGTGGCTGACGCAATGTGGCCGCCGCGCTCGGCCTGGTGCAGAAGCTGGTAACCCAGGGCGCAAGCCTGCCCGAGTTTCCGAGCAAGTCATCGAATATCTGCGCGGCGTTATGGTTGTACAATGACGGGCGCAACCGATCTGCTGGTCGACCTGCCGGGCGAAACCGTGACGCGCATGGCCGAGCAAGCCGACGCCATGCCCCTGGCCACAACGCTCCATGCCATCAAGCGCCTCAGCGAGGCCGTGCCCGAACTCAAGGGCGGCTATCAACCCCAATTGCCCCTGGAAATGGCGCTGATTAAGACAATTCAGGGTGAAATCGCGCCCGTGCAGCAGACAGTTCCTGTCGCCTTACCGCTGCCAGCCCGAGCACGCCGCAGGCGCCAGAGCCGACTGCCCAACAAAAAAGGCCGCGCAATAAGCGGCCGCGCTGACGCACACGTGGCAGGTAATGAGGCGGCGACCCACAAAGC
>CAWEEJ010000033.1:0-25219 GCA_963807905.1 uncultured Chloroflexia bacterium | reverse complement strand
GTGGAATTTGTATCATTAATGAAGACAAAGCAGCCACTCTCAACTCCCCTCCTGATTTCTCTTCTTGCGTTTGGTCTGCTAGCGCTGACTCTGTTCGTGGGTCGATCGACAATCATCAACAATTACTGGTCCATTCGTTTTGTACAAGGCGTTTGGGGAACAGCGCCGGCCGCGCCGCAGCCGCCTGTGTCCCATCCAAACGCCGAACGCTGGTTGGCTGAGGAGACCGGTGCAGCAGGGCAACTTATCGAGGCAGCAAATCGCCTGACCCTGTTGGCTGCGGATGGGGACCGATTCAGCCGGCGGAGCCTGGGGCACATGCTGGCCGCGCGGGATAATCTCTCTGAGGCATATGCTTTGTGGAAGATTGACGGCGACTTCAATTCAGTTGAGACATGGGCTACGCGTGCTGAGGCTGCTGCGAAGTTGGATGATGCGTACGAAGGCTTGCGCATTGCCTATCAAATTGACCCGCAGCGAGGCGCCCGCCCTCTTGCCGGCTTCTTGGTCAGCCAACAGGCAACCGATGAGGCAATCGCTGTCCTAAACGATGTCTTGGACACACGAGCCGCTGATCCACGGCGAGCCGCTTGGCTATTACAGCTGGCGCGCCTATATGAAGAGCGAGGCGATTGGGCTGAGGCAGAAATAACGTACAAGGAGCTACAGGCGCTACCTGGTCGTCAATTGAGCGCCTATTTGGGACTGGCCAATCTGGCCTACGAATCAACCGGTACTTACGAAGCAGCCGCGCCGCATCTTGCTGCAGCTCGCGCCGCGGCTCCGTATGAAAGTGAAGCATTCTACGAAACGGGTCGCCTGTTGGGGAAGGACGAACGCTACGAGGACGCCGACCAATGGTTTCGCGAGGCTGTCGAGCGAGAGCCTGAAGCGCTGCGCAATTGGCTTGCCTACGCCGACAATGCTACGAGAGCCGGGGCACATGCAGTAGCCGTTAGCCGCTATCAGAATGCCCTAACGCGCTTTCCCGACAGTGATGATCTGTACTTCCGTCTGGCAAGCGTTTATGTCCTGAGCGAAGACTGGGCGTCCGCTAAAGGCGCAAATGACGAATTGATACGCTTGAACGCGGCCAGTACTCCAGCCCGCTTGCTTCAGACCGCCGAGATTGCTGAAGCACTGAACGATGACGCAGCAGCAAAGAACGCCTATCAGGCACTCTTGACAATAGATCCCGGCAACCGCATGGCCGCGGAAGGCTTACGGCGGCTAGACGCTGCGGACTGAGAGTTGCGCTCGCGCTTTCGGTCGCCAACCAACTGAGTGAACTATAGTATTGTGGAGGTTTCTGTGAAGATAACAAGACAAAGAAGCGCAATGCCGACATCTGGTCGATCTCGTCCGCTTTTTCTCCGGGGGCGATTCCGTACCCTGTTGGCGGCGATGTTGATCTTGTTGGCTGCCCTTGGTTCAATTGACGCCGCCTCTGCTCAGGAAGAAGAAGAGCCCGGGGTGTCGGTTGCCGCGCCAACCCTGGCCTTTGCGGAGAGTCTGGACGCTGATCCGACAAGCGCTGCGTTGGCCGAGATTCTTGCCCTGTATGAAGATGTCAGTAGCCAACACGGGATTGCCCTGCTGGAACAGATGCTGGCCATTCTGGACTCGCCTGTTGTTGGAGCGGCGGGGGCTACCGACGAAGACGAGGGCGTAACCGATGCTGTTGCTGAAGCCAGCGCGAATGCCGTTACCCGGCAGCGTGCAGGTGAGTACGCCGACGCCGTCACTTCCTGGCTTGACGCCATTTCACTGCAATTTGCGGCCAATGACCAAGCGGGGATGGCATCAAGTCTCACGCGGCTGAGCAGCATATATCGCTTGCAGAAACTACCAGCGGATCAGATTACCGCATTGGAACAGGCGCTTGTATTGACAGCCGACGACGATGACGCGCTACGCGTCAACGTACTGTCAAGCCTTGCCGATGCTTATGCCTCAAACGAGCAGATCGCGGATGCGGTGACCGCGTATGAGGCTGCGTTGGCGATTCGAGAAGAAAATGATGACCGAGCGGGCTCGGCGACCACGTTGGATGCGCTCGGTGAGCTGCATAGCGATGCCGGGAATGACGACGACGCGCTGGTAGCCTATGCGGCAGCCCTGGCCATCTGGGAGTCGCTGGACGACGAATTGCGGCAGGCCGGCTCGCTTGATGGCATGGCGCAAGTCTATGCGGCGGCCGGCGAGATTGACGAGGCGTTGGCAGCTTATGATGAGGCGCTGGCGCTCTTTGAATCACAAGATGAGACGGCCGGCATTGCCGCCGTCTATGAGGCACTGGGCACGCTCTACCGGGATCAGGAAGTTCCCGCTGAGGCTGCCGAGAGCTTTGGCCAGGCAGCCGCGCTTTGGGAAACGCTGGACGAGCCTGCGAAGGCCGCGATTGCCTATGGGAAGCAGGCTCGACTCCTTCAACAGCTAGAGGCCACCGCCGAGGCGATTGCAGCAAACCAGTCTTCCCTGGCATTGTGGCTCTCCTTAGATGATCAACGGCGCGCTGCGGCTGTCTATGGTCAGTTGGGCAATCTATATCGCAGTCAGGAGTCAAGCAGCGATGCCGCTGTCGCCTATGGCCAAGCCGCCGCCAGTTGGGAAGAAGTCGAGGAGGTTGAACGTGCGACGGGCGCGCTGCTCCAACAGGGCAGAATGCTTCAAGAGGCCGGCGAGTTGACCGCAGCAATTGATGTGCTCAACGATCTGGCGCTCCGATTGGCTGACGTGGGCGACCCCGCCACGTTGGCAGACGTGCAGAATCAGCTTGGCGACATCTATTCTGACCAGGCGTCGTCTGAGGAAGCAATCGCGGCGTATGCCGCCGCTGCCGAACAGTGGGCCGCAATCGGTGAGACCGAGCAGGAGCTCAGCGCTCTGGGGGACCAGGCTGCAGTCTATCAGCAAACCGGTGACACAGACGCGGCGACGGAGATACTTACCGCCACGCTGACTCTCTTGCAAGATCAGGAGGATTTGGCCGGGGCGGCCACTGTGCTGGAAGATCTCGCTGACTTGTATCGAGGCGAAGAGGCCTATGATGAGGCGACCGAGGCGCTGGCTGCAGCCGAGGAGTTATGGTCTTCGCTTGGTGAGTCTGACCGGCAGGTCCGGTCGCTGACTGCGCAAGCGCAGACCTACCAGGAGGCGAACGACCTGGAGGCCGCAACGGAAGCCTACGCAGCGGCCGTCGCGCTGCTGCAGGAATCGGGCGATTCTGCCGGCGCAGCGGGGTTGTTGGAGCGTCTTGGCCTCCTATATCGCAGCCAAGAAGCGTTTGCCGATGCTGCAGACGCATTCGCCGCAGGCAGAGACGATCTGGCTTGAACTGGGTGAAGCAGAACGCCAGATCGACGCCATGTTGTCGCGGGCGCAGCTTTATCAACAAGCCGATGAGATCGAGCAGCCATCGAGACCCTTACAGAGGTTCTGACCGAATATGAGCAGACCGGGAGTGATGCAGATGTTGCTGATGTGCTGACGAAGCTCGGTGGGCTCTACCGCAGTCAGGAGATTTATGGACGACGCAGCCGATTCATACGGACAAGCAGCTGCGCGTTGGTCGGCGCTTGGAGAAGATGAGCAGCAGATCGACGCGCTCCTGGCGCAGGCGGCCATGTATGAGGAGTATGGGTCGCTCGACACGGCCGTCGATGCCTATGCAATCATCCAGGCCCTCTACGAGTCGCAGGGAGATATGGCTGCAGCGGCGGAGCTGCAGGAACGACTCGGTAAGCTGTACCGCGACCGGGAGGAGTTTGCCGACGCCGCTGACGCATTCGCTGGAGCAGCGGAATTGTGGTCGAACGCAGAGGATGAAGAGCGGCGCGCCGACGCGTTGACGTTGCAGCGTCAAATGCTCCAACGCTATGATGCCATCATCAACCCGCGGCCTGCAGCAGCGGCTCAGCCCCGGGGGAATTCGGCCGCTATTGCCCAGCGCGAAGCAGCAGCAGCGCAGCGGCAGGCAGAGCGCCAAGCCGCACAGGCAGAGCGTGATCTGCGTGCCGAATGGACGGCATTGAATCGGGCCGATCGCTATGCTGAAGCCATTGCACTCTCTGGCCAGCCCAATGGCATTACGAGCCCGGCGCCGGGCGAGCGTCTCACGGGCGTCATTTCGATTGAAGGCGTTGCCCAGCACCCGGAATATCGGAAGCTGCAGCTGGATCTTCTGATAGATGGTGATGAAAATCAGGTTGCCCATCTTGGCATCCGCGGTTCTCCGGCCTGGGGGACGCTGCTTCCCATGGATACACAAGTCTATCCGACCGGCGCGCATTCGCTGCGGTTGCGCGTTGTGCGGCAGGACGGCAACTATCAGGAGTACTTCGTGCCGGTTGTGATCGACAATCCGTCTACGCAGATTGGCAGCGGCATCACGTGGCCCTCAGAAGGCGCTACCATCAGCCGCAATGTGCAGGTGTTTGGGATTGCCGACCATCCTGAATTCAGAAAGTGGCAGTTGGATCTGCTCCTTTTTAAGGACGCGGGCCAGGCGACCTTCCTGGATGTGGATGACAAGCCAGCATTTGGCCGTATGACCGTGTTCAGGTCACACGATTATCCCAACGGAACACATCAGTTGCGCCTGCGCGTTGTTCATTCGAACATGCAGTATGATGAGTACTTCACGACAATCACAATCGCCAACTGAGCTCATGTGTAAGTGAGCCCTGATGTGCTAACTGAGCCCCAATGCCGCAGGCGCACGCTTTGATCTGGCTGCGCCTGCGGCATTTTTTCTTCTCAATTCTTCGATCCTCGGCCTGACTTCCATTAGCGGCAAGGACCGGGTCTGAGGCGTGTGTGATAGCATGGCTGTTAGAAGGATTTGAGCGCGTACTACGATTACTTTCTCGGGTAGTTGAATTGGCTTCCTCCCGGTGACGGGACGAATGCTGGAAGCGATGAAATCGGTGTAATGTTCAATCGGGCAGCGGTGGATCTGGAATCGATCAATCGGCAGTTGGAGGAATCGTCGCCATCCGAGATTCTGGTTTGGAGCCGGCAGGCGTTTGGCCCTAGCATTGCGGCCACATCTTCCTTCCAGACCCAAAGTCTACCCATGCTGCATATGATTGCGGCCGCAACGCCGGACATGCCGATCCTCTTTCTTGATACCGGCTTTCATTTCCCCGACACGTTGGCCTATCGGGATCGTTTGATGGCCGAATGGGGACTTGACGTCCGATCACTGACTGCAAAGATTGGGCATGAACAGTTTGTCGTCCAGTATGGGCAGCTTTACCGCACCAATCCCGATCACTGTTGTTACGTGAATAAGGTGCTGCCGCTCCAGGAAGCGCGAACGGTCTGGCAGCCTGGATTACGGGAATCCGCCGCGATCAAACGGCGGCTCGACGCGATACACCCATCGTTTCGCGGACCAAGAGCGGACAGTACAAGATTTGCCCGATGGCACGATGGACAGAGCGAGATGTCTGGCGCTATATCAATCAGCACGACCTGCCGGTTCACCCCTTGTTCAGTCAAGGCTATATGAGCATTGGTTGCGCACCCTGCACCCAACCCATGCAAGCCGATGGTGACGCTCGTTCCGGACGCTGGTCCGGTCAGGAAAAGACGGAATGTGGGCTGCACGCTGACTTGCCCGGCGTGCCGGCCGAAGTGATCCAACCCGAGGCGGAGGACGGTAATGAGGAACATCATGCATAGCAACGTGTTGGTGACCGGCGGTTGCGGCTATCTGGGCTCGCAGTTGATTCGCAGCCTGACGGCGGCGCTCAGCCAATCAGACTCGACTGTTCGTATTCTGGATAATTTCAGTCAAGGGCAGCCGAGCGCCTTGATGGATTTGCCGGAGGGTGTCCGCTACGAGTTCATTGAGGGGGATGTCCTGGATCCTGTGGCGCTCGACTTGGCGCTCCAGGATGTTGATGTGGTGATCCATTTGGCCGCAGTGGTTCGTACGCCGCTGAGCTTTGACAACCCGGCCTGGCTCGAGCAGGTCAATCACTGGGGAACGGCACATTTGGCCGAGGCGTGCCTGCGGGCAGGGGTTCGTCGCCTTGTCTTCACGAGTACAACCGCGGTCTACGGTCCGGGCGGTCTCAGTACGGAGCAGGATACGCTCCGTCCCCAAGGCCACTATAGCCAGACCAAATTGCGCGCAGAAGAGAGCCTGCGCGGGGCCGCCCGGCGCGGCCTGGAAGTCTTTATCCTCCGGTTGGGCGTTCTCTATGGACTTGCCCCCGTAATCCGCTTTGACTCCGTTGCCAATCGCCTCGCCTATTTGGCCGGCGTTGGGCGCGCGGTGACCATCTACGGCGACGGGCAGCAAGAACGTTCCTACTTGCATGTACAGGATGCCGTGAACGCGATTCTGCACATGCTCTACGCTTCGTCTGCTGGTGTCGAAGCCGTACCCTACAACGTCGTCAGCCAAAACGGGTCGATTCTGGATGTCGTCGATGCCCTGCGACTTGCGCGACCGGACTTAGAGGTGCGCTTCACCGAGCAAGACATTCGCACTCACTATTCATTTACGGCCGATGGTGCGCAACTGGCCGCTGCAGGCTGGCAACCGCAATGGACCCTGGTCGATGGATTGGCGGAGATCTCCAATCGGTTTGTTGGATTGGCGGCGCCGGCATCTCTCCGCGTAGCGTTGGAATGAACCATTCAGGCATGACCGCCATCGGTATCTGCCAATTCTTGAATGCAAAATTAACACGATTAGGTTGACCATGACTTCTTCAAACAGTCCCTGGGCGAGACGTCGTATCTTAATCACGGGGGTGTGCGGGACGGTGGGGCGGGAGCTGCTGGAGCAGATTCGTCCATGCGGGCCCGAGCACGTGGTGGGGCTGGACAACAACGAGAGCGAGCTCTTCTTTCTCAACGAAGCGTATCGCAACGATGGCGCGGTGCAGTTTCAGCTGGGCGACGTGCGCGACCGGGACAAGCTCGTCCAGGCCATGCGCGGGATCGACATCGTGCTGCACACGGCGGCGCTCAAGCACGTCATTCTGTGCGAGCAGTCGCCGCGTGATGCCGTGCAGACCAACATCGAGGGCGTCCAGAACCTGATCGACGCCGCCACCGTCAACCAGGTGGAGCGGGTGCTCTTTACCTCGTCGGACAAGGCGGTCAATCCGACCAACGTCATGGGCACGTCGAAGCTCATGGGCGAACGGCTGATGACGGCGGCCAATGCCCATCGCCGCGCCGGCGGCCCCATCTTCGCCTCGACCCGCTTCGGCAACGTGCTGGGCTCACGCGGGTCGGTGATCCCGCTCTTCATGCGCCAGATCAGCCAGGGCGGGCCGGTGACGCTGACCGACCCGGAGATGACGCGCTTCATCATGACGCTGCGGGAAGCCGTGCACCTGGTGATGGAGTCGACCTTCCTGGCCCGGGGCGGCGAGGTCTTCGTGACCAAGATGCCGATTGCCCGCATCCAGGATCTGGCCAAAGTGATGGTCAAGACGCTGGCCCCGCGCTACGGCTATGCGCCGGAGGAGATCGAGATTCAGGTGATCGGCAGCAAGCCGGGCGAGAAGCTCTATGAAGAGCTGATGAACGATGAGGAGACGCGGCGCACGATTGAATTGCCCGCCTACTTTGCGGTGCTGCCCGCGTTCAAGTCCCTCTACGAAGAGATTGACTATGACTATCCCAACGTGATCAGCGACGGGATCGACCAACCCTACAACTCGGCCCTGGAAGCGGCCATGTCGCTGGAGACGCTGGAAGCTTTCCTGTTGGACCACAAGCTACTGGAGGAACGGTAGATCATGCGAGTACTCATTCTAGGCGGCGACGGCTATCTGGGCTGGCCGACGGCCATGGCCTTTGCCGCGCAGGGGCACGAGGTGCGTGTCGTCGACAACTACCTGCGGCGCACCATCGCCCAGCAGACGCAGTCCGAAGCGCTGATGCCCATGCCCAATCTCAACGACCGGGCGGCCATCTTTGAGGCGGCGTCGGGCAAAGCGGTGCAGGTCGACATCGGTGACGTGACCGACTATCGCACGCTGGAAGGCATTGTTTCGGCATTTCAGCCCGAAGCTGTGGTGCACTATGCGGAGCAGCCGTCGGGCCCCTACTCGATGATGGGCTATGACGAGGCCAATCTGACGCTGCAGAACAACCTGGGCGCAACCATGAATCTGATTTGGGCGGTGCTGGAGCATACGCCCGACTGCCACATCATCAAGCTGGGGACGATGGGCGAGTACGGCACGCCCAACATTGATATCGAAGAGGGCTGGCTGGAGATCGAGCACAAGGGGCGCAAGGATACCCTCCTCTTCCCGCGTGCCGCCGGCAGCCTCTACCACACCACCAAGGTGCTGGACACGGATCTGCTCTGGTTCTACGTGCGCACCTTCGGCCTGCGCGTCACCGACCTCATGCAGGGTCCGGTCTACGGTCTCTCGACGGCTGAGAGCGATCTGGACGAGCGGCTGCTGCCCAACTTCCACTACGACGACATCTTTGGCACGGCCATGAATCGCTTCCTGGTGCAGGCAGTGGCCGGCGTGCCGCTGACCGTTTACGGGCAGGGCGGGCAGACCCGGGGCTATCTCAACCTGCGCGACACGCTGCAGTGTGTGGAACTGGCCATGAGCAAGCCGGCGGAGAAGGGCGAGCTGCGCATTCTCAACCAGTTCACCGAGACCTTCAGCGTCAACGAGCTGGCCGAGCGGGTGCAGCGGGTGGGCAACAGCATGGACCTGAACGTTGAGGTCAAGTCGATTCCCAACCCGCGCAAGGAGGCTGAGGATCACTACTACAACCCGGCCCATTCGGGGTTGACCGAACTGGGCCTGCAGCCCCACTACATGACCGATGAGGTCGTGGCCCAGATGCTGGAAGAGGTGCTCAAGTACAAGGAGCAGATCGATCCCAGCAAGATCATGCCCCGCGTCAAGTGGAAATAACATGAAAACAATTTTGGTGACGGGCGGGGCTGGCTTCATCGGCACAACGCTCATACCGCTCTTGATCGAGCGAAACTACGGCGTACGCGTGCTGGACAACCTGAGCGTGGGTACAGCCGAGGCGCTGGCGGAGTGGCCAGTGGAGCTGATGGTGGGCGACATTCGCGACCCGGATGCGGCCATGCGGGCGGCAGCCGGCGTCGACGGCATTGTGCATTTGGCAGCGCACACCAACGTGATTGACTCGCAGCAGATGCCGCGTGAGGACATGGAGATCAATGTGGGCGGCACGCTCAATATGTTGCTGGCCGCCCGTGACCAGGGCGTCGCGCGCTTTGTCATGGCGTCGTCCAATGCGCCGGTGGGCGAATGCACGCCGCCGATCGACGAGAGCAAGCCGGCGCGTCCGCTTTCGCCCTACGGAGCCTCGAAGCTGGCGGGGGAAGGCTATTGCAGCGCGTTTTATGGCTCATATGGCCTGGGGACGGTGGTGCTGCGCTTTGCCAACGTCTACGGCCCCAAGTCGGTGCACAAGGGCAGCGTGGTTGCCAAGTTTATTCGCGAGGCGATGAGCAGCGGCGTGTTGACCATCTACGGTGACGGTGAGCAGACGCGCGACTTCATCTATTCGGAGGATCTTGGCCGCGCCATCATCGCCGGGTTGGAGAGCGACCGGGGCGGAGAGACCTATCAGGTTGCCACCGGCATCGAAACGAGCATTATCGACCTGGCGCACATGGTGCAGGCGGCACTGCCAGAGCGGGCGGTGCAGGTTGTGCACGAAGGGCAACGGGCCGGCGAGATCATCAAGAACTACTCGTCCATCGAGAAGGCACAGCGCGAGCTGGGCTGGCGACCGGTTGTCACGCTGGACGAAGGCTTGCAGACAACGTTGGATCGGTTTCTATCACGATTGACGGTTTCTGTTGAAAACAAGTAGTGTCGCGTCAGGCCCTATTGACATTTCGAAAATCACCGACTTTGCGCCGCCCGTGCCGGGGACGCTACGACCAACTGTCAACGAGACCTGGCGCTCTGGAAACGAAATTTTGTCATGCCGAGCGAAGCGAAAAATCTCTCGCCAATCGAGCCAAGAGCTCTCTTCACTCCGCTCATCAACATGGCAACATTAGGCTCAACAATGCCCTAATCCAATAAACGCGCGCCTACTTTGAAGCTATCGACCATTCGTGCAAAACTCAACAGCGGTTCCCTACGTGCCGAAATCGCACACAACATGGGGATTTCGCTCGCCGTAAAGTTCATGAGCTTGCTAGGCGGTGTGCTCATGCAACTCATTTTGGCGCGGATTTTAGGCGTCAATGAGTTTGGGCTCTATACATTCGTTTGGGCGACAATGTCCACTTTGTTGATTGTGGGCAAGATGGGTTTTGAGTTCTCCTCTATCCGTTTTGTCGCCGATTACCGGGTTCAGCAGAATTGGGATTTGTTAACTGGATTCGTGCGCCGATCACGCTGGTTGGTGTTAGCCTTGACGATCGGAGAAGCTGCGGTTGCTGCCCTGATACTCAATGCCTTGCACAGTAGCGGCCGTATAGAATCGAGTATGTTTCAAACGTTCTCAATGGCGCTCGTCGTGATGCCCTTTTTCGGACTACTTGAGGTCCAAGCCGGCATTTTACGCGGAGCGAACTGGTTGTCGGTTGCCCTGTTCACCCAGAATGCGATGTTCCCGATCGGCGTGGGTTTGTTGGCGCCGCTCATTATCCTCTTTGATTTGCCGCGCACGGCAACGTCGGCCATGCTCATTTCATTTATCGTGACCGTGAGCACGGTGTTATTGCAGTTTGTGCTGATAAGACGCGCCATGCCTGCCGCCGCACGCGGCGTAACTCCGGCTTATGAGACGCGTTCGTGGCTGAAGGTCTCCGGGGCGATCATGCTCAGCACCGGCGTAGAGCAACTGATGCGCCAGTTGGATGTCATTGTCGTCGGCGCGTTTATTGGTACCGCAGCTTCAGGCATTTATGCCGTCGCGGCACGTTTTGCAAAATTGGTGAATGTAGGGCTGCAAATCTCAAATCAATCGACCGCCCACATGTTTACGCCACTTTATCGCCAGGGTCGCCAGGAAGAACTGCAAAAGGTGGTCTCCTTTACGACCTTTATTACGATGTTGACGACAATCCCGATCATCATCGTCCTCTTTTTCTTTCCGGAGCAGATACTGAGACTGTTTGGCGAAGCGTTTTCGCAGGAAGGGGCTTTGGTTCTACAAATCCTCCTGATCGGTCAATTCGTTAACGCAATTTCCGGCCCCAATGGCGTCCTGATGTACATGACCCAGTATCAGAACGAAATGATCGTTATTCTGGTAGCAGCCCTAGTGCTGGATGTTTTTCTGATGATTGTGTTGGTACCAAGTCTTCAGTTAGCTGGCGTTGCGCTCGCCGCGAGCACGGCGACAATTTTTCGCAACCTAGCAACGACATGGCGCGTTCGCTACCACCTGAGCATTAACACGACAATCTTCACGCCTTACGTTTGGAAGGAGCTTTGGACAAAATGAGCGCTCCACAGAACCGATTGCCCAACCTCTTCCTGCTTGGCGCTGCTAAATCCGGCACCACGTCGCTTCATGCGTACCTGAATCAACATCCCAATATCACGTTTACATCGCGCAAAGAACCGCACTTCTTTGACAATGAGTCAGACTACCGTCGCGGCACTGATTGGTATATCAATCAGTACTTCGAGAAGATGGAATGGACGTCTGTCCGGGGTGACGCCACGCCCATGCTCCACCTACCTGAAATCGTCATACCGAATCTGTTAGACAGCTATCAAGATGATGCAGAGGGGCTAAAATTCGTCGTCTTGCTGCGAAATCCGGTCGAGCGCGGTGGTCGCACTACCTTCATTTGGTACGCAATTCCGTTGAGACGGAAACACTTGCACGTGGCTTGGAGTTGGAAGAACATCGCCTGGCCGACGATGAGTTGGCGTGGATGGGCTATTTCCGCGATGGTTGCTATGGTGCCCAACTCACAAGTTGGTTGAAATCGTTCCAGCGTGATCAATTCCTAATCCTATTTAGCGCCGATCTCGAAGAGAATCCACAACAGGTGATTCAGCAGACGTTAGCATTCTTGGGCGTGGAGCAGTCAGTCCCTATTGATACGAACTTCAAAGTCAACGCGGCAGCTGAATCGCGTAGTCCCCGCCTCATGTCCCTGGTTGCAAATCCCCCCAATTATGTTCGGTATGGCGCCAGGACCGTCTTTCCCGAAGAAACCCGACGACGAATTCGGCTCTTTTTTCGCCGAAAACTGTCAAAGCCATATAGCGCCAAACCAGAAATCGATCCTGCTGTCGCCGCAGACTTGTACAGCCGTTACATAGAAGATGTAATGGTTGTCGAGATGCTAACAGGACGAGATTTGGCGTCGTGGCGTACCCTGTAGGCTGCTTGGACAAAGTGCGATGAAATCTGCCATGAACCTTTGCTTCATTACGCGCGGTCACTACCCGGACCAAGGCAGAACGGCACACTTTGAGTTTAGCCGAACCGCTGCACAGCTTGGCCATAACGTCACGGTATTGGCTGCCGGTCGGCCAGACGAACCGCCGGTAAGCCGCCAAGGCCGGCTTGAGATTCAGCGCTTCCATGCGGCAATGGATAGCGAGCGCAACACGTGGGGCTTCATCAGGGGAGCAGCTGGTCGTTTGCGCAAACTCAACCGCCAATTCGACATCATCCACATTTTCTTTTTCCGCGGCGCCAGCGCAATTCGACAAATGGAGCGCCAGAGCGCACACAAGTGGGCAATCGATCTACGGACCGTGAGCCAAGTAGGCGGTCTGCGTCAACTGCGACGCAACATCCTGACCTTTGGCGAAATGGCGCAATTTGATTTGCGCTTTGTCATTTCAGATGAGGTGGCCCGACGGGAGTTAGGCAATCGACTCAGCTACGTGGAACTACCACTTGGGATCAATCTGGATCTCTTTCGACCCGGGCAGACGCCGCTCTCTCCGGCCTCATCCGGCACGAATCTTCTCTACGTCGGCTCACTAGCCGAGCTGCGTCGACTGGATCAGCTGCTGCACGCTTTTGCGCAGGCGCGCCAGCAATCGCCATCGCTGTCGCTCACCATGGTCGGTGATGGTGACAATCGCGCCCGGCTTGAGGCATTGGCACAAGCGCTTGGCATTTCAGAATCGGTTCGATTCACCGGCTACATTCCCTACGAATCGATCGGTGCGCAAATTGCCCAGGCGGATATCTGTATCGCCTACGTCCCGGCTACGTCGTGGTATGATCGCGCCCCCGTCTTGAAGACGCTTGAATACCTGGCAAGCGCGAAACCCGTCATTGCCACAAGTACGGAATGGCACCGCAGTATCATTACGCCTGGTGTCAACGGTGTCCTCGCTGAGGACAATCCCGGTGCCCTCGCGCAGGCGATGGTCCACGTGGCGACTGATGAGCGGCTTCGCGTAGCGTTGATACAGAACGCGCGTTTGTCGGTTGAGCCCTACTCGTGGCGCAACATCGTGCAGAGTCACATGCTGCCTGCCTACGACCGTGCTTTGTCGGACTGACAGATCAGCCTATGGATACGCAACAGTCAAATCAACAAGCTAAACAGAGACACGTCTCGCGCCAGCACATGATCAGATGGGGTCTGGTCATTCTGGGTGGCCTGTTGTTGATCACTCAGGCACGTCCTATGCATGATGCGCTACGCACAAATCTTGGGTGGCATGCGTTGACAAAAAGCCTTGCTGCGGCGGACGAGGCATCACGACAAATGTACCGGAACAGTGCGGCCGCCCACTTTCAGTCAATCCGCCATGCCAGCGCAGCATCTGAACGCGGCTATGCCTTGACCGTTCTTTCTTCCGTTACACCACTCCATGCCGGCAACGAAATAGAATCCGTCGAGCTCAGTCTGGCGGATCGCCTCTATCAGGGCGAGCGGGCATTGGCAGCGCAAGATTGGGAAGGTGCGATCAACTGGGCGTACGGCGGCGGTGGGTCGAACATGCCGGAAACAATTGGTAACAATCAGCAATTGGCGCTTATCATTAGCCGTGCGTGCCAGAAAATCGGGCCGCTGGCAGCGGGTCAACCAGAGATCGTGCAAGCGGCCTGTGCTGAGAGCCTTGCCCAAAACGAAGAGAATCTCTTGATCAATGGGAGTTTTGAAGCAGGCCAGTCAGGCTGGTCTCTCACCCGAGGCGACACCGCCGCGCAATTCAGCGTCTCGTCAACGCAGCAAGGGTGCACGGGGGGCTGCGCCTGTGTCAGCGCCAGCCAGGCCGGACAACATGGCGGCTGGTATCAAAGCGTCACCCTGCCGCCGGGCGCGCAGGTCAAAATGTCTGCCCAGATAATCGTAAGCGAAGGGCGCTTTGCCGGCCGCACGCTTTATTGGGAAACGATCTTTGCGCAGCGGGCAAGCGGAAACGGAGTGGACGTTCCCGAAACGACCGGTGGCGCCTATCCGATCACGCTTGATGCAGAACGAATCATTGAGATACCACCGAGTGACACCGCGATTTTTAAGTTCTATCCCGTACTTTTTGAGGGAGCGGGCAAAATTTGCGTAGACAATGTTCGGCTTGAGCTTGTCAACAATCAAATTCCGACACAATGAGTCAATTTCTGCATTCTTCAAAATCGCATATTGTACGCTTTGACAAAAGAATTGCCTATGTCTTGGCTCTTTTCCTGCTCTGTATCGGGCTGCCGATCGTCTCTCCCAATCAGGGCATCGGAGTGATCGTCCTGCTTACGATGTTTGTGGGCTTATTGCTATTGCAATCCACACAGGTCGCGGTGTTGGGCTTACTGGCACTCCTGCCATTCATTGATTTCTTTAAGCGGCTGGTCTTTGTCGAACCGATGCAAAGTACAGCGGTCATGTATGCACCGCTCTTTCTTACGGACGTTTTGCTGGCCGGCATTCTGCTTCTCTCCTGGCCTCAACTCGCAAAGCGCCTTGTCCCCAGTCGATTCCCAAAGCTTGACTTATGGGTCCTGCTCTTTATCGGCTGGGCGACATTGTCAAGTCTCATTTTTACAAACCCGCAGATTCCTCTGTTCAATCGCGTCAGCATTGTTGAACTCAAAGTCGTGCCGATCTTCATGTACTTCGTGGGCGCAATTTGGCTGAGTAATCGCCAGATGTCAGAGCATTGGGCGCGCATTGTCGTTGTGGCAGCGCTCGTTGCAACAGGATATGGCATCGTCCAGTTCTGGCGCGATTTATTTCCCTATGAACGCGCCTGGGTTGCGGCATTTGAAGCCGGGCAGATTAACTCTGCCGCCGTGCGTCACATCCTACTGGATCGACGCGTATTAGGCTTCTTTCGCGTCTTTGCGACCACGTCCGACCATGTTTCTTTTGGGGCTTTCTTGGGCGTGGCAATGTGGTTCTGGTATGGAATTCTGCCCGGCAAGCGTACGCCTCTCTTTCTGATTGGCATGCTTTTTTTGTCGATCGGGATCTTTCTGTCGTTCACCCGAATGGTCTATATCCTGCCCATCGTCATTGGCATGGTCTATTTTCTCCTGTATTACGCCGAAATTCGCCCGATCATCAATCTGCGCAAAGTGCGTACGCCCCTTGTGGTGATCACCCTCCTCGCCTGCTCCTATCTGCTTTTTGCACTGATTTTCACGCAGCTTTATGGGACCAAGCTTTTTGGCGGCTATGGCGACAATCCTTATCTCAAGAGACTCCTCAATACCTCTTCGCTGGAAGCCCGCTTGCGCACGGACGACCTGTTCAGTCAGGACCGACTCAGCCTTGCAGGACATGGACTTTCGGCGACCGGCCAGAACCTGCGTCGTTCCGGCGTGATCGGGATGGACAACAATGACACTCAAGATGTGAATTTTCACAACATGTTTTTTGACATGGCCGAAGAAATGGGGCTGATTGGCGTCGGCATTTTTCTGGGGCTGCTCTACCACTTATATCGAAACAGTCTCAACTACGTCAATGCAAAGATGTTGCCATCGAATCGGCGTATTCCGATCACGTTGTTGTCCATCATTACGGGCCTGTTAATCATCGCGCAGATCGATCGCGCGCTCTTTTGGGCAGGCGAACTGTGGCCATACTATTTTTGGGCCATGGTTGGAGCCGTCGCAAACTTTTCTCTACCGTCATCCACACCAAATTCGCCTCATGAGTCCTGACCTATGCGCGTTCTATACATTGTAGATGCTTTGCCGCCAGATAAGGGAGGACGCGTCAACAAGGTTCTTCGACGGATCAAATATCTCGTCCGGCAAGGCTGGCAGGTGACCGTGCTGGCGCCGGGTCGAGCAGATGAGCCGATTTCGCCTGCCACTGTCCTCGCCGACCCATCGGTTACCGTCTACCGTACACCCTATCTGCGCATGAAGCAGTGGCCATCTTTGCGCCACAATGCCAATCGCACCATCGACGTGACGCAGAACGGCACCGGCTCCTGGTTAGACATGGCATTCGTTCCCAAGGGGTTTGTGCGTTGGTTCCCCGATGCGGTTCGGTATGGTCTGCCCCTGGCCCGGCAGTGTGACGTCATTCTCACCATGAACAACCCGATCATGCTGCACCTTATCGGCTTGGCACTAAAGCGCATGACGGGAAAGCCCTGGGTAGCGGAATTTCGCGACCCCATTGTCGACTACAGCTACAGCCGCCGCGGCCCGGAACAGCTCAATCAGCGCCTTGAATCCGCGATCGTTCACACGGCCGATCGCATCATTCAGCTTCAGGATTTTGTGCCGACGCCCATCAGTGAACGCTACCTTGATTTGCCGCAAGAAAAATTCATTACAATCCCCTATACTGGCTACGATCCAGATGATTTTCGAGGCGTGGCAGAGCCACTTGATGATGAGTCAAAACGCTTCTGCACGCTTATCTACACCGGCAGTTTCTATGGCGACACCATTACACCGCTACCGCTGCTGCGCGCGCTCGCTCACTTTTTTGCGGCAACGCCGGCAGCACGCGAGCATCTCAGATTGCGCTTTGCGGGAGACTGGTCGCCAGCCTACGCTGATAGCGTCTTGACGCTGGGTCTGACCGACACTGTCACCTATCTTGGCTACCTGTCGCAGGCGGAGTGCGTCAAAGAATGGCGCGCCGGCTCTTTTTTGCTGCTGATCTTGGGGGCGGAAGCGGAGAACGATCGCCGGATTCCCTCAAAATTCTGGGACTACGTGGGTGTGAACAAGCCGCAGCTTGCGCTTGTCGCGCCAGGATCGGCAGTCGCCGAACTTGTGCATGCGGAGCAGTTGGGGATTGTGGCAAACGTTGAAGACGAGGCCAGCATTGAGCGTGCGTTGGCGCAAATGTGGGAACGCTGGCAAAGCGAGCAGCTTTCAGTCTCGCCATCAGCACAACTGCTGCGCGATGCATCTTGTGAAACGTCTGAACGTATCATCAGCCAAGTGTTAACTGACGCATCTAGTGCATCGGCAATCTCTATTTGACGAGCCTGCAAACTTGTTCGTGCCGATGCATTTAGGTTCCGCCACAGCAAAACGAGTCGTCAATTCAAGATCGGCGGAACACTAGTGCGACAGCAGCATAATCTGCGACAGAGTGACTTCATGAAAAACTCACTGCTGGACGCGTCCAGCGATCAATCAAACCCGGTCATTCTCGGCGTTAAAGTAACGCCGCTGACGGTGGCAACGCTACACGAAGAAATTGAACAGCGGATACGCAACCATGACAAATCGCTGGTCCTGAACGTCAACGTCCATGCGCTCAATCTTGCGCAAGAAGAGCCTTGGTTGCGCGATCTATTCAATTCATCGTCCATCGTCTTCTGCGATGGAGCAGGCGTCATCCTTGGGGCGCGACTGCTCGGCTACCATATTGAAGAGCGGATTACGTACGCCGACTGGCTATGGCAACTCGCTGATTTTTGCGCGGACAAGGGGTTTTCACTCTACCTATTGGGCGGCCGGCCAGGCATCGCAGAAGCAGCGGCAGATAAGCTATGCATGCATAGTCCGCAATTGACCATCGCCGGAGTCCATCACGGTTTTTTCGATCAGCAAGAAGACAGCGCTGAAAATGCCGCCGTCATTGCCCAGATCAACGCCGTACGCCCGGATATCCTCCTGGTTTGCTTTGGCATGCCTCGCCAGGAAGCGTGGCTGCGCGACAATTGGGGCAAGATTGACGCTGACATCGCGCTCACAGGAGGCGCCGCGCTTGACTATGTCTCAGGCAACTTGCGCCGCGGGCCAAAATGGATGACGGACAATGGCCTGGAATGGCTGGCGCGGATGATCGTCGAGCCGCGTAGACTCTGGCGACGCTATGTTGTGGGCAACCCCCTCTTTCTGCGCCGCGTCATTGGGCAGCGGATGCGCAACAATGGATAAAAGTAGCGGCCGTAGCAGCGCAGCTAGCAGCCTTGAGCAGGTCTTGCTGCTAGAACCATTTTGGCTTGCACTGCTGGGTCTTCCGCTACTCTTTCCAGGTCGCTTTCTGCCAATCGAGTGGCAGGCCATCTTCATTCCCGCACTCTTTCTCTTCTGGCCAATTCGCTGGTATTCCATCGTTCAGCCTCGCGCCCAGGCGCAGGGATCTGCCCCGTGGCAACTAATTTTCCTAAACGCTCCACAATCGCTCTCCGTCGTCCTGTTACTCTGCTGGACGCCAGTGGCGCTCTGGGCGTCGGTCTCGCCGCTTGAATCACTCGCTGCGACTGGCTATTTTGTCTACGGGATTTGTCTCTGGGTGATGTTCACAAACTGCCCCCCGCTGCGGGCTCGACCAGACGTTGTCACCGCGTTGCTGCTTGGCGGCACGCTGCTGCTTGCCCTATTGGCGCCCTTTATCACCGACTGGAAGACGCAGATGCGCATCTTCCGACTGCCGATCTACACCTGGCTGGAGAGCTTGCCCTTCCGACCCACGGACATGATTCACGCCAATGTGTTGGCCGGGGCGCTGGTCATTGCTTTGCCAATTTCGTTGGCGCTGGCAATCCGCCCGCCTGAACCACAGAATGGGTCCGCTTTACCGCCGCGATACTGGCTGGCACGCGTGCCGCACGTCTGGTTTGGCGTGCTGTCGGCCATCTTTGTGATTGTTCTCATCCTCACGCAAAGCCGCTCCGCTTATGTTGCGACGAGCATTTCCCTGAGCATTGTCGTGGGCTGGCGGCTGGGGGCAGTTCGAATTGTCCTGCTCATCTGGGCTCTAGCGCTCCCGCTCTTCATCGGTCGGGTTGGACCGACCGCCTTCTTTGCCGAGCGCGGCAGTGACGCCGTCTTGGGCGGCTGGAGCGGGAGGCTGGAAGTGTGGATGAAGTCAGTCTCGGCGATACGGGATTTTCCCCTGACAGGGATTGGCATCGGCACGTTTGAGCAGATCATGCCGCTGCTATATCCTTTGCGCGTGCGCGTGGAAGACTTCCCCCACGCCCACAATCTCTTTCTGCAGATTGCGCTTGATCTTGGCCTGCCCGGCCTAATCGCCTGGCTGGCCACGATGATTGGCGCCTTTGCGCTCGGCGGCTGGACGCAGCGTACTGAAAAGCGCACGCTGAAGATGGCTGAGTTGTCCGTATCTTCCGATCAAGACACTTCGTCTGAACAAAGGGTAAGCAGCGCTAGATGGCGCTTGCCCACGCAATTCTCAAGTGCGCTGAGCTTCGGCGTCTTGACTAGTTTGATGGCGTTCTTCATCCATGGCCTATTGGATGTCGTGCTCTGGGGGAATAAGCTGGCGTTTTTGCCCTGGTTCTTGTTGGCCATTATCGTCAATCAGTATCAGGCGCGTGATCAGAAGCAGCAAAGTCTGTAGAGTAAGCGCCTGGATAGTTGCTAGCGCAATCAGATTTTGCAGCACAAAGCGCCAAATACTGTACGCTTACGGAAGGTTTATGTTACATTAATTAAGAGTTGTTCAGAACGCCTTACGGCATCAATCAGGAAATCAACGCTAACCGCAGGCAGCGCCTACTACGCCTCATCGCACCTACTTCATCGGAAATGCCGTATGTTCAAGCGCTTTAGTACAAATTACATGGCAATGCTGTTCATCCTGGACGGGATTATCGTCCAGCTATCTTTGAGCCTTGCTCTCCAACTTCGCTTCATTCTCCCTTTTGGCGACCAAATTCGGCCGGAATGGGCTTCGGTCTTTTTCTACAGACCGGGCATAGAACTGCATCTGGCTGTAGGCATACTGTGGCTGATAAGCTTTGTGACCTTATCCGTCTACACTCCTCGGCACATCGTTCGCTGGATTGACGAGACGCAGCGAATTGTCTTGGCCCATACCATCGCCGCGCTCTCGCTTGCAGGATTGCTCTACCTGGCCGGGATTGATCTCCTGCGCCTGGTCTACATCTACTTCTATGCCATTTCGCTCACAATTCTGTTGGGGTATCGGTTCATGTTGCGTCTTTGGCATCGCCAGAGGCGTTCATCTTCAAGCAGCGTTGCCCGCATTCTCGTTGTCGGCGCGGGCCGGGTTGGTCGTGACATCGTAGCCGAGTTCCACCGCCAGCAGTGGCCAGGGATCTACTTTGCCGGTTTCTTGGATGATGACCTGACCAAGCAGGGCGAACCGATTCAGGGACTGCAAGTCGTCGGCCAGATCGACGACGCGCCCCAAGTCATTCAAAAATTGGAAATTGACGAGGTGATCATCGCTTTGCCCTCGCATGCCCACACAAAATTAGCCAATCTTGTAGCGATTCTACACGATGCACCGGTCCGCGTACGTGTGGTTCCCGACTATTTTGAGCTTGCCTTCTTTGGCGCAACCGTGGAAAGCATGGGCGGCATTCCACTAATCGGCTTGAGAGATCCAGCGATCGATGGCTTTCAACGCTTCGTCAAGCGCTTACTGGATATCTTTATCTCGTTCACGCTGTTGTTGTTGCTCGCCCCCGTCTTTCTCGTTGTCGCCATCGCCATCAAACTGGAGGATCGAGGGCCCGTTTTTTACAATGCCAGCCGTGTAGGTGAGAATGGCCGGCCATTCGGCATGATCAAGTTTCGCTCGATGGTCATCAATGCCGACCAGGTTCAGGCGACCGTCAATCAAGTAGATGAAGAGGGCAATGTTGTTCACAAACAGGAGAACGATCCCCGAATTACCCGCGTCGGCAGAGTCATCCGGCGCGCAAGCATTGACGAATTGCCCCAACTCGTCAACGTACTAAAGGGCGAAATGAGCCTGGTGGGGCCGCGACCGGAACTGCCCTGGCTGGTTGAAAACTACGAGCCCTGGCAGCGCAAGCGCTTTGCCGTTCCGCAGGGGATTACCGGTTGGTGGCAAGTCAATGGCCGCAGCGACAATATGATGCACCTGCACACCGATCAGGACCTCTACTACATTCAAAACTATTCACTCTGGCTCGATGCGCGAATCATGTGGCGAACCATAAATGTCGTCTTGCGTGGCAAAGGGGCCTATTAGTTCCTCGCGCCCTCGGGGACTCGCCACCGCCGGGTCGCTCGGTCAAATGACTTGACGACTCTTCCAATTCAACCGCCAGTCAAGCGCCCTGATAATTCGGTCAGGGCGCTCACTATTTGTATAATTCAGTTGTGGACAACAACGGTGTGAGGAAACAATGACCGCTATCGATTCTGATAATTCGACTCTACAGAGAACCCAAGAAGAGAACCAAAATGACGATGTGATCGATCTGGCAGCCTATGCCGACATCATCATTCGCTGGTGGCGGGAGATTGCCCTCTTCGTGATCCTTGGCGCGCTCGGTGCGGGCGGAACGGTCTACGTTGCAGAGCAGTTCAGTACGCCGACCTACCAGGCTTCAGCAACTGCCATTATGGCGCGTGTCACCAATGACATTACGCTGGATGAGCGCATTCAGACTCTGTCTGAGCGAGACGTGAATATCGATGCCGCACGTCGCGCCTCGCTGACGGGGTTGGTCAAGAGCGGTAGCATCGCCGCCGCGGTCATGGCGGACTTGGATGGCACGTTGCCAGAAGAGATGGACACGCCCGCCGCCCTCCTCGAGCAGGTAAGTGCCGAAGCCGTGCCGAGCGCAGACAGCCGCACGCCCAGCGACCTCATCCGCATCGTCGCGACGGCGGAATCGCCAGAGACGGCAGCAGCCATTGCAAACTCATGGATGCGCAACTATGTGGAGGAAGTCAACGCGCTTTATGGACAGGTTCCCATTGAAGTGTATGACGCCGTCGACAACGAACGCACGCGGGCAGAAGCAAATTTTGCAACAGCACAGAAGAGCCTGGAAGCATTTATTGGTGAAAGTCGTGTCCAAACATTGACCAGACAAATTGCCGAACAGCAGGCACTGGTAGATTTTCTGAGGGAGAGCCAGATCAGTGCTGGCATGACTTCACTGGCACGCGATACGAATCTGCGCATCGAACTCTTCAAGCGGCTTTCGGCGGCAGAAATCGAGCCGGCCCTCGCCCTGCTGGATGAGCAAACGCGGCAGAATGTGCAGTCCATCGCAAACCTGTTTGGCGCAAGAACAGAGGCGAGTCGTCAATTGAGGCAGGCGGAGGCGCTCCAAAACCAGATTTCAGCCGGCGGCGATGCCGCCGCGGCCAGTAATTTGGTTGCGCTGCAGTTGCTGAAGACGCAGATCTTTGCCGGCGACGCAGCCACCCCGTCTCTAGCCCTTCCCCTTGACGAATCGTTAGCCAACCAGGCAGCGCCCGCCGCAACCCCACAGCCCGCGCTTTCGCTGATGCAGCCGACCTCACAGCAGTGGTCAATCGACAGCGCTAGCGCCCCGGCAACGGCCGAAGAGCAGTTGCAGGATGTTGCGGCGCTGGTGACAAGCTTGGAACTTTACATCGCCCAGCTAGATGAAGAAATTGCGGCGCTGGAGGCTGGCGCGGAGTATCAATTCCTCGATCAGCTGGCCGCCAATCAGTTCACAACCACTGCGACCGGTGCGGAGAGCGAGCCGGATGCCCCATCCGGTGCGGCCACGCTCGATACGCTTTCGCTGGCCATTCTCGACAGCTACCGTGAACTCTTCAACGTGGGCGGATTAACCGGCGTGGGGGCAGAAAGCATCATCGCGCTTGACGACACTGAGCTTGCAACCGCGATTACGGATGCCGAGGAAAATATCCAACGGCTGACAGCCCAACTCGAAGCGGAAAAGACGCGCGAACGCCAGCTTGTCCAGCAGCGCGACCTTGCCTGGAATGCATACGATACGCTCAGCAATAAGGTGGTCGAGCTGAATCTGGAACGTACGGCCGCCAATCGTGAGGTTCGCGCCGGTACGCTGGCCACGGCGCCGTTGAGGCCCATTGCAGGAAGCAGCCCCCTCTTCGCCGCAACGGTAGGTGGCATCATTGGCCTTCTCTTTGGCGTCTTTCTTGCCTTCCTGATGAACTACCTGGGCAGGCAACCATTTTTGGGACGCGGACAGAGCAAGGCTGCCGCGTAGTCCCCATCCGGCTATTCATTCCTGCCCAGCCGTCGCAACCAAACAAGCTCGGCAGGCGCATCGTAAATCGCATAGCACAGGGCCGTGCCATCCTCCGGCTGGCCAGCACTGCCCACGCCGATCAGATAGCGTGTCGGTCCGGCCGCCGGTCCCGGGGCGAGTTTGATTTCGTCCACCCCGTGAAAGCTGCGCAACTGGCGACGCCCTGCCCCATCCGTCTGCCAAATCCAGCCTGCCTGGACGTGTGTATGACCGTGGAAGACAACGCGTAGTCTCTCTTCTTCCATGACGGCCAAGGCGTCCCAAACCGCCTGCTCGTGGCGATCCAACCAGGGGAAAAGACGCAGCCAATCGCCGCCGGCGGCGCGCAGCGCAGCGACATCGGCAGCGGTATGGATGGCGGGCGGCTGATGGGGCGTGGCGTGGCAGTAGAGCGCATTTCCATTGCGCAGAGTGGCGGGCCAGGCGGCCACCCACTCACGCTGTGTCGGCGGCAACTGATCCAACTGTCCGACTTCCCAGTTTCCAAACGTACAGGCGACTGCCCGCTCGCGCAGCAGGTCCAGAATCTGGGGGTTGCGGCCGGCATCCCCCAAAAAGATCAACTTATCCGCCCCTTGATGAGCCGCGTCCTCCAGTACCCGCTGCAAGGCCTCCTCATTGTCGTGTAGATCTGCAAAGATCGCTGTGCGCATGGTCGTCATCCGTTTCGTTTGGCAAAGACCGGCCATCGGGTATACTGACAGCTCGGCAGCGAACCGGCGCATGCCCCACATCTGTGTCGCGCCTGGTTGCTGGGGCAATTGATAATCGCAGTGGAGCGGCTGCGAGCCGACTCTGCATAGAAAGCATATGCTAAGCTTATGTACAATCGGGTTGTGGTCAAACTCGGCACCAGCGTCTTGACCAACGGCGGACGCACGCTGGATCCGCCCCGCATGGTAGAGCTCGTGCGCCAGTGCGCCGAACTGCATCATGCGGGGCACGAAGTCATCGTCACGTCCTCCGGCGCCATTGCCGTGGGTCGAGCGCGCTTAGGCTTTCCCGATATCCCGCAGACCATCACCAACAAGCAGATGTTTGCGGCCGTGGGGCAGTTGCGCCTCATGCTCATGTGGGAGCGTTTTTTCGACATCTACGGGATCCGCGTCGGGCAGATCTTACTCACCCGGGCCGACGTTGAAAATCGCCAGCGCTATCTCAATGCGCGGGATTCGCTCTCGACGCTGTTGGAGAACCGCATTGTGCCCATCATCAACGAAAACGATGCGGTGGCCACGGAGGAGATCAAGGTCGGCGACAATGACAATCTCTCGGCGCTGGTGGCCACGCTGACCAGCGCCGATCTGCTCCTGCTATTAACGGATCAGCCGGGACTCTTCACGGCCGACCCGCGCAAGCATCCGGGCGCCGAGCTGATCCCCGAAGTACATCGAATCGACGAAACGTTGCGGGCGCACGCTGGCGGCTCGGGAACCGGGCTGGGCGTGGGTGGCATGACGACCAAGCTGCAAGCGGCTAATGTCGCACGACATAGCGGCACGGATGTGGTCATCTGTGCCGGCAGCGAGCCGAATGTGATCAGACGCGTGGTGGCTGGCGAATCTGTCGGCACGCGCTTTCCCGCCATCGCAACGCCGCTGGAGAGCCGCAAGCGCTGGATACTGGCCGGTCCCAAGCCGGCAGGCGTGGTCACTGTCGATGCAGGCGCGGCCCAAGCCCTTTGCAACGCCGGAAAGAGCCTGCTCCCGGCTGGAATTGTCGCGGTGGCGGGCGATTTCGAACGCGGCGACACGGTATCGGTCCATGACGCCACGCAGCACGAGATTGCACGCGGCATGAGCGCCTATGCCAGTGGCGACCTGCAGAGCATCATCGGCAGTCGCTCG
>CAWEEJ010000032.1:0-16110 GCA_963807905.1 uncultured Chloroflexia bacterium | reverse complement strand
AGAGTTACAATCTTCAGGTTGGCGCTGCGCTCTAGATGCAAGAGCTGACTTCAATGGTGATGGTCGGGTGACGCTCAACGACTTCTTGCTGCTAGTGGGCAACTTCAACACGGCGGGAGAGGAACCATCTGATCCGCCCTAGGCCGATTATCTGTGTACTGACAGGGTTACCTTTACCTTGCGGCACCGGCAGTCCGACTCTCGAGAGTTGGACTGCCGGTGCGACATCAAAGCGCGTAATTCCTGTAAAACAGAAATGTACCTTGGAAGTGACAATCCGCTTTTTTGCAAAGGAGAATGAACAGTGATTCACAAGAAACTAATTGGGCAACTGCTGGTAGCATTCTGTTTGACCCTCTTGAGCCTTGTTCTAGTAGACAAGACGCCCGGCAACGCTCAGAGTTCGGTGGACTATGTGTTCACCAGTGTGCCGGGTAGCGCAGTGGAGTTGAACAGTACCTTCGATATCGTCGTGGAGGTTCAAGCTGGTTCTGAATCAATCGCCGGTGCAGAGATCTATCTTGACTTTGACCCGACGGTGTTAAACGTCACTGGCCTACACCTGGACCAAGCTTTCAATTCCCGCTTGTGGGCCCGACGTTTGATAATAGTTTGCCGACAGGTACCATCGACTATGGTGGCGGCTCGGTCAGCAATTTTCCGACAGGTACGTTCACATTGATCACGATTTCGTTTGAAGCGATTGGTGTTGGTACAACAGCGATCGACTATTCCTTCACCTTCCCGCGTGAAACCAAAATCGGAATTGCTGGTGCTGGGGAAGAAGAAGCGCCGAACACAGCGAGCGCATCAGTCGAGGTTGTAGATAGTACGGTCGCAGTCACGCTGGGGTGGTTCTTAGCAGAACGAGAAGAAGATCTAGTCAACTTCAGGTGGCAGACGATAACGGAAAGTGGCACTGCCGGCTTCACTATCCTGGCTGAACGAAAGACGGAACTGCTCAAATTAATGAGACGCTAATTCCGTCGCCAGTCATCGATTCTGTTGAGGTCACCGATTATGATTTCTCCGCCACAACCTCGGCGACAGTATTCTACATTGAAGAGGTCGAAATTAGTGGAAAAATCAGCGAATACGGGCCATTTGCTGAAGGTGCGGAGTACGGAGTGTACTCATTGCCCAGCGGTGTTGAGTTGACAGAGCAGATTTGGTTGCCCCTGATCGAACGATAGGGCGACAAGTCTAAGAGAAGGACGAGCAATATATCCCAAGGTCATTCTGATCAGTGCAACTAGATTGTTCGCCGCTCTCGATCAGAATGATGGTGGACCCTGCAAAACTCTAACATGAGCCATCCCAAAATCCGGGATGGCTCATGTTTTTGATGCATTATCGGACAGGATCACCAACCTTCACACAAATTGCTGGAGAACCACTTTAGGCGAAAACGCCCATTTAGACCCGGTTATTGACACTTCCATTACCCACGCTCCTTACTCTCAAGCGTAAGGCCATCCACGTTGCGCTGCTTGCCCCCCTTTGTTCCTGTGATACTTTTGCTGCGTCTGGCGAAGAACGTAGCAAAAAAGTCATACACAGCAAAGTGTTAGACACGTGATAGATCGCAGTTAGCTTCAGAATAACACAATGTGGGAGAGCACGTCGGTGTAGACAGATCCAGCCAATTGATCTTTTGACATGTACCGAATCCGACAGTGCCCAATTTAACCATTTTTCATTTTGTAGGATTAAGGGGGGAAGTTATGTCACAGAAAACCAGCAACTCTGTATTGTTCGGACGACGCATTGCGGTTGCTGCGATTCGTGTGGGGTTACTCGCTGCTATTATGACGGCGGCGGCCGCTGCTGCACCGGTCAGCCGGTACTTGGCCATTGGGAACGTGCCACCAGAGATGATCAGCTATCAGGGTTTCGTGAGGGTCTCCGGCAGCGCCTTTGATGGGACTGGCTACTTCAAGTTCGCCATTGTTGACGCAGCCTCTGGCGATGGCGCAGTCAACTACTGGGCAAACGACGGCACGCTCTCAGGTGAGCCGGCAGCTGAAATGGCGCTGACCGTGACTGACGGACTTTTCGATGTGCTGTTAGGCGACACGAGCATCGCTGGCATGAGCACGACACTCGGCAGTTCTGCATTTGCTGATACGAGACCTATCTGCGTGTCTGGTTCAGTGAAATTTCGGGTGGCCCCTTTCAGCCATTGGATCCAAATCAACGCATAAGCAGTATCGCATATGCCCTTCTGCGCAGCGGATGCCGATACGTTGGATGGTATGGATTCGGCAGAGTTTGCCACAGCGGATGTTGTCCCCTCAGGTGCGATAATGCTCTTTGACTTGGCGGCCTGTCCTGTTGGCTGGAGCGAACTGCCTGACGCGCAGGGGCGTGCCATTGTGGGGATGCCTGCGGGCGGTAATGTTAAAGGAACGGTTGGTACTGCCTTGTCAGACATGGAAGATCGCGCGCACGCACATACCGTTGATCCTTCCGGAGTAAATTCAACGACCAGCGGTGCCCATTCTCATACAACCGATATCGGCAATTTTAGTTCCAGTTCGTGGGGCTGGCCGACGATTCCAGTCCAACCTAGTAGCAGTTCTTATTATGTTCCAAGGTTCACAGGTTCTTCAGGTCACTCACACAGCGTAAATCCACCGCCAACTCAATCATCGACTAACGGAAATCACGCCCATGGAGTTGACATTCCGCCCACCAATTCGACAGCGGCAGCAACCAGTGACGTCATTCCTTACATTCAACTTCTTGTCTGCAAGAAGAGTTGACGCCATCTCCTCATCTGAAGATCTAGAAACACTTTCTCTGCAAGGAGGTAGGGATGACGAAACAATTACGGGTTATGGGATTAGTCGCACTCATCATGCTACTGCTATCCACAACGCTTTTTGCGCAAAGCGGCGGCGGAGTCGATTTGAATTGGAGCGTTCTTGGCAACGGTGGTTCCAGCAATGTCAGCGGCGGGACGACCACGCTACAGGGCACTTTGGGGCAGACCGCCCCTGGTCGCTCGGCTGGCGGCCTTGTTCAGGTAAACGCCGGGTTTTGGCAGGTTAGTCTTGGTGTGTCCTCAGCTAGCGTAACGGGAACTGCCACGCTTCAAGGCCGCAGCGACCATGGCGTAGAGTTAAGTGTTAATCTCTATTCGGTGGGTGCCGCCACACCAAGCTACACGTTCAATCCAACGTCCAATAACGCAGGAGAATTTTCTCTTAGTGGAATCGTGCCCGGTACATATGAGATTGCAGTCAAATACAGCAGCACCCTGCAAACTGTCGAGACAGTAACGCTCGCTGAAGGCATGAATAGTCAGGATTTTGGCGAACTACTGGCTGGCGACGCCAACGACGACAATTTGGTTAGCCTGGGCGACTTCTTGATTCTGGTTGGGAGCTACAATCTTCAGACCGGAGATACCGATTATGATGATCGCGCTGACTTCAACGGAGACGAGCAAGTAACGCTGGCCGATTTCTTAATCCTGGTGAACAACTACAACGTAGCAGGTGAGAATCCGTCAGGGGCGCCTCGACAATTGCATCTTCTACGCGAGGGCCCCAACTGCAATCGGTAATGACCAATTAATCGATTATGGGGTGATCGTGAATCTTGCTTGAAGTCCTCGCACGGGGTTGTGCCGCCGTGCCTAGAGACAGAAGAGCTAGGAATTCGCAGGGCTATTGTTCTAGTACGCGACGGCGAAAGTGGACCGATGGATGGGTAGGTCACTCTATTGTCGAATCTCGTAGGGTTATACCCCCAAATGCTCATTAACAACTTACCCCTCTGTACTCTGGAGAACGGCCGAATTAGTGGGATTCGCGGTGAGAGCGCCGTTTTGGACCCCAACCATACCAGTCAGCTCTCTGGTGGATTAAGTGGCTCTCGCAAAGCCATGCCAGAGGACGCTCCGTCTAGGGGGTAAGTTATAAATGAGCAAACCGGGGTAAAACCCTACGAGAACTGACAACTAGCGTGACCTACCTCGCCGATCAGAGTGATGCAAAGGTTCCCGTAGTCGTCCGGCTGATAGCCGGATCTACGAACCATGGGCCCACTTCAGCCGCCGTGTACTAACCTTTGGTGCTAGTTGTGTCACAGGCTGAACTCAGCGATAGAAAGACGAACGAAGCCGTCATCATCGGGGTCGAATCCGTGCCATTCGATCAAGATGTTGAAGAGGGCAAGCGTCCAGCCAACGTGTGTTTCGAAGTAGCGCCAGGCTTTGTGGGCCATATGTTTGAAATTGCAGATGTAAGTCAGCATGGAAAGCACGGTTTCGACGATCATGCGCACGTTCCAGACGCCACGCTGACAAGTACGTAGGTTGTTGGATGCCAATCCACTTTCTCAAAGCCGCTGTCAGAAAAGATGACCATCTCATGTCTGAACTTGTCGACGAGTCTCTGGAACGCAGAGCCGTCATAGACATTGGCGGTATCGCATTCCCAGTCCACGATGCGTCCCAGATGGTCGAGCACAAAGCAGAGCTTGCCGCCGACAATCCAGCGCCAGTTCGACTTACCTTTCTTACCAATCTGAGCCTTGCTGCGTCCTTCACGACGAGGATGCAACAGTTCAATACCGTAGCTGTCGATCACGCCGATCATTGATGCAGGCGCCATGAACTCGCCGATGTAGTGCCAGTGGCTGTTAAAGAGGCGGAAGAGGCGCGTAGACAGGGCAAGTTGGGAAAGAGCGGCATGTAGTCACGGATCAGCCATCGCCAGTAGGCCCGTTGTCCCTTTCCGGTCAGCGCATACAGGAGCGCCAACGTCACCACTTCGCTCGGATATAGATTCGCCTGGCTGTGTTTCGCTTCGTGGCCGATCAAATCGTCTACTTTGCAGAACAGCTCTGTGATAAAATCGACGGTGGTCATGAGAATGGCTCCTATCTCTTGTTACGTCGCAGTTTCAAGAGATATTGTACCGTTCTCATGGCTACCTCAAACTAGCACCAAAGGTTACTAGCATACGATGTAGCTCACAGCGCGTTGCCATCGACGATCATTGTGCTAGGCTCTGTTGACATTTCGAAAACCACCGGCTTTGCGCCTGGTACGTCCCCGGCACGGGCGGCAGACTATCCGATTAGCAGATTGTAGGCGCCCGTGCCGGGGGCGGTACGACCCAAATGTCAACGGGACCTAGAAAGAACGGGACAACTGCCTATGACCCTCAACCATGTCGTTGGTCAAAATGGAGTTGTTGCGGATTAATCATTTCAATGCGCTACTATCAAGAATGGGTTGTACTCTCATAGAGGTTTCGTTGACATTTTGCCAAGCGATTGTGTACACCTCCAGGAGCCCGACAGCAGACAACGATCTCATCAGCTATCTATACTTCGGGAGGTGTAGTCTCGAGACCGAGTCAAATGTCAACCAAAGCCCAGCTTGGGGCGTGTATTTGCAGCGTGATGCGAAATTCACAGCAGTCGGGCGCATTGAACAAGAAAGATGTCGTCTTTATTAAGGAGAGAGGGTAATGACAGGTAGAAGACAAATTGGGCAACTGCTGTTAGCATTCTGCTTCGCCGTGTTGGGCCTTGTTCTAGTAGACAAGACGCAAGGCAACGCTCAGAGCTCAGTGGACTATGTGTTCACCAACGTGCCGGGTAGCGCAGTGGAGTTGAACAGTACCTTCGATATTGTCGTAGAGGTTCAAGCTGGTTCTGAATCAATCGCTGGTGCAGAGATCTATCTTGACTTTGACCCGACGGTGTTAAACGTCACTGGCCTAACACCTGGACCAAGCTTTCAATTCCCGCTTGTGGGCCCGACGTTTGATAATAGTTTGCCGACAGGTACCATCGACTATGGTGGCGGCTCGGTCAGCAATTTTCCGACAGGTACGTTCACATTGATCACGATTTCGTTTGAAGCGATTGGTGTTGGTACAACAGCGATCGACTATTCCTTCACCTTCCCGCGTGAAACCAAAATCGGAATTGCTGGTGCTGGGGAAGAAGAAGCGCCGAACACAGCGAGCGCATCAGTCGAGGTTGTAGATAGTACGGTCGCAGTCACGCTGGGGTGGTTCTTAGCAGAACGAGAAGAAGATCTAGTCAACTTCAGGTGGCAGACGATAACGGAAAGTGGCACTGCTGGCTTCAATATCCTGGCTGAAACGAAAGACGGAACTGCTCAAATTAATGAGACGCTAATTCCGTCGCCAGTCATCGATTCTGTTGAGGTCACCGATTATGATTTCTCCGCCACAACCTCGGCGACAGTATTCTACATTGAAGAGGTCGAAATTAGTGGAAAAATCAGCGAATACGGGCCATTTGCTGAAGGTGCGGAGTACGGAGTGTACTCATTGCCCAGCGGTGTTGAGTTGACAGAGCAGATTTGGCTGCCCCTGATCGAACGATAGAGCGACTAGTCGCCCGGCTGAGAGATGCGCAATGAATCTGTCTGATAAACTCATTGCGCATCTCTCCTCGTTAAAAGATAGCCCCCTTGCCGTTAGGGTTGAGACACGTGTAGTGCCCGTGGAGCGTTTGTCACTTGTTGACAATCGGCATAAAGACCCGCTCGTCCATATTCTCCGGAATCGGTATCGGCGTTGGACTCGGTGTGGCCTCGGGGAGGGTGCCGCCGGGATCGGGAATCGGCGTCGCTTCGACCGGTACTTCCTCATAGTTGGGGGGAATATCGCCGCCGCGGCAGGATGTCGAGCGGTTGATAGCCGGTATAGCCGGGGAAGACGATGCCCAAATTCGGATTGCCAAAGCGGCGAATCAGCACCTCGCTGAGCACGCGGCGATAGTCGGTGGTGATCTCCAGATCGCGGCGGTCGTAGAGTTGCTCGGGGGCCAGGCCGGGCCAGTCGCCGTAGACCCGCCCGCCCTTGACCGCGCCGCCCGCAACGAACATGAGGTTGCCATGGCCGTGATCGGTGCCGCGTGCAGCGTTTTCGCGGAAGCTGCGGCCAAACTCGCTCATGACCACGGCGGTCAGGCGGCGTGAATGGTCGATGCCGTTGACGTTGCTCAGGTCGGTCATCAGCGCGTTGAGGCCCAGCGCCAGTTCGCCGATGCGGTCGCCAAACTGGCCGCCGCCGGCATCGCCCTGGTAGTCATGCATGTCCCACCCGCCCAGATCGATGGTGGCGGTGCGCAGGCCCAGCTGCATTTTGACGATCTGGGCCACGCTCTGCAGGCCGCGGCCAAAATTGGAGTTGGGATAGGTGGCGCCGTTGCTGGGCGTATAGTTGCCCGGATCGGCATACTCAATCACGTCGACGGCGTCGAGCGTCTGCACGCCGGCCTGATGCAGCCAGGAACTCTCACTCTGATACATCTGCCGCAGCGCGCGGCGCTGGGTATCCCGGTAGCGCCAGTGCCCGTTAAAGGCCAGATCGCCCGGACTGTTCATGCCGATCGTTTCCAGACTGCCCTGGAGCGAGGTCGGCTGCAGGTTGCCTGACGCCATGACCGGGACGATCACCTCGTCCGGCACGCCGGACATCGTCTCCAGGTGACGCGTCAGCCAGCCCTTGGTGGTGGATTTGGCGCCCGGCGTGCCCAACTCCATATACTTCATGGCATCAAAATGGCTGCGCGTGTCGCTGGTTAGGCCGGCCGCATGCACAATGGCCAACTGATTGGCTTGATAGAGATCGAGCAGCGGCGCCGCGCTGGGGTGAAGGCCAAAGCGATCGTCGAGGGGCAGCAGCCGATTGTCGCCGCTGGTGGGAACGGCCAGCCGCTCCCGATTCGCCTCGTAATAGCCGCGGTCCGGCCCCTCTATGGGCGCAACGGCGCTGAGGCCATCCATCCCGCCACGCAGGAAAACGATCAGCAGGATATCGTGATTCGGTTCATCATTGGGGCTGCCAAAGGCCGTGTAGGTCAGGCCGCCCGTAAAGGCCGCGATGGCGGCAGAACAGCCGACCATAAAACCGCGGCGTGTTGTTGCTGGCATAGTGTGCTCCTTGTGTAAGAGAGACGGGGGAAGGGCTTGGGGGCTTGGGGTTGTGGGGGGCGCTGACCGAAACTGTCTCTTTAAGACAACCCCTCGCCAACTGACAATCCCCAATCCGAATTCCCCAATCCGCAATCAAATCATTTCCAAAGAAACGACGGCGTCATCATCAGCAGGGCGACCATGTAGCGCGTACGTTCCTGGATGTCTTCGGCCGGCAGTTCGAAGTCTGGGTTGCGCCCCTCGGCGAGAAAGTCGAGGATGGACGCCCGCTCATTTGGCGGCAGCGCCTGGCCCAGGATGCGCTGGCTCCAGTAGTCGACGATCTGGTTGGGCGTGCGCCGATTGGCTGGCATCTCCTGCTCGATGGGCAGCCGCTTCTGGTCGTCGTTGGGCCCGTCCTTGAACTCCCAGTCGATCAGCCAGTTGGCGTGTTTCCAACGCTGGAGCATGGGCATGGTGCCTGTCCACGCCACGCGGCTGTCGGGATAGCCGTCGGGTGGATGCCACTGAAAGAGCGGCTGGCCCATGCGGCTATAGTTCCAGCCAAAGTCGCCATCGGGTACGAACGCGGCGTTGGTTGCTCGCAGCACGTTGGCCGCGTATTCAAAGGGGCGCTTGACCTTTTCTCCCCAGGTCGTGCGGAATTCTTGCGAGAGGAGGATCGTGCGTACGACGCGCTTGAGCTGATTGGGCGATTCGCGGTGGGCGTAGAAGACGTCAGCCGCCGCCTGAACGACGCTCTCCGGCGGCTCGTCACTGATCAGCCGGCGACAGAGCTTGCGCGCGATGTGGCGCGCGGTGCCCGGATGGTTGGCCAGCATATCGAGCACGATCTCGCCGTCTTGCTGGCCGAGAAAATCGCCGATGCTCTGGTTGAGCACGATCTTCTCATAGGGCGTATGATCGCCTTCGACAAAGAGAAATTGCCCCGTGTCGCGATTGGTTGTCCAGCCGGTGAAGCACTCGGTGGCCTGATAGACGTCTTTGTCGATGTAGCCGACGGGGCGCCCTTCCTCATCCAGCGGCACATCGTTGCGATCCGGCACGATGCCAAGGTAGTTTTCTGCGCCCATGGTGTGAAGCTCAAAGAGCTCACGCGCCCAGTTTTCATTCGGGCCGGCAGCGGTGTTGTTCTGATTGTCCAGGTAATAGAGCATGGCCGGGCTCTTGGCCACTGCGCCAAGCATCGTGCGGAAGTTGCCCAGCAAATTGCCGCGAATCACCTCGCGGTCGTGATGTGGCCAGACCGGTGCGGTCCAGCCGTCGCGAGCGTAGATGTTGAAGTGATTGTGCCAGAAGTCCGCCAGCACTTCGACCAGCTGCCGCTGGCTGTAGACGGCCCGCAGCCAGGTTGCCTGCTCCGCTTCCTGAAACGGCAGCATGCGATCAGACCAGCTGACGTCGCCGCTGGCGTGATCTTGCCATAGCCGCGTCAGCGATTTGTTGAGGGTGGTGAAGCCCTGGGCCGCAATCAGGTTGTCGCAGGCGCTGTCGTTGATCGCCGCCGGATTGAGCTGTTGCTCCACATGAGCGGTCAGGCGCTCGTCATCCGTTGCGCCGAGTTGGGCAAAGGCTGCCAGATCGCCGGAACGGGGACCGAAGGCCATGCGGTTGTGGACGATGACGCGCAGTGGCGCCAGCGCGGGGCCGTCGGTAGCATCGACCGTACGCTGGGCATTCTGCGTGCGCATGGCCGGCGCTTGGGGATCTACAGGCTCCTGGCCCTCGCTGATGCGCGGCTTGGCCATGATCGCTGCCGTGCTCAGCGCGGCCGTTGCTCCGGCATTGCGCAGCAGCGTACGTCGATTGAGTGTCGGTGTCTTGACGGTTGGATCCATCGCGTGCTCCCATTTTGAGTCGACCCTGCAGCCGGCCGCCGGCCTGCTCCAGGAAGAGTCATCCAAGTATTGTGCATTGGTGCGCCAGATCCCGGGTGGGGGTGTCGAACGTCGTTGGAGATGAATGCGTGGGCGAGCGGCACGCGGCCGCTGGTGCGATGGACGTTGTCCGGGACTCCCCGTCGCCGGGATCGGGCAACGCTGCCAGTATAGGCGCGCCGCCCGCGACGATCAACGGGCGACTGCCTGACGTGGGCATAGCGGTCGACGGGCGTAGCCGGCGCGTGGAGGAGGACAGATTTCGTTCGCCCGCATTGGGCCCTTTACATGACGAATCCGCCTTCATCCGCTCTATCGGCGCAGATCCGCGGCCCAATCCCCATTCTTGACGCTTGATCCCAAGACCTGCCCGGCGCTATACTAAATCGATTAGCAAGTTCTTCATGTCGAGGAGTACCCCTGTGTCCCGTTTACGCCTAAGCCTGGCCTGGAGCAACCTCTGGTCACAGAAGATCCGCACCCTGGCCGTCATTCTCTCCATCGCCGTGGGCGTCTTTGCCTTTGGCATTATCGGCGGCGCGGCCAATACCCTGCTGACCGAACTGCCTGTCGAATACCTGGCGGTGCAGCCGGCAAGCGCGGTCCTCCACACCTCGCCCGTCAACGACGCCACGGTCGACGCCGTTGCCCGCATGCCTGAGGTGGCCGTGGCCGAGGGCCGAAGCAGCGCGCGTATTCGCTATCAGCTGCCGGATGGGCGCTGGCAGGACATGCAGCTTCTGGCCCTGGATGACTACGTCGACCAAGCGGTCGATATCGTCCGCCCCTGGACGGGCGCGTGGCCGCCGCCGGAGCAAGAATTGCTGATTGAACGCAACTCGGCCTTTCTGACCGGCGCCGAAGTGGGGGATGTGTTACGCATCGAAATGGCTGACGGCACGCAGCGTACGCTACCCATTGCCGGGTTGGCCCACGACATGAACCAACCCCCCGCCCAGATTACGGGCATTCCCGTCGCCTACGTGAGCCGCGATACGCTGCCCTGGCTCGGCCTGTCGCGCGGCTTCAATGCCATTCACCTGCGTGTGGCCGACAACCAGTTTGACAAGGCCTATATTGAACAGGTCGCTTTGGCGGCAAGCGACAAACTCGCCGGCAGCGGGGAGACGGTCTTCTGGACAGAAGTGCCCAATCCTGGCGAACACTTCTCCCAGGAATTTCTGCCGACGATTATCCTGATTTTGGGCGTACTGGCCGTATTGACACTGCTGCTCAGCATGTTCCTGGTGATCAATGTCATCACCGCCATGCTCACCCAGCAGACGCGGCAGATCGGGATCATGAAGAGCATTGGCGGCAAGGCGAGACAGGTACGGTCGCTCTATTTTGTGATGGTGGCGATCCTGGGCGTGTTGGCGTTGATCCTGGCGATCCCCCTGGGCGTGTTGGGCGGCCAGCGCTTTGCCGTCTTCATGGCAGAGCAGCTGAACTTTGACTTAGTCGGTATCCAATTGGTGCCGGCGGTGCTGGCGATTCAGATCGCGGTGGGGCTGCTGACGCCGCTGCTGGCCGCACTCTTCCCCGTGAGACGGGCCGCCAACATCACCGTGCGCGAGGCGTTACAGGATCAGGGCGTCACCGCCGAACCGGTGGAGGAGACGCGCCTGGCCGCGCTGGCCAAGCGCGTGCAGGATCGCTTCCACACGCCGCGGCCCCTGCGCCTGTCGCTGCGCAACACCTTCCGCCGGCGCGGTCGCCTGATCCGCACGCTGATTCCGCTGATGCTGGCCGGCGCGGTCTTCATGAGCGTGCTCAGCGTGCGCGCTTCGCTCTTCCAGACGTTGGAAGAGACGCTGCTTAGTCAGGGTTTCGACGTGCAGCTCGTCCTCAGTCGTCCCTATCGTACCGAACGTGTGGCGCAGGAAGCGGCGCAGGTGGAGGCGGTCACGGGGCTGGAGGGCTGGACAATTCGTGAGGGCGTCATGGTGCGGGCGGACGACACGGAGAGTGAGGATCTTGTGGTCTTTGCCCTGCCGCCGGCGACGGAACTCTTTGTGCCCGACATGGTGGCCGGGCGCTGGCTGGAGCCGGATGAGCGGGACGGCGTGGTTGTGCCGATTGGCTTCGTGCGTGATGAAGCCGCGGTCGATCTGGATGAGGAGATCACGTTACGCATCGGCGGCCAGGAGAGTGACTGGCAGATCGTTGGCGTTTACGAGACCTTTCAGGCGCCGATTGCGCCGCCGGCCATCTATCTGCCCGAGCAGGCCTACTGGCGTGAATATGGCGGCTACGACCACGCCGACACCATGCGCCTCATCACGGGCGCGCATGACAGCGCCACCCATGCGGCGGTGCTCAGCGAGATGCTGACGCGGCTCGATGCAGCGGGCGTGGAGGTCAAGTCGACGCGCACGGCCTCGGAGGATCGGGAGATCTTTAGCGAGCGCTTCAACATCATCACCGTGATTCTCTCGTTCATGGCCACGCTGCTGGCGTTGGTGGGCGCGCTGGGGCTGATGGCGACCATGAGCATCAACGTGCTGGAGCGCACGCGCGAGATCGGCGTCATGCGCGCCATCGGCGCCTCGGACCGCTCGGTGTTGCAGATTTTCATCGTCGAAGGCGTGCTGATCGGCGCAGTCTCCTGGATCGGCGCGCTGCTGCTCTCTCAACCCATGAGCCGGGCCTTTTCCTGGCGCGTCGGCATGACCATGATGGCCCAGCCGCTGAGCTACACCTTCAATCTCGGCGCGCCCGTGCTCTGGCTCTTCATCGTGATCGTGGTCGCGGCTATTGCCAGCTTCATCCCCGCCCGCAGCGCCGCCAGCCTCAGCGTGCGCGAAACGATTGCGTACGAATAAGGGGCAATTAGCAATCGGCAATTGTCGATTATCAATTGTCAGTTGTCGTAGACCGCTTGGCGGATGCCTTTGAGGTAGCCGATGGCGAAGAGGCGGCCGATGGCTGAGTAGCCGGCGTCGTCGTTGCTGTCGCCGGCCATGGTTGGCACGTGGTCGGGACGGCAGACGCCCTCGAAGCCGATCTCCCGATAGGCGCGCATGCAGGCGACCATGTCGGTCTTGCCGTCGTCGTGAAAGGTCTCCACAAAGCGGTCACGCGTGCCGCGCACATCGCGCATGTGGACGAAGAAGATCTTCTCCTGCGCGCCGAAGTGGCGGATCACGCCGGGCAGATCGTCGGTCATGAGCGTGAAGTTGCCCTGACAGAGGGTGATGCCGTTGACGGGGCTGGGCACGAGGTCGATCAGTCGCTGAAAGTTCTCCACGCTGCGCATGATGCGCCCCAGGCCGCGGATGGGCGAGCGGGGCGGATCATCAGGGTGCATCGCCAGCTTGACGCCCGCGCGCTCGGCCACGGGAATGACCTTTTTCAGGAAGTACGCCAGATTTTCCCACAGCGCCTCCTCGCTCACCTCGCCGTATTCGGTCAGCGGCGCCTCCTGCATGAGTGCGTGATCATAGCCGGTGACCAGCGCGCCGCCGCGTGTGGGCGTCGTCGTGGATGTACGCATCCAGTTGAAGACCGGCATCCACTCATAGCACCAGACGCCGATGCCCAGCGCGCCCATGTTGCGGATCAACTCGCACGCGGTCTCAATCTCTTTGTCGCGGCCGGGCAGGCCCAGCTTGGCCTTGTCGAGCGGCGGGCGACTCTCAATTACGTCGAGGCTGAAGCCGGCATCCTCATAGCCGGTCTTGAGGCGTACGAGGGACATGTAGCTCCAAGGCAGCTCGTCCGGCGGCAGCTCCACGCCGCGGCTGAAGTCCATCATGCCGACGACGTGCTCCACGCCACACTGTTTGACCATGGTCCAGAGCGTTGAAGGTTGCGGCGGCAGGATTTCGGCGATTTTGAGCATCGTTGTCTCCAAATTGGTTGGGCATACTGTTATCGTGTTGATGGTGTTAATATCAAGATCTATCCGTGTTGATCATGTTTCCGTGGCGTAAACCGTGTCGCGCCCGGCTGAAATCATTCCACCGACGCACTTGACCAGCGCCAATCTCGGGGTTTCCGACAGAGCCCGGCTTGTACCGGATTAGCGTGTATGTATTCCACGACTCGTTGTAAATGGCTTTCATTGCGGATGTATCGATCCCAGTAATCGCGCATCCAGACGGTTCTCTTGGGATCGCCGATTTCTCGTTCAGCACCTGGAATGTCTAGTCCTAGCGCTGCATTCCTTTGCATCATCCACCGCCCCGTATACGATTTCCACGACTGTACAATCTTAGAAACTGACACCTTCGGTTCGATTAACACGTGGACATGATTCGGCATGACACACCAGGCAATTAGGGCATACCGTTTAGGATCTGACAGTTCGAGTGTCTCGACGACCATTGCCGCCACGAGCGGATGTCGCAGCGCGCAGCAGCCCATGCCGGCATCCAGCCACTTTTCACTTTGTCTGCGTCGCACTAAGTTTTGGGTGTTGGGCGGCAAGTGTTTGAGTTCGGCTTCCAACTGACGTAGCTTTGATTGGGGGAGTGAGTCCGCTAGCCGAAATGTGATGGATTGTAGCACATCAGTCGAGTCAAAATGTGGCAAGTACCCCGCGTGAATGCCATCCCCTCGGTGCGCCGAGCCCCAGCTCGGCCTTTTTGCTGATGTCGACAGGCGCTCGCGTGGCGCTGGTTTTCCCGAGCTGGGGCTCGGGGCTCCCAGGGCCGTCAGGTGCGCCGAGCCCCAGCTCGGCCTTTTTGCTGATGTCGACCGGCGATTGCGAGGCGTTGGTTTTCCCGAGCTGGGGCTCGGGGCTCCCAGGGCCGTCAGGTGCGCCGAGCCCCAGCTCGGCCTTCTTGCTGATGTCAATCGGCGCTTGCGTGGCGTCTATTTTCCCGAGCTGGGGCTCGGGGTTCCCAGGGCCGTCAGCAGCCCCGGGGGATGGGCTCTGCTTACTCATTGATTTAAGTCCTTTTGTCACATAGCGCTTTGTCAATGGCCCGTTTTGGCGGACTACACTCAGTCTTACGTAAAGGGCCATTCATGTGTAACCTATGCTGCATTATGAGGCATGACCAGTTTTTCTGGCAAGGTATATTTCAGCGGATTATCATTGGCTAGTATACCGTCTTGCTCGGCGTTCCATGCCGACTTTCTTGAATCCACTGGGTGCATCCCATTTCGGGGGCGGTGTACAAACGGACTAATCGCTTTCTCTAGAGCAGTCCCCCAAATGTGGTATGCACCCGAGTCCAATTTCGCCCTTCACCTTTTCCAATCCCTGTGCTACCATATCTTTCGTCAACAGCCATCCTTTATCCCCTGAGAGGAGTTGCTCATGCTGGCGCAAGTGCAGAGCTGTGCCGTGATCGGCCTGGATGCCGAGCCGGTCCGGGTCGAGATCGATATCGCGTCTGGTCTGGAACGGGTCACGCTGGTCGGATTGCCCGATGCGGCCGTGCGTGAGAGTAGTGAGCGGGTGCGGGCCGCGGTCTCCAACAGCGGCTATTTCTTTCCCCAACATCGTTTGACCATCAACCTGGCCCCGGCCGACCTGCGCAAGGAGGGGCCGGCTTACGATCTGCCCATCGCCGTGGGCATCCTCGCCGCTGCGCGCCAGATTCCCCATGAACTCAATGGCAGCCTCATCGTGGGCGAACTAGGGTTGGACGGTGAAGTGCGGCCCATCAACGGCGTCCTGCCCATGGCCAGCATGGCCCAGCGCCGTGAGATCAAGCAGATGTTTGTGCCGGCGGTCAACGCGTCGGAGGCCGCACTGGTCGAAGGCGTCGAAGTCTATCCCATCGCCACGCTGAATGAACTGGTCGGTCATCTCACGGGCGTGCAGCCCATCGCCCGCTATGAGAACGCACTCCACTTCAACCAAGATGAAGAGTTCGTCTTTCCCGTCGACTTCGAAGATGTCAAGGGGCAAGAACTCGCCAAGCGTGCGCTGGAGATCGCGTGTGCCGGCTCCCACAACTGCCTCATGTCAGGCCCGCCCGGCGCGGGCAAGACGCTATTGGCCCGTGCGCTGCCTTCGATCCTGCCGCGGTTCGACCCTGAGTGAGGCGTTGGACATCACCCGCATCTACTCCGTGGCCGGTGAATTGAGCGACGGCCAGCCGCTGGTGCGCGTGCGGCCTTTCCGTGCGCCTCATCACACCATCAGCCACGCCGGGCTGGTGGGCGGCGGGCGCTGGCCGCGCCCGGGCGAGATCAGCCTGGCCCATCGCGGCATTTTGTTTCTCGACGAATTGCCGGAATTTGGCACGCGCAACCTGGAGACGTTGCGCCAGCCCCTGGAGGACCGGGTTGTCACCATCAGTCGCGCGGCCGGCTCGCTGACGTTTCCTGCCAATTTCGTCC
>CAWEEJ010000031.1:0-8178 GCA_963807905.1 uncultured Chloroflexia bacterium | reverse complement strand
GTTGTTCGGGTTGTTCCTGTTGCGGGCCGACGCAGCAGCACGTTGTTTGCTTGATTGTTGTACGAGCCGCCGCGCAAGACGCGCCACCTTGATGAATCTGTCCCCGCAATACCGGCGCATGGCCGGTGATTGCCAATTACGTACGCTTTACTGATGGCTGATTCCGCGTGACCTTGATCCAGCCGCCCAGCAGCTTGCCGATTTCGGTAAGTTCATTCTTGAGACGTGCCGGTACTGTCCGCCCGTCATCCACTGCCATTGCACAGAGAGGCGGATATAGACTCGCACACGAGCCAGCGCTTCGTCGGCCAGGTGGAGCTGTTCGAGTCGACCGCCACCCCGGCGCAAATTGGCCAGTTCCAGGTGTTGCTCGCGCAGAATCAAAGGCTGCGTCGAGCAGTCGCTTGGTGACACTATGCCGGTGCACCACGCGGAAAATGATTTGTCATTGGCACCAACCATGACAAAAAATCAAAAGGTACGCGTGAAAATTGCCATTTCATTTCGACTCATTCGTCTACCTCCAGATCTCAATCGATGATTGCATGACGGCAATAGAATGCAGGATGTGCTGCGGCTGCGCACGCCAACCAGCGTTCAGACGGTCGCTGCGCTCCCTTTTCAGAGTTTCATCGTCCAGAGGCCTCAGAGGCCAGAGGGATGGGGGCGGCGCAAACTCGAAAACCGATGTTGACGTACCTGAGGTCCGGGTTGCCCCTGTAGCGGGCCGCGCAGCGCACGCCGTCTGCAAGATTGTCGTACGAGCCGCCGCGCAGGACGCGCCACACGTCATCACCAGCCTCGAGGTCCTCGCGACCGTCCGTTGGATCGTAAGGGTAAGCGAAGTGTGGTTTCGAACCATCTGTGCCCCAGAGACTCCGGGTCCACTCCCAAACGTTGCCGCTCATCTCTTCAACGTGGAAAGGGCTGCGTCCGCTTGGAAAGCAGCCCACGGCGCTGGTCGTACCGATAGCGGTTTCATCATAGTTGGCATGATTGGGCGCAGCGTCTCCAAGCCAGGGGAAGCGCCGTCCATCCGTCCCGCGCGCCGCTTTCTCCCATTGGGCTTCGCTAGGCAACGTGATGCGCCACTTCTTCCCTTCCAGTCACCGGATCGAGCACGAAGCCGGCTCTGGCGTTGCGCACTGCAGATAGGGCCTCGGTCAGCCACTTGCAGAAGGCCATGGCATCGAACCAGGTCACCCGACCTGACAGGTTGGTTGCCGGCAATTCCATAGCTGCCGTAGTCTGGTGCGTTCCGGCGGCTGTTGGCACTCAGCGAAGACTGCGTACTGGGATTCGGCTAGATAGAATATCCGAGCGATACGATTCGTGCGCGGAAAGATCGATTTCGAACTCGACGTCGCCCGTGACGGGTGCATCGCCGCCCATGGTAAATGGCCCCGCCGGCATCTCTATGCGAGCCGATTAGCGCTCTCGTTGCGAGGTCCAGCGTCTTCGATGGAAACGGGGGTCCCCCAAATCGGCCAGAACGTCGCCCGCTTCGGCCCGTTCCCTGGGCGTCAGCCTACCGCTTTGCAGGAGGTCGACAAGTCGTCGGCGGACGCGAACCAGAAGATCCTTGCCGGTTTCTTTGTCTTGTACACGGTTCAGTCCGATTTCCTGCAAGACTTCGCCGGCCAGCCATGCATTGCGCCAGGCTGACTCTTCATTGCGCTGATTTGCAGGGCACAATTCACTAACCAAGGCCAGCGGCTTGAATACGTCGCCGACCACATAGACCAGCCGGCCAACGGCGAGCAAGATCACCTGCCGCCAGAACGCGCCCTCGGCGGCCAGCTTGGCGGCCTCGCCCGCAAAGTCAACTTGGCTGGCCAGATGGGCGCCGGCCAGGTATTCCTGAAAAGTCCGATGCGGAAAGGCATAGATTTCAGCGTCGCGTTCGATGAGCAGGCCGGCGCGCAGCCGCATTGCCTCCACGATCTGTATCGCCCGAATCCATGCTGCCCGCCGGGTGGAGTTCGGCCAGCGCCTTGATAATCGTGAATTCAGCAATATCGGCGACGCTTTCGTCGTCGCTTGCACCGCCTACGGCGTGCGCCTCGTAGGCAAGTCGCCAGATCGCCTGCTTCAAGTCCACGTCCGTGCGATCCGCCTCCAGAAGTAGTTTGTGAAGACGCAGGTTCTCTTCTTCGCCATCGGCCTTGATCTCTTCCCAACGGCGGAGCAGAAGGTCAACCGTATCCTCGTATAAGACGGCCCTGGCATCCGGCAGACGTCCCTTATGGGTATGGACCAGGGCCATCACGGTTAGCAGCAGCGGATTGGGGGCCAGCCGCCGTAAGTCGGGACGCTGCACCGCGGCTTGAAGCCGGGCATTTAGCCTCTTTGCTGCATCGCTTGTTACGACGCCGATACGCGCCAATTCGGCATACCAGGCGGCGATAAAGGCATTGATCTGCGCTTGATCAAATGGAGCGAGCTCGTGCTGGTTGAATCCTTCGATTTGCAGCTGCGGATCTTGATAGGAAAGCGTACGACAGGTTGCCACCATCTTTGACTGATCGTAGCGTCCGGCAAAGGCGCTAATTGCCCGCTCAATCAATGCGCGCTGTTCTGTTGTTGGGATTTCGTCCAAGCCATCAAAAAGGACGAGGGCGTCGCCAGCTTCCAACGCGTCGTGAAGTGGCGCTTCAGCGAACGTGAGGTTTTGCGCGGATAGCCGGCTGATGATGTAGCGCCACACGAGGCTGGCGTCCGCGCGTACTTTCTCTGCTGACGCCCACCGGGCAAAGTCACGCATGGTGATCAAGATTGGGATCGACGGCTTCACCGGCGTCTGCCAATCAGCCAGCGCGTCTAGCCAGCGCTCGTCGGGGTGCAGATGGTGAAGGGCCAAACAGACGCCGAGGTGACTGACAAAGGTCGACTTTCCGGAACCGGGATCGCCGAGCAAGACTGAGTTTTTGTCTAGAGAAACGGCCTCAAGCGCGCTGACAGGAACCCGTTCTTCTTCTCCACGGAATACGGCGATCGCTTCTGAAGAGTCGATTGGCGGAGACTCGGCGCGACGATCTTGCTTGCCAGTAGCCGCTTGCCTGAATTCAGTCGTATTCAGTGATATGTAGACGCGGCTCAACTCGATGCGTTTTGCGCCAACTTGCGGATCACTGGCATCGACATCAACACCCCGCAATGGTAAGTGACGATGGTTGTGGACGAACATTCGACAGTAGATGCGTAGGGCTTCAGTACCATCGGCCGGCGCTTCGCCCGCATAAATATTGCCATACACATCGCCGCCAATCACCGTGCTGTGTGCACCGCCGGCGACGCCACCGGCGGCCGCCGCTGCGCCGCTGCCTTCGACGTCCATTTTCGTAGACGGGGCGGAAGTCTGGGCGTTCATCAACGCGGCAACCGTAGCTTCGTAGGTTGCCGCGTCGATATCACCATTCTGGTAGGAACGAAGCAGGCCGGCTAGCACGCCGTTGAGACTGTCGCTCACGCCTCATCGTCCTTCTTCCGCCGCGGCGACAAGTCGCCATGGTAATCTCCCCCGATTGCGGTCCCCCCTTCGCCTGCTGCAACGCCGCCGCCAACCGCGGCCGCGCCGCTGCCCGATACAATAATGTTGTAGCGGGCTTCGTCGATGGCGTTGGCTTCCTTCAATGCAGCCAGCAGGGCTTCCGCCTGGTCGATCAACTCCTGGTCGTGAGCGGCGTCGGTCGTTGCCAGCGTCGCCGCGGCCGCTTGCTCGTAAGCTTCCGCTCCTTCAGGGTTGTCTTCAACCAGCGTTACAACGGGCTGAACCGCGGCATAGCGGTCCACGATCATACGCTTCAATCCGGCGTAGGCGTCTTTCAGCGCCGAACCGCCCACCTCCTTGGCGGCTGCGGCCGCGCCCAGAACGAGTGCACCTGCGATCAACGAGATTGGTTCCATGATTTGCTCCTTTCGGTGTTGAATATCTTTACAGTCAACTTTGCTTTCCGGCGATTTGCTTTACCGGCTAATGGCGGTATGCATCCCAGTTTCCGACAGTCATATACTTGTGCGCACAACTCCAGCGTTCAGACGGTCGCTGCGCTCCCTTTTCAGAGCTTCATCGTTCAGAGGCCTCAGAGCGCCAGAGGGATGGGGGCGGCGCAAACTCGAAACCCGACGTCGCCGACCCTGTTGTGCGGGTAGTCCCAGTAGCGGGCCGCGCACCGCACGAAGTCCGCATCATTGCAGTACGAGCCGCCGCGCAAGACGCGCCGCACGTCATCACCAGCCTCGAGGTCCTCTCGACCGTCGGTTGGATCGTAGGGGTACGTGAATTGTGGTTCGAACAATCTGTCCCCCAGAGACTCCGGGTCCACTCCCAAACGTTGCCGCTCATCTCTTCTACGTGGAAAGGGCTGCGTCCGCTTGGAAAGCAGCCCACAGCGCTGGTCGTACCGATGGCGGTTTTATCATAGTTGGCATGGTTGGGCGCAGCGTCTCCAAGCCAGGGGAAACGCCGTCCATCCGTCCCACGCGCCGCTTTCTCCCACTCCGGTTCGTTGGGCAGCCTGATCTCCCATTCAGGCTCAAGCGTTCCTTGCGCGTGAAGCATGGTCGTGAGCCACTGCGCAAATGCAACCGCATCGTACCAGGTTATCCCGACCACCGGATGGTTGGGCAGATTCCACGGCTCGCCGAAGTCATGCGCTTGGCGGCCGTTGGCCTCAGCAAAGAGCGCATACTGGGCGTTGGTAATGGGAAATCGTGCGATGCGATAGTCGTAGGGGAGATCGAACTCGAACTCGACGTCGCCCGTGAAGGGCGCATCGCCGCCCATGGTAAAGGGCCCCGCCGGCACAGCGAACCATTCGATCTGTAGCGGATCAAGCACCTCGATGCGGGTATCGCCAAGCTTGGCCAGCAAGCGTCCTGCCTGGGCTCGTTCATTTGCCGCCAACTTGTTCTGGCGCATCAGGCTGAGCAGACGCGCTTTCAGACGTACCAAGTACGCCCGCCCGCCATCGGGAATCGAGTCGGCCTCGATCTCTGACAATGGGAGGCTCAGTGCCATCTGACCAGACCAGATCGCGGCGCGCCACGCGGTCTCGGTCGTAGGCTCGTTGACCGGCACCAGTGAGTACATCAGATCGAGCAGTCTGGCCTGATCGCGGCGGTTGAAGAGCAACTCTTCAGCGCCCAACTGGCCGGCCAGAAACCAGTTCTCCCCCTCATCCACCTTTTCCCAGTAGGATCGCTTCACCTCGCGTCCGGTAAGCAGGTAGCAGCCGGCCAGATATTCCTGAAAGGTGCGGTGCGGAAAGGCGTAGCTTAACGGTTGACCGCTGCCCAAATCTGCGCCTTTGCCGATCAGGAGACCGGCCCGGTGATCGACGTAATTTAGGAACTCGTCGGCCAGACCGATTTCGCCAAGATATTTCTCATTTTCAAGCAGAAGGAGGAGTTCACCGCGCGGCAGGTCGGCCTCCTGATCCCCACGACGGTCATGCGCCTCATAGGCCAGCCGTTCCATGATGGCGCGCATACGGTTTTCGTCAGTAAGGGCGGATTTCAGCCGATCGGACGTTTGAATGCCGCGGAAGGTTTGCCATCGAATCAGCAGCACTGCCACAGCCTCATGATAGAGCTTGACGCGTTCCTTGGGCAGACGCGCTTCTCTGCGATGAATGATAGCCATTGCAGTGAGGAGCATTGGATTGCCGGCCAACTCCTTCAAGGCTTCAGAGCGCGTGCCCTGAAGCAGATCCTCAATTCGTGCTGTTGCCTGATCTTCTGTCAAGTCTCCGCTGTCGCAAAAGGCCCGGTACCATGCATTGACAAATTGAGCAATCTTCTCCTCATCGAATGGGGCAAGCGGAATCGATTTGAAGCCGGGCAATGCAATCATCTCGCCGTAGGAGCGAAACCGGCAGGTGACGAGGACATATTTGACTTTGGGGTTGAGGTCGAGCAATCCAATCAGGGCACATCGAAAGCGCAATTGTGTGGTCGGCGGGACTTCATCCAACCCATCAAAGATGAGTAGAGCTTCTCCACGGTCGAGTGTATCCTGCAAACGTCGAAAAAAGCGCGACATAGCGTTCATCCGCCAACTGCGCGCGCCAATCTTCCCAGAGGACTTGACCCAGCGCCGCACCCTGTTCACCCTCAGGAATCCCGGCTAGGTCGACACTGTCTAGCGCTCTGCGCAGCTCGCGGATGTTTGTGAACAGCGGCAGCAGGGCGTCGGGCCAGCCGTCCGGCGCATCGGCTGCATTTAGGCCGACCGCAGCGTACCAAGCCGCCAACTGGCGTGCAAAGGTGCTCTTGCCCCCTCCGGGGTCACCGAGCAGCGCCACCGACTGATGCTCTCTTACAGCATCCATGACGGAGAGCCGTTCTTGGTTGTCGCGGAATGCTTGCGGCAAACTTCCTTTCGCGGCTTGGCCCCGGTTTTCATCAGTGCTTTCAATCGGCGTTGTCGTATCGAGATCAATATAGACTTTGCCCAGCGTGATCGCGCGACTGTCTATCCTGGCTGCCAAGCGAGGCCAGCGGCAGCAGATTGCAGCGGTCGAAGAGACGCTGCAGGTAGCGGCGTTTAGCCTTGTCGCCTGCAGTAGCGGTCGGGTCCGGCGAAGCGAATATGTTTTTGATCGAGATGTCGCCAAAGACCGAGCCGCGTAAGGCTACACCGCCCTCGCCGCTGGCAACGCCGTCGCCGGTCGCGATCGCACCCGAACCAGAAACGGTTGTCGTCTGGGCGTCGTTGTCAGGCGCTGTCACCTGGCCGGTCGTCTGGGCAACAGCGTCTTTGGCAAGCGCCAGGAGCGTTTCGTCCAACTCCGCCTGCGCGGCTCGCAGCGCTTGCGCTGCGGCCTGCTGGAATACAGTCATGTTCGGATTCGTGGACAGTAGTGTGACGGCGGGCTGGACGGTTTCATGTAAGGTTTGAATGCGCTCGAGCAACTCCGTGCAGGGGCCATCAGGCGCGTCATCGCCTTGCTTTGACGGCAAAACGCAAAGGATGATTGCGGTCAAGATGATCTCAATTGAATCGGTCTGCTCGATCTTGTTTGTTGTCATACGCATTCTTTTCTTGTTGGCTGAGGCGAGTGACAGCCGCCTCACACTGTTTGTGTCATCTGAGAGAAATTATTGATCCTTGAATTGTACAACGCCGCCCACATCATGTCGCCGTTCAGATACCGGTGACTGCTCTGACCGCCGGCAATGGCGTCTTGAGACTATCCGGCGTGACGGACTAGGATATCATCAACTGCCTGCTGCATCGCCCAGCGGGTACGGGCAATTTCGTGCTGCAGATGCGGTCGCAGTCTTGCGATTGTGCTCATGTCGCCGATCCGGCCCAGCACCTCAGCGATTTTGCGCAAGACCACCGGGTCAGATTCGCTGAGAATTACCTGCACCATGCGTAGCGCTAAAAACTTGGCCAACAGTGTGTCCAGTGCTTCCAGTTGTTCGTTGGCGTTCTTTTGCCAGTCATCCATCTTCATGGCGGAGCTCCTGCGGGCGTTCTATGAGTTGGGTCTGCCGTGGTGACTGCGGTGGCGGCTTGTGGTGGGGTCCATTGTAGCATGGGGCGCGGGGGTCTTGGGCAATGGATTTTTCAGCCATCAACTCCTGCGCGGCCAGCCGCGGTCGAGGTCAAGCGCAATCGAATCCCGTTCCTCATTCTGTCGGCGCGCATCTGACTCAACCCGGAACAAATCCCGCCCCAATTCCTTCCCCTATTCATTCCCCGCGGAATCCACGGTTTTACCGGACACCATCAACAATAATCCATCATCGAAGGAATCCACCAACCATGAAGCGCCCAATCCCCCGAACGCCCCAAAATGCAGAACCCGCCCATCGCAAACGTCTGCCCGAACCAGATCGACCCCTCACGCAAGAAGAAATCGACCGCATCATGTCCGAAGTCTATCGCATCATCCTCAGCGCCGGCGCCGCCGGCAAGCGAAAGAGGAGGGCGGGGTATGATGCGTGACTACGACACGCTGGCCCGCCGAATCATCCGCTGCCTGCTCGACGATAGCGGGCCCGTGCCCTCGTTCACTGAAGAGGAGCTGGGCCCGTGGCACGAGAGCGTCAGTGCGCTGCGGGAAGCCTACGCCGAAGGCGGCGCCGGCGCCGTGCACCAGGTCTTTATCACCTTGGCGTGTTCGTCAGCCGGCCCTCATCCACCTGGTCGCCGGCGGGGAGGCCGCG
>CAWEEJ010000030.1:0-22491 GCA_963807905.1 uncultured Chloroflexia bacterium | reverse complement strand
GCACGGGCGGCGCCTGCTCGCCCTTGGGGATGCGCAGAACCTGCTCATAACTCCCATCAATCAACTTCACGCTATACCAGACATCGCCCTGCTTCTCGCGGCGCTGGGCCTGCTTGCCGTCGACGATGAGCCAGGTGGGCAGGCCGTTGTCGTCGGTCGTGGGGCTGCATGGATATCCGGCGAAGGTCGGACCCGCGGCCAGCTCAGCCGGGCCGGGCGTGCGGGGATGGGCTCCGGCAAAGGCCCAGCCGTGGGCGGCGTAGTGTTGGCCGATGGCGTCGGCGCGGTCGAGGACCGCGGTGATGACGTGCTATCTGCCATGTAAGCGTTGTGAAGGGCGGAGTCGCATTCTATTTTATACGTAGGTTGGCAAGGGTGATACGGCTGACGTGAAGGCCACCACGGGGATACAGAAAAAAGGATGAGACTCTACGAGGTCAAAATCATTCGCCGGCAAGATTTCGTACCGCATCCACGACCTGATCGCTCAGATAGAATCCGGCTGCTCGGTGGAGGCTTTCGACATGCGGCATCACGAGATCAATGAATCCTTTCTGCTTGGCATCAAGCAAAATTCCGAGCACGCCGATCACATTCAACTTGTGTCGTTGAGCGATTCGACGTCCTTCGTGCTCGTCCAGTAGTATCAGATCGGCACTCATCTCGATTGCGAGGGCAATTGCTTCAGCTTCACGCGATCGAGATCTCGCTCGAACGCTACGACTAATTCCCGATTGTCGACAATGCGCCGTTCCACCCACGAAGCGCCGGCAACTTCCGCACTGCCAGGCCATTGCCGACCACTGGCATTCAACTCCGTCCAAACAGCATCAGGAATAGAGAGTCCCCGTACAAGCGTTGGAGAAGATTGAACTGTCCGATCGCCGCCAGATCGGTGATGGGGGAGGTATTGCTAACAACGATCACGATTGCTGCAGCTTCTGAAGCGTGGCAACATCGTCTTGTAGATCGTCGAGGCCGAAATGAACGGGAATCTTGCGCGATGCCAAGAGTTGCCGAAATTCCCACAGCGACATGTCGGCAAATTCTCGCGCCTTGCCGGCAGATAGCCGACCTTCAGCATCGAAGGTGGACCGCAACTTCGCGCTTCAGTTCCGACACCGTGAGGCGTGCAGAGTCAAGTATATCCTGAGAGATGTCGAGTGATATATTCATGCGAGAATCATACTTTGTTCGACTGCCCTGTGTCAATCCGCGTACCAGAATTCTTTTGAATCGTTGGGCTTTATTGTATTGCGACCCTGTACGCGTGTTGTTGATGCCGGGCTCCGTCAGCCTACACCCCACGCACGGGCGGCACCTGCTCACCTTTGGGGATGCGCAACATCTGCTCATAGCTCCCATCAATCAACTTCACGCTATACCAGACATCGCCCTGCTTCTCGCGACGCTGGGCCTGCTTGCCGTCGACAATGAGCCAGGTGGGCAGGCCGTTGTCGTCGGTCGTGGGGCTGCACGGATAGCCGGCAAACGTCGGACCTGCGGCCAGCTCAGCCGGGCCGGGCGTGCGGGGCTGGGCTTCGGCCAGGGCCCAGCCGTGGGCGGCGTAGTGTTGACCGATGGCGTCGGCGCGGTCGAGGAGCGCGGTGATGACTTCGGTGTCGGCGTCGGGCTCGATGGTGAGGGTGACGGCTAGGTTGAGAAGGAAGTCGTGGAGCATGGCACGGTACCACGTAGCCCTGTGTGTTAATAATGGGCGAGACGTATCCTGCGACGGAACTCAAAAGAAGGCTGCTCTGAAAATCATCGTTTTCAGAGCAGCCTCAGTAGAATGATTGACCTGCCTCACCAGTCGCAAAGTGAGAACTTCAGCAACTCCACCGTACTGCATTAGCGAAGACAGAAAGCCCTGACTAGATGACTGTGGCCCCCTGGCCTATTGTCCAATAGCTGGTACAGTTTGGCCTCGACTACCGAAGCGCTGAATGAAGCGATCGCTCTATCGACTTTGGACGATAGGCAGGAAGATATTTGGACCCGCTCGTAACTCGTTCTGTATTGGCAGGCGCACTGCCCGTCTGGCCGCTGTTTGCAGCTGACTGTCCTGCCGAATTCGCTGACGAGATCACGAAACGCCCTTCCAGTGCGTCATGATCTGACGCACGCAGGGCTGTTGTTGGGTCGTCGCCCAGCAAACTGGCAAAGCCGGCGTTGAAGTGAAGTATGTCGGTTGCCACAAATGCTTCCAGCAAACCGGGACTGAGCAGCATGTGATCCAGAACTTGACTGTTGCCATCGAAGACAAAGGTGAAGCGTTCCGCCTCTTTTTCCAATTCAACCAGGTTGATCAGCGGCACTTCGCTGCCCTCACCTTCTAGGATGGCCAAAGGATGATCGGATCCTTCTCCGGGCTCACCAAATTGGAAATCGTTCAGGTCACCGCTGACCATGATGGATGCGTTCGGATCCGCCTCAAATAGCTGATTCACGAAATCGCGCACTACCTGCGCCTGCAATTTGCGCTGCACTTCTGTGATGCGTGTCGGCGGCCACTGAACACCAAACAGGGGATCATCCCCCCCTTGCTCTTGAAGTGATTGCCAACGATCGTTACTGTGTTGCCGTAGATATCGAAAACACCCACAATCGGCTCACGTCCAGGGCTGGCGCTATTCGCACCGAATGCGTTTGAAACGCCCGGCACAATTTCGTCAGTAAGCTGATATGCATCCAAAAGGTTTACCCGATTGCTGTCCCACAGGAATCCCGGCTCAATGCCCCGACCATCGCTTGTCTCAAAGGAAGTCGCGAAGTAATTGGTTCCCGTAGCATTGTTTACGCGATCAGCCAACTCCTGGGCAATTGCTTGATTCTCAATTTCCTGAACCACAATGATATCCGGAAGTTGAAGCTCACGCTCAATGGCCAATGCCAGCTTGCTGAGCTGAGTTTCTAGCTGATCCGGTGTCGGTGTGCTACTGGCGTCATCTTTGCCGCCCTTGCGCAACACAACTGCATCGTCGCCGTTGAAGAAACTGCGATCTGAAGTCTGGTCCGCAACGGCAAGTATGGCTGCGTCGGCATCATCGTCAGCGACCACAAAGACATCGCCGTCTGCCAGTACGCCAGCGAGTTGGATGCTCGTGCCTGGCGATGTTTGTCCGTTGAAGTAGATATCGATCGCATAGCCTTCCTTGGCTGATCGATCGCCGTGCCGGTACCGTTGTAGATTTCCACGGCTTTGTTGAGACTGGAGCCCTCCACATATTCCGAAATGATGAGATCATTGGTGACGCCGCATGTCACGGAATGCCCGCCCAATCCATCGAAACTGTCGATGCCAAATTCGTTCCACTCCGTAGACGGATCGAAGGGACCATTGACTCCCCTCGTTTGGCAGACATTGTCCTTGCGTCGCAATGTGTTGTTCTGGGTACTAGGCGGGCCCCACCCACTGCCTGGGTCGACGCCAATTTCGCCGAAGATATCCACAGGGCTGGGCGTATTTAGTACAAGATCGAATAGGTTTTCAACATTCAGCGTAGTGATCACCACGTTGCCAGGTGGGCCAGAGCGTGAACTGGCAGGCTGATTGGGCAAACGGTGAGTCTTCACATCAAACGTTTCAGGCTGAATCTTGTAGTTGCCAAAGGTGTAATCCATAACGCCCACCAGGCTGCGCACGCGGTCGCCGGGATTGACAATGATTGCGCTCTCCAGCGTTACATCATCGATCATCAAGCGCTCAGGATTGTAGTCTACATCATTGGGGCCCAAGCTGCGCAGAAGGATTTGATTTACTTGCGGAAAGAAGCCAGAATTCGGTTTGGCGTCCTTCTTGGTCAAGACCACGAATTCGCCAAAGCGTGAAGTCCCAGCTACGACAGGGGCGTTGTCCACATGGACGCGCATCCCTTCAAGGGACTCTAGTTTCAAAGTCGCTTCTTCAATCGAAATATCTGGAAGATCACTAATCGTTATCGGTTGCGGTAGTTCTTGTCCGCCAGCAATGATCTCATATGTCAAATAATCATCGGGATCATCCAGGCGCGTCAATGGAAGGGCATTGCCAAACTGCAATTCCTCAACCTCACCTGTAATTCTGATGAGATCACCCACTTCAGGCTGTGGCTCCAAGCGATCCCGATCATCGACGAAAATGCCATCAGACGTTGTCGGGTCGCCGTCACCGTCAATATCTTGGATCCACATATCGCGGCCGTTGGCGCTGATCAGCGTGACCACACCAGTGGTTGTAACGACGTCTCCTTCTAGAGGCGAAAACTGACCTGCACCCTGGATATCCATAATGGTGACCACCGGAGGGTCAAAGCTTTGAGCGGACACTGCTGAAAAACTGATCAATAGACTCAGGACGAGAACAACGGTAATTCCAGACAAACGCTTCATAGAAGTGTTCACGCTAGCCTCCAGATTTGTGTTTGGTATTGTGTAACTGTGGTAGTCCCCACGGGAACCAGCTACTTCAATTCTGAGAAATTCTGACCAACGACCTGACAGTATCGGCTGTGTGCGGCAGAAATTGAGGCATTTTCTCCACCGCAATTATCGAAAGCATCAATAGTGTACCCTCCCGTCGAAGATCAGCCAACTGCACGATTTTGACTGGCTCAGTTCCGTTTGTTTTGCCCGTATTGTCAACAAGTCTCATCTACATGAGATGCTGACTAATGCGGCGACGCTTCTGCCGGCGGCGGGGCAGTTTCCGCTGCCGGCCGCCTCGGCCTACAGCCCGCGCACGGGCGGCGCCTGCTCGCCCTTGGGGATGCGCAGGACCTGCTCATAGGAGCCATCGATCAACTTCACGCTGTACCAGACATCGCCCTGCTTTGCCCGCCACTGGGCCTGGCGGTGATGACGTCGGACCCGGCGCAGCTGCAAGGGGTTTCCATGAAAGAAATGAACGCCCGATCCAGGGGTAGGGCACTATCCGCACGCCGCAGTAATTCAACCTTTGGCCAAGTTAGTTATAAGCGCCGAACCGTGGGTTACGAAAAGAAGAAGCGCCTGGATCCGAAGATCCAGGCGCTCTGCCATCACACTTCGAGACGAAGTATGCGGCAGCAGATGACTACTGACGGACAACAATCGGTAGGTGGACGAGATTCTCCTCGTCATCAGCTGGCGTCATGCCAGCGGCTTTACCGTTATCATTGTTGCGAATGATGACTACATCCTCACCCACAACAGGTGTGCCGTCGAACATTTCACCGGTCAGATACAACTTCAGCACTGTACCATCATCGAGCGTGGCCAGTTCCAAAGCAGCTACAAGCTCTTGAAGTTTGAACTTCAAGGTGAGATCCGTGAAGCCGTCAGGACCGTTTTGCCAACAGGCGTTGGCATCAAGAGGTTTAGCGAGGAATGGCTCATATGGTGCGGCCACATCCTCATATGCCCAGCGAAGTGGGCCAACGCCTGCTATCTGGATTGAACCGGATCAAGCAGAGTGACATCAAAGTCCGCTGTGCCCAGAACGGCAACCGGCATTAAACCTCGGGATTTGGGGTTGAGCGGATTTGGACACGACGTCGGATGGATATCTAAAGCCACTGGCCTTATGACAGTGATGAAATCTTGTGGGATTTCGACATAACCCACGAAATTTTCATCAGCATCGTCATAGTTCGCCCTGGCGTCAGGTATGACCTGGACCGGAAGATCAACCCCGAATTGGCTTGACTTCGCATTGAAGGTCAGTTCCACGAACTCACCTTCTTCCAGTGCAGAATCTCCATTGTTGTTGGCTGTGACGCCAGCAAGAACGCCGATGTCCAGCCAAGTAATGGTCGTCTGGCCCGTTGTTCCATCCGTTGCAACACTGTTAGGCGCAATGTTAAACGAGCCTTCATCAACAATGTAGTTTTGCGTCACCTCCACGACATCTACATAGTGCGGAATGGTGCTGGCAACCACCTCTTCGAAAATCGCGTCGAAGATGGCGTCCAGATTACTCGGATCAGGCGAGTTGTAGTAAGCGCCGCCAGTGGCGTTAGCCATGTCCTGTAGAGGAGCAGGGGCGGGAGACCCTAGTCCAATCGAGTAAATCACATATCCTTCGGTTGCCGCAACAGATGCAGGACCGCTGTCTCCTGCAGACGTGTATAAGCCTTCTCCATCCGTTAGGAATATTATCACGCGGACTGAGCCGACCTGTTGTCCATCATGCAGCATCTCGATCGATTTGTATAGACCGACGTTCAGATCGGTCCCGCCGACACTATCCACAGCATTTATCGCATTCTTAACGCCTGCGAAATCGCCTGAAACGCCAGGAGGAGCGGGATAGGTGAAGTCGATATTATCGTCCCAGCTGACCACGCCTGCCTTATCTCGAGTGTCCACCAGCTTGTCGACGAAGCTCTCGGCAGCAATTTTCCTTAGTCCGCTTGGATCATTCCATGACATACTCCCCGAGCTGTCCAGCGCAAAGACCACATCAATCGGTGTGAAAGTTGAGCTTGTACCACCAGCACCGCTGACCGTGATCTTCACCGTCGTTTCTTCTGGATCCAGCCCGCTGCCAGCCAGATTGATCTCCGAAGGTGATGCTTCTTTATCGACAGTCGGGGGTAGAGTCGGTTCTGATTCAACGGCAAAGACGCTCATTGCCTGGGACGCGACCAGCACGATGATGATCGCCAGCGCGAGAAGAAGCTTTCTGATATACATGGTGATTCTCCTTCGATATCAGCAAAAAGTATCACGCCTTCAGGGTTCGCTACATGGTGTATTTCTCCTTTGAACGACACGAAACATCATGGACTTGGGCAAATCATCGGCAATTGAACTACACCGATTGCTGCTCGAGCCGTGCCTCCCATCCCATGCTGGATAGACGTATCTTTGGTCTAAAACGTCTGCCCCTGTTCGTTATCCAGCTTGTTTGAACAGTTACAACCTCGCTCATTTCCCGAAAAGAATCGCAACTACGACATTTTTATGATATCGGGCACATCAAAGCGTTCCTGGTCGCCAGGCGTAGCAGCCAAGTTTTCTGAGTACCTCAATGCGATTGCTGTAGACATTCGACCCGTTCATCGAACGGTGGAAGCCACTGTTTTACGAATAGGCGAGCAGAGCATAGTTGGGGCGCGTTCACGCTCTGTACCATATTCCACTCGTGAACACAGGTCTTCTACGCGGTTGCTACAAAATGCTAAAAAGTCAACATAATATGCGGTCGAGGCGAAATACGCAGGAATCATAAGGTTCATGATATACAGACCGCTGCCCTGCCTATTGGGATCCTCGTTCTGGCTGAAAGTGCTCGGAGTCCAGCTCGGCCAGCACCCAGCCGTGCACAACGTAGTGCCGGCCGATGGCGTCGGCGCGGTCGAGGAGCGCGGTGATGACTTCGGTGTCGGCGTCAGGCTCGATGGTGAGGGTGACGGGCCTGCCGTGGGGGCTGATGAGGGTGAGGGTTGCTTGCATGGGATGCTCCATTTGGGATCGGGGATTGTGGATTTCGGATTTGGGATTGCGGGTAGGCCGAGGCTTGAGACGTTGCATCGCAACGTCTCCTGTACGGGTGATGGTGGCGGGCGGCGCGCCTATTGCTCTTGCAGGTAGAGGGCGCGCCATTCTTCGTAGGGGAGCTGATCGGCGTCGTAGGCCATGATGAGCTCGGGCGTTAGGCTGCCGGCGGGCGGCCAGATCTGGGCTCCTTGGATGGCTGCTGTGGGCTCGCCATTCACCGGACAGCAGAAGCGGCGGACGTGCGCTCAGCCTGCATGCGTTCACGCTCGGTCAACGCCAGGGGCAGCCATAGGGCGAAGTGGGCCATGTCGGCGTCAGTAGCGAAGTCGCGGCCGCGGGTGGTGGGGCTGTAGCGGTAGCGGATGTCGAGGGGCACGCCGTCCAGGGTGGGGCCGATGAGCTGATTGGATCGGGCAACCTGCGCAACGACCGGGTCGCCCAGCTTGATGCGGCGGTACTCGTGGCTGAAGGCCTCGCCGATATAGAGTTGATGCAGGCGGTCGAGCAAGATGCGGCGGTAGGCGTGGAAGGCGATGGCGGGGCACGCCGTCAGGTGGGGCCGAGAGCGGGTCGGACCGGCACGGCGGGTACCCAGCTTGATGCGGCGGTACTCGTGCTGAGGCCTCGCCGACTAGAGCTCGACGCAGGTGATCGAGCAGGATGCGGCGGTAGGCGTGGAAGGCGATGTTGTGCTTGCAGAAGATGCGGCCGCCGGCGCGGTTGCCGTTGGCGTGGACGTAATCGCCGCAGCTGCAGCCGTTTGCGCCGACGGGGTAGACGGTCGCGCCGGTGGCGTCGGTCTGGCTGTGGGCGCGCCAGGCGCTGCGCTCGGGACTCCATGAGAGGTCCAGATCGCGCAAGATCTGCGCGGCCTTCTCGATGCGCGGCGCCAGGTGGGGCCAGTTGGCGCCGGCGCGGCGCATGAGGGGATCGATTTCAGCGGTGGTTGGTCGGTACAGAGTAGTCATCGGGGGATTCCTTTCAATTTGGGCAGGGCCGGCATGTGGGCCGGCCCTGCGGTGTGCTTAGGCGGCCAGCTCGGCACTTTCGGCGTCGGCCACTTTGCTGGCGCCGTAGAAGGCGGCCAGGTCGCCCAGGCCGGCGCGCTGGTTGTAGTGGTGGCGGTAGGGGTGGGGGTGCCAGTACCAGCAGGCGCGCTTGCGATGCCAGCGGCAGCCCAGGGCTTTTAACTCCTCCTTGATCGGCTTGGTCTCGCCCACGATCCAGACCCAGGTGCCGATGATGTAGACATCCGCCACGCGTGGCACACCGGCGGCGATCAGCTCGGCGATCTTGGCCATGACTGGCGGCTTCGGTGGTCGGCGTTGTAGGTGTAGGTATGGTCGTTGCCGTCGCTGCCGGTCGCGGTCTGGCCGTCGCAGCGTTCCAGCGCAGCGTGATATTGCGCGTTGATCGCCTGCATGGTGGCCGTGTCGCCGCCGGGGCGGTCGGGGTGATGGAGCAGGGCCAGGCGGCGGTATTCCTGCTTGATGTCGGCGACGGTGTGGAGGTGGTCAAAGTAGGTGCATCGGGGGATTCCTTTCTCGTTCATTGGGCTGGATCGCTCGCGCCTGGCTGCGATGGTCTGGCATCGCAGCCAGCGCGCCAACGATCAAGCTGTCGGGGTCGTGCGGCGCGCTTCTGCCTAGGATTTGCGCGCGTGGCCATGTTTTTGCAAATGTCGTGTGCTGCTACGTCACCGGTGAGACATTTCCAAAACATGGCGGAAAAATATCAGTGCGGCGGTGACGGTGGGTAGAGCGATGCGAGAAGCGGCGCAGGAGCGACCGCAGAAACGCGGGCGGCTCTCGCCATTCAAACGGCTGCCGCTGGCGGCGAAGTGTGCACCCCTCGCCGCCAGCGACAACCGTTGCGGGCTGCTGCCGGATCCGTGCTCCTGCGGTCAGTCGTGAGTGCGACCGGCTCGCGTCTTACTCGCTCAGATCCACACGGCAACATCGAACGCGGATTCGGTGCTGCCGTGTGGTCCTGAGATCGTTCACGTGCTCCCGTTTTTCCGTCGGCGTGCGAATCGCTGTGCGATCCCCTCGAGCCTGCTGACCGGGACAAGTCAACCGGTGGTTCCTGCGGAGCGGACTTTTGTTTATTTATCGCTGATTCTCTATAAACATTATACCACAAATCAACAAAATATCAACGAAAAATACCTTAAAAATACGATATGCCAAGGTATCCCGCTAATCCTGCCGGTGGAACAAACGAAGCGTATCCAGCCTGAGATTAGAAGAGGGACAACTGAGGAGAAGGCGCCGGCGCCCAGCGCCAAACGGCGTCTTCTACGATCCAAGCGCCGTCGGCCCAGGCGGGCAGCGGCAGCGACACCAAGGGCGCAACCAGCAACGCGCAGCCGAGGCCGGCGGCCAGCGCAGCCGTGGACCAGGTGCCCGAGGCCGGGCGTCCGGAGCGCCAGGAGGAAGCCGGCGCAACGCCAGGCGGGCAGGGGCGGGTCGGGAAAGCGACCAGCAGCGCACCTGAGCCGGCAGCTGCCAGCGTGCGCACCATGGCGGCTGAACGGCGGGCATAGGCCGGGGGTCCGTCGCCATATCTGCCCGAGGCGACCGCAAAGACTTGCGCGGCGGGGAAGCGTGCCCGCACCACGCGCGTCAACACCGGGCGCACAGCCCACCAGTACCGCGGCGCCGGCAGGGGTGAGAGCAGGGGCCAGCTCGGCCACGCGCGCCGTTTGAGATGAATTCAAGCGACGCGCGCCGGAGAAGGCGACCACATTCACGGCGCCGGCCATCAGTGCACCACCGCCTGCGCAACGGCGTCGACCGCGGCAGGCAAGCCGCGAACGCCGCCCTGCACGGGAATTTTGTGGGGTGAGGGGTGGAGGATCCCATAGGCCCAGTAGCCAAAGGGGACATCGCCGGCCACGGGGAGCGAAACGCCCCAGCGTGGCGCACCGCCGGGCCCACGCAGGCGCCGCACAGCGACGCCCACGCCCAGCCGCTGGGACCAGCGCGCCGCGAAGCCACCGGCGGCCGTGGGCGAGCGAAAAACCGCCACCACGACCACACCCGACGGCGAGCGGCGGGACGGCCGCGCCACGAAACCGGCCAGAGCTGCCGGCGCGGAAGGCGGAGCGACAAAGTGGGCGAATGGGCGCAAACGAAGAAGTCATGCTTTCACCTCCAGGGGAGTAAGGATTAACATTTGCATGCCTATATTATACCACATAAACAACAGAAAATCAACAATTAAATTCATAAAAATAAACTATTTTAGTGTATTTTTTATACTTTGCGTCACTAAATCGACAACGGCATGAAGGCACGGCGAAACTTCCGCCATGGCGAGACCAAGCATAGCCAAGGCCCCAGCGCGGCCCGGCGCGCAAGCAAGTGCCCCAGCCGCGCTCCAGCCCCGACGGCGAGACGTGGGACGACGGCGACAACGCCGCCGGCGCAGCAAGAGAAGCCCACACCCCGCCCCTACCCTTCTCCTTTCCCTTTAACCCCCTTCTCCGGGTACCAAGCGACGGAGCGCCCCATGATTCAGCGCACCGCGCCGACGGTCGAATGGTCACGCTTGGATTCAGGATCGGGTTGGACGAGGCGACAGCTTTGTGGATCGGGCAAGTGGCGACGAGGCGGCGCCCCCAATTTTTTCAAAGATCAATCCAAGAGGAAAAATTGGGGGATTGACCATTCGATCCGGCGGGGTGGTAGAATTTCGCTCCATGGCGCGGAGGAGCGCCCGGCTTCAGGGAACGGCGACGGGTGGGTCACCGAATAAGCCAAGCGGCAGCCGGGCGCGGCAGAGCCTTCAGAGCAGCGTGAGAATGATAAAAACGACAATGGCGGCTGCAAGGCCGATGCCGATGGCTGCAAGCAGGCGACGTTGGCCCTCCGAAAAACGGTGAGTCACATAACTGCCGCTGCGCTGTGCTTTGCGCGCGCCAATTTCACGTTTACGTTGTTGACGACAGGCGGCACAGCGCTTTGGTTTCTGCAGATTGTGTTCGCGGTAGTAGCGCTGTTCGCCATAACTCCAGACGAAGGCACGACCACAGCCCTGGCACGTGATCAATTCGTCATTCATGCGAGGTCAAACTTTGTTGTGATGTTGACGTTACCGAAAACGGTTGCCGCAGGAGCAGCGATAGACGCCGTTTCTGACTTCTGTGACAGTTCGCCCACAGCGATAGCATGTCTTGGTGACGTAGGTATCCTTGATCTGCTCGCCGCGCCAAGTGGTCCGATGCACCTGATCAACTTGTTTGCCAGTGTCATAATAGTTGATCTGCCGACGTCTCTGACCCCAAAAATTGGTGAATCGGCGATCCCTTTTGCTCGGTCGGCGCGACAAACGGGGCCATAGCCAGGCCAGCAATGTAACGCCAAAGAAGACTGTCACGGTAATGAGAAGAATGGTAGGAAGATCCACAACGATTCCTCGTGTTGGATTGCCAATGACCTGCCGATTACAGATCAGATAGTTGGTCGTGAAACACGGTACGGATAACGATGATGCGCGAATTGAGGATTGTGGAGCAAGCGCGGCATTGATTTAACGGCTGTCGCACCACGTCACACTACATTTTATGTATGGTCAACAGTATATAAGAAGTAGGGCGCGAGATCAAGGGCCGGCCGGATTTTCTGAATCTCTCAATGGTAGACCCTAGCTGTGCGCCGCTGCGATAGATGGCACATAGCTCATCTCGCTCTGATGTATCCCGCTTAGCTTTTTGCCCAGGCCTGGCCAACGCTTCAGTCCTGCTTGGTGCTCCAGACTTGGAACCAGTTATCGAAGTCTTCATAGGGGATGCGCCAACGTGCGCCTTCCTTGTAGGCCCCGGCAATGAGTCCTTGGGCGCAGGCGCTGACCAGCGTGCTGCGCGGCAGGTCGTAGCCGGCCTCCTTGGCCAGGCGCAATGCATCGCCCGTCTTCATCATCTCCTTTGGCGGCTGGATCACGGTCGACAACTCGCCGTCGGCTTGCTGGGTGTCGATGTAGTCGTTGATGCGTTGGCGGAGGCGCAGTAGCTCAGCCAGGTCCGCTACGTAGAGGCCGCGTTCGACGCCCTCCTCGCGGGTGATGCGAAAGCTGGCGCCGTCGGTGAGAATTTGGAACATGAGGGGGGATCTCCTTGCTCAGTGTGTTGGGTTGCCTGGTGCAAGGATAGCACAAATAAGGCGGAAAAGCAACGAATAAGACGAATTTTCGTTGATAAGACATTAAATTCAAGGTGAGAATGGCTGGCTTCAGTAGCGAGGTCAAAATTCCTCGGAAAGACCACACTGGCGGCGGCACGCTTGGCCAAGATTCATTTTGCACCCGCAGAACATCCGTACTACAATGGCCTTGCCTGCTTGAAGGGCGCAGCAGGCGCCAGCGCCGGTCACCACGTGGGGTGTGGGCCGGCGCTTCTTGCGTGTCTTCCAGCGGTCGAAATTGTGTTTTCTCTGGGTCTTCAATCGAGGTGACGTCTCGACACCCACTCATTATCCGTGAGGTGTACCACGATTGTAATTGTGGATGGGCTGCCAAGCCGGTGTACCGATAGAAACAATGAGTATTTAAGAGTCAGTGCCACACGCCTGGGCGGCACCTACTGCGGATTATCTAAGCCAACTGGTATCCTCCTAAGTATTGCTGACGCCAGAGCACAATAATAGCTGACTAGATCACACAGACTACTAGATCCACAGACTACTAATGCCTATTTATAGAAGACTTTATGCGATTGATGTTATGAGATTTTCTGCTAATTGAAGGTGAAGCAGAAACACGCAGAAACAAAGGAGAAGTATCTACAATTCGACAAAACCAAAACAAGGAAATCACGCACCACTAGCGAAGTCGCTCAGGCCCGGCTATGCCGATTCACACCGCGTAATGCATAACGCTGAATGAAGGTGTGGTGATCCGGGTCATCAAATAATAGAGACTATATCCTGCCACGAGCCCCCTCCCAAACCAGCGAACACGATAGGCACGACTGAGTCAACCCCCTGGTCATTGTCGAAATGAGCCCCACAGCGCCCTGCCCCCAAGTGCAGCGGGAATTCCCAGTAAGATAGAGAAGACAAATACTATGGCATTGCCTGAAGATGAATTTAGCCAACTCGCCCCGGGTATGGTGTTGAAGAGCTGCTTGTCAAATCGGTTATTGGCTCATCTGCGATCCGAACTGAATCCTGAGTCTAGTAAGATCAGCACAAATACGTACACTACGGGCGTAAATACAGCAGACAGAATTGCTGATGTTGCACTATAGGGCGAGACTAGTCTTGTTTTATCTTCCGTAGTAGGCCCCGACTGATTGCTGTCTACCTGATCCCCTGACTGAGCTGATACCGGACGACGCCATGCAAAATAGGTCAGTACTATGCTAGCAAATCCAATAATTATGTTGAGCCATTCTGCGATTGAGTCCACGCTTCAGCCCTCCATGGCACAGACTGCTTTAGGATAGACGGTGGCTTTGAGATTCAACTGGTATTGTATTGAAATCTGGTAGTTCGGCATTGCTTCTGCCTACTAGGCTTGGGAAGGAACGTTGTAGGTATTGCGTCGTGTGGGGGGCGCTCTCTGCTTGATTTTGGCTACACACCCGCCAACGATCATGAATCGGCATTGCTTGCTTGGACTTGTCATTTGCCAACGTGGTTATTGCTGCCCAGGTGTCCAGCAACGAGCTCTTAAGGGTTGCCTTTGCTGTGTAACTCCATCTTCTCATAATGGACTCTCTAAACGAGGGTCAAGTGCCTCCGAAAAGTAGGGACATAAATCCTGAAGTCAACGCTTCATGCAGGATTAAGATGGTGAATTGCATTGTACTGGTCACGCAAGCTGAGAGAAGTATGGACGAATTTCTGAGGAAGTCTTGACCCCGCCAGAACACCCGTGCTACACTATATGCACCCCACGATCACATCTGCGCCCCTAGATTTAGTGCAGCATGTCGACTTTGCCACTCCCTGTGTTCATTACTTTCTGGCTCTGCGCCGGCCTCGTCGCCGGCTGGCTCTTGCGCGCGCGGCGTCCGGCTGACGTGCTGGAGCTGGAGCTGCTCATCGACGACCTGCGCCGGGAACGGGCGCTGCTGACCAACGCGCTGCTGGAGGCGCGTAGCGAAGTGGAGCAGCTGCGCACGGAGCTGCGCGAGGCGCGCGAGCAGATGCGGGCCATGGGCCTGGGCCATCCTCTTGTGCAGGAGCAGCCGCGCACGCTGCTGGCCGTCACCGGCCCTGACCCCCTCTTCGACCTGGATCTGGCCGCCTTGCGCGCGGTGCGCACGGCGACCGGTCTGGACTTCCAAACCCTGCGCAACGCCACGCCCGAAGCGCTGGAGAATCGCCTGGAGCGGGCGCGCCTGCTGGGCCGGCCCATCGAACTGCTGCACCTGGCCGTGCACAGCGACGGCGAGCAGATCACGCTGGGCGGCAGAGGCCTGGACGCGGCCTGGCTCAGCCGGCACCTGGCCGGCGTGCAGGTGCTCGTGCTGGCCGGCTGCCACAGCGACCAGATCGGCGACTGGCTGGGCGTGGTGCCCCATGTCGTCACGCTGACCGACGCGCTCGAAAGCGACGACGTCTCGCGCTTCACCCAGGCCTTCTGGAGCGGCATCGGCCAGGGGCTGCACCCCAGCGACGCGCTGCGCCAGGCCCTGCAGCGCGCGCCGGCCGCCATGATCGAGTCGGTGGAGCGGCACTGGTGACGCCATGGGCAAAGCAACGCAGGAAGCACGAGCGAACCCATGGGACCGTCGTCCCAAAGAGCCCAGCCGCTGGTTTGAGCGCTTCGAGCTCTACCGGGCGCTGGGACCCAACCGCACGCTGCAGGCCGCGTTCGAAGCCTACTGGCTGGACGCAAGGCAAGGCGCGCAACGCCATCGCCCGGCCCGGCCAAGCCTGGCATCAGGCGGCCAAGAAGTGGCAGTGGCGCGTGCGGGCGGAAGCCTTTGACGACGCCGAGCGGGCGCGCCTGCGTGCAACCGAAGCCGAGCGGCGCTTTGACGCCCGCCTGCGGCGGCTGGCCATCGTCGAGCAGCTGCGGGAGGAAGTGGTCCGCGCGCTGGCGCTGGCCAACCTGTCGCGCCTCAGCGAAGCCGAAGCGCGGGAGATGTTCAGCAGCCTGCGCATCTTCCTCAAGGATCTGCTGCTGGCCGAGCGGCTGGAATACGGCGAAGCCACCGAGATCGTCGAGCAGCCCGAGGCCGCCGCAACCATCGCCGGCGAAGTCGAGCGCATGCTGGAAAAGGCCTATGGCGTTGGGGATCGACAAAGACAGTGGACCGGACGGAGTGAGACGGAGAGTGAGGCATGAGGATGAGAAGGGAGCCGTGGGCAATGCAACGTGAAGGGTCAGACCAACCGTGGTGGCTGGATCGAACTGCGCGACGGGACGGGCCGGCTGCAGGCGCGCTATGACCCGGCGCGCAACCTGCTGGAGATCCAGCGCCGGGGCGTCAAGACGCTCTACGACCTGACCCGGTGGCAGGTCGCCGGTGAGGCGTAGCCACAGGCGTGCATGGAGCGCCTCATGGCCACCGCCCTGGAGCAGCTGCGCCGCCAGGCCGCCGCCGCCGGCTGCCCGCCCGACCAGCTGCGCAACTTCCTCGCCGCCGGCTACGTGCCCCTGCCCTGGCAGCTGCACCTGCACGCCGCGGCCCGGGCGGCTGACGTGCGCGACGGCCCCGACCAGATCGGCTGCGGCGGCGCGCGGGGACCGGGCAAATCGCACGGCATCTTCAGCCAGCTCGCGCTGGACGACTGCCGGCGCTTCCCCGGCCTCAAGGCGCTCTACCTGCGCAAGATCGGCAAGCAGGCCAAGGAGCAATTCGACGACCTGCGCCGCTCGGTGCTGCGCCACGTGCCCCATGAGTACAACCGCAACGCCGGCATCGTCACCCTCTGGGACGAAAGCCGCATCTTCATCGGCTCCTTCAAGGACGAGCGCGACGTGGACAAGTATCTGGGCATCGAGTATGACCTGATCGCCATCGAAGAGACCACCACCCTCTCCGCCACCAAATACCAGGCCCTGCGCGACTCCAACCGCTCCTCCAAGCCGGGCTGGCGGCCGCGCATCTACAACAGCACCAACCCCGGCAACATCGGCCACACCTGGTACAAGCAGCGCTTCGTCACGCCCCAGCGCAACGGGCAGGCGCGCTACACGCGCTTCATCCCCGCCACCGTCGACGACAACCCGCACATCGACCCCGAGTACACGCGCAAGCTGGAAGAGAACAGCGGCTGGCGTTTGCGGGCCTACCGCTACGGCGACTGGGAGATCGCCGCCGGCCAGTACTTCTCCACCTGGCGCGAGGCCGTGCACGTCATCGACCCCTTCCCCCTTCCTGCGGACTGGCCGCTGTGGGCCGGCTTCGACTACGGCTTCGTGCACCCGACCGCCATCGTGCTGCTCACGCGCGACGGCGACGGCCACACCTACGTCGTGGGCGAGCACGTGCAAGCGCGCTGGCTGCCGGCGCGCCACGTGGAAGCCCTGCAGGCGCTGCTGCAGCGGCTGGGCCGTGGGCTGGACGAGCTCTGGCCCGTGGTGGCCGGCAGCGACGTCTTTGCGCGCAAGGGGCATGGGCCCACGATTGGGGAGCAGTATGGCGAGCTGGGGCTGGACCTGCAGCCGGCCGAGATGGACCGCATCAACGGCGCGGCGCGGTCTACTGGAGCTGCTGGGCGATCCGGATGCGCTGCGGTGTGCAGGATGGCAAAGCCGGGCCGGGCGGCGCCAGGCTGCAGCCGCGGATCTCCGTCTTCAGGAGCTGTCCGACAGTGATCGCCCAGATCCCGGCCATGATTCACGATGCGCGGCGGCCGGAGGATGTGCTTGAAGGTCGATGTGGATGAGGACGGGAATGGCGGCGATGACGCGTACGATGCCCTGCGCTATGGGGTGATGGTGGGGCAGGCGCAGGGGACGGCGTCGAGTGTGGTGCCGGGTGGGGACGTGGTGGAGGAGATGGATCGGGCGGGGGGATGGTGAGAACCGGACCTGCTCACCATCGATTTGGATGTTGCTACTACCTATTGCTGAGAGGCCATGGCGAAGTTCTACAAAGTCAACGGCCTGCTTGACGAAATAACAGTCAGCACCTGTTTGGAGCGCATTGCCACATGTGCACAGCGGAATGTGTCAATAAGAATGAGACAGGCCGAGTGCATGGCTTGCCGGGAGTCGATGTGCAGAGGGAGAGCAAGCTAGCCAGGCGGGAGACAGGCGACGCCGCCGGGCATGAATGCCCTTGCTATTACTATCGCCCCACAAAGTGGGGCTTTCAGACCATATCCCCGAATCATAGGTTCGTTGATGGGGAGCATCCATCAGCGCGGGGACATCATGCCCAGTTGGCGCCAACCACACCGGCGTGTTCACAAGGCAACAGCTGTTGGGAACGGAGCGGGACGAACCGTGGGCATTTCGTGAGCACGCCACATGCGCGCGCAGGACAGATGATAGAGACGCGACAGACCAGCGACAGACCAGCGACAGAACTCTGCTAGTAGCGTAGCGACTAAAGGCTCTTTGGCACCGACCGCATTGCTCACTTGTCGACTTGTCAGTTGGGGGTGCAAGGTGATTCCAAAAATGGATCTTGAGTCAGTTACGCAGCGGTCTGATCTGACAATGAATGTATGACAAGAATCCTAGCAAAACGTGTAACGGGTCATATTGAGGGTGACTTTGTGGTCTTCTTGATCGGTATGCGAATTAACAAGCCCTAGAAGCTCGACAAGTGGCTTCCAGTGTTTATGGCAATGCCCAAGATGATCCGCGAGCTTGAACAGCGTCCCGAGTCCGGTTTCCTCGGGCATACGATGGGGATCAGAGTCATTGTGCAGTACTGGCGTTCCTTTGAACACCTCGAAGCGTATGCTCGCGATCCCGACAGGCTGCATTGGCCTGCATGGGTGGATTTCAATAATCGTGTCGACCGAGCCCGAGGCGATGTTGGTATTTGGCACGAAACATACAAAGTAAGGGCGGGGGAATACGAGTGCGTATACAGCGGGATGCCCCCTTTCGGTTTGGCGAAAGCCGGTGCCACGCTGGATGCCACTGGCGAACTTGAATCCACGCGGGGAAGGTTGCAGGCAGTTGAGTAGACTCGGACATCCCCCGGAAATCTGCTGCTCTTGGTGGGCAATGCAGACTTATTGGAATCCATGTCGCATGGATCACTGTCAAACATGACAACGAAGGAGAGTATCACGTGGAAAAAGCAATGTCGTCTGGCCTACGCACAACGTTCCTGGTGCATGCAATCATCTCGATTCTTTTTGGAGTCCCTTACCTGTTGGTTCCGGAGATGGTTGGCGGAATCATACAGTGGGATATGTCCGACTCTGCTTACCGCATTCTGGGCGCGGCAGTGTTGGCGATTGGCGTCTCGTCATGGTTGGCATACAGAGCCAGCGTCTGGGGTGAGGTCAGAATTACGGTACAGTTCGAGATTGTCTGGACCGTGCTTGCTGCGGCGGTGACGGCATGGGCGCTGTTCACTGGTGCGATGCCCACCTTTGCGTGGCTGAATCTTGCGGTATTCGTGGTCTTCGCAGTTCTTTTCGGCTACTTCTATACGCAGCACTGAGCCTACGGCACCGCAAAAGCGCAAGGAAAATCTGCTTCCATTCGGCGACCAAGCGGGAGACGAGTCGTTGTCTGGCTCTGGTGTGAAACTGACAAGATCGCTGCTACTGAATCAACCACACTCTGATTCTAGGTCAGGGCTGGCTACAGCCAGGTGACATATTTTGGGGCGTATAGCGCGGTGCGGATCCTGGAACTGCGGAGGCGATCCGGATGTGTTTGTCGCACTTAGGTCGATTCCGGTACGTACCGCTTGATCTGCGCAAGGTGTCCAATGTCATGATTGGTTAGCCAAGTCCCCAGATCGAGTATGCTGACGGCTCCTCCACCGATGAGCCCCTGACGTGTCCACTGATCGGTTTCCAGACCAGATAGCAGGGCAAGTGTAGCGGCACGGGTCTCCGCCAAGCGTTCGACAAGCTCTGGGGCTGTTAAGCTCTCATATCCCTTGCCTTCATGTAGCAGCCATGGCGCCATCGGCGCGTCAATAGCAGGCGTGCCCTGCACCTCCAGGACATGGGTCACACGCTGAAAAAAGAGTGCTTCCACTTCAATGATGTGGCCGACGATCTCTTTCACGGACCATTCGTCTGTAGATGGTCTTGTCGTCAACAGTTGCTCGTCCACATTGCCGATCAACGCTTCAACCTGAATGGGGATCTCCGCAAGCAGAGCGACGATTTCGTCCGGGGATCGTTGGCCCAAGTGCTCAGGTGTGCTCGAGTAAAATGGCTCAAACAATTCAAATTCAATGCTCAATGCACCACATGCTAGGACAGCTTTCTGGCAGATCGGTTTCAGCCAAATAGCCACAACCATAACACCCCCAAATCAGCTGCGCGACATCGCGCTCCAATACGTCTTCATTCTCCTTAAGGCTTGCGATGGCACGAGAGAGAATATCTTCGAGCTGGTCGCTAACGGCACGAGATCGCGCAAGCGTTGCCAGGAGATCGTTGGCATCTGGAGCTGCGTCGGGCGATAAATCAGTTTTATCGGTCTCAGTATCCAACTCTTTCAGGTTCGCCTCAAGCAGCGCCTGCGCCTCCGGGCGCCCAACCAGCAAACGGGCAGCCTCGAGTGCCATGACGCGTCGAGAGTGAGCCACCGCGCGTAGGATTTTCGCAACATTGAATTGACCTGCTAGTACAGCGGCTTCAGCAGCGGCCAGATTTCTGACATAGGCATAGCCGCCGCGCTGGGCGCTCGAAATCAGTCCTTGAACTGCGTCTGAATGCATGGATTCGCCTCCTTGTGCATACAATTCGTCGCCACTCTTGATTTCGGCTCTCTGCTCGAGCCGTGGTGTCAAAGCGCTGATATAGCAGAGTCTACCACACCATGCACCGTGTTTCAGTGCGCTCTGCACGAGCAGTGGGGGGTGTATTTCACACTGGGGGCGAGAACCTGTCTACGAGGTTCTTTTTCGTATTTCCCTCTTGCCAACCCGCCAAACCCGTGCTAAGATAGCCCCAAGCGAACATTCGTTCGCACCATAGCTTCGAGCGTCATCGAACGCCCTGGCCAGAGCGCCCCAGCGCCGGCCGGGGCGTTTTTTGTTCTGGATTATTCGGTTCTTGTGCACACGAAAGGAGACCCCCGCATGAAGGAACTTCAGAGCTACCTGCAGAAATTGGCGGAGACGGAGGGGCCGGCGGTGGCGCATCGCCGTGGGCGTGGTCTTTGTGGCCGGCATCGCGCTGAGCCTGCTCTTTGACGTGGATTGGACCGTCATGCTGCAGGCGCTGCAAGGCGCGCTGGGCCAGTAGGAGAGTGGCCATGCGCATCCGCCAACACCACCCCGCCACCATCGTCTTCCTGCTGGTCAAGCAGGAGGACATGCTCACGCCGGCGCCGGGCGAGGCGCCGCCGGTCCTGCTCTCGCGCAACGGCGCGCTCTTCGCGGAGTCCGATGAACCAGGCCGAGCCCATCGACGACGGCTGGTACCGGCTGCTGCTGACCGCGGAAGAGACCGACACCGCCGGTCCCCTCATCGTGCGCGCAGGGCGTGACGACACCCATGAATGGCGCGACATCCTCGAAGTCGTGCCGCCCCTGGAGATCGACCAGGAAGCCATCGTCGCCGACGTCGTCGCCCGCCTGCGCGCCCAGCCCTGGCAGATCGCCATGCCGGTCGTGCCCCTTGTGGCCCCGGAGAGCGGCGCATGAAGCTCCTGCAACGCTTCGCCGCGTGGCTGGCCCAGGTCACCGCGCTGCCCGTGGGGCATCCGGACGACGGCCTCTCTGCGCACTCGGCCGGCACGCCCATCGACAAGCCGTGGCCCGAACTGCTGCAGGAGGTCGAAGACGCGCGCCAGGCCTGGCGCAAGAATCCGCTGGCCAAGCGGCTGGTCAGCCTCATCACCGCCTACACCGTGGGCAACGGCATCCAGCTCTCGAGCAAGCAGGACGGGCTGCAGGCCTTCATCCAGGCCTTCTGGAGCGAGAACCGGCTGGAGCAGCGGCTGGACGAGTGGAGCGACGAGCTGGTGCGCAGCGGCGAACTCTTCCCCGTGCTCTATCCCAACCCGGCCGGCGGCATGGTGCAGGTGCGCATCCGCCCGGCCAGCGTCATCGAGCGCATCGTCTGGCAGCCGGGCGACTACGAGACTGAAGTGCGCTACCAGGAAGCCGTGCCCCTGGGCGCGCCCGAGAAGTGGTGGTCCTCGCCCCTGGACCCCCAACGCCCCGCGCTGAGCCCCGTCATGCTGCACTACGCGGTCAACCGGCCCGTGGGCGCGCTGCGGGGCGAATCGGATCTGGCCGCGATCCTGCCCTGGCTGCGCCGCTACTCGCGCTGGCTGGAAGACCGGGTGCGGCTCAACGCCGCCGTGCGCACCTTCCTGTGGATCGTCAAGGCCTCGCGGCCGCTCAAGGAGCAGCTGGCGGCCCAGTACCGGCGTCCGCCTGAAGCCGGCTCGGTCATCGTGGCCGACCGGGACCACGAGGAGTGGGAAGCCGTGGCGCCCAACCTGCGTGCGGCCGACGCCTCGCATGACGGCCGCGCCATCCGCTGGATGATTGCCGCCGGCGGACCCGGCACCTCGCTGCTCGACTTTGGCGAGGGCGAAGACGCCAACCTGGCCACGGGCAAAGCCATGGCCGAGCAGCGCCGGCGCTTTTTGCGGCGGCGGCAGGCGTATTTGGCCTGGCTGCTCACGGATTTGGTGCTCAACGCGTATCGGCTGCAGCAGGGGGCAGAGGGGGAGCAGGTGCGGCACCAGGACATCGTGGTGGATCTGCCCGATATCTCGCCGGAGGACAACGAGCAGCTGGCGGGCGCGGTGCGCGATCTGGTCGGCGCGTTGGAGGGGATGCAGGGCATGGTGGGGGACAGCGCGGCGTATCGGAGCATGGCGCTGCGGTTGTTTGGCAAGTTTTTGGGTGAGCAGTTGAGCGAGCAGGAGTTTCGGGCGATTTTGGAGGCGGGGGAGGGGGCGTGA
>CAWEEJ010000029.1:0-66912 GCA_963807905.1 uncultured Chloroflexia bacterium | reverse complement strand
CGTATATGGCAAGGAACCCCAAGATCTACCTGCACAGAAATTAGCGGCGTAGGATTCGCCCACGCAGACACAGAAAGAAGGTCTCTCATGTGCACAAGCATTGTCATCAAAGCGCAAGACGGTAACCCGCTCTACGGACGAACGATGGAATGGGGCGGATTCGATCTCGAGTCTCAACTCGTCCTGGCCCCACGCGGCACGTCATTCACATCGGCGCTTTCAACGTCAAAGCAAGGGATGATGTGGAAGAACCAGTTTGGTTTCATCGCGATCAACGCGGCCAATTTACCCTATGCCATGGACGGGATGAACGAAACCGGTCTGACCATCGGCGTGTTGTACCTGCCCGGCTTTGCCCAGTACCAGGAAGTGGTGGAGGGCGAAGAGGCATCGACATTGAACCAGGCGGATTTGGCAGCTTATATCCTCGGTACATTCAGCCGAGTTGCCCGAATCAAGCAAGCCCTGCCCGAATTAACGGTGGTCGATAACAAAGATGTGGAGAAGGAGTTTGGCGCGCCGGTTCCTATCCACTGGGTTGTCACCGATGAAACCGGTGAATCGGTTGTCGTTGAATACATTGAGGGTCGGTTACATCTGTACGACAACAAGATTGGGGTGATGACCAATTCGCCGGGCTACGACTGGCATCTACTGAACTTACGCAACTATTCCAATCTACAGCCGCAGGAACTGTCAGCCCCTCGCGAGATCAACGGGGTCAACCTGACGCCCTTTGGCGTTGGCAGCGGCATGCATGGTCTGCCAGGAGATTCCACGCCCCCTTCCCGCTTTGTCCGGGCCGTGGCCTTTTCCCAGACCTTATTGCCCTTTGCCGATGCGGACAGCGGCATTCCTCAGATCGCTCGCGTCCTGCACAATTTCGATATACCCATCGGTCTTGTGCGCGAAGGTGAGGGACAGGGTCATGTCCTTGCAGCCCAGACACAGTGGACGGTCATCGGCGACCACAGGAACCGGCGCTACTACTACTGGACGGAGCACAATCGTCGTATGCGGTTGGTGGATCTGAACAAGCTGGACTTCGGCAACGGCAAAGTCCAGCGAATCGCGCTCGATGCCGTGCAAGTGGAAGATATCGATGATCGCACCCAGGACTTCTCGTAGCCTGAGCCAAGCGTCGTACTGGCGTGAGAAGAGCCGCAATCAAAGGAGATCGATTTCATGGCGCAAGCAATCGGGGCAACGCTGACCAAGGCCTTCGCCATTGCCATCAGTGTAATTCCCCTGGTCGGGCTCATCGTCTTCGTGACGGCGAAAGGGGGGCGGGCCAAGGGCGCTGCCTATACCTCGGGTTGGTTTCTATCGCTCTGGCTGGCCACGTTTGCCCTTTCGTGGATCGGCACGGCCGCCCTTTCGGGGTCTGATGGCAAACCCTCCACAGGGGTCGCGCTCCTTCAGGGCGGACTGGGCGTGATCTTTTTTGCCATCAGCGTCTGGTTCATTGCCAACCGGCCGAAGGATCCCTCACAGGTCAAGCAGCCGGGGTGGATGACGGCTGTCGACTCCACATCGGCTGTGGTCGCCTTTGGCATTGGCGCGTTTGGCGTGGTGGTCAACGGCAAGAACCTGCCCCTCATCGTCTCTGCCGCCGTCGATTTCTCGCTGGCAAACCTCCGTGTCGGCCAGCTTGTTGTGGTGGTGACGATATTCGCCTTCACTGGCACCATGCTCGCCATGCTGCCACTTGTCTATGCCCTTATCAGACCGCAGAGTTCGGCCAAGCTGCTGGATGAGATGCGCACATGGCTGATTGCCCACAATGCGCCGATCATGGCGGCCATCTTCGCGCTGATGGGGGTGAGTTTTCTTGGACAGGCCATTTCTGCCTTCGGCTCGTGAATTCCGGTTGAAATAGACCGACGGTTGCTACCAGAGATGGCAGAAACGGAAGGAAACGAGATTCATGTCTGCTGACGCCTGGATCATGCTGGGCATTCTGCTCGGGTCCAAGCTCTACATGCCCTTGAGCTTCGCCTCCATGCTCGGCGGCACGTCAACCCTGATCGGTACGTCGGTCAATCTGATCATCGCCGGCCTCGTCGTGGATCAACTGGGAGAAGAGCTGAATATCTTCTTTCCCACATTAGCCGGTGCGCCGACTGCGGCTGTCGGTATCCTCTTCCTCATGACCCTCGGCAATTTCCTGCTCCCCAAGCAGGTTGACGAAGATGATCCGGGCCTGGTCAAGCGGCGCTATCGAGCTGACTTTCGGGTGATACCGGAATCACCGTTGGACGGCGCTGCCTGCAGGGAACGGGGTCTATTCCAGACGCCCAGCTATGACCTATGCGTTTATCAATCCTGCCGGCTATCAGACCAATCTGATGGTGCAGGAACCCGGGAAGTACTCGTTTTTCGATTATGTGAAGCTGGGTGCACCACTTACGCTCGTCGCCGGCATTGTCGCCATGTTGCTTGTCCCGCTGCTGTATCCGTTTTGGCGACATCCTGGGATCCGTGATGATGCCGGCCGCTTTGCCTGCGCCGGAAGAGGATCGTGAGCTGACTGCGCAATTGGTGGCGGCACACACAGATCCCACCGAAACCTATGGCGGCGCTGCGACCTACTTTTAGACGATCTCGGATCTGACCAACAAGCACTACGCTTCAAGTCCCTGATCGCGCCCTCTGATGTCTTCTTTGACTTCAGCGACTACGACTTCTCTGATGATCAGCCCGTTCGCGTCATCAAACGCATTGACCAATACGCCCAACAAGGCTGGAGCGGCGACACAATCCCGGACCTTGAGGCAATTGTCGGAGATATTTACGACCAGACCATCGAGTAGCCTGGCAAACTTGTTTGGCTCTCTATATTCATCTTTGTATCGCTCATGCAATCGCGCCAAAGTGACAGTAAGCGCAGAAGACGGCGCCGATTTCACCAATGGTAAGGCACTCGAATCATGAGAAATTCTGCAGGGGGTGCTTCCCCCGATCTGACCCGCTTCGCCTGGCTCTCCATCGGCGCGGCCCTCCTGACCATCTTGCTCAAAGCCGGCGCCTATCTCTTGACTGGGTCCGTCGGCATGCTTTCCGACGCCATGGAGTCGGGTGTCAATCTGGCGGGTGCGCTCATGGCCCTGGCCATGCTGAATATCGCCGTTCGCCCGGCCGACGAAGATCACGCCTATGGTCATTCCAAGGCCGAGTATTTTTCCAGCGGTGTGGAAGGCACGCTCATTCTCGTGGCGGCGGTCAGCATCGCCTACGCAGCCATTCAGCGGCTGATCGCGCCCCAACCTCTGGAGCAAATCGGCCTGGGTTTGATTGTCTCCGTGGTCGCTTCGGCCCTCAACCTGGGCGTAGCCGTTGTTCTTCTCCGGGCCGGACGGCAATATCGCTCCGTCACGCTGGAGGCCAACGCCCGCCATCTTATGACCGATGTCTGGACCTCAGCAGGCGTGCTGCTCGGGGTGGTGCTGGTCGCCTGGACCGGCTGGCTGCGCCTCGATCCGATGATTGCGTTGTTGGTGGCAGCCAATATCGTCTGGTCGGGCGTGGGGATCGTACGCAAATCCGTGGCCGGCCTTATGGATGTGGCCTGGCCGCCCGAGGAGCAAGCCCAGTTGGAGGCGATTCTTGAGCCTTATCTGCAGGACGGCGTTCACTACCATGCCCTGCGCACCCGGCAGTCCGGCGCACGGCGCTTTGCCTCCGTTCATCTCCTCGCGCCCGGTGATTGGAGCATCCAGCGCGGCCATGACCTGGCGGAACAGATTGAGGCGGACCTGCAAGCCTCCATGCCCAATGCGGCGCTTTTCGTCCACATCGAACCGGAAGAAGATCCGGCCTCCTGGGCAGATCTCGACCTGGATCGCAGACCGTCGGTGACGAAAGCGGAACGGATGGAGGAGACGGATGTCGGCACCACCTGATCATCAGCAGAGGATCCGATAACCAAACTCACCCCCTTCACCCAGTAGTACCGGCTCCACCTGAAATCGTGTGTATTTTGCGGTTTCATCAGCAAGTAGCAATGGTATTGACACAATTTGAGGGATAACACTGGCCCGTGAGCTGAAAGGGAACTGCCATGAGTGGTGCAAAAACGAGTGAGCAAACAGCCAGCGGCGGCATGGCGCGCTTCCTGCCGATTCTGGGATGGCTGCCCAGCTATGACCGTTCCTGGTTCAGGCCCGACCTCATCGCCGGATTGACGGTGGCGGCGCTGGTCGTGCCCAAGTCGTTGGGCTACGCGGGCATTGCCGGCGTGCCCATCCAACACGGTCTGTACGCCGCCGCCGCCGGCGCGATCCTGTACGCCATCTTTGGGACATCGCGCCAGAGCGCAACCGGGCCCAGTTCTGCCTTGGCCGCGGTTGCGGCCAGCGCAGTCGTCGCGGCCGGCGTGTCGGGCGGTGACGATGCGGTCACCCTGGTGGCTTCCGTCACGCTGGTGAGCGGGCTCCTATTTTTGCTGCTGGCGCTTTTCAAGATGGGCTGGATCTCCCAATTCCTCTCTAAGGCGGTCATCACCGGTTTCCTGTTTGGCTCGGCCATCGAAGTGGTGATTGGCGAATTGCCAAAGATCACGGGCACGACTGCCGAAGGTTCGAACTCCTGGCAGAAGCTCTTCAGCTGGTTGGGAACCGTATCTGATACCGACGGAACGACGCTGCTGGTGGGCCTCCTCTCGCTGGCGCTGATCTTTGGGCTGCGTTTTGTCGCGCCCAAAGTGCCCGGCGCGCTGGTGCTGGTCGTCGTCGGCCTCATTGCTTCGGTGGCCTTGGGCCTGGGCGACCGTGGCGTGGCCCTGGTGGGCGACGTCCCGCGCGGGCTGCCCTCGGTGGTGCTGCCCGATCTCCAGTTCATCCTGGACCATGTGGCGGTGATCGGCTCCGCGGCGGTTGGCCTGCTGCTCATCGGCTTTTCGCAGAGCGCGGGGGATGCCCGGACCTTCGCCACCAAGCACAAGTATCGGATTGACATCAACCAGGAATCGGTGGCCCAGGGCATGGCCAACGTGGGCTCCGGCCTGGTGCAGGGGATTCCCGTCTCCACCAGCTTATCGGCCAGCTCGCTCAATGATACGTCCGGGGCCAAAACACCCCTCGCCTCGCTGACCACCGGCGCACTGGTCATCCTCACCCTGTTGGTGCTGGCGCCGTTGTTTTCCGATCTGCCCACAGCCGTGCTGAGCGCGCTGATTATCGAGGCGGTGGTAATGGGTATGATGGACGTCAAAGAGATGAGGCGTCTCTGGCGGGTGGCCCGAGCGGATTTTTGGATTGCGGTGGCAGCCATCCTAGGCGTGCTGGGCGCCGGCGTGCTCGCAGGCGTTGTGATCGGCGTACTGTTGTCGCTTGGCTGGCTGATCTACATCTCGACCACGCCCCACATGCCCGTACTCGGCCGCGAGCCCGGCACGCAGGCGTTCCGAGGCGTGGAGGACCATCCTGACTACGAGACCTATCCCGGCTTGCTGGTGTTGCGCTTTGATGCGGGTCTCTTTTTTGCCAGCGCGGATGCGCTGACAGATCGGCTCAGGGAGCTTGTCCAGCAGGCGGACCCGCCGGTCCAAACGGTTGTGCTCGACTTTGAGGGCGTCAACTTTATCGACTCCCAAGGCACCGACAAAGTGTCCGAAGTATTGGACCTGGCGGCAAGCTACGACATCGACCTGCGCCTGGCGCGCGTCAAAACCAGCGTTACGGAAGTGCTCCAGCGGGACGGCGTCATCGATCACCTGGGCGAAAGCCAGGTCTACGGTAACGTCTACGAAGCGGTCGCTGATCAGATCCCCGTCCAACAATCGAGCGAAAGGACGACGGACGATGACTAAATCAAGCAAGGTGGAGAACGCCTCAACAACCGCTGGGCAAGCGCCAGCGCACAAAGATCTGTCCGTGGCAGCACGGCGGGCGTATGGCAAAAGTCTGCGCAAAGCGGTGCCGCGCAGCAGCCATGGAGAGTGGGCGCCTGCGCCCGATCGGCCAGACCCTCTTAGCCTGCTCCAGGCGCAGGATGAAGGGCGGCTGCAGCATCTATTGCCCATCAAGTACGGTCGCATGCTTGCGTCGCCGTTTGCCTTGTTGCGCGGTTCGGCCGTGGTGATGGCTTCTGATCTAGCAAACACGCCGGTGACGGGCCAAGATGTCGTGCTCTGTGGCGATGCACACCTCTCAAATTTTGGGGTTTTTGCCACGCCCGAACGCAAATTGGTCTTTGACGTCAATGATTTCGACGAGACCTACCCGGGACCTTGGGAATGGGATCTCAAGCGGCTGGCTGCCAGCGCGGTGGTTGCCGGCCGCGTGAATGGCTTCAGCGAAGAGATGTGTCAGCAGGCCGCGGCTACTGCGGTGAAATCCTACCGCAAATCCATGGAGCGCTTTGCCCGGGCGGCCTTGCTGGATGTCTGGTACGTCGACGTTGACGCCAATAGCGTGCTGGAAGTCTTTGATTCCTATGCCATGAAAGACGCAAAGCGCGCCCGGAAGACAATGAAAAAAGCCAGAACACACACAGGCGCGCGGACGCTGGAAAAACTCACCAAAGTCGTTGACGGCCAGCGGCAGATTGTCAATGAGCCGCCACTGCTGATACGTTTGGCGGAGTTGATCAGCGATGAACAGAAAGAACAGGTCGCGCAGAGCGATCTCGAAAAAATCTGGCACGAATATGTGAACAGTCTGCCCGAGGAGAGACGTCTGCTGCTCTCCCGTTTTCGCATGACCGATGCGGCCCTACGTGTCGGCGGTGTCGGCAGCGTGGGCACCCGCTGTACCATTGCGCTCCTGGAAGGGGATGCCCCTCATGATGCGATCATCCTACAGCAGAAGGAGGCCGGTCCCTCGTCCCTGGCCGCTTACCTGCCCCGAAGGGAGTACGCCAGCCAGGCTCAGCGGGTCGTGATTGGCCAGCGCCTCATGCAGGCTGCCTCCGATATCTTCCTGGGTTGGAATGGACTTAGCGGCACCCAGTACTACTGGCGCCAACTGAAGGATATGAAGGGCTCCTTTGACGTGACCAGCCTAGATGCCAAGGGGTTTGAGGCATATCTCGCCATCTGCGCTGTTTGTCTGGCCCGCGCGCATGCCCGTTCGGGTGGGAATGCGGCAGTGATCAGCGGCTATATGGGCAGGGGCGCCGTCTTTGACAAAGCCATCAGCCGCTTTGCCGTCGCCTACGCCGACCAGACCGAGAAGGATTACAAGGCGCTGCTAGACGCCGTTGATCGAGGTCGACTTATGGCAACGTCAGGCGTGTAGGCGCACGTCTACGATTGCGCCGCAACGAAGAGAGTTTCAGCAATTCGGATCTGCGTTTGTACAACCACATTGTCGCCTTGCTAACCGCTGTATCTCAGCTGACCTCGCAGTTCAACCAGCAAGCGTCCGAGCATATTGCGGCCGCTGCCGTCGCCTCCATCACCCCAATACGAGTCATTCTTTGTGTGCTCGACGAGTTCTGCGTCGCCGGTGCTCAAGAGCAAATCGGCAAGCGTCCTGTGCTGCGTGAACTTGGCTTTCAGGGCGGTACGCATGACATCATCCTTCACCGCTTCCCAGTCCGAGCGCAGCGGACGTGTCCGATCCCGTCCCATGCGAGCCGCATCCGACGGCGAGTCTGCCGCACGAATTTCTTCCACGTGCTGCGTGCCGGCGAACTTCTGCGCCTGGAAGTAGTGTTCGCTCGTCGGCCAGACGCAGCCGTCCAGCTCAAGTGGAAAGGGGGCAAAGTTCGAGAAGGCCCCGTAGTCGTCGTTGACGTAATAGAAGTAGATGATGTTGGGCATGGCTCAAGCAAGCGCTGCGTGTCCTGTGGGCATTGCAGGCATTATAGCAGAAGATGTCACGCACATGCAGGATCAACCTTTCGACATCAGCTGCCCCCCAACCAAAATGAGGCGGGCGTCGACAGATTCTTCGCAAGAATCTGTCGACGCCCGCCTCTGTATGCGATAAAATCTTCGCTACGCTCAGACACCCGTTCGATTTAACGTGACAATCTCGCCCGTGCCCTGCCGGGTCGTAACGGTGTGTCCGTCGAGTGGCAAGACGCGTTCATGCAGCACGTCGATGATCCATTCCTTCTGGGGGAAGAAGCCTTCTTCCATCTCGGCCGGCGGCGTGATCCAGTTGCGAGCGCCCACCACTGCAATCGGGCCGTCCAGGTAATCAAAGGCTAGCTGCGTCAGGTTGGAGGCCATTGTGTGCATGAAGGAGCCGCGCTCGCAGGCGTCGGAGGCCAGCACAACCTTGCCGGTCTTCTTGATCGACTCAACCAGGGGGCCATAGTTGAGCGGGTTGAGGAAGCGCGCGTCAATCACTTCGGCGCTGACGCCATAGGTTGCCTGCAGCTCATCCGCCGCCTCTATTGCACGGTAGAGCGTCGCGCCCAGCGTAATGATGGTCACGTCGCTGCCGGCGCGGCGTACGGCAGGCTCGCCCTCGGGCACTTCGTAGTATTCGGTCGGTACACCGCTCTCGACCAGCGTCTCGGTCTCGGGATAGAGGCGCTGGCTCTCGAAGAAGATGACTGGATCGGTGCCGCGTAAGGCCAGGTTGAGCATGCCCTTGGCGTCATACGGCGTGGCCGGGAAGTAGACCTTGAGTCCGGGCATATGTGCCACGATGGAGGTCCAATCCTGAGAGTGTTGCGCGCCGTACTTGGCGCCGACCGAGACCCGTAAGACCATGGGCATCTTGAGAATGCCGGCCGACATGGCCTGCCACTTGGCCATCTGGTTGAAGATCTCGTCGCCGGCGCGGCCCATGAAGTCACAATACATTAGCTCGGCGACAACCCGACCGCCGCTGAGTGAATAACCAACTGCCGTGCCGACGATGGCGCCTTCTGAAATCGGCGTGTTGAAGAGGCGCTGGTAGGGAAGACACTCGGTCAACCCGCGATAGACGCCAAACGCGCCGCCCCAGTCCCGGTTTTCTTCGCCATAGGCGACCATTGTGGGGTCGATGTAGAAGCGATGCATCATGGCCTCAAAGAGCGCCTCGGCGTAGGTGACGCAGCGCAGCTTGGGCAAGGGCTTGCCATTCTCGTCCAGGCCAAAACGATGCTTGGCCAGGGTCTGCGCCAGGCGACTTTCCGCCTGCGGTAGCAGCACCTCGGGCTCGTTGTCGGCCATCTTTTCCATGGGCGTGTCCGAGAACATCATCTCGCCGATCGCGTCACTATAGACGTTGACGCGCGGCGATACTTCGAGCGACGCCGCTGCTTCCAGCACGCGGGTCAGCCGGCCAATGATGTCATCATGATAGACATCGAGTGTGCCGGCGTCCGCCACATCATTATCCAGCAGGTAGTCCCGATAGCCGATGATTGAGTCCTGCTCGCGCCAGAGGTCCAGCTCTTCCTTAGTGCGATAGGCCATCGCGTCTGACGGTGAGTGGCCAGAGAAGCGATAGGTAATCGTGTCGAGGAGGACCGGGCCCTCGCCGGCCAGCAGCACCTTTTGCTTGCGCTCGATGGCGTCAGCCACGGCCAACGGATTGTAGCCATCCACGCGCTCGGCATGCATGGACCTGGGGTTGACGCCCATGCCGACCCGGGCCAGCACTTCAAAGCCCATGGTCTCACCCACAGGCTGGCCGCCCATGCCGTAGAAGTTGTTCATGAAGTTGAAGAGCATGGGCGGAGCGCCGCCAATATCTTCCGGCCAGAGGGTGCGATATTGGTCCATGGCCGCAATCATGATCGCCTCCCAAACGGGGCCGCAGCCCATGGAGGCGTCGCCAATGTTGGCGATGACGATACCGGGACGCCGGTTGATGCGCTTGAAGAGGGCCGAACCGGTGGCGATATCGGCCGAGCCGCCCACGATGGCATTGTTGGGCATGACGCCAAAGGGCGGGAAGAAGGCATGCATGGAGCCGCCCATGCCCTTGTTAAAGCCGGCCGCGCGGCCAAAAATTTCGGCCAGCGTACCGTAGAGCATGTAGTCGATGGCCAGATCGCGGACGCTGTCATGTTCGAACTGCTCCACTACGCGCAGCGGCGCCCCATCCAGATAGCGCTCCATGATGGCCTGGAGTTCGTCGTCACTCAGCTTGGCAATCGCTGACAGGCTCTTGGCGATGATCTCACCGTGGCTGCGGTGGGAGCCAAAGATATAGTCGTCGGGCGTCAGGTTGTAGGCCTGGCCCACGGCCGAGGCTTCCTGGCCGATGGACAGGTGGGCTGGCCCTTTGTGATTGTACTCAATCCCTTCGAAAGAGCCCTCGCGCTTGATGCGGTCAAGCATGGTCTCAAACTCGCGGATGAAGACCATATCGCGATAGATGCGTACGAGATTTTCGGTCCCGTACTTGGCCTTCTCCATCACGGGATCGGAAACGTAGAGGTTGATGGGCACTTCTGCACTGGTGACGACAGATTGGCTGCGGACATCGATTGGGTCGATCGTGATTACTTTGGTCATGGTTTTCTCTTCTCAGTCTATAGAGACAATGGCTCAAATGAGATTTTCTGATGAATCGGTTTCGCTTCAAAGGTGCAGGTATCGCTACATTTGATCTAGTAGGCGACGGCGCAAGTGAACCGATGGATGGTAGATCACGCTACTAGCGTGACAAGCCTCGCTAGCGTATCAATTACACCGCCATCAACAGGTCGATTGCTGCCAAATTGGCGCCCAGCGTCTGCAAGAAGCGTGCCGCCGGCGCGCCGTCGACCACCTGGTGATTGATTGTCAGCGAGAGGCCGATGTGGGGGATGAATTCGACGCCGTCATCGCCGCCTGCTGCCGGGACGGGCTTGAGCGCAATGCCGCCGACGCCGAGAATGGCGACCTGGGGCAGGTTCAAGACGGGCGTGAAATTTTCGATGCCAAAGGCGCCTAGATTGGTTACGGTGAAGGTGCCGCCGGTCAGTTCATCGGGCGTAATGACTCTGTTGAGGCAGGCGTCGGCCAGCCGTTTGGTTTCGTCGGAGAGCGTCTTGAGCCGCATCTGCTCGGCATGGTGCAGTACCGGCACCATGAGCCCGCCGCGGCGTGTCAACGGCCACACCGAGATGGACAGCGCTGTGGCGCTCCACGACATCTTCCAGGAAAAGGGCGTTGAGTTCAGGATGATCGAGCAGCGAACGCGTGACGGCGAAGAGAACCAGGTCGTTGATCGTCACCCGCTGGACGCCGAGCGCTTCGGGGCTCGCCTTGAAGCGTGCGCGCAGGGCCTGCAGCGCCCTGGCGTCGGCGCTGGCGTTGAGCGTCAACTGCGCCGTCGTCTGCATCGATTCCAGCATGCGCTGGGCAATGACCTTGCGGATCCCCTTGACCGGAATCGTCTCGATGACGTCCGTCCCACCCTGCTGAGCGGTCGGCGCGGCCGGCACGCTCTTTGCCCCGGACTCCGCGCGCTCCGCTCCGCGCTCGACCAGATCCTTGGCCATGATTCGCCCGCCTGGTCCGCTGCCCTTATCGGGCATGGCGAACTCACCGCCGGCGAGCTTGGCCTCTGCCACCGGACTCACTTTGGGCCGACTGGCCAGGGCGGCTTCCACGTCGCGCTCGATGATGCGACCGCCTGGTCCGCTGCCGGCCAGTTCGCCTGCATCGAATCCCTTGCGCGCAGCCAAATGGCGCGCCCGCGGCGAGACGCCCGCGGCGCCGTCTGCATGGGCCGGCTCGGCCACGACAGCCCGCTCTTCAACCATCGACGTCTCTTCAACCGACAATTGATCATCGGCTATTGGTGATTGCTCTTCTTCGATCGCCGACGCACTCTCTTCAGCGACGTACGCCTCGCCTGCCTCGCCGACCACGGCCATTTCAGCCATGACCTCGACGTCGTCGCCGGGCGAGAAGAGCAGCGCCAATACGGTGCCGGCTGCAGTAGCCTCTACCTCCATCACCGCCTTGTCGGTCTCGACCTCGGCGATTACATCGCCTTCGGCTACCGTGTCGCCGAGCGCGACCTTCCAATCTACGAGGATACAGCTTTCTACTGTGTTACCAAGCCTGGGTAAAAGAATAGGAGTTGCCATAAAATTTCCTTGAATAATGACTGCTGCGTGTTGCTACTGATCAATGCGAACCGGCCTGAGCGGCCTATTGCGCGTTCTTTCCATTTACGGCTCTACATCGGCGATGGAATCGACAATCTGTGTTGGTCGATAGGGAAAGCGGTCAACCTCATCACGTTGGGTCACACCGGTGAGCACAAGGATGGTCTGCATGCCGCTGCTCACTGCACCGACGATATCGGTGTCCATGCGGTCGCCGATCATGGCGGTCTCTTCCGAGTGCGCGCCCAAGTAGTTGAGTGCTGTACGCATCATCAACGGGTTAGGCTTGCCAATAAAGAAGGGCGCCACGCCGCTGGCCGTTTCGATCAGCGCGGCCATGGCCCCGCACGCCGGCACCAGGCCATCCTCGCTGGGACCCGATGGATCTGGGTTGGTGGCGATGAAGCGTGCCCCTCCGGAGACCAGCCGAATAGCCGTCGTGATCTGGGTCAGATTGTAGCCGTGGGTCTCGCCGAGTACCACATAGTCGGGCTCCTTGTCGGTGATGACATAGCCGGCATCGTGGATCGCGCCGGTGAGACCGCTCTCACCAATGACGTACGCCTTGCCGTCGGGCCGCTGCTGGTCCATAAACATGGCCGTGGCCAGCGCAGAGGTGAAGATGCGCTCGGTTGGCACTGACAGCCCCGCGTTGTGCAGGCGGTGAGCCAGATCGCGCGGCGTATACATGGGATTGTTCGTCAACACCAGGTAGGGGATCTCGCGCTCATTCAGCTTGTTGATAAACGCACCGGCTCCTGGAATCGCAGTACTCCCCTTGACGAGCACCCCATCCATGTCCATCAGGTAGTTGTTGGGCTTGTTCACGCCGCGCTCCAGTCGTAATAGATAATGGAGATTAGATAATGAATAATTATTAATATTTCGGCTTGCCTGCCGTTGATCATTCTAAATTATCTACTAATTGTTAATTATTATTCTGTTTCAAACGACTCTTACCGTTGCACCTGCACGCTGCGCCGCCTCAACATTGGCGCTTGGTGCGGCATCGTCAGTGATGATCAGATCCATCTCATCGATCGCAGCAAAAGACGCAATCCCGACCCTGCCCCATTTGGACAGCGTCGACCACAGCAATCGCCTGCTGACAGTGCTCCAGCAAAGGGCGTTTGGCCATAGCGATTTCGGGACTTACATCGGTGAGACCCGGGTTGACGACAATGCCGTGGGCCCCAAAGAATCCTGTCTGGATGTTGATTTGCTCCAGAACAGCCTGGCTGTACGGTCCGACGAAGGCCGCGGTCTCGCGCTGGAGCGAGCCGCCGGTCATGACGACGTGAATGTGGGGAGCGTCGAGTAGCTCCTGGACAACGACCAGGCTATTCGTCACCACGGTGAGATGGCGGCGTTGTTTCAGATAGTGGGCGATGGCCAGCGAGGTGCTGCTGGAATCCAGATAGACGGCGTCACCGTTGGCAACCAGGGCCGCGCCGGCCCGGCCAATGCGTTGCTTCTCGCGCACCTTGCGCTGGCGTCGCAGTGCGAGGGCAAGATCGGTCGCGCCCGTCCCCGCAGCGACCGCGCCGCCGTGGGTGCGCACAAGCAGGTTCTGCTCAGCCAGCGTCTGAAGGTCGGTGCGAATAGTCACGTCAGAGACGCCGAAGCGCTGACTCAGTTCGCCGACAGCTACACGTCCGCTTTGGTTCACCAGTTCCACGATCGACTGGCGGCGTTCTTCGGCGTATAGCGTTGAGGATGATTGGAGCATTGTGTGCTTTGCTTGATTTTGTTTGCTTTCAATTGCTTTCATTTTATGCCCAAAGACGAGAAATGTCAATGGTGGATCTCTGTCATCGAATGTCTAAACGGTATAGGTATGGGGCGCGATATAAAGCCCGACCTATAATGACCGATCCCATCATGCTCGACACCAAACGAGCGTTTAGCTGAGCCGGTGGTTGAGGTCCAGCAGCAGGGGATAGACTTCCGTGAAGAGTTCGTATCGTGGAGCGTACGCCTGGTTGCCCGCAGGAAGCGGTGGGACGTCTTGCTGCCAGCGCACCGTGCGCGCGACGGCATCATTTACATTCGCATAGCGATCTGCAGCAATGCCGGCCAGCAAGGCTGCGCCCAGACAGGCTGCCTCGGTCACTTCCGGCACGCGCAGTGGCGTGTCACAGATATCGGCCTTGAGCTGGAGCCACAGAGGGCTCTTGGCCCCGCCGCCTACGGCGTGCATGGCGTCGATGGGAATGCCGGCTTCGCGCAGCAAATCCACGTTGGTGCGCAGCTCGAAGGTGAGCGCTTCAAGAATTGCCTTGGCGATGGTGGGGCGATCGGTGGCGAAGGTCATGCCGAGGAACGCGCCGCGCGAGTCTGTGTCGAGCGTCGGGGTGCCGCTGCCGGAGAAGTGGGGCAGGACCATCAGCGGCGTGGGGCCGGCGGGCGCGCCGGCGAGGATGAGCTCGTACGCATCCACGCCGGTTGCGGCGGCCTGGGCCATCTGCGCTTCGCAGAATTCGTCGCGAAACCAGCGCAGCGATAAGCCGCCGGAGTGGTTGAGCGTCATGGCCAGGAAGCGCCCCGGTACCACGTGCCGATAGACCGAGATGCCGCCATCGCGCAGCGCCGGCGCAACGACCGGCTCGTCCAGCACCACTTCCACGACCTCGGCCGTCCCGGTCGAAACCATGGCCGTACCTGGCGCGATCACGCCCGCGCCCAGCGCGGCGCAGGCCTGGTCATGGCCGCCGGCTGCCAGCGCAACAGGCCCGGCAATGCCAAGCTCCGCCGCCAGTTCCGGGCGCAGATAGCCGATGAGTCCGCCATCCAATGGTGCGATGGGGGCCAGTCGCGCCGGGTCAATATTGCAGGCATCCAGCAGATCGGCTGCCCACGCACCGCTCGCCAGATCCATCATCTGGGTGCGCGAAGCCAGGCAGGGGCTGATCACCGCCGCGCCGGTCAGGCGGCGGAGGAAGAAGTCTTCGTAGAGCAGGAACTGGTCAGCCGCAGCCCAAATCTCCGGCTCATTGCGCTGCAGCCAGAGCAGCTTGGGCAGCGTGTTGATCGTATGCAGCGCCATGCCCGTGCGCGCAAAGAGTGCGTCTGCGCCAAACTGTTCGTCGAGCCAGCGATTCTCCACGGTGGTGCGCGTGTCCATGCCCAGGATCATCGGCCGCATGGCCCGCCCGTCACCATCCACCGGCATGACGGCTTCACCCTGGCATGAGAGCGCCATGGCCACCGGCGGGTCGTCCGCCGCGGCCTGGCCGGCCTCCTTGAGCGCGGACCAGGCCAGCGCCCACACCTCTCTCGGCATCTTGCTCCGCCCAGTCGGGCCGCGGCGTGGCAATGCCATACTCGCGTGCCGCCTGGCTCAGAATCGTGCCATCTTCACGGAAGACGATGGCCTTACAGCCGGTCGTACCAATATCAAGACCAATGAAGGACATAGCAGACCTCGGGCATGGTCAATTGACAGTTCTCAATCGTCAATTGGCAATCGATTCGGGTTCGACCACCACTTTCAGACCGACGCCGCTGTTGGCGGTTTCAAAGGCTTCGGCAACTTGGTCCAGAGGAAAGCGGTGGGTGATGAGTCGTTCGATGGGGATCGCGCCCTGTGCGTAGAGATCCAGGGCCATGGCGTGCATGGTCGGGTGATAGGAGAAGGCGCCGATCACTTCCCGTTCGCCGTAGTGGAGCAGGTTCGAGTCCATGCTCATCATGGGTTGGCTCTTGGGCACGCCGCCAAAGAGCACGATCTTGCCACCCTTGCGCGTCATGTGCACGGCCGCGGTCTGCGTCTCCACCGCCGGATTGGCGCAGATGACGATGTCGGCGCCCAGACCGTCGGTTAGTTCCAGCGTCTTGTCGATCATGTCGTCGGTGCGCAGATCGATGATGGCGTCGGGCTCAAAGCGTGCGGCCATCTCACGCCGCGATTCGCTGCGTACGACGATGAATGTGCGCGCGCCACGGGCCTTGGCTGTCGCAACCAGCAGCATGCCAATCGGTCCGGCGCCGATTACGACGACCGTGTCGTTGAGGCTGGTGTTGGTCTTGATGTGGGACGCCAACACGGAGGAGCAGGGCTCGGCCATGGCCGCGATCTCAAACGAGACGCCATCGGGGATCGGGTTGACGATGCCCCGGCTCAATGCCTCGGCGGGCAGGACGATCTTTTCGGCAAAGCCGCCGGGGTAAGCGGGCGTGATCCCCATGAACTGGGTGTTGTCGCAGATGTTGTAGAGACCGCGCTGGCAATACCAGCATTCGCCGCAGTGAATGTCGGGGCCGATGGCCAGCCGGTCGCCTACTTGATAACGCGTCACCGCAGGTCCGACCGTTTCGACCACCCCTGCAACTTCATGACCGGGGACGAATTCCGGCGCGTCGACGCCTTGGCGCCAGCGTCGCAGGTCCGAGCCACAGACGCCTACGGCCTTGACTTTGAGTACCAGGCCATCATTTGGGGTGATTGGGTCAGCCACCTCGCGCAACTCGAGCGTGCGCCGGGCCGTTTGGACAGCAACTTTCATAGAACGGTATCCATTTCTATCGTGATAATCGCCAACGCCATTGGATCGATTGAGCGCGACAAGTACGCTCAACTAGTGTTCCGCCAATTCAAGAATTGGCGACTCGTATTGCTGTGGCGGAACCTAAATGCATCGGCACGAACAAGTTCACAAACTCGTCAAATATAGATTGCCGATGCACTAGTTCCGCAACGCGGCTAATGTCTGAAAATCATCCTTTACATGTTCGTAGATCTGCTTGTAGAGCGCAAAATACTCCATGTAGCGAGCGTGATTCTCCGCGTTGGGCGCCATGGGCGCGGCGTACTCCGCCCATGCTTTGGCCACGGAGAAATCAGGGAAGACGCCGGTTGCCACGCCGGCCAGAATGGCGTCTCCCAGCGGCGCGCCAGTGCGCTGCTTCACCAGCACCGTGGGCACGTTGAAGACGTCGGTGATGATCTGACGCCAGAGATCGCTTACCGCGCCGCCCTCATTGAGCACCAGCGGGTAGTTGATCGGCAGGCCCGATTTCACAATCAGCTGGAAGGAGTCATAGAGCGCATAGGCCACCGCCTCCATCATCGCCCGCACCAGATGCCCCTTGCCATGATGCAGCGCCAGCCCAAAGATGACCCCACGCGCGGCCGTGTCCCAGATCGGTGTTCGCTCGCCGGCCAGGTAGGGCAGGATGACGAGCCCTTCGCTGCCGGGCGGAATCTTGGCCGCTTCCAGGTTGAGCAAATCGTAGGCGCTGATGCCGAGCAGGCGTTCCGTTTCCATCTCCATCTGCGAGAAGTTGTCACGCAGATAGCGCAGCGATTGGCCGCCGGTCGTGGTCGACGGAATCGTCACGTAGCGATTGGCCGAGTCAATGGTATAGGCCAGGTTGATCATGGAGAGACCCACGTCAGAGAAATTGAAGTCGCGGCTGGTGTGGATCACGCCGAAGTTGCCCACCGTGCCCAAATTGCTCATGAGGTCGCCCGGCTCGGTGATGCCCGCGGCGATGCAGGAAGCGTTGAAGTCGACCTGACCGGCGGCTACGGGCGTGCCGGGGGCAAGGCCGGTTTCCGTCGCGGCCGCGGCGGAAACCTCGCCAATGATCTCCTCGGAACGGCGGATCTCGGGCAGGATCGCCGGCGAGATGCCAATGTCGGCCAGCATCTGCTCGTCGAAGCGCTCGTTGAGCAGATCGTAGGCCACGCCATAGAAGACCGCGCCACGATGGCAGACCACATTCTTGCCCGTCAGCTTGCGCGTGATAAAGCCGTCGATGGTCAGCGCCTTGTCGATGCGGGCGAAGGACTCGGGCCGATTGCGCTTCTCCCAGAGCAGGTTGACCAGTGAAGGATGATCCTCGATGCGATTGGCGGTCAGCTGCTGGATGCGCGCCTCACCGATCTCATCCTGGAGCCACTGAACCTCGGCGGTGGCGCGCCGGTCGAGCAGGTTATAAGCGCGTTCGATGGGGTTGCCCCCGGCATCGACCATGACCATGGACGGCAGCGCGGACGAGACGGCCACACCGCGGATGTCCCGCGGGTCAATGCGCGCCTTCTCCAGACACTGCTGGATCATGCGGCAGGCCACGGCCCAGTAGCGATTGGCATCGTGTTCAGACCACCCGGGCTGTTCGTGGTAGAACGGGTATTCCTCGAACGCGGCGCCAAGCACGGCGCCTTCGACGTCAATGATGCATGCCTTGGCGCCGCCGGTTCCATAGTCAATGCCCAAGAGAAAATCAGCCATCACATCCCTCTTTTCTGCTAGATTCCCGGATTGTAATCGAACGCGGATTGAGCGGATAAGACGGATATGTGTAGATCAAGGCAGAAGAATCAGCGTCAATCCGCCCAATCCTGGTCGATCCGCGTTCGATCCAACCCTTATTTGCGCACGAGATCAGATGTCGCGCCGGACGGATGAGTCTCGGCCAGCGTCGCATTGTCAAAGCCACGTAGCGTCTTGGCTGCCAGACAGAGCGCGTCGCAGATCGCACCGGCCGAGAGCGTGCTGCCCATGGGGTAGATGCCGTCGCCCTCCGCTTCGACCATGTTTGGCTGTGCCAGGACGATGTCGCTCAACGCGCCCAGCTCGGAGTCCGGCGTCCAGGTCAGGCTGATCACTTGGCCGCCGCGCTTGCGGGCGACGCGTGCGAAGTCGTTGATTTCGGCACTGCGACCCGCTTTGGAGAGGGCGATCAGGATGTCGCCCGGTGCTATCGACGCCGAGGGTCCGTGCAGCGCATCGGCCGGATGGACGAAAAAGGCGTGCATGCCGGTCGTGGCAAGCAGGTGCGCAGCGCGGCGGGCGATGGTGCCCGAAGTGCCTGAACCGGTCGTGAAGATTACGCCAGGACATTCGGCGAGCAAGCGTACGGCCGTCACGAAGTTGTCGTCAAGCAGGGCAGCCGTTGCCGTCACCGCATCGCCTTCGGCGCGTATTAAAGATTGAGCCTCTTGCAGAATGGTTTGGTCGTCCATCAGTTTGTTCCTTCTCGTATTGGTCAGCTTTAACCGAATATTGAATCGCTGGTCATAACGTCCCCGGCACGGCGCCCAGAGCTTTGGGGAGCCGTAATCGCTCCAGAACGTGCCGGGGACGCGATAGGCGCAAAATTGATGGTTTTTGAAGCGCCAATCGAGCACGTAGAGCGTTCATGCACGCTCTTGCGCCGGCAACGCAAAGCCGTTGGGAAAGCTAGAATCCAGCTGATACTCGGCGATGCGCTCCATGAATTTCAGATAGTCGATACCGTCGCGCGCCGCGGTGTCGGCGTCGGGGACCATGGGCGCGCTTTCGATGGTGCAGTAGCCGTCATAATTGCTGCGTTTCAATGCGCGCATGACGGCTTTGAAATCGGTCTTGCCGTAGCCTGGCGTGAGCGAATTGGAGTCGCGGAAGTGGAGGTGCCAGAGCAGGGGCTGGGCTTCCAGTACGGCCTCAATGGGATCCAACTCCTCCATGTTGACGTGGAACCAGTCGAGCTGGACGCCGATGTTGTCGCAACCGGTCAGCGCGATCATCTTGCGGTGGTTGCGTGCCGTATTGACGAATTTGCCCATCTCCAAATGATTGGTCGCCTCGAAAACGAGCAGCATATCGCGCTGCTTGGCGTACGCCGACATGCGCTGGAGCGCGTCCACGGCCACCGCTGTGGCCTCGTCCACATTTTCGGCCGTGATTGGTGCGTGGATGGCGACGGCGATCGTCACGCAGTGCGCGTCCAACTCCGCAGCGAAATCGATGGAGGTCTTTGTCTCGGCAACGGCCAGCTCTGCGGTCTTGGGTTCGGTCAGCGTCTTGAACTCTGGCGAGTAGGGATCCCACATTTCGCCCCAGCACTCGTTGATGCAGGAGACTGCTAGCCCAAAGTCCGCCTTCAAACGCTTGTGAGTCTCGACATAGGCCTCCATAGAGACACCCAAACCGTAGCGACCCTTGGGCGGCGCGATTTCGATGGCGTCGTAGCCATACTTCTTCAGCCGTGCGTAGGTGTGCTCAGGCTGAAGATAGGCCTCTTCCTGTCCAAAGGTGAGTTGGAAGTAGCTATACTTGAATTTGTTCATACGGTCGCTCGCTGCCTCCCTGTTGCTGATTCATTTGCCGCTATTGGTCAGAACGTGACGACCAATAGCCAATCTTCGGTGCTGGGCGCCGTGATTTGAATCGTCTCCTTGCCGACCAACGGCGTAGCGGAGATGCGCTTGCCCTGGCGCGGATCGATCCACTGCGCCGCGCTTGGTGACTCTTTGCTGTTTGCGTGCAGCGTGATTTCGCCACCGATCGGCAGATAGGCCACCACAAGATTCTGGTCCGTGGTTTGCGCCACCACCACTGTTTCTCCAACGCTGCCTGGCGCAGTCGGGGCTGCCAGTAGCTCAGGCGCCGGCCGCAAGGTGTGCCAGGGCAATGAGGTGAAGAGCTCTTGCAGTACTGTCATCTGCCGGGCGCCCGGCAACTGCAGCGCGTCTTGCCAGGGCAGGGCGCGCCCGGAATCGGGATGGGCCACGGGCGGACCGCTGCCGTCATCCCAGCCCCACACGCCATGCCCGCCATAGCTAACGCCCGCCGTTGGTGAAACCAGGAGGCTCCAGTAGGACGCCCGGCGCACGTCGAATGCATCGAAGGGGTGGCTATGATCGTTGATGGCAACGTGACCTTCGTAATTCGGCTCCAGGTTGATAACGGGCCAGGTACGTTCCTTCTGCCAGGCCGTAGCCGGCGGTCCGTTCACGATCCAGGCCAACGACTCATCGTCACCGTAATGGCAGCTCTGATAGCCAATGAAGTCCAGCCACGACTCCCCTTCGAAGTCGGCGCCGTACCACTGCTTGCCCGACGGGTGCAGGGTCACCGGTGCGTGATCAATGTCACCGAAGACGGCCTGACCGATCCGCTGCCAGCGCGCGGCGTGCTCGCCGGTATAGACGCCATCGCCCGGCAAGATCCATACCACCGGATTGCCGCCCCAGCGGGCCACCATGTAGCGCGCCAGCAAGATGCACTGACTTTCCGGCAAGGTTAGGCCCGGATTGATGGCCATCACCTCGGGCGGCCCCCAAACGGCCGCCCAGAGCAGGACCGGCACGCTGAGCAAGCCGGCCTGGCTCAGCGCGTCCTGCTTTTGATCCAGGCGCTGATAAACGACCGGGTCGACTGCAACCGCTTCATGGCCGGAAAAAGGCAGCCGCTGGTCGATGTCGCCGTGCGGTGCGCTGATCCACTGGGTGCCGACCCATTGCACGGCCGTAAATTTTTGCTGCGTACGTACATCGATGTAGTGCTGCCAATCGGGTTCGGTTGAGAGCAGCGGTCCATTCCAGCAGGTGTCGGCCAGCCAGAAGAATGGCGTGCCATCTGCATGCTGCAAATGACGGCCGCTGGGCGCGACGCTGATGGAGCCGTGCCGTTGAAAGACCGTAGACTCGGCGGAGATGTCGCGCTCACGGCACTCAAAGTCAGCAACGACGTCATGCAGTCCTTGATTCGTGGCGTCGCTGCATTGCGTGCGGTAATGCCACGGGCCAGCCTCCGTGGGGATAAAGCGAACGCGCCAGGTTCGTCCACCGTCCCAGAAGCCGTAGACGCGATGCTGCTTGCCTGATGGCGCGGTAAAGGTGACACGCAGTTCGGCGTCCTGCAACGGGTTGTCGTAGTCGGTGCTACTCGTGAAGTTCGCTTGAAAGCGTTCCCAGCGGGCTATCGGCGAGAGAGAAGTCAATGTATATATTTCCTCTATTGGGTAGGCTGGCGGCGCATGACTCTTTTTGTCAGATTGAGCTTAATCACCGCCTGTTGAATCCGGCAACGCGCCCTCGTCCATGCGGATGTTGCGGCGGCGCAGCTTTTGCAGCTGCATGTTGCGGAAGGCGTCGAGCAGCACGGCAAAGAAGATGATCGCGGCCATGATCAGCGGCTGCAGGTAGATGTCTACCCGCGTATAGACCAGACCGCTCTGAATCATCTGGATCAGCACCGCGCCCAGCACTGTGCCGGGAAAGACCGTGCCCACGCCGCCGAAGAGGCTGGTGCCGCCCAGCACGGTGGCAGCGATGGCGTTGAACTCATAGCCTTCACCCAGGCCGGGAATGACCACGCCCTGCTGGGCTACGGCCACAAAGCCGCCCAGCGCGGCGGTGATGCCGCTGATGACGTAGACGGTACCGATGACGCCTCGTACATTGATGCCGGCCTTCTGCGCCGACTCCTCGTCGTTGCCCACAGCGTAGATGCGCCGCCCCAGCGGCGTCATGGTGAGGATGACGTGCCCAATCAGAACAACGATGGCAAAGATGAAGGTGGGCAGGGCCAGGAAGCCCAAAATTCGGGTATGACCCAGATCGAGCATGGCGTCGGGCACGGGAATGGTGACCGAGCGGGTGAAGAGGAGGGCCAACCCCTTGCCGGCCACCATGGTGCCCAGGGTTGCCACAAAGGGAATGATGCGCACGCGGGTAATCAGCAACGCGTTGACGGCGCCAAAGAGCGCACCCACCACCAGGCAGGCCAGGAAGGCGGGCAAGACGCCAAAGCCGAAGTCCTGCATGAGCAGCGCCGCCACCGCGGTGGAGAGATACATGTTGGAGCCGACCGAGAGGTCGATGCCTGCGGTGAGGATGACGAAGGTCATGCCCACGGCGACGATGCCGATAAAGGAGGCCTGCTTCAAGATGTTGTCAAAGGTCTGCAGCGCAAAAAAGCGCGGCGAGAGCAGGCCGAAGATCAGAAAGACGACCACGAAGAGGATCAGCGTCGTGTTTTGCAAGATCACTTGGGCGATGCGGTTGCCGTTTTTCATGAGCCGTTCTCCCGGAATGCTGCGCGCAGGAGGAGTTCTTTGGCGAATTCCTCCCGGTCAAAGATGGCCTGCACTTCACCGTTGCTCATAACCATGATGCGATCACACATGCCCGTGAGCTCTTCCAATTCCGACGAAATGAACAACACGCCGGCGCCATCGGCCGCAAGCTGGTTGACGATGCTGTAGATTTCAAACTTGGCGCCCACATCAACACCGCGTGTGGGCTCGTCGATGATCAGAATCTCAGGCGACTCCATCAGCCACTTGCCAATCACAGTCTTCTGCTGGTTGCCGCCGCTTAGCGTCTTGACGGCCTGACCGCGTACGTCCGTGCTCTTGATGCGCAGGCTCTCCGCCGTCTCATCGATTGCGCTGTAGTAGGTGCCCTTGCGCACGGGCATCATGGCTGCCCGGGCATATTCGGGCAGCGAAACGAGACCGATATTCTCGGCGATGGAAATATTCATCATCAACCCTTCGTCACGCCGATTCTCGGTGACGAAGGCCATGCCGTTGGCGATGCTGGCCCGGGCAGAGTGCTTCTTCTGCACGGTGCCGTCTACGCTGATCTCGCCCCGGTTAGACTCCTCCAGCCCGAAAAGAATGCGCGCCATCTCCGAGCGCCCTGACCCCATGAGGCCAAAGACGCCCAGGATTTCACCCTTGTGGAGCGTGAAATTGATGTCTTCGATAATGCCCTGAAGCGACAGTCCCGTAACGGTCAAGACCGGCGTTGCGGTCGGGCCGGAGATGCGTTCGGGATAGAGTTGCTTGATGTCACGGCCGACCATGGAGGAGATCATGCGGTCGACGGTGAAGTCTTCTCGCTCGCCGTAGTCGACCAGCTCGCCGTCACGCAACACGGCGATTTCATCGGCCAGGCGCATGACGTCACCCAAAATGTGGGAGATGTAGATGATGGCGGCGCCGTCGGCCCGCAGCCGCTCGATCAGCTCGAAAAGATGATCGGTTTCCCGGGCGGTGAGTGACGTGGTGGGCTCGTCAAAGATAATGACGTGTGCATCCACGCTGAGCGCCTTGGCGATTTCCACGAGCTGCCGTTCACCCGGCGAGAGCTTTTCGACCAGCGTGTCCGGTGCAACATCAAGGTCGACCGCCGCCAGGTAGGTCGCGGTCGCGCTGCGCATCTGCCGCCGGTTGAGCACCGGCATCCAGCCCATGCGCGGAAAGCCGTCGATAAAGATGTTTTCGGCGATGCTCAGGTTGGTGAAGAGATTCAGTTCCTGGTGAATGAAGGCGATGCCTTCGTCGTAGGCGTCGCTGGGCGTGCGCGGCGTGTGGGGCTTGCCGCCCAGGATCATGCGTCCGCGATCAGGCTGGTGCACGCCGCCCAGCAGGTTCATGAGCGTGCTCTTGCCCGCGCCATTTTCGCCGACCAAACCGAGGACTTTGCCCGGAGCCAGGCTGAGCGTCACGTCGTTGAGCACCGGTACGCCAAAGAAGGATTTGCTGATTGCCTCAAAGGAGACCATGGGTTCGCTCATTTTTTCCTTCCTACGCATTGGCCCGCAGGCGAGTGCGGGCAACATCCAGGGACGCAGCCAGCAGAATGACCGAGCCCTTCACAATCTGCACCCAGAAGTAGGAGAGATTGAGCAGGTTGAGGCTGTTATCGAGCAAGACGAAGAAGAGCACGCCAAAGACGGTCCAGATGATCTTACCTTTGCCGCCAAAGAGACTCGTGCCGCCGATAACGGTGGCGCCGATGACGTCTAGCAGCAGCGTTGCGCCCAGCGTCGGCCGGCCGGCGGCCAGACGGGCGGAGTAGAAGACCGAACCGACCGCAGCAAAGAAGCCACTCAGGATGTAAGCCGTAATAATGACCCGGCGTACCGGTACGCCGGAGACCCGGGCGGTCTCGATATTGGTGCCGACGGCATAGAACCAGCGCCCCAGGACCGTGCGGTTGAGCAACCAGCCTGCGGCAATCGCCAGCGCACCGACAATAAAGAATGAATACGGAAAGAAACCAATTTGACCTTGTCCGATGGCAATGTAGCTCTCGGGCAGGTAGATTATGTTTTCGGATTTGACGAGGTAGATCGCCAGCGCACTGAAAAACATCATGCCGACCAGCGTGACCATGAAGGGCGGCATCTTCAATCGTGCAACTGCCGTGCCGTTGAACCAACCGATCAGCGCCCCAATCAAGAGCATCGCCAGGATGGCAACGGGCATGGCCCAGGGGCTGCCGGCCAACGGGCCGCCTGACTCGCTCAGGAGAATGCCCCAGAGCGGAGCTTTTTCGAAGAGAACCGGATCCAACTGGCTCGTCATGATGGCAGCGCCGATGACGCTCACCAGCGCCATGATGGACGTCTGGGACAGATCGATGCCGGCGATGATCAGCACAAAGGTCTGACCGATGGCGACTGCGAGCAGCGGCCACATGTTGGAGAAGATGTTGCCCAGGTTCTGCGGGCTGGCGATGCGTGGGATAAAGGGCAGCAGAATCAGAAAGTAGGCGATGCTCAAATAGAGCACGAAATATTCTGAAAGCATCAGCTTGCGCAACGCGCTTCTCAGGCGATTTTCGCCGCCGCCTCCTGCCGGTTTGTCCGCTTCGCTCGATGTCGCCGGGGCGTCGTTCACCTTGGCATCCATCATCAGTTTGTCCTCCACAATAAAGTGCGTTAATCTGGCCTGCGGTTCAGGCACTGCCGGCAGCGTTCTTCTCACGGGCGGCCACCGGCAGCATCTGGTCTAGGGAGTGGAGCAGGGGTTCAACCCTGCTTCACTCATCTTCTACTCCATAAACGGCCGATCCAGGTTCCCGCCGCCTTCGACAAAGAGCTTGCAGCCCCACATATCGTTGGCGCGCTCTTCCCAGTTGGCCTGGGTCAGCGCGAAGCCGGGATCATCCATCCAGTTCTCAGGCGTGGTTTCGCCTGCCTCGATAGCCTCGAGCATCGTATTCATGATCGTATCGGCCTCGAAGAAGAGGTCCTGAACGCCGGTGGCGTCTACGAAGCCTTCGGTCATAAGCTCACACGCACGGGTGTCGCCATCCAGGCCGCCCAGAATCACGTGGTTCTCATCGCCGACGACCTGCCACTTGCCTAGCGGTTCCAGCACGGAACGAATCATGGGATACATGAAGTCAGACGAGGTGAAGAGGAAGTCCACTTCGGGATTGGCCTGCATGGCCGCTTCCAGATTCGAGAGCGCCAGCGCACCGTCCCACTTGGTGGGCACTTCAATCACTTCGTTGAAGAGATCGGGGTTGGCTTCGATGACGTTGTAGAAGCCCTGGCGTCGGCCTACGGCATTGGGATCGCCCAGGTCGCCGACCATGATCAGCGGCGTGACCTTGCGCTCTAGCGCCTTGGCCTCTTCCGCCATGTGCTCGACCGCTTGCTGGGTGATGACCTCGTTGTTGGCCACGATGACGAGCGTCGGGTTGGAATCATTCGCCGGCGGGCGGTTGAAGACGCCAATCGGGATGCCGGCCTTGTTGGCCTCGCCTACGATCGTCACGGCGCTTTCACCATCCTGCGGAATGATGATGATGCCGTCTACTTCCTGGGCGATGCAGTCTTTGACCTGCTCGAGCTGCTTGTTGGCGTCTTCATTGGCGTTGCGCTCAATGACGTTGACGCCCAAGCCGCTGAGCGTCTCCACAATGGCCTTGTGACCGGCAACCCAGAATTCAGTCTCCAGATCCTGGTACGCGAAGCAAATGGTTAGGCCATCCGCTTCGCCCATGGCCGCGTCGCCGCCATCCGCGGCCGGTACTGCAGGTGCAGCACACGCGGCCAGCACGGCGATCACCAATACGAGCGAAAGTGCTGTCAAAAGTCGTTTCATCGGTCTGTCTCCTTCATCTCTCGAAAACGAAATGGTTGAAAACAACATTGTTTGGATCGTTGGATCGTGTGTGCATTGGCGGGAATCGCATCCTCCTCATGGTGAACGAACAGCGAAAATGATGATGCGGGCGATAAGCAAATGAGCAACAAGGCGTCCGGGGATTTCTGTCGCTTCTTCGATTCCATCAGGGTAAGACCATCAGCCCTGATGCTATCAGCCCTGATGGTCTTACCCTGGATGCCCTCAACCCTGGTGATAGTAAACGTCCCAATCCAGGTACTCTTCGAACGCTTCGGCCAGCACGCCGGCCACGTACGATCGATTCATGGCGCAGTGATGGGCAAAGCCGTTCTTGCAGATGTGACGCATGAGCGCCTGGAGTTCCGGCACTTCGACGACGGCGTGGCTGCCGGAGATCTGCGAGAGCGGGTCGTCGGTAAAGGCGCCTTCGCCCACATAGGTCTTGATGCGCCCCTTGCGGTCGTCGGTTTCAATACGCGCATAGGTCAGCGGGCCGGCCGGCGTGCGTCCCTGGATCGCGCCCCAGGTGTTGTCGGAGCCGAGCGTCGCGCCCAGCACTTCGGCCGAGATCAGTTCGATTTCGGAGACGACGCTCTTGGGCCAGTTGCCGCAATGGAAGTAGAGACACTTGTCGGGCTCATCGTTGTAGTTGTTGTTCCAGTCAACCAGCGCGCTGGGCGTGCCCGAGGCGAGCTGCAGCGCGTACATGGCGGCCACGCCGGCAATGTCCACCTCGCAGGCGCTGGGCATGAGCTTGTCGCTCATCATGCTCATGATGGTGCAGGAGTTGATGCCATAGTTCTTCTGCAGCGATTCCCAACATTGGATCGCCGTGGCGTTGATGTCGTACTCCGCCATCCAGTCGGAGATGACGATGCCCAGTTTGGCCATGAGCACAAGGCGATCATCGGGCGCCTTGGCGCCGGGTACGTAGGCGTTGATCTCTTCCAGCTTGGTTTTGACGCGGGCGTCGCTGTCGCCGATCATCTGGGCGTTGCCAAAGACTTCGGAAAGGTCAATGGTCGAGACGTTGATGCCTGAAGCCTCCAGGAGCTTCTCGCTGTAGCGCACGGTCTGGAAGGCGTTGGGTCGTGCGCCCACCGCGCCCAGGCGGGCGGTGCTCATGCCCTTGACCACATTGCAGAGTTGCACGAAGCGGCGCATTTCATCCTTGAATTCTGCGCTTTCCGGGGCAACCGTGTGGTTTTGGGTGACGCTAAAGGTGATGCCGTACTGATAAAGGTCGTTGCAGACCGAGATCTTGCCACAGAAGGCGTCGCGCCGTCCGGCTACGGTCAACTCATCGGTGGTGTCGGGAAAGGCGTGCACCAGCACCGGCACGGTCAGGCCGGAGAGGCGGATGGCGTCAGCGATGCCTTTTTCGTCGCCAAAGTTGGGCAGCGAGACGAGGATGCCGTCGATATCGTCCCGATGCTGCTTGAAGAGCGCGGCGCACTTCTGCGCATCGGCCCACGTCTCGACTACACCCAGATTGGTCGTCTCCTCGTCCACGATGACCGTGTTGACGCCAAACTCAGCCAGCTTGTCCAGGATAATCTTGCGACCGGCGCTGACCAGCGAATCGGCAAAAAAGTTGCGGTTGCCGATGATGACGCCGAGGGTGATTGTTGGCATTTCCATGATTTTTCCTCCAAAATGGATCAATGCAATGGGAATCAGATCGTTGCTTGATTAGATCGATTACGGCACAAAGACCGCCTTCAATGTCTGTCCGGCCAGGGCCATTTCGGCCCCCACTCTGAAGTCGGCCAGCGGGAAGCGATGGGTGATCAGCTCGTCGACCGGAATGCGACCTGCACTGACCAACTGAACGGCCTGGCGATAGTGGCGCGGCGCAAAAATCGTGGTGCCGATCAGGCGTAGCGCGTTGTAGTGGACGATGTTGAGGTCGACGCCCGGCTTGCTCTCATCCTTGGGGAGCCCGCCAAAGAGCAGGATACGCCCGCCCTTGCGCGCCATCTCCACGGCCTGCACCGGCGCAATAGGGGCCGGCGTCGCCGTGATGATCACGTCAGCGCCCTTGCCGCCGGTCAGCCGCTGCACCGCGGCGACCAGATCCGTCTCCGCGGCGTTGATCGTGGCGTCCGGCGCGAATGGCTCGGTCATGGCCAGGCGCTCGGCATTGATGTCGGCGATGAAGACCCGATCCGCGCCGTGAATGCGTGCCAGGCTGGCATGGATGCAGCCGATAGGACCGGCTCCAATGATGACCACCGTGTCACCGAGTCCGATTTGCCCCTTTTCCTGGGCGTTCAGGCAGGACGAAATCGGTTCGGCAATGGCCGCGGCGGCAGGATCGACCCCCGAGGCCACTTGCTCGATCGTGCCCAGCGTGACGGCGGCAGCGGGGATGGCGATCTGCTCGGCGAAGCCGCCCGGCCAGGCCTGGGCGATTTCGCGATAGTTCTCGCACAGCTCGTAGCGCCCCTCGCGACAGAAATCACAGCGCCCGCAATAGGCCAGCGGGCCCACGCTAATCAAATCGCCTGCCTGCCAGGGGCCGGCATAGCCCGGTCCGACCGCGCTGACTTCGCCGCAGATCTCATGGCCGATCGTCCATGGCAGGGTCACCTTTCGATGACCGGAGCGCAGCGTGCGCAGATCTGAGCCGCACAGACCGCACGCCTTGACGTCAAGAACCAGCCCGCCAGCCGGCGTCTCCGGCGGGGCAATCTCTTCAACTGCGAAGTCCATCGGTGCACGAACGACAACAGCCTTCATAGCAAAACCCTGGTAAAAGGTGGAGAGCGTTCAAAAATTGACAATTGACAATTGACGATTGGCAATTGTCTTATAAGGCATTCTGGAGCTGGCGCAACTGATAGACCAGCGTCGACGAATCGGGTGTAAAGTTCGCTTCGGTCAACATCTCGCCTTTGGCGATATCGTGCGTCACGATGCCGCCGGGCGTGAGCCCCATGGGCATGCCGCGGTGCGCTTTGGCCTCTTCTGTCGTATAGATGCGGCTAAAGAAATCAAAGCCGCCGATGCCGTCGACGGTATGGCCCACCTTGAGATCGTGCTTGGCAATCGCCACCAGCTCCGCCGTCATGGCCTGAGGGACGAGCACGCTTTCGCCGTAGATGACCGCTTCGGCCACGGCCTGGGGCGTCTCGATACTGCACAGGTGGAAGGGACGATAGAGCGTGTAGTAGGGACCGTCGCCCATGGAATAGAAGGCCATGTCTTCCTGCGTGCGCTCGTCGTCGGTGGTGACGATAGCGAAGACGCCCGGCGCCACTTTGCCCGTCGAGTACTCGACGCAACCCCGGCGGGAGAGGATGCCGCCGTCGGCCTGCGGTACCAGCACCTTGTTCAGATCAGGGACGTCAACCGCTTGGCCATGCGCGCCGGGCACATCGGGGACGAGTCCCGTGGCGTTGGCCATCGCGGCCATCTCCACCATAGTCTTGGTGCCGTCTTTGAACGCCGAGAGCATCTTGGGGTTCATGTTCTTGCGTTCGGCTTCCGCCCGACAGGTCTCCGGCGTCGCATAGAAGTCGATTGGATTGTTTTTCCCCTTGCCAAGGCAAACCATCTCAAAACCAAGACTGACCGCAAAGTCGTAGAGCTGCTTGCAAACGCCGGGTTCATCGCCAGTTGACGCGGTGTAGACGCAGCCGATCTTCTGGGCCAGATGGCTGAGCATCAGGCCGACCGTGACGTCGGTCTCCACATTGAGCATGACCACATGCTGGCCGGCCATGATGCTGTGCCAGGCAACCTGTGCACCCACGTCGGTCACGCCGGTCGCCTCCACCACGGCATCGATGCTTTCCAGCTTGGCGAAGAGCAGCGCATCTTCGGTGACCACATAGTGCCCCTTGGCCAGGGCATCTTGGGCCGGGCCCGGCTCGTTCGTGACGCAGATCGCGGAGCGGGGGATGCCCAAAGCTGCGAGCGTATTGAGCGGACGGTTGACGTCGATGTCGGCAATTGCCGCCGTGGTCAGCCCCGGCATCCTGTGCGTGACATGCACCATACCGGAGCCTTCCTGCCCACAGCCGACCAGACCGGTGCGGATGGGGTTTCCTTCAGCCTGCCGTGTTTGCAAATGCTTGAGCAGTTCCATGCAGTATCTCCTTGCCTGCAAGGGGGAGTTGGGTGGAACGAGTTTACTTACGCACCGTCAGTAATTGCGGAGCGCACGGTTGCTGCGGCCGGTTCGGGCTCTACCAGGAGCCGCTGCGCGGTCGCTTCATCGGTAATCAGTACGTTGATCAGCTTGCCCAGCACGGCCCCGCGCACGACCTCAAACTTGCCCTCTCCACCCGTCACGCCGATGACGCGGGGAATGCGTTGGATTTCGGCTAGGTCGAGACCGATAATGCGTTCGTTGATCGGGTGGTCGATGGGCTGCCCGGCCCCATCGAAGAAGCGGAGGGCGATGTCGCCGACTGCGCCGGCGGCATGCAGTTCGGCCAGCGTCTGTTCGTCGAGAATGCCCGCTTCGAAGACGACCGAGCCGGGTTGAGGCGCACCCACACCCACCACGGCGAGGTCCGCGGCCGCGGCCACGCGCAGGGTTTCAGCGATGTTTTCATCCTGCAGGAGACCGTCGCGCACGACGGTGCTGTTGACGATGCCGGGTGCCGGCAGCAGGCGCATGCGCGCGCCCAGCGTTTGGGCCATGCGCAGGGTCAAATCAGCGCCATAGACTTCAGCGTCGACGTTGCCCAGACCGCCCAACATCTGCACGACACGACTATCGGGCAGATTTTGTGGCGCCAGGGCATCAACAACGCCGAGCAGGGTACTGCCCCAACTGATGGCGATGGTCAGGTCGTTGGCCAGCGAGCGCGCCAGATAGTCGGCTGCCGCGGTTGCCAACAACGTGGTAACGATATGTGGATCGGTACTCGGCACGGAGATGATGATCGCCTCGTCCAATCCAAAGCGTGTCTCCAACCCGCGCTCCAGGTCGGCGTGGGAATTGGGCGGCGGCGTGATCGTGATCTGCACGACCCGACTCCGACGCGCCTGCTGGAGCAGACGCGATACTTTGATGCGCGAGAGCCCCAGGCGCTTCCCGATCTGGTCTTGGGTGAGACCATCCTCGTAGTAGGCCGTGGCGATCTTGTAGAGCAAATTCATGTCAGGCGACATAATATTGTCTCTGGAGTGTTCATATGAACATGTTTGAGCAGGTGAACAATTGTATCCTACCATACGCTTTGGGGCGCGTCAAGTGTTCATTTGTGATCAAGTGTTCATGTGGGGCGATTTGACCCTCCCGGGCAGCAGTGCGAGTCTCATCCGGAAGCGCAGCGAGGGGTCCAAACCCAGGTTTATCATAAAACGATCGTTCCCAGCTTGAACCGGTTACGACTTCGACCCTTCGACAAGCTCAGGACGACGCAGGCTCAGCCTGCGCCTACCGGGCAGTCATGAAGCTATCGTTCTCATCTGATGTTTGGTTGAGGAAGAAATGACGGACAAGAAGCCGGACTGCTGGCGAAAGTCCGGCTTCTTGTAACCAGGATGATACGGAGGAGAAATAGTTGGAGAGGGGCGCAATCCGAGTTGTACTCAGTGCGATTGTGCTTGAAGAATGAGCGTGGCGATGGCGACATCCGTTGATCGGGCCAATGGTCGAACCGCCGCAGGGATCAGGCCCGTTTTGAGCGCATCGCCCTTGTCTTGACGATGCGCTCATCGGCAACAAGACGCTGATACGTTACGGTGTCAACGCCATAGAGCGCGATTTTGCCCTCGGCGTCGCTGTGGATTCCCCAACCGTACCGCTTTGCCAAAGGAGACGCGCGCAGGCACGCTTGCCCCTTTGAAAAGAAACGCTCTCTTTGCTCTGCCCAGTCTGCCTCAGGCAGCTGGTTGCGCGCGGCGAACACTGCGAACAACAGATCATCGGACGTCAATTGATATGGCCGGTCGACCAGCATCTCGTACTGTAGATTCGCAATCGAACGCTTGTCCCCTCTAACGGGTGGCGCCTGACCGCTTATCGTCGTACTGTCCTCGGCGACTTCAATCAATGTGTTGAAATAGTTTGTGGAATGCATGCACGGCTCCTCTTGGCTCCAAGTTTCGCTCGCTTTTTTATGGGAAGGGTACGCCCTGCGCTTCCACGTAGAGCGCATAGACCGACTGGCTTGCGGTCATGAAGAGGCGGTTGCGCTTGACGCCGCCAAAGCAAAGATTGGAGACAACTTCGGGCAAATGAATGCGGCCAATCAGTTCACCGTCGGAGTTGAAGATCTGGACGCCATCGTGGCCTTCGCCGGCCCAGCCCGCGGCCGTCCACAGGTTGCCGTCCACGTCACAGCGAATGCCGTCCGTCCCGGCCGGACTCGTTTCGCAGAAGGGGCGCCCGGCTGTCAGTTGCGCGCCGTCTACCACATCGTAGACCCAGATCGGACGGCGCTGACCTGAAGCGAGCGGCGGGCCGGTGTCAACCAGATAGAGCTTGCTGTAGTCGGGCGAGAAGCAGAGCCCGTTGGGGCGCGCCAGCGCATCGACCACGACGGTGGCTTCACCCGTGGCGGGATTGAGCCGATAGACGTTGGTCGGCAGCTCAAACTCGGCCTTGTGCCCCTCGTAGTTCATCAAGATGCCATAGCCGGGATCGGTGAACCAGATGTGTCCGTCGGGGTGGACCACCACGTCGTTGGGCGCGTTGAGCCGCCTGCCTTCAAAGCGATCCATGAGCACGGTGATGGTCCCGTCATGCTCGGTGCGGGTGACGCGACGCGTGTCGTGCTCGCAAGAGACCAGCCGACCCTGGCGGTCGCGCGTGTGGCCGTTGGTGTAATTGGATGGCTGGCGAAAAACATCTACTGCACCCGTCTGCTCATGCCAGCGCAGGATCCGGTTGTTGGGAATGTCACTCCACAGCAGGTAGCGGCCATCGCCAAACCAGACTGGGCCTTCGCACCAGCGTGCGCCGGTGTAAATCCGTTCGAGCGTGGCGCTGCCCAGCACATATTGCTGAAAGCTCGGCTGAATCACTTCGATGGCGGGATCGGGGTAGCGCACCACATCGTGCGTCCAGTCGCGGTTCATTAGTCGGTCCATGGTTCCTCACATGTTCAAGTTACAGTACGGTTTCGTTGTCGCCGCCGCGGCCTTGGTGATCCGTGAAACGGGAAGACGCGAAACGTGCCGAGCGCTGCCGCTGGGCGGGCGTCGTCGGCCCGGATCAGGCCGCGGCCAAGCGTCAAGCATCCAGTTCAGTCGGTGGCGCGGCCTCCGTCAGCCAGCGTTCTGCTTCTGCCACCGCCTCACGGAGCGAACCCAATATGCGCTCTTCAGCCGGGAATAAATTCTCCTGACCCAGGACGTCCATCGCCCCCGTGCGTTCTAACTGCTCCATCACCGACTCGCTCACGTCGGAGATGATGAGCCGTCCTCCATTGGCTTGGAGCGCGGCCGAGTAGCGTTCCAGGACGCCGATGGCCGTGCTGCCGAGCGTTTGGCGGCCGCGCAGTGGGATGATCACTGCTGCGTGTTCGGCTTCATCCGCGGAGGGCGCTTCTTCCTCGAAGTCGCGTGCTGCGGCAAAAAAGAGGCTGCCACCGAGGTTGAGAATCGTCACTTCATTTGAAGGCAGTACGTCCGGGGCCGGCTGTTGCAGAAGGTCATTGTCATCCGTGGGCACAAGCTCGGTGATCGTCATGCGCTCCGCCGCGGTGAAGACGTAGAGCACGATGTGGAGCACCACGCCCAGGAAGATGGCCTGCTGCACGGGCAGGAAGAGTGTGGCGATGAAGGTCACGAGCATGACGACGCGCGAGACCAGATTATTGGTCCAGACGTCGCGGATCTGGTCGGGTTTGATCGACTGCACGCCCGCATAGATCAGGATGGCGGCCAGCGCTGTCATGGGTAGCATCTCGATCAGACCGGCGAAGAGCAACACGCCCAACGCCACAAAGAGGCCGGTAAAGATGTTGGCCCAGCGCGAGGTAGCGCCCGCGCCCACGACCAGGGCCGTCCCGGACAGAGAGCCGCCCAGCGGGATGCCCTGGAAGAAGCCGGCGACCGTGTTGGCCAAACCCTGGCCGCGGAAGTCGCCGTCGGCGTCAGGGAATTTGCCATCCGGATTGGGGTAGCCCTGGCTCACGCCTGTGGCCTGAACCAGGCCGATGATGCCGATGGCCATGGCCGGACCCAGCAGCGACGGAACCATGGCCAGGCTGGGCATTTGAGGGCGAGGCAGTGAACGCGGAATCTGCGCCGTGTCGCCAACCAGCGTCACGCTATCCCAATTGAGCAGACCCACCAGCAGTGCGCCGGCGGCCAGCGCAATCAACATCGCAAACGAACTGAGCCGCGTGCGGTCGAGGATCACAATGAGCGCGATCGTCAACATGCCGATGCCCAGAGTGAAAGGATCGATCAACTGCCAGTTGCGCGCCAGGTCGATGGTCTGGGCAACCTTATTGGATCCTTCAGATGCGTAGCCGGTAAAATCTGAGAGCTGAGAAAGAATGATGACGATAGAGATGCCGGTCAGAAAGCCGCGCATGACTGAGTTGGAGACGAATCTTGTCAAGAAACCAAGCTTGAGCAAGCCCAGCGTCAGCTGAAAGAGGCCCACCAGCACCGTCAGCGTGATCAGCGCCCGGATCTGGTCGTCGCCGGAAAAGGGGCGCAGCGCCTCCAACACGACCAGGGCCATGGCGCTGGTGTTGATGACGGCCATATAGACCGAACTGGTAAAGAGCGCCGCCACCGGCGTGCCAACCATCAGGTTGTAGAGGCCGTAGACTGGATTGACGCCCGCCAGCACGGCTGAGGCCATGCCGTCGGGAATGGCAGCGATCGCGGCAGTCAATCCCGCCAACAGGTCTTTGCCCACCGTCTTGCGATTGATTTTTAGGGACTCTAGCATGGGCTGCCTGTTCTCACTCGGGCGCTTGCCGGATTGGCGGTTGATTGGCGTCTAGCGCCAGAGCACGGATTCAGCTTCCGTCGCTTGCACGAGCCTGCGTGCCGCTTGCTGCACGGTGACACGGCTGTTGGCGCGGCGCAAGCGCAGGAAGAGCACGGCGATTGCACGCTCCCATCCGCCCAAGTCGTCGACGATTTTGCGTGCCGTGCTGCGCATGGCCAGGCCTGATCCTTGCAGATACTGCCTGGACGTTGTGTCGAAGAGTGTCCTGGGGTCGTAGTGGCGACTCGTCGCCGTGTCAAGGATGTGCAGATCCTCGTCCGCGTGGTTGATCGCGAACGCGGAAGCGTGGCATCGCCAGCTGCGGCTCCTGCAGCACACGTTCGAGATACGCAACTGACTCTTCCTTGCGCACTGGGTAGCCAGTACGCAGGAGCGCATCTTGCATCGAAAAGGCCTCGCGCCAAGGGATGCCCACGACACGCCCGCATGCGCCAAAAAAGAGGTGGCCGGGCTGGTAGAGTCGGAGCTCGCCCACACGCAACCGCGGGTAACGATCCAGCAGCAACAGATCCACTGTTCGACGGATTTCGTCGATTGTGTCCAGCAGGCTCTGCCGACTGCTCCCGTCGGAGAGGGAGCGATTGGCGACAAAGAAGAATGGATCGGCCGGCGCGATTTCTGCAATGAGTTGCGTGCCCTGGAGACGCAACGTGACGGCAATACCATGAGGGGTTTGTCGGTTCATGACCGCCTCCAAGTCTTAATCTTTCCTCTGTCTTGACCACGCGCCAAAGCATTAGGCGTGACATTTTTCTGATTCTATCACCGAATGGCGTCGGGTGCATCTCATATGCGGCAATTGGGTGCATACCACATTTGCGGGGCTGCTCTAGAGAAAGCGACTGGTCCATTCGTGCACCGCCCTAAAAATGGGATGCACCCGCGGCAATTCCAGACCTGCCGGTGGATTCGGCAACCAGCCGAATGGGGCTCGATCCTCCCTGATAGCTCGGGCGTACGTCGTCAGCCCCGCTAGAATTGCCGTACCTGGTGCTGCATGTCGCTAACTTGGATCCATGGTACACTGAAGCTGTTCATCATTCACTCACCGGCGCGGGCAGTCAGCTCGGGTTGCAGCGCCGTCAGCTCGGAGGATTTCATGGAATATCGCTCACTTGGCCGAACCGGCATGCAGGTGTCAAAGCTCTGCTTGGGCTGCATGAATTTTGGCGGCCGCACCACGCCGGAAGATTCCTACGCCATCATTGACCGCGGGCTGGACGCGGGTCTCAACTTTCTCGATACGGCCAATGTCTACAGCCGGGGCCGTTCAGAAGAGGTCACCGGCGAAGCGCTCAAGCGCAATGGTCAGCGCAGCCGCATCGTCCTGGCCACCAAGGTGCACGGCAAGATGGATGATGACGACCCCAATATGGTGGGCAATACGCGGCGCAACATCATTGAGCAATGCGAGGCCAGCCTGCGCCGCCTCCAGACGGATTACATTGACCTCTATCAGATTCACCGCCCCCAGTCCGCCGTACCGATTGATGAGACGCTGCGCGCGTTGGATGACCTGATCCGGTCCGGCAAAGTGCGCTACATCGGCACCAGCACCTTTGCAGCCTGGCAGGTGCTCGAGAGCCTCTGGGTTTCCAAAGAGCTAGGCTTGAACCGCTTTATCTGCGAGCAGCCGCCCTACAATATCTTCGACCGGCGCATCGAGCGTGAGCTGTTGCCCATGTGCCAGAGTTACGGCATCGGCACGATCCCCTGGAGCCCAATCGCCGGCGGCCTTCTCTCCGGACGTTACACGCGTGAGAACCAATCGCCGGAAGGCAAGCGCTACTCCAGCGGCGACCTCAACCCCATGCAGATGCGGCGCAAGAGCGAGGCCATTTGGGACGTGATCGAGGCGCTGACTGAGATGGCTGCAGCCAAGGGCGTGACCCTTGCCCAGCTTGCCCTGGCCTGGACCATCGACCGCCCCGGCGTGACCAGCCCAATCATCGGCCCGCGCACCGTAGCCCATCTGGACGACAATCTGGGTGCGCTTGACATCACCTTCAGTACCGAGGAACTGGCGGCTATTGATGAACTGGTGCCGCCGGGCCACATGGTTTCCCCCTTCTACGAGGCTGACTTCGGTCCGCAGGCATATCGCTGGTAACCAATCTTCTCCGCTGAAAGGAGCAACGCATGACAATCGAAAAACGCCCGTTTGGGGCTACCGGACACATGAGTACGGTCACACTCTTTGGCGCAGCCGCCTTAGGCAGCGTCAGCCAGGCCGAGGCTGATCAAACGCTGGATCTGCTGCTCGAATACGGCGTTAATCACATTGATGTCGCCGCTTCCTATGGCGACGCAGAGCTGCGCGTTGGCCCATGGATGGCCCAACATCGACGGGATTTTTTCCTCGCTACCAAAACGGGCGAGCGTACCTATGCTGCAGCCAAGGAAGAATTGCATCGCTCATTGGATCGCCTGCGCGTCGATTCGATCGACCTGATCCAACTGCATAATCTGGCCCAGCTTGCGGACTGGGATGTGGCCATGGGGCCGGGTGGCGCGCTTGAAGCCGTTGTGGAAGCCCGAGAGCAGGGGCTGGTGCGCTTCATTGGCGTCACGGGTCACGGCCTCAACATCGCTGAGTTCCATCGCCGCAGTCTGGAACAATTTCCCTTTGACTCGGTCCTGCTGCCCTACAACTATCCCATGCAGCAGCACGAGCAGTATATTGGCGAATTCGAAACGCTCCTCGCCATTTGCAGGGAACGCAACGTGGCCGTGCAGACGATCAAGAGCATCACGCGCGGGCCGTGGGGTCCTCAAGATCGCTGGGCCGCTACCTGGTATCAGCCCCTGCGCGATCAGGAGGACATCGATCGGGCGGTAAGTTGGGTAATCGGCCGGCCGGACATCTTCCTAAACACCGTGGGCGATATCCATGTCTTGCCCAAGGTGCTGGACGCTGCCGCACGCTTCGAGCGTCGCCCCACCGATGAGGAGATGTTCGGGATGGTCAAAGAAGAGAAGATGTCTAATCTCTTCGTATCCTGAGCAAGAGACTACAGGCTTTTTACACAGAGATCCACAGAACAGGCCGGAGGAGCGCCGACACCGCCAAACTGGGCTTTTTCTGTGGATCTTTGTGTTATCACCGACTACACATTCAGTAAGGCACGTGCGATGACATTTGATCTCTTTTGTATGGGCCACGCCTGTTATGACCTGATCTTTACAGTCGATCACCATCCCGGGCCGGACGAAAAATCGCGCGCCGACGCCTTTATCAGTTGCGGCGGCGGCACCGCGGCCAACGGGGCCATGACAGCTGCCGCACTCGGCTATCGCGTCGCGTTCAGCGGCTACCTGGGTAACGACATCTACGGCCAGCAGCATCTCGATGAGCTCCGTGCCGTCGGGATCGACACGACGCAAGTCGTGCGCGGCGCCGCGCCCACGCCGATCTCGTCGATCTTCGTCAAGCCCGACGGCGCCCGCTCAATTGTCAATTACAAGGGAGACACCGACGGACTCACTGCCGCCGATATCGCGTTGGATGAGGTCGACGCGCGTGTCGTTTTGCTAGACGGTCATCAGCCGGCGCTGGCGCTTGAAGTCGCGGCCTGGGCCAGGACCCGGGGAATCCCCGTTGTCCTTGACGCCGACACGATTAACCGGGGCAACATTCAGCTGGCGCGGCGCTGCGATTACGTGGTGGCGACACTGCATTTTGCGCTGGAGTTCACGGGCGCGACCACGCCGCAAGAGGGTCTGGCCAACCTGGCTCGCTCCGTGCCTGCCGCCGTCGTGACGCTTGGGGCGGACGGGCTCATCTGGCAGCGGGGCGAGGAGCAGGGCGAGTTGTCGGCATTCCCTATTGAGGCTGTGGACACGACCGGCGCCGGCGATACTTTTCACGGCGCGTTTGCAGCCGGCGTCGCGGCCGGGATGGACTGGATCGATCTGCTGCGTTACGCCAGCGCGGCCGGCGCACTCTGCTGCACCGGCCACGGCGCACGTCTGGCCATCCCTACGCCGCAGGAAGTCGAGGCCTTACTGACGGCGAATCCTTCCATTTGAGCCCAAACGCCGGCTCGCGCAGGCCGACGTTGCAACGCTTTACGACGCCAGTCGATATGCGGCAGCCAGGTAGGCAATCAGTACGTCGCCAGCTTCTTCAGCTGTGCTTCCGAAGGTCACGATGCCGTCTTCGTGGCCCCCCATGCCAAAGATGCCGCGGGCGCGCACATCGCTCTCGGCAAAGAGGCGCGCCACTTCGGCCGCCATCTCCGGCGTGCCGTACGCGACGTCGGCCGCGGTCATGGGCACGTCCAACTCCTGCGCCTGCTGCCAGATGTGGGGCGAATGGGCATGCAGCACCCAATGTACGCTATCCTCCAGGTCGTAGACCGTGCCGTGGGTGAGCGATTCAGACGACGGCTGAATCGGTCCATGGCTGATCAGCAGGTTGCGTTCAGGATAGTAGCCCGTCACCGTCGTGTAATGTTCGGGTTCGAGGATGGGCATGCCGCCCGTCTGCGTGCCGCTGATGACGAATGCACGTTGATTGGCCGCACCATCGTAGGGCGGGCGACGGCAGCTGATGTTGCCATAGCCGTACCCGCCATAGCGACCAGGATCCTGGCCAATTAGCTCTAGTTGATAGAGAATCCTCCGCCAGCCATTCAGTTCGGCCAGTTCGGCCATGGGCAGGGCCGCACTCTCTTCATGCTCCATCGAGAATTTGATGACCCCTTCATCGCTCATCATACCTGCTCCTTACTCATTTATGGACATGGTGGCTTTTTACCGTCTTCCGGCAAGCCATTTTGATGATTCATATTGTCTTGCACAATCACATCGGTCTATGCAATCGGTCTATGCAATAGGCCTGTTTGATCGTAGCATGGTCCTGGGTTGGAAGCCAAGCCAAAGCCAACTCATCGGTGAGCGTCGAATCGTACGCCCACCGGCTTGGGGCGCGTCGCCGATCCGACCGGTACACATAGCCGATTTCAGTCGTTCACGAATTGTCATTCCGTTCACGAAGTGGGCGCTTGCGCCATGACCGGAGGGAAGAGGAATCTCAGATTCGCATAGTCGAGATTTCTCGTCGCTTCGCTCTGTCGGAATGACAGGTACTCCGAAATCGTGAACTACTGGATTTGGACAGTTTATGGTTTTCGCAATTCTTTTGAAAGGCTTTTGCTCTGGTCGGGTTGGGGATTGCACAACGGTTTTTGCTGTGGTATTGTTTCTTAAGCTTATTTCTTCGCGACTTTTATTTAATCTTTATTGAAGGGCGGTGATCATGAGTGCCCTAACGGATTCTCTTTATCTCATGGCAAATCTGAATTCGTTTGACCCCGATGTCCGGGCCCAAAGCCTGGCCGAATTTGCAGCGACCGCGCCGGCAGCTGATGGGTTGTCCTATGATGCGGATGCGGCAGTCGCCAACATGCATTGTCACTCTTTCTTCTCCTACAACGCGCTGGGCCTGTCGCCCAGTGCATTGGCTGTCTTTGCCCGGGAGGAGGGGGTTGACCTGCTCGGAATCGTCGACTTCGACGTCATCGATGGCGTCGATGAATTCCTGGATGCCTGTGAGCTGCTTGGCGTGCGCGGTGGCGCCAGCATGGAGACGCGCCTCTTTGTTCCCGAATTTGCCACGCGCGAGATCAACTCGCCGGGCGAACCGGGCGTCTACTATCACATGGGTGTGGGCTTTACCAGCAGCAGCGTGCCCCTAGCCGTCCAACCGCTGCTCGACGATCTGCAGCAGCGCGCGCAGGCGCGCAACGAGGCCCTCGTTGCGCGCGCCAACGCGTATCTGGCCCCGATTGCCATCGACTATGAAGCCGATGTGCTGCCGCTGACGCCCAGCGGCAACGCTACCGAACGGCACGTCATTGTCGCCTACGTAGAAGCCGTAGAAGCCGCAGTCGATGATCCGCTTGAATTTTGGTCCGCCAAGCTCGATGTGGGTCGCGAACAGATCGAAGCGGTGCAGGATGTCCCCTTTGGCCTGGTCAACCTGATTCGCAAGCGAATCATGAAGCAGGGCGGAGCGGCCTATATTCAACCCGGCCCCGACACCTTCCCCAAGCTGGAAGAGTTTCACACGCTGGTGCTGGGCGCCGGCGCGCTGCCGTGCGTCACCTGGCTTGACGGCATGTCGGAAGGCGAGCGCGCCATGGCCGAGCTGCTCGATCTGCTGATTGACAAGGGCGCGGCCGTGCTTAACATTATCCCGGATCGCAACTGGAACATCGCCGATTCTGCACTGAAGGAGACGAAGCTCCAGAATCTCTATGACGTGGTGGCGCTGGCGCAAGCACGCGATCTGCCCATCATCGCCGGTACAGAGATGAACAGCCCGGGGCAGCCCTTGGTCGACGATTTCAACGTGCCGGAACTGGCTCCGGTGCACGCTGCATTTCTAGATGGCGCACACTTTCTCTATGGCCATACCATGTTGGGTCGTCACGGGCAGCTTGGCTATGGCAGCGAATGGGCCGCCCGACACTTGCCCGACCGCGCCAGCGCGTAACGCGTTTTACACTCAGATCGGACGTACGCTGCCGGCTGGAACGGCCGGCGTCGCCTGCGTGAAGACCATGACGCCGGATATGACCCCGGCGGAGCTATTATCCAGAGGAGAAAACTATGCCTGACAACGTCTCTCGTTACAGAGCGGCGGATGAGCCCCTGCCGGAGCGCTACCAGCTTTGGCCTCTCTATGGAGCCGGGTTAGAGAACCTGGGCCGTGACGGTGAGATGATCGAAGTAGATCTTGTCGAGCCGGGCCCGGACGAACTGCTGGTACGCCATGACGCCGTCGGTATCTGTTTTTCCGATATCAAGGTGATTCGAACCGGCGAAAATCATCCGCGTATCTACCGCGACATTCGCGAGAACCCCGTCGTCCTCGGCCATGAAGTGAGCCTGACCGTGGTCAAGGTCGGTGAAGATCTGCGCGATCAGTACGAACCCGGTCAGCGCTTCATCGTCCAGGCCGATATCTACATCGACGGCGTGAGCTATGCCTACGGCTATGAGATTCAGGGCGGCTTCTCCGAATATAACATCGTTGATCAGCGCGTCCTGAACGGCGATGGTGGCAACTATCTCATCGAAGTCCAGCCCGATACCGGGTTTGCCGAGGCCGCACTCAACGAGCCGTGGGCCTGTGTCGAGGCCGCGTACACGCCCGTCTATCGCACCGCGTGGCAGCCGGATGGTACGCTGCTCTTGCGCGGGCGCGGCAAGGGCGTCAGCCTGGGTGAGGCCGCGGCCTGGCGTCCAGCGCAGGTGGTGGTGGATGTGGCGGACGGGGCGCTGGCTGACGAGGTGCGCGCATGGGCCACAGCCAACGACGTCACGCTGCTTGAGGACGACGGCGAGATGGCGTTTGATGACATCGTCATTATCGACAACGATCCCGACCTGATCGAAGGCGCCTTCGGGCGGCTGGCCCGTGGCGGCGTCTTTAACGTGGTCACGCCAGAGCCGATTGCGCGGCCGGTTCAGTTAGATATCGGACGCATTCACTACGACAATCTGGCCGTTATCGGCGCCAACGGCCAGGAAATCGGCGCGGCCTACACGCCGGTGCGCACCCAGCTGAAGCCGGGCGGCCGTACGTGGGTCTTGGGCGCGGCCGGACCGATGGGTCACATGCACGTGCAGCGCGCCTTGGAGATGGATGGCCGGCCGGGCCGCATCGTGGCGACGAATATCCACGAAGCGCGCATGGGCCCGACGCGCGACAAATTCACAGAGCCGGGCGCGCGTGCCGGCGTGGAGATGCACTTCATCGCCCGCGACCAGTTTGACTCTGACGAAGCCATGGCTGATGAGCTGCGCAAAGTGACCAATGGCGGCTTTGATGACATCGTGGTCATGGCACCCAGCACCAAGGTCATCGAAGATGCCATGCCGCTCTTGATCGATGACGGGGTCATGAACGTCTTTGCCGGCTTGCCCCGGGGCACCATGGCCAGCTTCGACTACAACCTGATTGTCGCCCACGGCAATCGCTTCGTCGGCACCAGCGGCTCATCAATTGACGATCTGCGCCACATGCTCGATCTGACCGAGCGTAACGTGCTGTCCACCAATGGCGCGGTCGCAGCCGTGGCCGGCATCGAGGGCGTGCCCGATGGCCTGCGCTCGGTGGCGGAGGGGCGCTTCCCCGGCAAAGTGGTCATCTATCCCCATATTGACGATCTGCCCCTCACCTCGCTCGAAGAGCTGGCCGACGTCCTGCCTACCGTATACGCCAAGCTGCAAGACGGGCGTATCTGGACCCGAGAAGCTGAGGAAGAACTGTTGCGCCTTAAGCTGTCGCGCGGACTGTGGAGCAGGGAGCATGGGATGTAAGCCGGCAGCAGCTGCTGTGACTCATCGTTTCGTTATGCTCCCTGCGATCGTTACCTCTTTGTCATCACCATCATGCAGCATCGAGATCGTCTATGAACGCACAACCATTGCTTGATCAAATCGCCATCGTTACCGGTGGCGCGCAGGGCCTGGGGCGCGAAATCTGCCTGCGGCTGGCCCAAGAAGGCGCCCACGTTGTCGTGGCTGATCTGAATGCCGAACAGGCGCAAGTCACCGCCGAAGAGATTGCGGCTGCAACAGGGCGACGGACCCGCGCGATTGCTGCCAACGTCACGGACGAAGAGCAGGTGGCCGCACTCGTCGATCAGACGGTGGCCGAATTTGGCCGGCTCGATATCATGGTGGCCAATGCCGGCATCGTGCTGTCCGGCCCGGTAGAAGAATTTCCGCTCGAACGCTGGCAGACCGTCATCGAAGTCAACCTGATTGGATACTTTCTCTGCGCCAAGCACGCGGCCCGGGTGATGAAGCCCCAGGGCAGCGGCGCAATCGTGCAGATCAACTCGAAGTCGGGCAAGAAGGGCAGTTCCAAGAACTCAGCCTATGCCGCGAGCAAGTTTGGCGGCATCGGTCTGACGCAGAGCATTGCGCTGGAACTGGCCGAATTTGGCGTTCGCGTCAATGCTATCTGCCCCGGCAACCTGCTCGATTCCCCACTTTGGGTGAACTCCTTGTATGCCCAATACGCCGCACGCCTGGGCGTCAGCGAGGCCGAAGTGCGCCAGCGCTACGTCGACCAGGTGCCCATGAAGCGCGGCTGCACCTATGAAGACATCACCAACATGGTTGTCTTCCTCGCCTCGGATCAGTCGAGCTACATGACCGGTCAGGCGATCAACGTGACGGGCGGGCAGGAGATGAAGTGATTGCGGAGCTGGGATTGGGGAGTTGAATCATCATGGCCACTTTTGTCGGGTTTGGCTTTGGCGCGATTCAGGCCGGACTCTTTCTCTACGAAGCGCATCAGAGCGGAGCCTTCGACCGTTTGGTCGTGGCCGAGGTGTTGCCGGCGCGGGTGGCAGCTTTGCGTCAAGCCGGCGGTATCCTGCACATCAACGTGGCCCATGCTGACGGCGTGAAGATCGCGGCCGTGGGACCGGTTGAAATCTATAACCCGGCTGTCGCAGAAGATCGCGCTGTACTCGTCGAGGCCATCGCCGCTGCTGATGAGTTGGCGACCGCCATTCCCAGCGTGAGCTTCTACACCGGCGAGGGGCCGGGTAGTCTCCACCGCGTGCTGGCTGCTGGCTTGGATGAGAAGGTCCGCCGCCAGGGGCCGCAAGCGGTGCTCTACGCCGCCGAGAATCACAACGAAGCTGCACAGATTTTGCAGGAGGCGGTGGATGACGCACTCGTCGAGGCTGCTCCCGCTGAGGCCGCACGCTACCTGGCTTTTTTGAACACGGTGATCGGCAAGATGAGTGGCGTTGTGCCCCTGGACGGCGCAGCGACCGCAGACGGATTGATTCCCGTAACGCCCGAGGCCGACGAGGCCTACCTCGTCGAATCGTTCAACCGCATTCTGGTCTCCCAACCCCATTTGCCGACCTTCCCTGATCAGCCGCGTTTCGTACGTCGGCTGGATGTCTTTGCCGAAAAGCCGGACCTGCTCCCCTTCGAGGAGGCCAAACTCTACGGGCACAACGCCATGCACGCCATGGCCGGCTACCTGGCCGCGCTTCTCGGTCTGGAAACCATGGCCGAACTGCGCCAGCATCCCGATGTGCTAGCCTTGGTGCGCGAGGCCGGCCAGGCTGAAGCGGGGGCCGCGCTCTGCCGGCGTTACGCCGGCGCCGATCCGCTCTTTTCTGTGGCTGGCTTTGCAGACTATGTGGATGACCTGCTGGTGCGCATGGTCAACCCGTTTCTGCGCGACGGCGTGGCCCGCGTGACGCGTGATCCGGCACGCAAGCTGGGTTGGAATGATCGACTGATTGGCGCCATGCGCATGACGCTGGCCGAAGATGGCGAGCCGCGGCGTCTGGCCATGGGAGCCGCTGCAGCGCTGACCCAATTGCCTGCGGCTGACTCAGCCCATGGGTCGCAAGAACAGGCGCTCGCCGCACTCTGGCTGGCCGACTCGCCGTCGTCGGCCGAGGTAGCCGTGCTCAGCGCATGGATAGAGCGTGGTCAACGTGACCTCGCTCTCTGGGATGCTGGCCACAGGTGAACAGTCTGACTTTGGCTTATCCTTTCGAATCAATTTCGTTTCGTAAATCCTACTTGTCGATCATGCCTTTTTTCAGTACAATCGTAAGCCAAATGATAATGACTCAGCCGAGTCGTTGAGCGCCCCAGCTCAAGCCGCCTCACTGGTCATAAGCTGAAACGCCACAGAAAACCGAAACTGCGGTAAAAGGAGCAGCTCCCATGGGCGACCTCGATCAAGACGAAGTGGAAAGCGAACACACTACAATTTCAAGTGACGACCGGCGTGACCTAATTATTCAGACGCTACGCGAGCAGGATTCGGTCACCGTTTCGGATCTCAGCCAGCGTTTGGGCGTCACCGAAGTGACTACCCGCAAAGATTTGCAGATGTTGGAAGAGCAAGGCTACCTGACGCGGGTGCGGGGCGGCGCGGTTATGTCCGGACGCGGCCAATTGGAGTTGCGTTTTGCCGCCCGTCAACAGCTCTTGCTCGATGAAAAGCGGCGCATTGCGGCCCAAGCCGCGCGCTATATTCAGGCGGGCAGCACAGTCTTTCTCGACGGCAGCAGCAGCGTCTTTCAGATGACCCGGCTGCTGCGTGATCAGACCAATTTGACCGTCGTGACGAATGGTCTCTATGCCGCGCTGGAGCTAAGCTTTGCGCCCGAAATCACGACCATTGTCGTGGGCGGTATCCTGCGTCGCCGCACAAGTAGTCTGGTCGATGTCCTCACGCCCAACTTCCTGCGCCGCATTCACGTTGACATTGCGTTCTTGAGCTGTCGCGGCTTCACCATGCGCAACGGCATGATGGAGTCGGATCTGCGTGAGGCGCAATTGAAGCGCTCCATGTCCCAGTCTGCCCAGCGCACGATCGCCCTGGTCGATCACTCCAAGTTTTGCAATCCCTTTACGGCCAGTTCCTTATTGCCCGAGGAGATCGACCTCATGATTTCCGACACCGGGCTAAGTGAGGAAAACGTAAATCAGGTGCGCGAACTGGGCATCGAGCTGGAGCTTGTGTGACGGTAGCGGATACGTTGTTGGTGCGTTTCAAAACAATAAACCTGGAAAGGGTTTGAGATGAGTTCCACAGCTGATTTTCTTGCAGCCGACTTGGGCGCGTCCAACGGGCGTGTCTTGCTGGCACGATGGGATGGGGAACGCTTTGACCTGGAAGTGATTCACCGTTTCCCCAATGGGCCCACCCACGTGTTGGGGCGTGACTATTGGGATGCCCTCGGCCTCTGGTCGGAGATCAAGCAGGGACTGGCGCGTTACGCCGCCGGCGCATCGTCCGCGCCCGTGGGCATCGGCATCGATACCTGGGGCGTTGACTATGGCCTGCTGGACAGCGCCGGCAACCTGTTGGGCAACCCGGTCCACTATCGCGACGCCCGCACGAATGACATGATGGAGGAAGCGTTCAAGCGTGTCTCGCGCGAGGAGATTTTTGGCATCACCGGTCTCCAGTTTATCCAGTTAAACACCATCTTTCAGCTCTACGCCATGCGTCACCTGGGCGATCCCCAGCTGGACTATGCCGATCGCTTCCTCTTGACGCCCGATCTCTTGAACGATTGGCTGACGGGACGCCAGGCCGGCGAGTATACCATTGCCTCGACCACACAACTGCTGGACGCCCGCACGCGCCGCTGGTCTGCGGAGCTCATGGGCCGGCTCGATCTGCCCGTCGCGATCATGCCCGAGCTTGTCGAGCCGGGAACGGTGCTGGGACCCATCCTGCCCCAGGTCGCAGCCGAGACCGGTTTGGCGCCAGGCGCGCAGGTCATTGCCGTGGGCAGTCACGATACCGCCAGCGTGGTCGCGGCCGTGCCAGGCCTCGACCAGGACAGCCTCTACATCAGCAGCGGTACGTGGAGCCTCATGGGCATTGAGACGCCTGCGCCAATCATCAACGAGCAGGTCTTGGCCTACAACTACACCAATGAGGGAGGCGTCGGCAACACGATTCGCTTCCTCAAAAACATCACGGGTCTTTGGCTGGTCCAGGAATGTCGCAATCAGTGGCTGCGGGCCGGCGACCAGTATGACTGGGGCGAGCTCATGGCCCTGGCCGAGCAGGCGGAGCCCTTCCGTTCGATCGTCGATCCGGATCATGCCGACTTTTTCAACACGCCCAACGACATGGTCGGCGCCTTGCGCAAGTACTGTGCACGCAGCGGCCAGCCGGAGCCCGAAACGGTCGGGCAGGTCGTGCGCTGCTGTCTGGAAAGCCTGGCGTTACGCTATCGACGCGTCTTCCTCGACCTGGAGGAACTCGCCGGTCACAGCCTGTCGGTGATCCGCGTGGTGGGCGGCGGCAGCCAGAACCGGCTGCTCAATCAGTTCACGGCCGATGCCTGCCAGCGTCCCGTCGTCTCCGGCCCGGCCGAAGCGACCGCCTTGGGTAACGTCATGGTACAGGCTATTGCCACCGGGCACCTGGCGGACGTGGCTGAAGGACGCGCTGCGATTGCTGCCTCAATTGCCCAGGAAGAGTTCCTGCCCGGTCCTGCAGGCGTGTGGGACGATGCATTCTCACGTTTTGAACAGCTCGTCGCGAACGGATAGTCAGCCATGCTAGCCGAACTGTTGGAGTTTATTCTTGACGGCATTGAAGTTGCTGCTTTAGCCATAGAGGTGCTGGCCGTCGGCATCATTGTCTTTGCCGTTGTCTTTGGCATGGTTGAATATGGGGTGGATGTCTTTCGGGGTGGCCAGTCTGCCGTCAGTGAACGTTATACGGCTTACAAGACGACGCTCGGTCGCGCTTTGCTGCTCGGCCTGGAAATTCTCGTTGCGGCTGATATCATCAAGACTGTTGCGTTAGAGACCACCTTTGAGAGCGTAGCCATTCTTGGCTTACTGGTCATCATCCGAATTTTCCTCGGCTGGTCGTTGATCGTGGAGATAGAGGGGCGCTGGCCCTGGCAGCCGGAACGCCCCGAAAATGATGACGGCGTCAGTAATCAAGAGGCATAGAGGTTTTGTTGCCTGTTGGATAGAACGCGGATGTAGCAGGATTTGACGGACTATCGCAGATTTTTTTGCTTCAATTGCGCAGTTTCGCCTGAGCTGTTTGCGCCGCGTTCGACTTTGGCAGCGTCTATATGGTTGCACTGACCGAAAAGTCTGACCTCCCGAGCAGGGAGTCAGACTTTTTTGGCAATACGGGCCTTGAGCGCCTCGACCTGCGCGCCCATTGCCGCCTGCGCCTCGACCAACCGCGCAACCGACACGTCGGCTCCGCGCATGGCTTCCAGCACAAAGGCCTCTGCTGCGATGAACTCATCACCGGCATCAGCAACATCCGCGGCGATGTCGACGGGGATGGTTGTCACGCCATTGCAATCGCCGTGCAGCAGCGCGTCCGGGTAGATCGTGATGCCGCCGACGTGGACCGGCACGTGAATCTGCGGCGTATGATTATCGCCGTGAGAGCAGATTGTGCCATTCGTGAAAGCCGGGAAATCGATGGCCCGCACCTGCTCCAGATCGCGGCCCGCACCTGAAGTGATCAGACCGACCGCGCCAAAGGCCTTGTAGGTCGTACACATTACCTCACCGAAGGTGGCGGCTACGGTGGGGTCGTCAATGTCCTGAAAGACGACAAAGGCCGGCCCCGAGAGTTCCCCGAAGCGCTCGACCTGGTCACGCAGCCCGGCATAGCCGTCGCCCCTGCCCGGGGGCGCAGCCGAGCGAAAGGTCGCGGTCGCGGCAAAACCAACGGCCGGCGGCATCTCCGGAAAGGCGGCCTGGATGCGTGCGTCCATGTAGCCGGCGTTGCGGGGCCGGACGTCAAATAATTCGATGATGTTGCAGATTGTCGGCGTATCAAAGCTGCCTAGTTTGGCGAGGGTTTCAGCTGCTAGCATGCTCATTCTCCTGATCGAGTGAAAGTGAGACTTAACGCGCCCACTCAAAGAAGCCAATTGTTTCCAGGTCTTCGCGCAGCGTGCCGATAGCCGCCGCGGTCAAGGGAATCTGGGGCAAGCGACTTGGTCCGCAATCAATGCCGACCAGCGCCATGGTCGCCTTGAGCGCGGGATTGCCGCCGTGGCGCAGGATGACCTCTACCATCTCTACGGCTTGTCCTTGCAGCGCTTGCGCCCGGCGAAGCTCTTCCTTCGCAAACGCGGCCAAAATGCGATTGTAGAGCGGGCCCGCAAAGTTGTAGGTGCTGCCGACCGCGCCGTGGGCGCCGCCGCACAGCCCGCTCAGCAACATTTCGTCGCTGCCAAAGAGCAGGTTGAACCGGCCGTCACTGACCGCGACCGCGCTCTGTAGCTCAAAGATAGCCGTATGGCTGAACTTAACGCCAACCAGCGAGGGCAGCCGCGGCGCCGCTTCGACCAGAAATTGGGGGATCGGCACGGGGACGCCCGTAACGCCAGGGATGTGATAGTAGTAGAAAGGCAGATCCGGCGTGCCCGCCGTGACTTCGGCAAGACAGTCGATCAGGTTCGCCAAAGAACTTGGCTTGAAGTAGTTGGGCGGTGTGGCCGAGATTGCGTCAGCGCCCATCGCGGCCGCACTGGCGGCCAACTGTCGCGCCTCATGCAAGCTGTTGTGACCGACCTGCACGACGACGGGGATGCGTCCTGCCGTCGCAGCCACAAAGGCTTCGGCCACCGCCTTCCGCTCCTCTGTCGTGAGCGAGACGCCTTCGCCGGTACTGCCGCATACATAGAGCCCGCTGATTCCATCATCGATCAGCTGATCGACCAGCGGCGCGATTTGCGCGAAATTGACCGAGCCGTCCTGAAACAGCGGCGTGAACGTAGCCGCTACCAGACCGGTAATCCAGAATTGGTTATCCATTGAAAATGCTCCTTGGTGTGGCCGGCAGTGAGTCCGGCAAGATTAGGGCGGGCGTTTGGATTTGTCTATGCGGTGTCATATGATCTTGCCCTTCAGAGCGGCCCGGTCTCCGTCAACTTATACTTGACAAGACACCATGATCGGCTCACTCGAACAGTTCCGGCAGTGCCGCAAGCGCAAGCGGGTAGAGCTGGCGCGCCTCGGCCTCGGGGATGAAGCGATAGGGCCGGCGCAGGCGCGTGCCAATGTCGGCCCAGCCGCCGGCTGTGGCCAACAGCTTGTCGGCGGCCTGATTGGCGTACCCCTTGTCAACGATATAGGGCGTGACGTAGGCGTCAAAGAATTCTTGGATACGCGCCTCAAAGGCCAGCGCCGCGGGCAGATCCGTCTTCATCAATTCATACCACCGTTGGCTGCCCTGCGGCGAGAGACAGGCCACGTTGGAATAGGCGCCGTGTGCGCCTTGGCTGATCCCTGTGGCCAGGTGATGGCCCGGCACAAAGACGGAGAGGCCGGCGCAGTGCGTGCGCATTTTGGCATACCATGCTTCGTCACCGCCCGCGACCTTGACGCCAACAAGCTCAGGCACGGCCTGGGCCAACTGTCCCAGTTCCACCGGCGCCAGCACGCGTTTGGCCTGGGGCGGATTGTAGAGGACCAAGCCGATGGGCGCGGCCAATGCGGCCGCCTGGCGCAGAAAATTAATCTGCTCGGGCTGGGTCAAGGGGAACCAATCGGGCAGGATGACCTGGATTGCGGCCGGTGCCAGCGCGGCGGCTCGCGCAATGCGATCCAGCGAAATCAGCGGGTCCATGTGGCTTGCGCCAATCTGGAAGGGAACGCCCCGGCGCTCACAGCGCTCGGCAACCAGCGTCTGGATGCGATCAAACTCTGCTTCGGTCTGCGTGTAGAATTCGCCGGCCGTCCCATTGGTGTAGACGCCGTCGGCGCCGGCGGTCATGAGAAAATCAACCTCATCTGCCAACCGATCGAATGCGATGGACTCATCGTCATTGATGGGCAACAGAATGGTGGCCCAGTTGCCGCGAATCTCTTCTGCCTGCAAGGGTTGCATCGGGGCTCCTAGTGGATGGCGATTGCCATGCCGGTGCGGGCGCTTTCTTCGGCGGCGAAGGCAACTTCCATGATGTGGCGAGCGTATGCGCCGTCGACTGCCGGCGGACATTCGCCTCGGGCCGCAGCGGCAAAGGCGCGCCACTCCTCGACCAGCGCCGCATGCATCCAGTCGCCCTCTTGCTCGACGGGAATCTGCTCCCAGCGCCCATTGCGCCCGACCTCGATCTGCTCATAGCCAATATTCAGCATGCCGTTCGTACACGTCAACTCCGTCAGATGCTTGGGCGCACCTTGGCGATAGCCGACGCTCACCACGCTCCCCGCCACGCCGTTCGCATAGGCGAGCTGAATTAGTCCGACATCATCGGCCGCTTGCTCATGCAAGCGGGTCGTGAGGCTGGCGAAGACGCTGCTGACCGGACTGCCTACCAGCCACGTCAGCCTGTCAAGACAATGAATGCCCGCGGTTAGCCACATGCCGCCGCCCGTGGCGCGATCCAAATGCCAATCGCGCCGATTGGGTTCAAACCAGTACTTGGACATTGTGCTGATGCCGAGGACGATGTCGCCCATTTCGCCGGCGTCCAACATGGCCTTGGCCTGCCGATAGGTCGGCGCAAACTGATTGGTGTGGCCGACGAAGAGTGGCACGCCCGCCCGTTCGACCGCGGCCAGAATGAGGTCGCACTCCTCAAGCGTTGGCGCCATGGGCTTCTCCAACAGGATCGCCTTGCCTGCTGCTGCCGCCGCTTCGACCACCGGCGTATGGAGGTGGTGGGGCGTCGCAATGACCACGGCATCAACGGCCGGGTCAGCCAGCAAGTCATGGAAGTCCGTGTAGCTCGTGCCGCCGAAGCGCGCCGTGAATTCGTTCAGCTTGGCCGCGTTGGTGCGCGAAGCCGCAACGACCGTGAGGTCGTCTAGCTCCGCGATGGCTTGTGCATGCCGCGCCCCAAAGTCGCCGGCCCCAATAATCCCAATGTTGAGCATCGATCTCCCTTTCTATACTGCCCGAATTCGATCCCGTTTCGATATTGATTGCGTGACCATGGATGGTCCAGGAATAGGGCGACTATTGCTGATTTTCTCACCCCGGCGGCTGCTCGAGCCAGTCCAGGCCAAAGCCGGCATACCAAATGCCCCCGTCGTTGCCCCGCTCGTAGAGCAGCCCGATTTCCCCGTCGGACTGGATGACCAAATCGCTATAGGCACTGGGGCCCGGGTCGATCACCTTGGCGACAGGCCAACTCTCACCGTCATCGCGACTGACGCGCACCGTCATGTTGACGCGGGCCGCGCCGTGTGCCGGGTTGGCAAAGAGCAACACAGTACGCTCACGGTCCCTCGCGTCATGACGCACGATGCTGGCCTGACAGGGCGGCTCGATGAGCGTGGCATCGTGGCGCGTGGGCTCGAACTGGAGCTGCCCGGCGCGGTCGAATTCTCCCAGCGTGACGGCCCGACAGCCTACCGCTTGACCCAGCTGATAGTTACGACTGTTGATCACTATCCGCCCGTCACTCAATTCAACAGCCATGGCTTCGTTGAGCCCCTGGGCCGTGGTTCCGTCGGCGCGCACGTCGATCTCCGGCCCCATTTGCCACGTCTGACCCAGATCATCGCTCCAGAAGGCGTAGTTGCGCTGCTCGAAGACCGAATCATCATCGGTCGTGTGGCTGCCGATGAAGAAGAGCCGCCCGTGGAGGAAAGGCTTGTCCGCCGTGCCGCGCAGCTGGATTGCATGGCCGGCCGTCGGGATCTGAACGCGCCAGCGATCCGGGCGATGCACCGCGTTGGTGATCTCACGCTCGTCGCGCCAGCTCACGCCATGATCGTCGCTGACGACGCAGACCGTGCGCGCAACGCCCTCGCCCTGGACAAGGGCCCACTCGGAACAGGGGAGCTGCTTGTAAAGCAGCACGATGCGCCCCGTGCCCCGCAACCCGTCGACCACGGCGGACGGGTTCATGGCCGCGTAGTCTGCCCCGTCGATCACGTGACGACCGACGACTTGGAGCGGCGTCCAGGTGCGGCCCTGGTCACGGCTGCGCTTGCAGACGATGTGAATGGTCTGGGTGGAATCACTCACGCTCTCCACGCGCCCTTCGGCAAACGCCACAAGGTCGCCGTTGGTCGCGGCCACGATGCAGGGAATGCGAAAGGCCGCATAGCCGCCCTCACCATTGACAAAGACCGCGGTGAAGCGGATCGGTGCGGACTGACCGGTCAATGTCAGCGTCTGTTCTGATTGCGCCTGCTTGTGCCGGCTGTCAAGCACAGTCAGGCGGACTGGATAGACGCCGGCATAAGCGTAGTTATGTTCCACGGTGGGGCCTTCGGCCTGGTGGCCGTCGCCAAAATCCCACCAGTGGGCGATGAAGGGATCCTGGGGGCTAACCGCGGCTGTGGCGTCAAAGGCAGCGCGGGTCGGTGCGTCGTCTTGGGCGCAATCGACCGTAAACGACGCGCTTGGCGGATCACCATCCAACCTGACGAAGGCGGCAATTGCTTCGGGCCCCAGCTCGTGCCCATAGATGCGCAGATCGTCCATGCGGTCGTGCAGACGACGTCCAAAGGTGTAGTTGAAGTGGCCGCCTGCCGCGTCGGTGTAGCCGCCGATGCCCAGCCCGCTCTGGCGGGCCGGCTCGCCTCCGGGCTGAAGGCTCGCGGTCGTCGTGTGCCACGGCGCGGCCGAGCCGTCAAGGTAGGCCGTCAGCGCCGGCGTTGCCCGGTCAAAGACGACTGCAACATGATGCCACGCGTCAGCTGCGCTGATCGGCGCAGCCCTGGCCACCAGGTCTGCGCCTCCATGAAGGCTGGCGACGATCTCGCCCTGACAGAGAAAGATCGACCAGCCCGGCTCGCTGACCGTGCGGTGGCCCTGGTTGAGCAGCACCTGCGCCGGCGCGGTATCGGCGGCATGGAACCAGCAGCAGACCGTGATGGTGTCGCGATCCGGCCACGCTGCGGCCTGCTGGAGCGGATGCTGTGCCAACTGGGCCAGTTGCCGATGGGCAAGATGGAGACGCGGCGCAGGTTGCGCGTGGGCGCTCATGGCGCTCCTTCGTCGACAACGGCATAAGCCGATGAAACATCCGGCTGGCCGCTCAGCCCGCGCCACTGCTCCAAACCACTTGGCAATGCAGTTCTGCACCGGATCACCGTGCTGCTGGGCCAGCTCGACCAGGCGTGCCCGCAGCGCGTCCGCCTGGGGCGCCGACCCACCGGCCGCCAGGAGGTTGTGCAGCTCGGCCGGATCGGCGTTGAGGTCGTAGAGCTCATCGTCATCGGCCGGGTTGAAGATGTACTTGAGCCCGTCACGCGTCACGATGGCCCGCTCTGTGCGCAGATAGCGGATGCCGTGGAACTCAAGATAGAGCGCGTCACGTTCAGCGCCGGGCTCTGCCTCTTCGCTCAAAAAGGGCAGAAGCGACTGCCCATCCAGCGCCTGTTGATCTTCGCCGGCTTCGTCATCGCCCACCAGGTCGAGAATCGTCGGGAAGATGTCCATATTGTACACAAGCGCATCGCTGGTGCGGGCCTCCGCTTGACCGGGCAGACGCAGCATGAGGGGGATGCGATGGGCCTCTTCGTACATGTAGCCCTTATCGTGCAGGCCGTGGCTGCCGATCATATCCCCGTGGTCGCTGGCGAAGACAATCAGCGTCTCGTCGGTGAGCCCCAGTTCATCCAGGCGGTCGAGCAGACGGCCGATTTCAGCATCGACCTGTGTCGTGTAGTCATAGACCAAGCCGATCACCTGCTGCCAGTCAGGCCAGGTCGCAGGCAGCTGGGCAAAGAAGCTGTTGACCAAGCGCGGGTAGCGCCGGGGCTTGCCCGCATAGTCGTCGTCCCAGTTGGGCCAGGGAGGGATCGCGGCGCGGTCATGCGTGCCCACATATTCGGGCGCGGGCAGATAGGGACCATGGGGCGCCCAGAATTGGCAGGTTAGGAAAAAGGGCGTGCCCGACTCTTGCCGGCTGCGCGGCAAAGTCATCCAACAGATCGAGCGAGTAGTTGGCCAGATAGTGGGTGGGCGTCGATTCCAGAGGGCCGTTCCACTCGCCCGCCATGAGGGTCTGCTCATCGCGATTGGCGTAGATCGGATTGCGAATGGGCCCATAGTGGAGATCATGGTCAGACAGATAGCGCTGAAAGCCGGGATCGTCGCGCAGATCGCCATAGCCGGGAATGCTCATGCCCTCGAAGCCGTAGTCGCCAGGGCCGAGCTCAGTGCCGACGTGCCACTTGCCCGTGAAGCCGGTGCGATAGCCCCGTGACTGGAGCTGCGTGTGCAGCAACTGTTCGGGGTTGGGCAGCTCCCGGGCCAGGGCGTGATACATGTCGCAATTGGTGCCCATGCCGTGGCTGAAGGCGAAGCGCCCCGTGTACATGGAGCCCCGGGACGGCGTGCAGAGGCTGGAAGGCGAGTAGGCGTGGGTGAAGCAGGTGCCTTGTGCACGCAGGCGGTCCAAATTGGGCGTCTGGACTGAGTCGTTGAGCAATGTGTCGGCGCGCATCTGATCCACGCCGATCCAGAGCACGTTGGGCAATGCCGTTGATGAGTTTGTCATAGCTGCTCCGCGCATACAGTGAGTGGTTCAACATTTGGTATTTGACGGTGATCGATCACGAACGATGGTCTATGCAAAACGCAAGCCGCGCTGTGCCGTCAAGCCGCGATTGGGGCGCGCCGCAAAGGTCGGCTGGGGCAGCCCCACCCATTCTTCGTCACGCACCCATGCCAAGTCTGCGCCGGTAAGCTGTCGTCGCAACTGCTTCAACAGACGATCACGGACGGACGCATACGCCCGGTCGCCAGACAGGTCATTCATCTCCAGCGGATCCTGCACCAGGTCAAAGAGCTGCACGACGTTTCCCGCCGCGTAGTAGATCAGCTTGTAGCGTTCGTCGCGCACCATCCGTGTCGCCAGCGTACCTTCTTCATACTCGCCATAGAGATAGTCGCGGGCTTGCGCCTGTGCCAACGACTGCCCCTCCACACTCTCTGGAGTGGGCACGCCGGCCAGGTCCAGCAAGGTTGGCATGACGTCCATCAGCTCCACCAGGCGCTCGTCTACGTTGTGGTGAGCGAGACGATCGTCATCCGCAGCCGGCATGATGAGGAGCGGGACGCGCGCGGCGTCATCATAGAACAAGCCCTTGGCAAAAAAGCCGTGGTTGCCCAACATGTCACCGTGATCGGAGGTGAAGGCGATGACCGTGTCATCAAGGAGACCCTCCTCGCGGAGCAGGCCGATCACCAGCCGGATTTGGTGGTCGATATGCGTACACAGCGCATAAAACGCCTGGCGGATTGTGCGCAGCTCAAAGTCGCGCAGGCGTCCGGCGTGCACATGGGGATACCAGCGATTCGCGCGCGCTTGCAGGGCATAGGGCAGGGCATCGAAGTCTTCGCTCCAGTCGCCAAAGTGGGCCGGCGGAATCGGCGCTTCTTGGTATAGATCGAGATAGGCCGGCAGCGGCGCAAGCGGCGGATGGGGAAAGTTGAACGAAAGATACCAGAAGGCGGGCCGGGTTGGATCGCGACGATGGATGGTTTCGCTCATTTCGCGGGCAGTCCAGTTGGTGGGGTGGCAATGCTCCGGCAGATGCCAGGCCCGCGTCAGATAGTCAGTGGTGGGCAGACCGTGCGCATACTCCTGGCCGGCGTACCCCTGTTTTGCCAGGAAACGCTCATAGTCATCGCTGCGCATGCCCAGATGATGGCGGCCTTCTTCGTTGAGAATCACGTCATGGAATCCGATGCGGTCGCGTTGTGGATAGACGTGTAGCTTGCCGACGGCAAAACATTGATAACCAGCCTGGGCAAAGGTCGCGGCCAACGTGGGCAAAGGCGGCATGGGCGTGGTTTCTGCAAAGTCGCGCATGCCATGGCCACGCGGACTGCAGCCCGTCATCAAGCCGCGGCGGGCCGGGATGCAAACCGGACAGGCCGAATAGGCGTTGGGGAATCGTGTGCCATTTGCCGCCAGCTGATCAAGCGTTGGCGTGATGACCGCGGGATGACCGGCGCAGCCCAACAGATGGCCCGGCCAGTGATCCACACAGATGAGCAGGACGTTGCGTTGGGGCGTCATGGGCACTCAGTACCGCCCATACCGGTAGCCCGTCTCGTACATGGCAACGACGTTTTCCACCGGCACATCTACCTGCAGGGCCGGATGACCGGGCGAGAGGATGTAGCCACCGCCGGGTCCCAGTGCATCAATGACCCGCTTCACCTCTGCCTCCACCGCGGCGACGTCCCCAAAGGGCAGTACCTCCTGCGCGCTGACGCCGCCGGAAAAAGAGAGCCGGTCGCCAAACTCTCGCTTTAGCTCGACTGCATCCATGTCGGGCACTTCCGGCTGAACGGGATCCAAGACATCAATGCCCCACTCAATCATCTGCGGAATTGCCGGACGAATGTTGCCGTCGGTGTGAAAGAGCACCTTGATATCGTAGCGATGAGCCAGCGCCGCGCATTTTGCCACCCGAGGCGCCACAAAGCGACGCAACATCTTGGGGCTGATGAGCAGGTTGTTTTGTGCGCCGATGTCGTCAGCCAGACGAAAGATATCGATGAGATCGCCGACCTCTGCGAAGAGCCGCTCAAAATAGCCGTAGTAGAAGTCGGTCACCCGGTCCATGATATATTCGGCCACGTCCGGCGCGGTCGCCATTTCGAGCAGAAAGCGCTCAATGCCCCGGAACAGGGTCGGGTGCTGAAAGACCGAGCAGCCGGTCGCCGCAATGGCAAAATCCGACCATGGTTCCAACTGCGCGCGGACCGTTGTGTAGTCAAACCACTCCGGCTGCGGCCAGGGGAAGGCCTCCAGTTCTGCGACGGTCGGATAGTCGCGCAGACAGGGCTCGCCCATGGAGTGGCTCAGACCGAAGCTGTTCTCGATGATCTCTTCCTGGTAGTGGAAGAGGCGAAAGAAGTCGCCTTGCCAATCTTCGGGAATGCCGAGCTCGGGCGGGCCGATGTAGCGGGCTCCGATGCCGCTTTTGTAGTCGATCCCGCGCATGTCGTAGACGTCGATGTGGAGGGCATCGAGCAGGTCGCGGTCGCTTTCGACGCCAAGGTGAGCCTTTAGCCGCTCCACCTGAAACTTGCCGGCCGACATCATCATGGGCACGCGGTCGGGCTCACGGTGGTCGAGCGCGGTCTGCACTCGTTCTCTTGCCTTCATGCCGATTCCTCTCTGGTTGGCGCAGGCGCCGCGTGACGGGCGTCGTCGCGCGCCAGCAGCGTGGCGATTTCTTCGTCGCTGAAGTCGCCATTGGCTTGCCAGGCCGCGACGTCCAATTCACGCAGGCGTACGATCGGCTCTTCGGCCACGGCTGCCAACACCTCATCAAAGAGATCGTTCATGCCTGCACGCGCCGCCGGCTCCATGATTTGACTCGGGAAGCGCGGAAAGGCCTCGTTGCGCTGGGGATGGGGGACGTAGGGCGGTCCGCTAAGCAACTCGCCATCGGCCACATAGCCGGGCAAGCCCCATTGCTGCTCGTGCTCGGTCAGGCGCCGGCGCAGGGCGGCACGTACGGTCGCCCATTTCTCGGGCACGCCCTGGGCAAGCAGATTCGTGGTCTCTTCCGGGTCGCGACGTAGGTCGAAAAGCTCTTCCGCACCGCCACCGTAGTAGTAGTTGTACTTGTAGTCAGCCGTGCGCAGGCTGATCCAGCGCCGGTTGTCAAACGAATACTCGGTGAACTGAGCCGTGCGCGCCCGTGCCGGCTCGGTCGTGAGGAGCGACGCGCCGGGCAACGCCTCCGGTTGGGGATGGGCGACCTCGGCCGCATCCAGCGCCGTGGGCAGGATGTCCATCAGGTCAATAAATTCGTCGCGTACCGCGCCTCCCTCCACCCGGCCAGGGAAGCGCATGATGAAGGGCACCCGCGTGCAGGCGTCATACGGCAGCCATTTCTGATAGAGGCCATAGTCGCCCAACAGCTCGCCGTGGTCGCTGGTGAAGAGCACCAGCGTGTTATCGGCCAGACCTGTCGTTTCGAGCATCTCCAGCACGCGGCCGATCTGTTCATCCACAAAGCTGATGGACGCAAAGTAGGCCTCGCGCATGCGTCGGACATAGGCCGGCCCCGGCAGATCGCCCAGCAGGCGATTCTCCTCGGCCAGGGCCGAAGTGGGCGTCTGCGCGACCACTGGCGCCGGCACCTCGGCATCCGCGTACGCATCGGCCCAGCGTGCGGGCACGTCAAAGGGCGGATGGGGCGCGATCCAGCTCAGCCAGAGGAAGAAGGGTTGCCGGCCGCGGTTGGTGCGCAAGAATTCCATGCCCCGGTCGGCCACCCACTTGGTCCCGTGATGGGCCTCCGGAATGAGCGACTGCTGGGGCAGCATGTAGAGCAGATGACGCACGCCGTGGATGTGCTGGATGTGGCCGAGACCGACCGACTGCAAATAGAGCGCATAGTCATCCTGCTCGCGATACCAGGGCAGCTCCTCCATGAGTTCCATGCGGTCAAAGCCATTGTGCCGTCGCGCCGGGATAAAGTGCATTTTGCCAATCGCGCGCGACTCGTAGCCCGCGTCGCTCAGCAAACGGGGCAGGGTAGGTAGATCGGCGCGTGTTACGGCCTGATGCATGTTGTCGGGAAATCCGTGGGCACGAGGTGGTAGACCCGTCAGCAGGCTGTGGCGCGCGGCCAGGCAAATGGGGACAGGCGTATAGGCCTGGGTATAGCGCGTGCCTTCACCGGCCAGACGATCCAGGTTGGGCGTCTGCATGAAGTCATGGCCGCCCGCACCCAGCGTATCATGGCGCTGCTGATCGGTTGTGAGCAGGAGAATATTGGGACGGCGATCGCGTGTAGGCCGCGGCAGCGCATGGGCCAGAAATCCGCTGGCTGGGATGCGCGCCTCGCCGGACGCTTCGTTTGGCGGGCTGGATGCCACGACGCTGGCTCCTATCCGATCTCGAGAAAGTTCTCGGCATGATGGCAGGCGACCAGGTGCTCCTGCACTTCCGTACCGAAGTCGCGCACCTCGGGTTCCACCTCGCTGCAGATTTCGGTGGCGTAGCGGCAGCGCGTGTGAAAATGACAACCGGGCGGCGGGTTGGCAGGGCTGGGCACGTCCCCTTCGAGCACGATGCGTCGCCGCTGCTGGGCTGCCTCTGGATCCGGCACCGGAATGGCCGAGAGCAAAGCTTGTGTGTAGGGGTGGAGCGGCTGATCAAAGACCACGTCACCGACGCCGATCTCGACGATCTTGCCCAAATACATCACGGCAACCCGATCGCTGATATAGCGCACCATGGAGAGATCGTGGGCGATGAAGAGATAGGTCAGACCGAGCTCCAGGCGCAGATCGTCAAGCAGATTGACCACTTGGGCCTGGATCGAGACATCCAGCGCAGAGATGGGCTCATCGGCCACGATGAAGGCCGGATTGGTTGCCAGGGCGCGGGCGATGCCGATGCGCTGGCGCTGGCCGCCCGAAAATTCATGCGGATAGCGGTTGATGAAGTTGGGGTTGAGGCCCACCATGGCCATCAGCTGCTCGACCCGCTCGCGCTGGCTCTGACCGTCGCCGATGTTGTGGATGCGCAGCGCCTCGCCGATGATGCTGCCCACGGTCATGCGCGGGTTGAGCGAAGCGTAGGGATCTTGAAAGATCATTTGCATGTTGCGGCGGGCCGCGCGCAGATCGTTGCGATTGGCCACGGTGAGGTCTTGACCATTGAGAAAGACCTTGCCTTCGGTGGGGCGCAACAATTGCAGAATCGACTGCCCGGTGGTCGACTTGCCGCAACCGCTCTCGCCGACCAGGCCCAACGTTTCGCCACGATAGACGTCAAAGCTGATGCCGTCCACCGCGCGCGACCGCGCCCACCTTGCGCCGGATGATGCCCTGATAGATCGGGAAATGCTGCTTCAGATTCTCGACGCGGACCAGGACATCGCGCTCGCTTGGGGCTTTCTCTGGCTTGCGCACCGTGGCTGCAAGCTGTGCCTTTGCCTCTTCCGGGGCCAATGCCGCCAGCTTGATCGGGTCGCGTTGAGCAGCCTGAATCTCTTCCCAGCGGAAACAGGCTGCACTATGGCCGTCGCCGACGGTTTCCAGTGTCGGCAACTCCTCGCGGCAACGGTCAATGACAAAGCGACAGCGGGGTGCAAAGGGACAGGCACGCGCTTCCTGGTGCAGATCCGGCGGCTGACCCTTGATGGGAATGAGCCGCTCTTCCGCGCCTTCGATCGTGGGGATTGATTCCAGCAGTCCCAGCGTGTAGGGGTGACTGGTCCGATTGTAGAGTGCGTCGACCGGCGCCATCTCGATGATGAAACCGGCGTACATGACCGCCACCCGTTCGACCAGCCCGGCCACCACGCCCAAATCGTGGGTGATCCAGATGATGGCCATGCCCAACTCTTTTTGAAGCTGGCGGACGAGTTCGATGATCTGAGCCTGAATCGTGACGTCCAGCGCCGTGGTCGGTTCGTCACCGATGAGCAGCGCCGGGTTGCAGGCCAGGGCCATGGCAATGCCTATGCGCTGGCGCTGACCGCCTGAGAATTGGTGAGGATAGTTTTTGAGCCGTTGTTTGGCATCGGCAATGCCGACGAGGTTCAGCATCTCCACTGCACGAGCCTGCGCATCGTCGCGGCTCATGCCCTGGTGTTCTTCCAGCGCCTCCGTGAGCTGAATGCCAATCGTCAAGACCGGATTGAGCGAGGTCATAGGATCCTGGAAGACCATGGCAATGTCTTTGCCACGAATCTGACGCAGCTTCTCTGAGGAGAGCTGGAGTAGATCCTGGCCGTCGAAAATTACCTCGCCATTGGTGATTTCACCGGGCGGTGAGGGGATAAGGCCCATGAGCGAGAGGACGCCCACCGACTTGCCGGAGCCACTCTCGCCGACGATGGCCAGCGACTCGCCCTTATCCAGCCTATATGAGATGCCGTTCACGGCGTGGACGACACCGGCTTCGGTCCAAAACTTGGTCTCTAGATTGCGAACGTCGAGCAGAGGCGCCATAGGGAATACCAGTATCTAACGGATGGATGCATCCTGTTTTGGGGACGATGCGCGAACGGGCTGATTGTTTTCGCCCGAGCACCCCCCAATGTGGCATGCACCCCTAGCGGGTAGGAAAATGGCCAGTCGCTACACAATATGTTTCGGGTCGAGCGCGTCGCGCAGGCCGTCGCCGATGAAGTTGATGCTGAGGACGGTGAGCAGAATGCAGATCGCGGGCGGCATCCACATCCAGGGGCCATTAGTCAGCACGTCCAGGTTGCGGGCCGATTCAAGCATGTTGCCCCAGCTTGGGGTTGGCGGGGGAATACCCACGCCTAGGAAGCTGAGGCCGGCCTCGAGCAGAATCGCTTCGTTGATGGCAAAGGTGACCGCGGCCAGCAGAGGGGCAATCACATTGGGCATGATGTGGGCCATGACGATCGTGAAGTCGCCGGCGCCCAAGGAGCGAACGGCCTGGACAAACTGCTCCTCGCGCAAGGTAAGTACCTGCCCGCGCACCAGGCGACAGGTGCCCATCCAGCTAAAAAGCCCAATCAACAGGATCAGATTGAACATGCTCTGTCCCACAAAGGTGGCGACGGTTAGAATGATGATGACGCGGGGAAAGGTCATCATGATGTCGGTGAAGCGCATGATGACGTTGTCGATAAAGCCGCCGTAGTAGCCGGCAGCCGCGCCCAGCACCACGCCGATCACCGTCGACATGATGCGCGGCGCTGAAGCCGACGGCCAGGGAGACGCGCCCGCCATGCAGCGTCCGGCTCCAGATGTCGCGGCCCACCCGATCGGTGCCCAGCCAGTGATTGGGGTTGGGCGACTGGAACTTGTCGGGCAGGTTCAGCTCATTCGGCGGATAGCGCTCGATGAGCGGCGCTGCCACCACCATCGTCAGGATGACGCCGAACATGACCAATCCGGCCAGCGCCAGCCGGTGGCGCCGGAAGCGTTGCCAGGCCTTTTTGGCCGGCGACGTGGCTTCGGTGGTCAGCGCTTCGGTATAAGGTTCTTGTGGCGAAAGCGAAGGTGAATCGACAGCCATAGGTTTTCTCAGTCGTAACGGATTCTTGGATCAATCAGAGAATAAGTGAGGTCTGTTAACAAGTTGGCCATGAGGACGACAATGGCAGATACGAGCATGATGCCCATGACCATGGGGTAATCACGGGCAGAGACAGCATCCACAAAGAGGGAGCCCATGCCCGGCCAACTGTAAATGGTCTCAATGAAGAGCGCCCCGGCCACCAGGGTGGGGACACTCAAGCCGATGATGGTGACCACGGGCAGGATGGCGTTGCGTTCGGTATGGCGCCAGGTGATGATCCGTCGCTTCAGCCCCTTGGCCTCGGCCGTGCGAATGTAGTCGGCCTGCTTCACTTCCAAGATGCTGTAGCGCTGATAGCGCATGAAGCGCGCCGCATAGAAGATGGCCAGCGTGCTCGCCGGCAGCACCATGTGATAGAGCAGGTCGCCCACGGACTCTTCCTGGCCAATCGTGCGCATGCCGCCAGACGGGAACCAGCCCAGCTTCACTGAAAAGAAATAGAGGCCAAAGATGCCGGCAATAAAGGCCGGCATGGATATCCCCACAAATGAAAGAGTGGTCAGTGAAAAATCCCAGAAGGAATATTGATGAAGACCGGTAAAGATCCCCGCGGGAACGCCGACGATGATCCCCAGAAAGAGCGCGGCGCTCATGAGCAGCAGCGTCCGCTGCATGCGGATGAAGAGCACTTCGGCCACGTCGTCGCCATTCTTGAAGCGGTACCCGAGATCCCCCTGCAGCGTGGCGCCCAACCACTTGAAGTAACGCACGTAGAGGGGATCGTTGAGGCCAAACTTCTCTTCTAAGTGCACCAGGTCCTCGCGTGAAATCCCGGCCTCTTCGTTGACATAAAAGTCGACCGGGTCGCCGGGAGCCATATTAACCAGCACAAAAATAATCACCGTGACGGCAAAGAGAATTGGGATGTTGATCAGGGTGCGGCGGATTGCGTATTGCATGGGATGAGTTCGTTTGGTAGCTGATGCTCGAGAGATTCATCCGTACGGGCGATCGACAGGGCCTCACCCTGCTGCGCCTCCTGGACGGAGGCTTCGCGTCCCTCTCCACGCGTGGAGAGGGACCGCCATGAAGCAAGGCATCGTGGCAGGGTGAGGCCCGTTGCTTACAGCATCCTACGGTTTTTGCCAGAGATGGGCGTTGTCCACCACGGGACCGCCGCCCGGCGCCGGGAAGAAGTAGAAGTTTTCCAGATCAGAACCGGCGACGCCGTAGCGGGTGGAGACCCACCAGTAGCCGAAGCTGGCCTGCTCGTTCTGGTACTTACACAGCGCGGTACGGGCCGCCGTGTAATCCTCTACCGAAACCGAATCGTTCATTTCAGCGACCAGTCGATCATACTCGGGATCGGCGATGCCCCACTGATTGCCGTCGGTGTAGTTAATGTCCAGCTCGTAGGCCAGGGAGCCGGCGCCGTTGCCGCGATAGGCAATGTCAAAGTCAAGGTCGTTGTTGACCACCTGGCGCCAGGTCGTGACGTCCAGGTAGGTCGGGACAACCTCCATGCCTACATCAGCCAGATTGGCCTGGACAACCGTGAGGATGTCCTTGACCAACTGCGAAGTGTAGTAAGTGGGAATCTCAAAGGAGACGCTGGAGACATCGACGCCGTCGGCCGCGGCCTCGGCCAGCAGTTCACGCGCCAGGTCGGGGTTATACTCGTACATGTTGGCGTCTTCCGGCCAGTAGGTCGGGAAAGGATCGTGGCAAGGCGCGGCAATGGCCGTGCCGTTGAAGACGTCATTGAGGATCGACTCGCGGTCCACGCCGTAGAGGACGGCCTGGCGTACGCGAACATCATTCCACGGCTCGCGGCGCGTAGTTGTAGTTGAACACATTGGTGACGAAGCTCGGACCTTCGAAGACTTCAAAAGCCTCATCTTCGCGGAACTGAGGCACGATGTCGGCGCTGACATAGGAGAAGTCAATATCACCGCTGGTCAGAGCCAGTACGGCTGCGGTCTCATCGGCAAAGTAGCGATTGACGAGCTTGTCCAGTGCGGGCGCACCGTCCCAATAGGCTTCGTTGGGGACCAATTCCATGAATTGATCTTTTTCATAGCGGCTGAACATGTAGGGACCGGTGCCCACGGGGCGGCTCCACCACCAGTCAGTCGTATCGAGTTCGCCTGGCTCAAAGTCGATGGCATGCTCGGGCAGCGCATAGAACCAGCGCAGTTCGGCGAAGAAGCGGGGATTGGGTTGGGTCAGCTGGATTTCCAGGGTGTTGTCGTCGACAGCGACAACGCCGCTGATCTCGTCGGCCTCACCGGCGACATATTCCTCAAAACCGACAACGGGAACGCCGGCAAATTGGAAGGGCGGGAAGGTGGCCGGCGAATCGGGATGATGAATAAACTCGGCCGTAAACTTGAGATCCTGGGCCGTGAAGGGCTCGCCATCATGCCACGTGACGCCTTCGCGCAGGTTGAAGGTCCAGACCGTGGCGTCTTCGTTTGCTTCCCAGCTGGTCGCCAGGCCGCCTTCCGGACCAAATTCGGTGAAGTCAGCATTCTGCATCACCAGGGGCGTGAACATCTTGGCATACCAATTGTGGCCGGCGCCGCTCATATAGAGCACTGCCTCGGGCGCGCCACCTGGGCCAACGTCAAACCCGCCGATGATGATCTGCTCGTCAGCGGCTTCGCCGGCGTCGGCAGCTTCTTCTGCCGGCGCTTCGGTCGCTTCCCCTTCGGCAGCTGGGGCAGCGGGCGCGGCCGGAGCCGCGCAGGCTGTCAGCACCAAGAGTGCTGCACCGATGAGTAACGACAAAATGCGTTTCGACATGGAATCCTCCTATAGGTTGGATGGTGAAATAACAGGACGGAACGGGGAAGTCGAAGAAAATCGGTCAGTTTGTCG
>CAWEEJ010000028.1:0-35363 GCA_963807905.1 uncultured Chloroflexia bacterium | reverse complement strand
GGGGCCATATTAACCAGCACAAAAATAATGACCGTGACGGCGAAGAGAATTGGGATGTTGATCAGGGTGCGGCGGATTGCGTATTGCATGGGATGAGTTCGTTTGGTAGCTGATGCTCGAGAGATTCATCCGTACGGGCGATCGACAGGGCCTCACCCTGCTGCGCCTCCTGGACGGAGGCTCCGCGTCCCTCTCCACAGCGTGGAGAGGGACCGCCATGAAGCAAGGCATCGTGGCAGGGTGAGGCCCGTTGCTTACAGAATCCTACGGTTTTTGCCAGAGATGGGCGTTGTCCACCACGGGACCGCCGCCCGGCGCCGGGAAGAAGTAGAAGTTTTCCAGATCAGAGCCGGCGACGCCGTAGCGGGTGGAGACCCACCAGTAGCCGAAGCTGGCCTGCTCGTTCTGGTACTTACACAGCGCGGTGCGGGCCGCCGTGTAATCCTCTACCGAAACCGAATCGTTCATTTCAGCGACCAGTCGATCATACTCGGGATCGGCGATGCCCCACTGATTGCCGTCGGTGTAGTTAATGTCCAGCTCGTAGGCCAGGGAGCCGGCGCCATTGCCGCGATAGGCAATGTCAAAGTCAAGGTCGTTGTTGACCACCTGGCGCCAGGTCGTGACGTCCAGATAGGTCGGGACAACCTCCATGCCTACATCAGCCAGATTGGCCTGGACAACCGTGAGGATGTCCTTGACCAACTGCGAAGTGTAGTAAGTGGGAATCTCAAAGGAAACGTTGGAGACATCGACGCCGTCGGCCGCGGCCTCGGCCAGCAGTTCACGCGCCAGGTCGGGGTTGTACTCGTACATGTTGGCGTCTTCCGGCCAGTAGGTCGGGAAAGGATCGTGGCAAGGCGCGGCAATGGCCGTGCCGTTGAAGACGTCATTGAGGATCGACTCGCGGTCCACGCCGTAGAGGACGGCCTGGCGTACGCGAACATCATTCCACGGCTCGCGGGCGTAGTTGTAGTTGAACACATTGGTGACGAAGCTCGGACCTTCGAAGACTTCAAAAGCCTCATCTTCGCGGAACTGAGGCACGATGTCGGCGCTGACATAGGAGAAGTCAATATCACCGCTGGTCAGAGCCAGTACGGCTGCGGTCTCATCGGCAAAGTAGCGATTGACGAGCTTGTCCAGTGCGGGCGCACCGTCCCAATAGGCTTCGTTGGGGACCAGTTCCATGAATTGATCTTTTTCATAGCGGCTGAACATGTAGGGACCGGTGCCCACGGGGCGGCTCCACCACCAGTCAGTCGTATCGAGTTCGCCTGGCTCAAAGTCGATGGCATGCTCGGGCAGCGCATAGAACCAGCGCAGTTCGGCGAAGAAGCGGGGATTGGGTTGGGTCAGCTGGATTTCCAGGGTGTTGTCGTCGACAGCGACAACGCCGCTGATCTCGTCGGCCTCACCGGCGACATATTCCTCAAAACCGACAACGGGAACGCCGGCAAATTGGAAGGGCGGGAAGGTGGCCGGCGAATCGGGATGATGAATAAACTCGGCCGTAAACTTGAGATCCTGGGCCGTGAAGGGCTCGCCATCATGCCACGTGACGCCTTCGCGCAGGTTGAAGGTCCAGACCGTGGCGTCTTCGTTTGCTTCCCAGCTGGTCGCCAGGCCGCCTTCCGGACCAAATTCGGTGAAGTCAGCATTCTGCATCACCAGGGGCGTGAACATCTTGGCATACCAATTGTGGCCGGCGCCGCTCATATAGAGCACTGCCTCGGGCGCGCCACCTGGGCCAACGTCAAACCCGCCGATGATGATCTGCTCGTCAGCGGCTTCGCCGGCGTCGGCAGCTTCTTCTGCCGGCGCTTCGGTCGCTTCCCCTTCGGCAGCTGGGGCAGCGGGCGCGGCCGGAGCCGCGCAGGCTGTCAGCACCAAGAGTGCTGCACCGATGAGTAACGACAAAATGCGTTTCGACATGGAATCCTCCTATAGGTTGGATGGTGAAATAACAGGACGGAACGGGGAAGTCGAAGAAAATCGGTCAGTTTGTCGAGAAGCAATCCTCCTTATGGTCACGTTGCGAGCGTGTTTACAGTCAGAGTGTGTAATGAATCAGATTAAACACTGAATCGACAACGCTTGATCCGTTGGGAACTCCAGCATTGAGCCGTATGCTCGCAGGAGCGATCAGCCGGATGTGGATATGGAATATGTGATTGACAGAAGAGTAGGAAGCAGTTACAATTTAATGAGACATCAGACGTCTGTTCTCTGGCTAGTGTAACCTACATTTTGACCGGCGTCAAGCGCTTTTTTTGGACTGGGTGCATGCCACATTTGGGTGCCGCTCCAAAGAAAGCGACCAGTCCGTTCGTACACCGCTTCCCTAAGTCGGACGCACCCTTTCGAACTGTTCAGCAGCTCGCGAAATGGGCCGCGAACCAACGCGGATCCGGCGGATGTCGGCGGATCAATCCCGAAAAAAAACTGCGCGGATCCGCTACATCCGGTCTCTTCCGGCGGCCCCTTGTCGCCAAATCTGGAACCCCTATGGAGCTTGTCAAGCCGCTGCGCGGGCCTGCCCTGAGCGAGGCCATTCGCAGCTACATCAAAGACTATATTCTGCAGCACCATCTCAACCCTGGTGATCAACTGCCGCCGGAGCCTTTCTGGATGGAAGAACTGGGCGTCGGGCGCAGTTCCGTGCGCGAAGCCATCAAGGCGCTGCAATCGCTTGGCATTGTAGAGATCAAACGGGGCAACGGGCTCTATGTGCGCCAGGCTAACTTTGATCCGGTCCTCGAATCGCTCAGCTACAATATGCGCTTTGACCCACGCATGTTCGCCGAGGTATTTCAGATTCGCGTCTGGCTCGAATCGGCCGTCATTGAAGCAGCCGTGAGTCAGATCACCGATGAGGATATTGCCGAACTGCAGGCAATCCTGGCGGAATGGGAGCGACGCTTGACCGTGGGTGAATCCCATGTCGAATTGGACGAGGAATTTCATCGTGTCCTCTATCGTGTCCTGGACAACCAGACCCTCATCAAGCTTTTTGAAGTCTTCTGGATCGTCTTTCGTACGCTGGACATTGAGGCGATCCGTGAGACCGATCCGGTCTTGGGTTTGCGCGAGCACGTAGCGATCTTAGCCGCCGTCTGCCAACGTGATGCCGCGCTCGCACGCCAGCGATTGGTCGATCACTTCAGCCATGTCCAGGGCCGCATTCAGCGCGCCATCGACAACTGATTTGGCACAGGCTCGCCAAGTGCGGGTTGCTGTAAAGTGCAGTCATCCGTCCCCCGCATCTTAGGACATTTGCCACTGGCAGCCTGCAACCAACCCGTCATACTCAGAGGGAATACCCAGAAGAGAGTCCGACGCTCGCTGCATTCACCACACCAAAGCGACGTATCGGGGCAGCTTGACCGTGATGCGGGCGACGTACTCGCTGCCAACCGCCTGAACACAACTGCGCTCGCTACCATTTCAGGAGTCATTATGACGCGAAAGTGCGCTGTCATTGCTATGCTGCTCTTTGTTCTGATCTTGACCGCCGGCTGTAGCATTCAAGGGGAAGATGCCCTCACCGAAGGCCCGCCCGGCCCGCCCGGTCCTGCCGGGCCGCAAGGTGATGCCGGCATGCCCGGCCCGCCTGGTGAAGCGGGCCCCCTTGGTCCCGCCGGGGCCGATGGCATGGACTGGTCGCCGGCTGCCTATGTTGGCTCCGAGACCTGTCAGGAATGCCATGAAGGGGTCTACGAAAGCTACATGGAGACAGGACATCCGTACGTGCTCAACAGAGTTGTCGACGGCGAAGCGCCTGACTACCCCTCCTCAGAAGTGCCGGATCCGCCCGAAGGCTACACCTGGGATGAGATCAGCTACGTTATCGGCGGTTTTGCGTGGAAAGCGCGTTTTCTTGATGAAAACGGCTTCATCATTACCGGCGATGAGAATGCCATGACGCAGTACAATCTCTACAACCGTACGCTTGATTTGGGTGAAGATTGGGTCGCCTATCATGCCGGCGAAGAACGCTCCTATGACTGCGCTTCTTGCCATACGACCGGCTACGTGCCCGAGGGAAACCAGGATGAACTGCCCGGCCTCATCGGTACCTGGGCCGAGGACGGTGTCGGCTGCGAAGCGTGCCATGGGGCCGGCAGCAGCCACGTAAATGATCCCTACAGCGTCGCGATGACCATTGAGCGTGATTCTGAGCTCTGCACCCAATGCCACGCGGAGGGAACAGTCGACGAAGTCGATGCAACGAGCGGCTTCATCCAGCATCACGATAGCTATGAAGCGCTGTTTTCCGGCAAGAAAGCGGCCATGCGCTGCGTGGACTGTCACAATCCCCACGAGACGGTCAAATATGGCCGCGCCGACGGCATCAAGGTCGAGTGTGCAAGCTGTCACGTGGAGCAGGATATCAATCAGAAGATCACCGACCGGCGTCACGCACAGTGCGTCGATTGTCACATGCCGCAGCTGATTCAGAACGCCGTGGGCGACCCTGCCCAATACCAGGCTGACGTCCGTACGCACACGATGGCGATTAATCCGCTGGAAATCTCCCAATTTGGCGACGATGGCGTTGATGCACACCCCTATCTGGCGCTTGAATTCTCGTGTCGCAGCTGCCACAATGAAGACGGACGTGCCGGCGCGCTGAGTGACGACGAGTTGCTCGAATCGTCCATGGACTTTCATGCGCGTGACCAGGCAGGCTCGTTGAACCGGCGATAGTCCCCTCCCGCAAACGGGCGTTGTCTCTCAGGAAGAAAGTCTGGCTTCTCAATCGGGCCAGGCTTTTTTCTATTCCAATCCTTGCTTGTTCATCCTTCAAAGCGTAACTTTTTGCCGGCCAGGGCGTCATCATCTGACGATAAAAGGATGAGCGTTGGGTGCATCCCATTGTCGGGGTCGTGTATGAACGGACTGGTCGCTTTCTCTAGAGCACCCCCCAATGTCGTCTGCACCCGTCAGATTTTAGGCGTTTGACAGTTTCAAGGCTGTCGCCTAAAGTGGGTTTGGTATCTTCACCTGCTTTCTTTCGCATTCTTTTTGAACAACGCGCTAACGATTTTCGGGCCTGGTCTGCTCTGGCCCCCGACTACTGCAGAAAGGAAGAGCCGCCTACGAATCAAACCCCGCTTTCGTCTTTGTTCCCCTTGCCACACGTTTCAACGCCCAAAACTGCACGCGTGTTTGGAGGCCTTATGAATGTTTCACCACGCTCTACTGAGCGATTGCTGTTGAATTTATGCCGCTCCTCAGCTCTTGCTGGCTTTGCCGCGATCCTTGGACTTATCGTCCTGCTGGCACTGCCCCAGACTGGCTATGCGGTATCTGAATCTGAAAGCACCCCGGTTGTCACGACTGCTGATGCTTTACCGCCAATTATCGAATTGCCCGCCAACTCTATGATTGAACTGCCGGTCTACGGCCACTGTCTGGATCGCGACCTGCCCTTTCCGGGCGAGACGCTGATTCCGATGGAGCTTGCGCCCGAAGAGGTGCGTGTGGCCATCGGCCATTCCATGGCGACCGGCCTGCTGGATGACGATCTACTACAGCCGCAGTTGGCCATCTGGACGCTAATTGACGGCAAATGGGATCGCCAGTCAAATCTGACTGCTTCCCGCCTGGTTTCCTATGCGCGCAGCGGCGTGCAGCCGGCTGACATCGGGCTCGATACCCTGTCCGTTATCGATGCGGTCGATGCCGGTCTGGTAGAAGCCCTGGTCGTCAACTTTGAGAGTGTCTCCGACCCCGAGTACTTCGGCGAAGGCACTATGCTATTGACGAACTTCAACGACGAGCCGGTGCGGCTGCATGTCCCGTTGGGCGTGCGCTTTGCCGATCCGGCTGATGGCGGTAACCAGACGATTGCCGTCTTCCCCGCCGGTCCGGTTGGCCCGCCCGGCCCTGCCGGACCTCCCGGTCCCGAAGGGCCCCGTGGCCCCGCCGGCCCGCCTGGCCCTGCCGGTCCGCAAGGTCCTGTTGGTCCAGCCGGTCATGATGGCGCGCCCTGGTCCTACCGGCCCGCAAGGCCCCGCTGGCCCCGCCGGTCATGACGGCGCGTCCGGCTCTGACGGCGCCCAAGGTCCTGCTGGCCCCGCTGGTCCCGCTGGTCCGCAAGGCCCCGCCGGCGAACATGGTCCCACCGGCCCACAAGGGCCCGCTGGCGCTGATGGCGCCGACGGTGAACCTGGCCCTGCCGGCCCGCAAGGCCCCGCCGGCAAGCCCGGCCCCGCCGGCCACGATGGCGAGCCCGGCCCTGCCGGTCCACAAGGCCCCACTGGTCCTGCCGGTGCTGACGGCGAACCTGGTCCCGCCGGGCCGCAAGGTCCTGCAGGCGTTGATGGCGCGATGGGTCCGCAAGGCCTGCCTGGCCCGATGGGCGCCACCGGCGCTGATGGTGAGCCTGGTCCTGCCGGTCCACAAGGTCCTGCCGGTGCCGCCGGCCATGATGGTGAACCTGGTCCCGCCGGCCCGCAAGGCCCTGCCGGTCCGCAAGGGCCCGCCGGTACCGATGGCGCTGACGGTGAACCTGGTCCCGCCGGTCCACAAGGTCCTGCTGGTGCCAATGGCGAAGATGGAAAACCTGGTCCTGCCGGTCCGCAAGGCCCTGCCGGTGCTGATGGCGAAGATGGCGCAATGGGTCCCCAAGGTGTTCCCGGCCCGATGGGTCGCGTCGGCACTGACGGTGAACCTGGTCCCGCTGGTCCACAAGGTCCTGCTGGCGCCAATGGCGAAGATGGAAAACCTGGTCCTGCCGGTCCGCAAGGGCCCGCCGGTGCCAATGGTGCTGACGGCGAACCTGGTCCCGCTGGCCCGCAAGGCCCTGCCGGTGCTGATGGCGAAGATGGCGCAATGGGTCCCCAAGGTCTTCCCGGCCCCATGGGTTCCGCCGGCGCTGACGGCGAACCTGGTCCCGCCGGCCCGCAAGGTCCTGCTGGCGCCGACGGCGCTCCCGGCATCAGCTGCTGGGACATGAATCACAACGGCCAAGCCGATGCTGACGAAGACATCAATGGTGACGGCAAGGTCGACACGTGGGACTGTGAAGGTCCCGCCGGCCCGCAAGGCCCTGCCGGCATGGTAGGCGCGACGGGTCCGGTCGGTGCGCCTGGCGCAGAAGGCGCGATGGGACCTGCTGGTCCCGCCGGTGCTGATGGTGCGACGGGTCCGCAAGGCCCTGCCGGCGCCGATGGCGAACCCGGCCCTGCCGGTCCTCCTGGCCCGGCTGGTAAAGATGGCCACGATGGTGCGCCTGGCACAGATGGCGCCATGGGCCCGCAAGGTCTGCCCGGCGCGATGGGGCCGGCTGGTCCCGCCGGCGCCGATGGTGAACCTGGCTCTGCCGGTCCTCCTGGCCCGGCTGGTAAAGATGGCCACGACGGCAAGCCTGGCGCAGATGGCGCGATGGGACCTGCTGGTCCCGCCGGTGCTGACGGCGCAACGGGTCCTCAAGGCCCTGCCGGCGCCGATGGTGAACCCGGCCCTGCCGGTCCTCCTGGCCCGGCTGGTAAAGATGGCCATGATGGCGCGCCCGGCACTGATGGCGCCATGGGCCCGCAAGGCCTGCCCGGCGCGATGGGGCCGGCTGGTCCCGCCGGCGCTGACGGTGAACCTGGCCCTGCCGGTCCTCCTGGCCCGGCTGGTAAAGATGGCCATGACGGTGAGCCTGGCGCAGATGGCGTGATGGGACCGGCTGGTCCCGCTGGTGCTGATGGCGCGACGGGTCCTCAAGGCCCTGCCGGTGCTGACGGTGAACCCGGCCCTGCCGGTCCTCCTGGCCCGGCTGGTAAAGATGGCCATGACGGCGAGCCCGGCGCTGATGGCGCGATGGGACCGCAAGGCGTGCCCGGTGCAATGGGCCCGGCTGGTCCTGCCGGCGCTGACGGTGAACCTGGCCCTGCCGGTCCTCCTGGCCCGGCTGGTAAAGATGGCCACGATGGTGCGCCTGGCGCAGACGGCGCGACGGGCCCGCAAGGCCCGGCTGGTAAAGATGGCCACGACGGCAAGCCTGGCGCAGACGGTGCGATGGGACCTGCTGGTCCCGCCGGTGCTGATGGCGCGACGGGCCCGCAAGGCCCGGCTGGCGCCGATGGCGAACCTGGCCCCGCCGGTCCTCCTGGCCCGGCCGGTAAAGATGGTCACGATGGTGCGCCTGGCGCAGATGGCGCCATGGGTCCCCAAGGCCTGCCAGGCGCGATGGGCCCGGCTGGTCCTGCCGGCGCTGACGGCGCGACGGGTCCGCAAGGCCCGGCTGGCGCCGATGGTGAACCCGGCCCCGCCGGTAAGGATGGCCACGATGGTGCGCCTGGCGCAGATGGCGCCATGGGCCCGCAAGGCCTGCCCGGTGCGATGGGACCGGCTGGTCCTGCCGGCGCCGACGGCGCTCCCGGCATCAGCTGCTGGGACATGAACCACAATGGCCAAGCCGATGCCGATGAGGACATCAATGGCGACGGCAAGGTCGACACGTGGGACTGTGAAGGTCCTGCCGGTCCGCAAGGCCCTGCCGGTGCAGCGGGCGCGACCGGTCCTGCCGGTGAGCCTGGTGCAGATGGCGCCATGGGTCCGCAAGGCGTGCCCGGCCCCATGGGCGCAGCTGGCCCTGAAGGTCCCGCTGGTCATGATGGCGCAGCTGGCCCCGCCGGTGCAGACGGCGCGGCTGGTCCTGCCGGTGCTCCCGGTCCGCAAGGCCCGGCTGGCGCTCCCGGTATCAGCTGCTGGGACATGAACCACAACGGTCAAGCCGATGCTGACGAAGACATCAACGGCGACGGCAAGGTCGACACGTGGGACTGTGAAGGTCCTGCCGGTCCGCAAGGTCCTGCCGGCCATGACGGCGCCGCAGGTCCGGCCGGTCCTCCTGGTCCTGAAGGTCCCGCTGGCCATGACGGCGCAGCCGGTCCTCCTGGCCCCGAAGGCCCGATAGGTCCTGCTGGTCCCGCCGGTCCTCCTGGCCCGGCCGGTACAGCCGGCATCTTCGGCACGCATCACGTCAGTGCTGCGACCGGTTATGACGGCGCCCGTCACAAGGCCGTGGACGCGGTCTGCCCGAATAGCAGCGCCGTGGTCGGTGGTGGCTTCAACGTGGACGGTCCCGGCGCCGATAACTGGGTCGTGACCGTGCAGGAGAGCTACCCGGTGAATGGCAACGTCTGGCACGTGGAAGCCAAGTCCACGCCGCTGTGTGACTGCGGCGACGCCGACAATGCCTGGTCGGTGACGGCCTGGGCAGTCTGCGTGGACGTGCCTTAAGTTGAGTTGCGGCGGGGCGGCCGTCGGCCCCAAAGGAGCCGACGGCCGCTCTGTCACGTTGAATTGAAGCATGCAAACGCCCTGCCGGGCTCAGCCCGGCAGGGCGTTCTCTTGTAATCACGCTCGACACTTTCTGCAACTACCCCTATGCCTCATCCAGCACAAAGGCTGCGCAGCGCTCGCCGATCATCATGACGGTCAGACATGGATTGACCGCGATCATGGTGGGGAAGATGGACGCATCGGCCACACGCAGACCGGGCACGCCATGCACGCGTAGCTTTGGGTCGACCACGGCCAGCGGATCGGTGGAGCTGCCGAGCTTGCAGGTGCCCGCCGGATGATAGACGGTGTTGGCCGTGCGCCGGACGTAGGTCGAGAGTGCGCCATCATCAACCATGTCAGCGCCGGGCGCTAACTCTCGTTTGATCCACGGCCGTAGTCGGGACTGCTGCGCAATCTTGCGTGCCAGCTTAATTCCCGTCAGCATCACCCGCGCATCGTGGCCTGCGGGATCGGTGAAGTAGCGGAAGTCGATCAGCGGCGGTGTGGTCGGATCTGCGCTGCGCAGGCGCACGATGCCTTGGCTACGGGCCCGCGTCACGTTGGGCGTGAGGGAAAAGCCGTGAGCGGCCGACGGGTAGCCACTGGGTGAGGTATGCATGTCGAAGACCTGGTAGCCCAGATGCATCATTAGATCGGGCGCGTCCAGCCCCGGATCGGTCGTCTCAAAGAGGACAATTTCCCAGTAATTTGCTGTTTCAGGCGGCAGTGGGCGCGTCGTCTCCCAAATGATGACCCCCTCAGGGTGATCGAGCAGATGTTCGCCGACGCCGGGTAAATCATGCGCGACATCAATGCCAAGCGCCTGCAAGTGCCGGGCCGGACCAATTCCGGAGCGCAGCAGCAGCGCCGGTGAGTCAAACGCACCGCAGCAGACAATGACGTCGCCGGCGCTGCGGAGTGGCCCGTCCGCCGTTTCCACGCCACTGACGCCGCCTTGTTCTACCAGCAGGCGCGTCACGTAAACGCCGCTGAAGAGGACCAGCCGGTCGCCCCACTGGCTGAGCGGATGGAGATAGGCGACTGAACTCGACTGGCGCAGGTTGCCCCGCTTGTTGAGATCGGTCCAGTGGACGCCCCGCCGTAGCTGGCCGTTTACGTTGAGCGGTCCGGCAGGCAGACCATATTGTTCTGCTGCGGCGATAAAATCATGGCCAAACGCATTGTCGGATCCTGGCGCTTCCACGTGGACGCGATGGCGCACTTGCTGGAAGTGGGGGCGCACGCTGGCCGGATCCCAGCCAGTCGCGCCGGCTGCCACCCACGCCTCCAGATCGAGGTCTGGTGCATCAAAGGCGATGCAGGAGTTATGGGAGCTACAGCCGCCCAGCACCTTGCCCCGGGCGTGGCGAATCCGGCCGTTGCCGTGCGGCTGGGGCTCGATGCGATAATCGAAGTCCAGGTCGCTTTCCAGAAGCACCTGCCAATCGCGCAGCTCAAGCACGCGGTCCTGCTGTTCATCGCTTGGCCCGGCTTCGAACAGGGCCACGCGCCGCCCTGCCTCCATCAGGCGTGCCGCGACAATCGCGCCCGCAGTCCCGCCGCCGATCACGATGTGGTCAAAGTTGCCAGTGTGGTCTGTCATTGCGTGTGCCTTGTCGTGGTATATGGTGGAAGCGAGGAGTGTTGATCACCTTGTTCCATAATAACCGCTTCAAACAGGCGTAACAACCCTGAATAGCGTAAGTCAGGCGGTGACAGCTGCGAAAGAGTTTACTCAAAACCCTTGCATAGCAATAGAATACTGACAATGACCCAATGCGCGCCGGAGCGCCGCGCCCCGCACCGGCCAAGCGGAGCGTCAGCCGGCGCGGAGCAACCATCAACGTGAGACAGAGGGAATCGATGAAATCGTTCAAGCGTGCCGATGCGATAATCTGTGGCGCTGGTGGTGCGGGGATCGCCGTCGCCTATTTCTTGGCCCAGCATGGCATCACAGACATCGTGATGATTGATAAACATCCGCCACTGACGCAGACGAGCGCCAAATCGGGTGAGAACTATCGCAACTGGTGGCCCGATAACGGGATGGTGCGCTTCATGAATCGCAGCATCGATCTCATGGACGAGCTTTCAAATGCGACAGATGACGTGTTCAACATGACGCGCCGGGGGTACCTCTACGTTACCAGCCAACGCGCGACGGAACTGCGCGATTATCTCGACGCCTATTCTCAGCTGGATGTCGGAGATATTCGGATACGGGACGGCAGCGTCGATCACAGCGAGGTCGATAGCGGTAACCTGGATGGAGCCGATGTGCTCACGCATCCGCAACTCATCCAAGACCAATTCCCCCATCTCTCAGCGACGATACAGACTGCCGTGCATGTACGGCGGGCCGGGGATATCAGCGCCCAACAGCTGGGCATGCCTTTGCTCGGCGAAGCGAAGAAACTTGGCGCCCGGGTGCTGATGGGCGAGGTGACGGCCATTGAGACCGATGGTCAGGGCGTGAAGGCCGTCAAAGTCGTCGCCCATGGCACGCAGCATACGATTGAAACTCGAACGTTTATCAACGCCGCGGGCCCCTTTGCGCCTGCGATTGCAGCCCTGCTCCCTGTTGAATTGCCGATATTCTCCGTCTTGCAGCAAAAGGTGGCCATCCAGGACATTCACGGTATCGTCCCTCGCGATGCGCCCTTTACGATCGTCATGGACCGTCAGTATCTTGACTGGACGGACGATGAAAAAGCAATCCTACAGGCGGATTCAGAAACCCGGTGGTTGTTGGACCAATTTCCCGGTGGTCTGCACATCAAGCCAGAAGGCGGCAAAGAGAGCGCCTGGATCAAGCTCGGTTGGGCGATCAATCAGCGCCCGGAACAACCGGTGTGGGACCCCGGCATTACGCCGGCCTTCGCTGATGTCGTCTTACGCGGTGCGGTGAGATTTGTGCCAGGGTTGCGTCAATATCTTGACAGAATTCCGCAACCAGTCGTTCGCTATGCAGGGTATTATACGAAAACAAAAGAAAACCTGCCGATCATTGGTCCAATCGGCATACCGGGCGCATACCTGGTGGGGGGCTTGTCCGGCTTCGGCACGATGGCTAGCTGCGCTGCCGGTGAGCTGGTGGCTGCCTGGGTCGCGGGCACTGAGTTGCCTGACTATGCCGATCACTTGTCGCTGCGCCGCTATGATCGGCCAGCTGGTGCTGAGTTCGGAATGCATACCGTTCAAAAGGGGGAGCTTTGACCCGTAATCTGGGTTAACCCGGCCCTTCATTCATGAGAGAGACTCGCAAATTGGGCCGCGACGTAACGCTGCATCCCGAGGGTTCTTGGCGGACACTGGCGGTTCAATGGCGGTGTTCAATTCACGCAATTGGGCCGAGCTGGGGCACGGCGTCCCCGGTGGCGCGCCGACTTGGATTGCCCACGCAGCATGATGCATGATGGCGCCAACGTGAGGCAGCGGCTGACCCCTCTTCTGTCACAATGGGTACAACGACAAATCGTTTGGACCCATGCAGAATTGGAGGAGATCTATGTCACGCCATTTCAGTCTCATCATTTGCGCATTCTTTACGGCGATGCTGGTGACCTGCTCAGCGGGCGCGCCGGTCTTCCCTCTTCAAAGCGAAGCAACCGGCACCGCGACAAGCCTTGCCCCGCACGATTCAGCCGATCCTGCGACGCCCACAACGGCTGAGCCCGCCCGCGATCTGTCCCCTGCGGAGGTCCAGATCCTCCATTTCCAGGTAACACCCATGGTGACAAATCAGATTGGTGACACGCTTTCCATTGCGTGGATGGCAGAAGGCGAGCGCGCCGAACTCTGCTGGCTGAATGGCGCCGGGCCCACCACGTGTCAGCCGGTCCCGCTCACCGGCAGCACCACGCTGATTGTCGACGAGCAGGTACTGTCGATGACGGGGGTTGGGCTGCGCGCCACGGTGGGAGATGAGTTTGTGTGGGCGACGACCAACCTGGCTATCCAATGCCTGGGCTATCGTGACTGGTTCTTTGCAGAGCCGCCGCGCCGCTGCCCCACCGCAGAAGCACAAGTCTCGCCTGCGGCTGCCCAGTTTTTTGAGCATGGTTTCATGATCTGGACGGAAACGCCTGATACCTTCTATGTCTTCTTTGAAGAGCAGGAACGTGCCCGCGGCAAGCGCTTTCTGCGTTTTGCCGCGCCCTACAGTTTTGGCCCGGAGCTGCCGCTGCCGGAGACGCCGCCCGCCCGTCTCCTGGCGCCGGTCAGCGGCTTTGGCCGGCTCTGGCGTGGCGAACTGGATGTGCCCTATGATGATGACTTGCGCACGCATCTGGGCTGGGCCGTGGGCCCTGAATTCTCGTTTGAGAGCGTACAACAGTGTGAGATTAGCGGCCATCCGCGTGGATGGACCTGCTATCTCCAGATCCCGGACGGGCGCGTGCTGCGCCTCTGGCCGGACTCCACGGCGCAGGTGCATCTGCTTTGGCGCGACGTCGCCGCGGCAGAGCAACCCGCTTCACCGCTTGCCGCGCCTCCCGGCCCAGACGAGCCCTCTATAGAGCCCTCTGTGGAACCCTTTGTGAGTCCGCTGCCGACAGCGACAACCTCAACCGCGCCTGAGTTTCTTACCTGTGCGCAAGACGGTGACGTGACCCGTTGCCATGATGCGTTACTGGATCTGACTTTCGATTACCCGGACTTTATGGGCAGCATTGTCGCAACCGAACTGCGGCCGGGCGGCTATGCCGGGACTTTCTACGAGTACGACATCACCGACCGCGAGCACGGCGTCGGCGTAGGCGGACGCAGTCGCGACTTTTCCGAAGGGCGCGGCGGTTTCCCCACCGACCAGACGGGCTTTGGAGGTCGCACGACCCGCCAGATCTGCGCCGATGGATCTGCGCAAATTTGCCAGGTGGTGCGGCCGGGCGTTGCTTTTACGGTTTGGTTGCCAGAGGCGGAGTGGCTCTGCGGCGGTGGCATCGCGTCATCGTTCACGCCGCGCATGCTGATTCGTCTGAATTTGCCCGACCATCCCCTCGTGCATGGATTTGGCTTTGCCGCACATCTGCTGCCGCACGATATGGATGCCGCGGCACGCGCAGCCTGGGAGGGTGACGCCATCGAGGAGCGCTGCACGGTTGCCGGGCACGCGGCCTTTGACGCTGCCAGGGCGGAATTGCAACTGGCCCTGGAAAACGGCACGGCCGATCCCGTCATCCAGGCGCGTTATGATGGTCTGAAAGATCTGGCTCACTCAATTCAAGGGCCGTATGTCGGAGAATAAGCGCATCGTCAGAAGACGGAGATTTGCCGGATCTCCGTCTTCTGCACGTCATGCCGGGCTGGGGCTCGGCGTGCCCGGAAGCAGCGCCCCAAAAAATGCTGTCAACGCCTCCATCTCCGGCGCCGCATCGTGGAATGGCGCAACCGTTGCACGTCCGCGCGCGAGGAGCGCGTCGTACGCATTGGGGTCAGCCGCGCGCGCGGCCAGCACAGTCTCGAGCGCCTGACCCAAGGCCAGCAGATCGCCGTTCTCGACCAGCACGCAGTTCTGCTCCGCGCCCGCGCCGACCATGAAGTCATTGCCGCCGATGCCGCTAAAGCCGACGACGAGACAGCCGCAGGCCATGGCCTCCAACACGGAGGCGTGGAGCCCTTCCTGGAGCGTGGTGGGCAGATAGACCGCGCTCTGCTGCAGGTGATGGGCGTAGGTCGCCTCGTTCATGTTGCGCAGGGCGAGCCAGCTGTGCCCGGCAGCCGTGCCCCGCCGCGCCAGCGTCTGCTCCAGCCATTCACCCGTGCGATCCTTGCGCGTCATGAAGGCGACCTGGTCCAGCTTGCCCCCCGGGGGCGGGCAGTAGCGGGCCGGATCGATGAAGGGCGGAATCAGTGTGACCGCCGTCTCCATGCTCCACGCCAGGTGACGCACGATCGTCGGCGAGCGGGTAATGATCTGCTCCACGCCCAGCTCGGCCCAGCGTTCGCCCGGCTGCAGGCGGCTGTAGGCCAGCGCCCACGAGAGTGCGATGACGACGCGCCGGCCTTCAAAGTGTTGGGTCTGGCGCACGAAATCGGCCATCACTTCGGGGAAGACCAGCACGTCATCCGGCCCAAAGCTGGGGCGGTCTTCCAGCCAGATTACGGGCACCGTGTAGCCGTGCCAGTGGGTGACAAAGCCCCGCTTCTGATGGACGAGCGCGGCGTCAAAACCGGCCTCCCGCAGCAGGCTCACATGGCGATAGAGCGCTTTGACTCCGCCCGACGGCTGGGGGAAATCGGGGCAGAAATAGAAGATACGCGAGGCGTCGGTCATAGCAAAAAATTTCCAGTCAATTTCAGGGTCTCTCTTCCAGCAAGATGGCTTGTGAAGAATCCAGTTCCATCATCAGGCCGGTGCGATTGGCGAGATTGGCTGGGCGCATCAAAGGTGAATAGCCTGCCGGTTACGAAGACTTTGGTTGGGCGTTGGGCCTTGGCATCGGCGAGAAAGTTGCGCAGCAGCTCATCTCGCCCCTCATCATTGGGCACGTGCACCGCAAACGACTGGCCCGCTTGGTCGTCGGCGTGGGCCATCAGGTTGAAGCGCCAAGAGGTCGCGCTTGGCCCGTCACCGCTCCACCACTCGCCGAGAATCTCCTGCGTGTCCGCATCGCCATAGAGGTTGGCGTGGTCGACGAAGCCCCAAAGCTTGATTTCTTTGCCATCTGCTGTGTGCTGCGCCGCCGCATCTTTGGCAAATCCATTTTGGCTGATGGCTGATGCCGGCAGGTAGTCGCTGGCCGGCGCCACACAGCCCGCCAGGAACGTCGCGCCGAGCCAGCAGTATCAGCAAAAATATCTTTTCATCCCGCACCCTCCTGTCTTGGGCAGAGAAGTAGAGAAGCTACGCCCCATGCCTCGTTACCCGTTACCCCGGATGATAGCATACTTACCCATTTTGTTATGGTACGGCGACAGCCCGCACGAGGGCGTGCGGACTGACCAGCGGGCAACCATGCGCTCGCTCAGTGAGCACGCCTTCGTGTGGACGGGTTGTATGGACGCCTGGTTCTTGGTTGCGGAGCGACGTGGTCGGAATTACCTGTCGAGGCGGCGACCCGCTTGGTTTCGACCCTTCGACAGGCTCAGGACGGCGCAGGCTCAACCGGCGCTAGCCTATCTGCTATTTGTCGGTAGACGTGCGGACTGAGCGAGGGCCCCCAACTTGCGGTCCTATCCCCCCACCACCCCACCCCAAACCCCTACATTGACATCAGAACATATGTTCTATAAAATACCCCCTCAACCAATCACGCCGCGCCCATTGCCATGCCAAACCGTCGTCGCCGCAAGCTGGATCAGACCGTTACTACGCTTCAGAAACGCTATGGCCCCCAGGCGCTGCAACGGGGCGCGGGCGGCGTCAAAGAACGCCGGCCGGCCGCATTTCAAACTGGCTTTGGCGAACTCGACGCGCTGACCGGCTGTGGCGGTGCGCCGCGCGGCGCGCTGACGTTGCTGACCGGCCCGGCGACGTCGGGCAAGCTGACCTTGGGCTACAAGATTCTGGCTGACGCGCAGCGGACGCGCGGCGCCAACGTCGCGCTGGTCGACTTGAGCCGCCACACCGATCCCGACTATCTGGCCCGCTGCGGCATCGAGCTGAAGCGTCTGCTGGTGGCCCGACCCGATGAAGCGACTGACCTGGGGGCGCTGCTGCTCGACCTGGCGCGTGAGCGGCGCGTTCGCGCCATCCTGCTCGACAACCTGACCGGCGCCGCCATGGAGCGACGGCGCTGGCGGCAGGTCCAGGCTGCGTTGGGCCCGCTGACCCACCACCTACGCCAGCAGCAAACCGCGCTGCTCTGCATCGATGAGCTCAACCCGCCCTGGCAGCGCTGGCTCAACCTGGACCGCACCGCGCCCGTGCGCAAGGCGGCCGCACTCCATCTCCACTTCCGCCGCGAGCGCTGGCTGCGCCAAGCGGGCGAGCTAACGGGCTACAGCGCCCAGGTGCAGGTGGCCAAGAGCGTCTGGCGGCGCGATCGTCCGACTGCACAGATCGAAATTCGCTTCAACGGCACGGTTCGTGCCCAGGAGACCTGGTGATCCGCCATGAGCGTTCTCTGCTGTTACGTGCCCGATTTTTTGCTCACCCTGACGTCCCATGCCGATGAACTCAGTTCTGCGCCCCTGGCGCTGTTGGGGCCGGACGAACGCGTCTGTGCGCTTTCGCCGCCGGCCCGGGCCGCGGGCGTATTGCCGGAGATGCGCCCCCGGCAGGCGTTGACGCGCTGCCCCGATTTGCGTCTGACTTCGTGTGACATGGGCGCGGCTCAAGCCGCCCACAGCGCCCTGCTCGACCTCCTGGGCGCCTGGGCCCTGCCGGTGGAAAGCGTGAACTGGGGCGCGGCCTACCTCGATCTGCGCCCTGTGGCCCGCACCGGCGCGGCCGTGCAGCCGCTGGCAGCCGAGCTGGGGCGGCAGATTCGCGGGGAGCTGGGCGCGGCTTTGCAGCCCGCTCTGGGTTGGGATTCGGGCAAATTTACCGCCCGGGCCGCGGCCGTGCGCGTGGCGCCGGGACGCATGCGTCTGATTGACAAGGTGCAAGAGGTCGCTTTTCTGGCGCCGCTGCCCATTACGCTGCTGCCGCTGCCCAGGGCCGACTGTCGCCAGCTCCACTGGTTGGGCATTCGCACGCTGGGGCACTTTGCCGCGCTGCCGCCGGCCGCCGTTCGCCAGCGCTTTGGCCGCGCCGGCGTACTGGCCCAGCAGTGGGCCCAGGGCCGCGATGATCGTCCGGTCAGTCCTACGCTGGCCGCGCCGCCCCGCACGCTCGAGGTCGCCATCGATCCGCCCAGCGCGGGATTGCCGCGCGTGCTGGCCGCGCTGGAGGAAGCGCTGCGCCCCGTGCTCGATGAACTGCGCGCGCAGCTCCAGGGCATCAGCCGGCTGCGCCTGGAACTGCGCTTTCTCTGCGGTGCAACGCGCACGCTCGATTTGGCCGTGGTGAGGCCGGTTGAGGACGCGGCCCGCCTCCATGCGCTGCTGGAGGAGCGTCTGACCGCGCTCACCTGGCCCGATGAAATGGGCACAGCGCAGATAACCGTCGCGGCGACGGCCGAATTGCCCGTGGGCCAGCTGGCGCTCTTGCCCGAGCTGCTGCCTGCGCAAGACGCAGAGGCAGACGAGACCAAAAGCCCCTTGCAGCCGCTCGCAGCAGAGCTGGCCGGACGCTACGGCGGCATCTTCTTTCAGACTCACGTCGCCGATGCGCACCACCCCATTGCGGCGCGGCGCAGCGTCCTGCACGCGCTGTCGTGACCCGCCTTTGGCCTGCGGGCGAGCCCATCAACATGGTAACCGACAGCCAGGGCCGGCCGCTGCGCTTTGTCTGGCAGGGCCGCAGCCATCGGCTCCAGCAGATCCAACAGCGCTGGCAGATCGACAGCGACTGGTGGAGTGAAGAGGGCCGCGTCTGGCGCGACTATTTTGCTGTGATTACCACCAGCGGCCTTCTCTGCGTGATCTATTTCGACCTGCTTGAACAGGGCTGGTACGTGGCGAAGATCTATGATTGAGCGCAGATCGATTGACAGCGGGCAACCGTCAACCGATCCTTGTCAATTTGCCGAGTTGCACTGCCATAGCTATTTTTCCCTCCTGGACGGCGCATCGTCGCCCGAAGCGCTGGCGGCGCGGGCGCGTGCGTTGGGAATCACGGCCCTGGCGCTGACCGATCACGACAGCCTGGCCGGCGCGGTCCGCTTTCAGCAGGCGGCGCGGGCGGCTGACCTCCAGGCCATTCTCGGTGCGGAAGTCACGCTGGATGACGGCGGGCATCTGACGCTGCTAGCCGCAACCCGGACGGGTTACGCCAATCTCTCTCGCCTGGTGACCGCCGCACGCCTGGACCAGATGCCCGCATCCCTTTCCGATGATCCCGCCGCGTGGCCGGGCAAGGTCGCGCCCGCACTGAGCTGGGCACGGCTGGCTGAGCTGAACGACGGCGTGATTGCCCTGAGCGGCTGCCGCCAGGGACCCGTGGCCGCGCCGCTGTTGGCGGGCGATGCGGCTGCGGCCCTGCAGGCGGCGGGTCGGCTGCGCGACATCTTTGACGACGGACGCTGCTACGTCGAGGTGCAGCATCATCAGCGGCCTGACGATGACCGCTTGAATCATCGCCTGACTGAGCTGGCTCGACGCCTGCAGCTCCCCCTGGTCGCAACTGGCAACGTTCACTACGCAACCCAGGCCGAGAGCCGCCTGCGCGACGCGTTCATCGCCATTCAGCACAATGAGTCACTCACCCAGGCCCGTCGCGCTGGACGCCTGCCGCTGAACAGCAACTATGCGCTCTCTGCGCCTGCGCTGGTGACCCGACGTTTCCAGCACGCGCCGGACGCTGTGGTGAACACGCTGGCCATTGCCGAGCGCTGCCAGGCCGTGATCGACTTCTCCGATCGTCGCTTGCCCGCTTTTGCCACGCCCGACGGCCGCAGCGAGTTTGCCTATCTCTACCAGCTCTGCCACAAAAATCTGCCCCGGCGCTATCCGGACCTGACGCCGGCCGTGCTCAGCCAGCTGGCCCATGAGCTGGCCGTTATCCAGGGCGCAGAACTTGCCGGCTACTTTCTCATCGTTTGGGACATCATGCGCTTCGCCCGCGACGCAGGCATCCGCTGCCAGGGGCGGGGCTCGGCCGCCAACTCGATCGTGGCCTATCTGTTGGAAATCACCAGCATCGACCCGCTGCAGCATGACTTGCTCTTCGAGCGCTTTCTCTCGGCCGATAAGTTCACCACGCCCGACATCGACATCGACTTTGCCGCCGATCGCCGCGAGGAGGTGATTCAGTACGTCTATGAGCGCTATGGCCGTGAGCATGCCGCCATGGTCTGCAACGTCGTTACCTACCGCGCACGCAGCGCCCTGCGCGATCTGGGCAAGGCGCTGGACTTTCCGCCCGCAACCCTGGAGCGACTGGCGAAGCAGCTCGATACAAACTCGCCGCAGGCCGCGGCAGATCAGCTGGCGGCAACATTTCCGGCCGCGGGCGAAGGGGAGCAGATCGCGCCGCTGACCATGCTCTTTGCCCTCATGCGTCAGATCGACGGCTGCCCGCGCCACCTTGCCATCCACTCGGGCGGCATGATCATCACCGCGCAGCCGCTGGCCACGGTTGTGCCGCTGGAGCCGGCGACCATGCCGGGGCGCATCGTGGCCCAGTGGGACAAGGAGAGCGTGGAGGACGCCGGCCTGATCAAGATCGATCTGTTGGGGTTGCGCACGTTGGGGTTGATTACCCAGGCGCTGGGTTACATTGCTGAGCAGGGCGCGGGCGCGCCCGACCTGGATGCGCTGGCGCTGGATGATCCGGTCATCTACCGCATGCTCCAGCGCGGCGACACCATCGGTGCGTTTCAGGTCGAGAGCCGCGCCCAGCAACAGATGTTGCCCCGGCTCAAGCCGGCGTGCTTTGAGGACATCATTGTTGAGGTCGCCATCGTCCGTCCCGGCCCGATTCAGGGTGGTGCGGTTCATCCCTACTTGCGGCGGCGTGCGGGTGAGGAGGCGGTCGCCTATCTGCATCCCAGTCTCGAGCCGGTGTTGAAGGAGACCCTGGGCGTGCTGCTCTTTCAGGAGCAGGCCATCCGCGTGGCAATATCCGCGGCCGGCTTTTCACCCGGCGAGGCCGATCTGCTGCGGCGTGCGCTCTCGCGCAACCGGTCGGACGAGGCCATGGCCGTGCTGGCTGAGCGCTTCTTGGAGGGAGCGCAGGCCAGCGGCATGGACGGGGAGACCGCAGGCCGGGTCTTCGACCAGCTGCGCGGTTTCGCCGGCTACGGCTTCTGCAAGAGCCATGCCGCCGGCTTTGCCCTCATCGCCTACCAGACGCTCTGGCTCAAGCGCTATCATCCGGCCGCCTTTACCTGTGCGCTGCTCAATCAGCAGCCCATGGGCTTCTATTCAACCGAAGTCATCCTCGGTGATGCCCGCCGTCACGGCGTTGAGACGCTGCCGCCGGACATTGCCCGCAGCGATTGGGACTATCGTCTCGAGCGCGACGGCGGCAAGCTCGCGCTGCGCATGGGATTGGTCGCGGTCGATGGCCTGGGCGAAGCGGGCGGGGCGCGTATTGTTGCGGCGCGGGACGACGCGCCCTTTGCCGATTTGCGTGACCTCTGCATCCGCACGCGCCTGGATCGCGACACCCTGCGCAACCTGATTCGCGCCGGCGTGCTCGACACGTTGGGCGAGCGGCGGGCGCTGCTCTGGCAGCTGGGTGAGATCGACTACCGGCCCGACGAATTTGATCTGCCGCTGCCGGCGATTGCCGCCAGCCTGCCACAGCTGGCGGCACTGGAGGAGACTGCCTGGGAGTACGAACTGTTGGGCCATTCGGCTCAGCAGCAGATCATGGTTCACTACCGTCCGGCTTTGCGCCGGGCACGGGTGTTGAGCACCTGGCAGGTGAAGCAGGCCAAGGCGGGGCAGCGGGCGCGTGTGGCCGGGCTGATCGTCGTACGTCAGCGTCCGTCCACCGCCAAGGGCATTCTGTTCATGTCGCTGGAAGATGAGAGCGGGCTGCTCGATCTGGTGGTTAAGCCGCCGGTCTATGAGCGGCTGCGCCTGGTCTTGCGCGGTGAGCCATTGGTGCTGGTTGAAGGCCTTGTTCAGCGCGCCGGCCGCGTTGCCAGCCTGCTCGTCGCCGACGCTCAGCCGCTGGTGCGCGGAGATGAGCCAGATGTGCTCTAAGGGGCGGTACAGCATCGTTCATTCTGCGCCAATTCGCTCGCTTAGTGAGCACGCCCCGTGCGAACGGGTTGTGTGGACGCATGGCCCTCGGTTGGGGGGCGACGTTGACGGAATCGCCATTTAGGACGGCGACCCGCTTGGTTTCGACAGGCTCAACCGGCGCTGACTCTCGTCGATCCGGTTGGTATTGCATTACTCAATCAGGCCGCTGATGCGCAGTGCGTCGAGCACAGCGTCCGGTCGTTCCTGCTGGGGGAGGTGACCGGCCCGGGCAATGGTGATAAGCTGTGCGCTCGCCTGCAACTCGGTCAGCGCACGACCATTGGCCACGGGCATGACCTGATCGGCTTCGCCCCAGATGGCAAGGGTGGGCGTGGTGACCATTTCCAGCAGCTTGGGCAGCCCGCCCTGCAGCTTGCGCCGCCACGGCCCCACACTACGCAGGACCGAGAAATAGGCGCGCCGCTGGCCGTCGCTCCACACCCGCTGGTTGACGCGCATGTAGAGGAAATCCTGATCGGCCTGGGGCAGCGCGTCGAGGTCGAAATAGAAGGGACGCAGCGACGCATAGGCCGCGTCGGGATCTTTGCGCAGGCGGGTGTAAAGATATTCGCCCAGCTTGGGCATGGCAAAGAGCAGCATGGGCAGATTGGTCCGACTGCCCTGGGCCACCAGCGTACCGTCGAGCAGCGCCAGGCCACGGATGCGTTCCGGCGCCTTGGGTGCAAGGCTCTGGGCCAACATCGCGCCCAACGAGTTGCCGATGAGCAGGACGTCGTCCAGCCCGAGCACGTCCATCAGTTCCAGCAGCGTGCGTTGCAGAAAGTCGGGTGTGTAGTCGATATCCGGTTGGTCACTGCGGCCAAAGCCGGGCAGATCGAGCGCGACCACCCGCTGCTGCGCGGCCAGCGCGGGAATGAGATGACGCCAGGTATCCGCCTCGTCGCCCAACCCATGAATCAACAGCACCGGCGGCGCGGTCGGATCACCGGCTTGAAAGGTGAAGAGGGTTTGGTTGGTTTTGGGCAGCGCAACGCTCTGTGCGTACGGCGCTAACTCAGGCCACGGCGTCATGGGGCCGGTGAAGTCAGACATGCTCTCTCCTCACAAATTGACAATTGCCGATTGTCAATTGCCGATTGTCAATTATTCCAAGTAGACCCGGGCTTTTTGCAAACTGTAGAGCGGGATGAAGGGAAAGAGGACCGGTACGCTGGCGCGATACTGCTGATAAGCCTCCAGTTCGCCGTACCGTCCATCCTGCTTGCTCTCCAGCCGCTTGGTTGAGCCCATCATGATCAGAATCATGCAGACCAGCGCAACGGCACAGATGATCCAACGCAGCCAGTGGTTGTACGCGCCGATGCCGGCGATAAAGTTGCCGCTCCAGAAGATGATCTCACCCAGGTAGTTGGGGCAACGCACCCAGCGGTAGAGACCCACGTCGCAGAAGCGATCGGGGTGCTCCTGCTTGTAGGCCGATTTCTGATGATCGGCCAGTGCTTCCAGCGCGAGGCCGCCGGCCATGATCAGTATGCCCAGACTGAGCAGCCACGGGGTAGGCGTCGTCCCGGTGCTGCGTTGGAAATCCAGGTTAAAGAGCGCCGGGCTAAAGAGCGCTACGTAGAGCAGGGCCACGCTGATCCAGGTCATGATCTGGATCCCGAAGGTGATGCCGCTGGCGCGTTCCTGGGCGTCGTCCAGCTCGCGGCGATAGCCTGGCTTCATTTCCCGGCGCGCCAGAAAGATGCCCAGCCGCAGACCATACAATAGCAGCAAGAGGCACTGCAGCGCCGTCAGCCAATCGAGCGTGCTGCGGAAAATCCAGAGTGAGACGGCCGCCATGGCCGCAATCGAAAACGCAAAGCCCAGGCTGACAAAGTAGACGAAACGGCGAAAACCGCCTGCGCTGATGAGCAGGGCAATCCCAAACATGGCCAGCATTTCGATCGGCAGGCTACTCAGAATTCCAGACACAACCGGGCTCCAATGCGATTCGTTGCGGTAACTCGTTGACTCTAAAGCGGCGGCTTCTGCCAGCCGCCCAGGCTTTGCTCCAGCAGTTGTGCCAGCGCCAGGGCAACATCTTCGCGCCACGGTTGCGCAGCAATCTGAGCGCCGATCGGCAGGCCATCCGCGCTCTGTCCCACGCGCACGACTGCACTCGGATAGCCGGTCAGGCTGATGGGCACGGTATAGGCAAAACGTTGGCGATCCTGCTCGCGGAAGGGCGGCGCAGCCGTTGCCGCGACCGGACAGAGCAGCGCGTCATACTCTTGCATGAACTGGGCCATGCGCGTGCGGAAGGCGTCCCACTCCGTATAGGTCTCCACCACCTCGCGGCCCGGGATGCCGGCGATATCCTGCAGGTAGTGATCGACCGTGGCGCTCTCGGCGACGAAGTCCGCTGGCTGCATCTCATCCAAGGTGACGCCGGCCCGGGCCAGCGCCTGCACCGCATCGCCCAGCGCGCGGCCAACTTCCGCCGTCACCGGCACGGCGGCATCGCTGAGAAAATAGGCCACGCGCAGCTCGCTGAACCGCACGGCCGCGGGATCGCGCCAGACCATGGGCACCACGCCTGTATCCATGCCGTCCGGTCCGATCAGCAAGGGGAGGACAAGGATCAGGTCCTCGACGCTGCGTGCGATGGGGCCAATTTGGCTGCGTTGGTCGCTCATGCCGCCGGGGTGGTTGTAGGCGCCCGTATTGGGCACCCGACCGATCGTTGGCTTGAGCGTGGCCACGCCGCAGAAGTGTGCGGGCACGCGCAAGCCCCCGCGCTGATCGCTGCCCAATCCTAATGGTGAACCGCCTGCTGCCACCAGAGCGGCTTCCCCGCCACTGCTGCCGCCGGGCGTGCAGGCGAGATTGTAGGGGTTGAGCGTGCGTCCGGTGTAGGCCGTTTCAGTGTCGTGACCGTGGCCGTTGGGCGGCGCGTTGCTCTTGCCGAGCAGGATGGCGCCGACGCCGCGCAGGCGCGTGATCACCGTGGCGTTCCGTTGAGGCGGCGTACGGCGGCGCATGCGTTCGTCGAGCACGCTGGTGGTGCCGAGCGTGGCGAAGATGTCCTTGGCCGTAAAGGGCACGCCATGCAGGGGGCCGCGGCTGATGCCCCGCGCCAGGTCATCATCACAACTCCGTGCCCGGGTCAACGCCTCTTGGGCCAGAACCGTCGTCGCGTTGATCTGCGGGTTGAGCGCCGCGATGCGGTCAAGGCAGCCCTGCACTGCCGCCTCGGCCGTAATCTCCCGCCGCTGGATTGCTGCGGCCAACTCACGGACGGTTAAAAATTGTGGGTCGAGCATAGAGGCTCCGATTGTTGGAAAAGCATAGGCCGCGGCATCCGCGGCCCATCCTGGCCAGTTACCCCGCCTTCTGTCGAGACCCTACTCGACCAGCAAGCGCGGCACCCTAGCCAAAATGCGGCTGGTGACGTCGTAGTTGATGGTGCCGATGCGGCGGCCCGCCTCTTCGGCGCTGATTTCGGCCTCGCCTTGGCGGCCGATGATCACGGCTTCGTCGCCCATCTCCACCGTCGCATCGGCGGCCACGATCGCAGTCACATCGACGATGGTCTGGTCCATGCAGACGCGCCCCAGGATCGGTGCGGGCTGGCCGTTGATCAGCACGCTGCCCCAGTGATAGGGCTTGCGCGGAAAGCCGTCGGCATAGCCCACGGGAATGACGGCGACGGTCATGGGCGATTCGGCGATGAACTCCCGGCCATAGCTCACGGCGTCGCCCGGCTGCAGCTGCCGCACCTGGGCGATTTGGGCCTTCCAACTCAGAGCCGGACGAAATTGGGCCGGCACCGGCGTGGCCTCGGCGTCGGGATCGAGGCCGTAGATGGCGATGCCGGAGCGTACCATGTCGAGATGGGTGGCGGGCATGGTGAGCAGCGCGGCGGAGTTGGCCGCATGGACGATGGGCGGACGAATTTGGGCCGCTTCCACTGCCTGTAGCACGGTCTCAAAGCGCGCAAACTGTTCCCAGGCGTGGCGCTTGTCCGCGTCGTCCGACGTGGCAAAGTGGGTGTAGAGGCCTTCGATGCGCAGGTGATCCAGCGTCAACACGTCCAACATGAAAGGCACGACATCGTCCGGCGCGGCGCCCAGGCGGTTCATGCCCGTATTCACCTTAACGTGAACCGTCAGCGGGAGTTGGCGCGCGCGTGCCGCCTCATTCAGGTCGGCCAAATCGGCCCGGTCATAGACGGTGAGGCGCACGTCATGCGCCACCGCGACGCCTGCCAGGTGACCGGGCGTGTAGCCCAGCACCAGCGTGGGCGCATCAATGCCGGCACGGCGTAGCTCCAGCGCCTCGGATAGGGAGGCGACGGCCAGCATGGCGGCGCCGGCGTCCAGCGCAATGCGCGCCACCTCGGCTGCACCGTGGCCATATGCGTTGGCCTTGACGACAGCCATCAGCCGGCATGATGGCGCCAGCAGACGCCGCACCGCCGTCACGTTGTTGACCAACGCGCTGCGTGAAATCTCAATCCAGGTTGGGCGGGGAGGAAGGTTCATAGTCAATTGTCAATAATCAATGGTCGATTGCTGATGGGAGATTGCCAGTTGTCAATCGATCATTGACAACTCCCCATTCTGTCTCTGTCAGTCCGGCCTGGCCGATCTCAATGCCCGGCTTGGTTGTGCCATGATAGTCGCTGCCGCCGGTTTTGAAAAGGCCGCAGGCATCGGCGAGGGCGTCAAAATGGGCGACGACTTTGGCGACCGCAACGGAAGACGCGCCCTTGTGGCCGCGGTTCTGGCCATAGGTGTAGCACACCTCCAGACCGTCGAGGCCGGCCATGGCCAGGCGTTCGATCACGCTGTCAATGTTTGGGATACGCACATAGCTGCCTGGATGGGCCAGGACCGCCAGACCGCCGGCGACATGGGTCAGCGCGATGGCGTCGAAGACACTGAGGCTAAACGTGCGCCGCACATAAACCGAATTGGGCGCATCGGTGGCCAGAAACTGGCGGAAGACGTCGTCAATGTCGGCGAAGCGCTCGGGATTCCGCCGTAGCGCGACGCGTGCGATATGGACGCGGCCGGGAACGCCCAGCGCCTCGGCCAACACCTCATCGACCGGCACGTCGATGCCGTAGCCCTGCAGGCGTTCCACCTGGCGCACCTTCTGTTCGACCCTGCTTTCGATTACTCGCGTCAGGGTCGAGCACAGTGCTGGGTGTTGGTGATCGATGCCATAGCCGAGAATGTTGATATCGAGCAGATCGCGTGCGGTATCGGCCGTAGTGCTGAACTCCAGCGCCGGCACAATCTCGACGCCATGGGTAGCGCCGGCAGCAAGGGCCTCGTCAATGCCCAGCACGCTGTCGTGATCGGTGAGCGCCAGCACGCGCACGCCCAGCCGGGCGGCTTTCGCCACCAGCGCCGCCGGCGTGTCGGTACCGTCGGAGCAGGTGCTGTGGACCTGGAGGTCGACCGGGAAGGGAGCGTCCACTAGAAGTGCCATCGTCCTGCGCCGTGCTCGCCCCAGGCCAGGATCTTACGCGGCGTGATGGCGAGCAGAATGTTGTACTCCGCGTCTTCGGTGATATCCCAGTCGTACTTGGCGTAGAAGAACGGCTGCAGCGTCTCTTTCATCTCCAGCGCCAGCGCTGCCGTGCCCTCGATGATGAAGACATCGTACGGATCGGGCAGGGTGAGACTTATGCTTGGATTGGCGGCCAGGTTGCGGGTGCGCACGGCACTGTCTGGCGTGCAAATGTAGGCGGCCCCTTCGTGCCAGACGTGCCAGATCGGTGCGGCATGGACCCGGCCATCCGGGCGTACGCTGCTAAGCCAGCTGGCTTCGGCGACGGCAAACTTCTCCAACAGTTCCTTCAGAAGCGCAGCGGAATCGATCGGCCTCACATTTTCGTCACTCATCCGTTGCTCCGTATACTGACTTATTCATTGCGTTGACTTTACGTTTTGGCCGCCTCATTATACCAGCTGGTTTTCTGTTATAATAGGCCAGCGACGGAGCACCGGAACCGAAAGACGACAGCGTCTGAATGCCGGTCGCCCATAATCCGTCTGGATCACGTCAAACCGATTGCCTCAACTTGCCGGATGGAAGGAAGCCTCATGCGCAGGATTGCCGTTGCGCTGTCAAAGGGCGGTGTGGGGAAGACCACCACCGCCGTCAATCTTGCTGCCGGGCTGGCTACGGCAGGGCGGCGCGTGTTGATTGTCGACCTGGATACCCAGGATCAAGTGGCCAAAACGCTGGGCATTCGCCACGACGCCGGGGTAGCTGATTTGGTGGCGGGGGATGCACCGCCTGAAGACGTGATTATTCAGGCGCGTGAGAATCTGGCCATGCTGGGCGGCGGCACCAGCCTGGCGGGTCTCAAGCGGCTGATTGCGCGCAAGGATTTTGGCGGCGAGCGCACGGTGAGCGAGGCGCTCACGCCCTTCAACGACCGTTTTGACTACGTGATTATTGATACCGCACCTGGTTGGGACGCACTCACCATCAATGCGCTCTTCTATGCCGATGAAGTGCTTGCCCCCGTGGCGCTGGAAGTATTGGCCCTGCAGGGTCTCCTGGAGTTTACGCGCAGCGTCCAGACAATTCAGCAGTACCATAATGATCTGTCCCTGCGCTACGTCGTTCCGACCTTTATGGACCGGCGGGTGAAAAAGTCTGACGAAATTCTCGTGCAGTTGCAGCAATACTTTGGGGAGAGCGTCTGCGACCCGATCCGCTACAACGTGCGCCTGTCAGAAGCGCCGGGCTATGGCCAGAGCATCTACGAATATGCCCGCCGTTCGCCTGGCGCCGAAGATTACCGGGCGTTGACGGAAAGGATAGTGGCCGATGAGTAGTCGGAAGAAGACGCCCGATGTCCTGAGCGAAGTGCTTGGCGCCGGCGTTGACCCGCTACCGAGCGAAGCGCCTGTGGCGGCGCGCAAGCCGCTGCCTACCGTCGGCGCACCGCACGGTGCAGCCAAGCCTGGCCCCAAGAAGGCGGGCGCGACCAAGGCCGCAGCCAGGAAAGTCGTATGGCTCTATCGCGAACTCACGCTCCGTGACTACCGGGGCTGGCGCGTGCGCTATGTTGACGGCGTAGAAGTTGACGGCTGGAAAGACGGTCCGCTCTTCCGCGACGAATTGGCTCGCCTGGGGCGTGAGGGCTGGGAGATGACCGGCATTGCCAGTTCCGGTCGCAACGAGCGTGCAGTCTACTTCAAGCGGCCCGCATAGTGCCATATTTTACACGTTGTATCTTCAACAATAGACCGGACCAGGAGGGGGAATCCATATATGGGAAATGGTGACGAGAGCCAGTTGACCAAGGCTGACTTCACACAGAAGCTTTCCAAGAAGGCCTATAAGCAGATCAAGAAGAGGCAGATGGAACGGCTGTATGAGTTGGAGAGCGAGTGTTTTGATCGCGGGATACCGGTCATGATCGTCTTCGAGGGATGGGATGCTGCCGGTAAAGGCACGGCCATCCGCCTGCTGACCGAGCGGCTGGATCCGCGCGGGTTCAAGGTGCTGGCAACGCAGGCGCCCCGCACCCACGAGAAGCAGAAGCCCTGGCTCTGGCGTTTTTGGATGGACATCCCGCGCCGTGGCCAAATGGCGATTTTCGACCGCAGTTGGTATGGCCGGGTGCTTGTGGAGCGAGTCGAGGGCCTGACGCCCATCCCCGACTGGATTCGGGCCTATGAGGAGATCAATGCCTTTGAGCGGACGCTGGCCGATGACGGCACGGTAATCCTCAAATTTTGGCTGCATATTCCCAAGGACGAACAGCTGCGCCGCTTTGTCACGCTGACACAGGATCCCAGCACCGCTTGGGAAGTGACTGCCGAGGATTGGGAGCATCATCGGAAGTATGATGAATACTACGCGGCCGTGGAGGATATGCTCAACAGCACCAATACTGAATATGGCCCGTGGGATGTGATTCCGTCGACTCATAAGCACTACAAGACCTATGCGATCTTTTCCCTGCTAATCGCTCGCCTGGAAGAGGCCCTGGACATGGATGTAACGGAGTGGCCGTCGCCCAAAGCGTTGGAGAAGCGGGCTGAAAAAGCGAAAGCAGCCGGCAAGAAGGCGAAGGCGTCCAAAAAAGACGCCAAGCGGCCGGTCGCGAAGAAGGCGCGCAAGGCGAAAGAGCAGGATGTTTCTGATGGCGCAAAGCCGGCTGCAAGTGAACCTGAAGCCGCTGCTTCGTCGGACGATGAACTTGTAAACGAGCAGGAGGGTGACAATGCTTGAGATCGTGGATTTGAGCCAACGATTGGAAAGAGGCGAGTATCGCCATCAGCTCAATCACTATCAGACCGCGGCCCGCTTGCTGGGGTATCATCTCCATCGCCAACAGCGCCCGGTTGTGCTTGTTTTCGAAGGCTGGGACGCGGGCGGCAAGGGCGGGGCCATCAAGCGGCTTACGGAACGGATGGATCCGCGCGGCTACAAGGTGCATCCGATTGCTGCGCCCAAGGGGGATGATGCCGACAAGCATTATCTCTGGCGCTTCTGGCGTCGTCTGCCGCCCCGGGGTGAGATCGCAATCTTTGATCGCAGCTGGTATGGTCGCGTGATGGTCGAGCGCGTCGAAGGCTTCTGCACCGAAGATGAGTGGCGGCGCGCCTTCCGGGAAATACGTCAGTTCGAACAGCAACTTGTCGGCTTTGGCACAATTCTCTTCAAGTTTTGGATGCACGTCAGCCCCGAGGAGCAGTTGCGACGCTTTGAAGATCGACGCGAACGTCCGCACAAGGCGTGGAAGCTGACCGATGAAGATTGGCGTAACCGCGAAAAGTGGGGCATCTACGAAGAGGCGGTCGAAGATATGCTGATCAAGACGACGACGGCGCAAGCGCCCTGGACCATCATTCCCGCCAACGATAAATATTTCGCCCGCGTCGAGGTGCTCAAGACGGTGGTCGACCGGCTGTCGAAGGAACTTCACGTTGACGCCACGCCAGAGGCATTGGCCGACCTGCCCCCCTTGGCCGCGCCCACGCCCATCCCCGAGTGGGCCCACAAGGAGGCCAAGTCGCTTGGCGTTGCGATGGAGTAATTCTATGGCTAACGGTGAATGAAGAACGAGGAATTGAAAATGGTGAATGGGCGATGTAGCAAGTCTCGATTCACCGCCACCAATAAAGGAGGCCCGCATCGCACCGATGCGGGCCTCTCTTATTCTCTTATGCAGCAGCGGCGCTGATCAATTCCGCATTCCGCACTCCCCTACCGGATCGTGATCGGCATGAAGATCTGCACGCCGTTGTCCGGGCGAGCGGGAGCATCGGGTTCGTCAATAGCAGTCTCCGTCGGACCGCAGTAACTGGACGGATCCTCTGCGCTCATGGTCGGGATCGTGACCGTGCCGATGTTGGTGTACGCACTCGATGCCGGACCGATGGTACCGTCCAGGGTACAGACGTTGTCGACGATGACCAGGTTCGGGTCGCTGGGTGGGGCCGTCAAGTCGATGGCCGTGCCCATGAGTTCGTAGATCCACGTCTCATTGGGCGTCAATATGGTATCGCCGTCGGCCTTGTCGATAATCTGTGTGACAGCGCCTTCGATGTTATCCGTGACAGTGATGTCCGCTTCGGGAATGTCAATGACGCCGACGTTCGTCACTGCGTAGGTCCAAACCACCTGGCCAGTTGGCGGAATGAAGGGCACATCACCCCCATTCGGGTCATTTGCGTCCTGACCATTGGTGAATTTGATGATGTCGATCGCCGGGTCAGGCCCAGGGTTACAGTAGCTTGATGGGTCGGTCGCCTCCATCGACGGAATCGTCACGGTCCCGACGTTGGTATAGGCCGTGCTCGGTGGTGAGACTGTGCCATCCTGGGTACAAACGTTGGGAACCAGAGTCAGATTCTGACCTGCCGGCGGGTTGGCCGTATTGATGGCGGTGCCTTGGGCCTCATAGATCCACGTCTCGTTTGGTGCAAGCACCGCGTCGTCATTGCCCTTGTCGATGATCACCGTCACGTCGCCTTCGACGCTATCCGTGACGGTGATGTCTGCTTCGGGGATGTCAACGGTACCGATATTGGTGACCTCATAGGTCCAGACAACCTGACCTCCCGGTGTAATGGTCGGCACGTCAGCACCGTCGGGATCGTTTGCGTCCTGACCATTGGTCAACTTAACGATGTCGATCGCCGGAGTCGACGGTGGGTTGCAGTAGCTGGACGGATCCGCTATCACTCATGGTCGGGATGGTAACGGTGCCGATGTTGGTATAGGCCGTGCTCGGCGGTGAGACTGTGCCATCCTGGGTACAAACGTTGGGAACCAGGGTCAGATTCTGACCTGCCGGCGGGTTGGCCGTATTGATGGCTGTGCCTTGGAGCTCATAGATCCACGTCTCGTCTGGCGCCAGGATCGCGTCGCCATCGCCCTTGTCGATGATCTGCGTTACGTCGCCTTCGACGCTATCCGTGACGGTAATGTCCGCTTCGGGGATGTCAACGGTCCCGATATTGGTGACCTCATAGGTCCAGATGACCTGACCGTCCGGCGTAATGGTCGGTACGTCAGCACCGTCAGGATCGTTGGCGTCCTGACCGTTGGTCTTCTTAACGATGTCGATCGCCGGCGCCAAGGGGGAGTCAATGACGCCGATGAAGCCCATGAAGCCAATGCTGGCAGGCACATTTTCGTTGATGGGGGAGTCGGGCACCACCGGCGGCAGATCGGGGCGACTACTTTGGCTGGCCGACTCAACCTGAACGCAAACCCAGTCTTCGTTGGGCGCAATTTCGACATCAAAGCGCTGGTACTCATCCCATTCATCGCCGTTGCGATCCTGGAAGGGTGGGTCTAGAACCGTTTCTGTCTCATCGAAGGGGCCGTCAATCTCTGTGCCGCCCACGCCATCAATGCCCACAATATTGGGCGGCAGGTGAATCAGCCCCGAGGCCTGATTCCAGGTGCCGCCTTGGCTATTTGCATCGACATAATCTGCGTTTCCAGACAGCCCCCAGAGCGCGTTCGGGCGCATTTCATTTTCAACGCCGCCAACGATGACATTGAAGTTGGCCTTGCGCGGCTGGTCACTGGGGTCGAATGCCAGGCACTGGACGTCACTGTTGGGGCCGATCAGGCCCGTCCAGTTTGCAAAGAGGCCATCGTTGCCGAGCTTGATAAAAATGTCGCGCGGTTGCGGCAGCGTGGGATCTTCGAAGATCACCAGCAGGCTATAGCCCCAGTTCTCTTCGACTGGTGCGTTGTTGTCGATATGGGTGATCGCCATGTCGCCCAGCGTATACGAATTGGTGCCGATCTCGACGATGTCTTCGTCTGTGATGTCAGCGGCGTAGACGCTCAGTTCTCCACCGCAGCAGCCCCACGTGCTGCCGCCAAATGTATCGTTGTTCCAGACATAGTCGGGCGTAATCGCAATAGGCGTCTCTGCATTGCGGGCAAAGGTCACACCGTTGTTATCCCGGCCCAACCCGGCCCAGACGAGATAGGCCTTGACAATCTGTGTGCCGTTTAGAGTGACGTTATTCAGGGTGCCTTCATTCTGGCCCAGCATGCCCAGTCCATCCTGAAAGCCGCGGTAGTAGACGTTGTTGGCTTCGTAGATCAGATCAAAGGGCTGATTGGGCGGATCTGCCGCCTGGACAGACGTGTGTAAGGCCAGGCCAAACCCACTGAGCAGGGTGAAGGCAAAGAAGATTGAAGCAATAAGGCGAATTGTCGATCGGTTTGGGTGCATGGTGCATCCCCTCCTAAAGTGATTGTACTCGGTCAAGATTCAATGCAACCCACATAGACGGGCCAACAAGGTATGACGGTGCGCCGCCCAGCAGGTAGAAGTGGCCGACGCTCCACCGACGTATGGCAGACCATTGGCTTTACCGAGTATTCGGTTGGGTGTGGGGGTGCATTGGTCAGCAGAGGATTGTGCCTCAGCGTACTGATCGGCTGTGATGAACCCAGAAAACTGATTTTGGAGCCGTCAGTACGCCATTGGGATCGATGGAAAGATTGAACGCTTTCTTTCTTGTTGCGACGAAGGCTGGTATATCCGTACCACATAGCCCATCATCTATATACTACAACATGCCCGGATTCGTCAAGCCAAATGGACCATTTCTAGTCGACTTTTCCCCTTCGTTCAGTCAGTGAAATGGCTCTGGCGTAGAGAGCGAGGACCGGGGTTAGCAAGAGGGCGATGAGGGCAAACATTGCACGTAGACCAAAGCGCGTCGCGAAGGCGCCCAGGGGCGGTCCGCCAACCACTTGCCCGATGGCATCCATCTGGCCGATGGTCGACAGGACAGTGGCGACGTACGGGGGAAGGGATGCCGCGGTTGTACCACGTGGCGAGGAGGGGCGACATGGTGCTGCGGACCACCGCCAGGGTCACGTAGGCGCCGATTGCTATGCCGAAGACTGGCGCCAGGCCAAAGATCAGGAGTCCGCCGATCAGTACGGACGTCATGGCTGCGAGCAGGAGCGCAAGCCGTCGGCCATCAAGGGAATCCGCGCGCCGCCGCAGCAACTCAGTACTGCCAATCGTCAACAGCATGACGCAGCCGTTGACGATTCCGAACCAGTAGATGGGCTCGAGCGCGCCCAACCCGGGCAGATCAAAGTTCTCCAGTAGGTGCGCCTCCCAGAGACGATCGATTCCTTCACTGGAGAGGCCGTAGAAGAGGGCCACAGCCAGCATTGTTTGCAACATCGGGCTGTTGCGAATGACACTCATTCCCTGACGCAATGTCGTGCTCAAGCCGGCCAGGGTTTGCCGCTCTTCTGCAGCGACCTGGGTAAAGGCTGTCTCAGGCATTGCGATGAGCAGGTAAAGCGCCAATACCAGGAGACCGCTGCCACCCACCAGATAGGGGAGACTGAGGCGAAAGCTGGCCAGCCAAACGCCCACGAAGATGCCGGCAAACGAGCCCGCTTGCCCAAACTGGGCGCCCCGCAAGAGAGCGCCTGCCAAGCGTGCTTCACCGATCTCATCAGCCAGCCAGGCATCGAGCGCACCGCTGGTAAAGGTGTAACCAACGCCCCAGATCACCTGCGCCAGCAGAATCGTTGCAAAGAGGGGCCAGGCTCCTTCAACCAGAAAACCACAGCCGATCAGTGCAAAACCGATCAAGGCGGACAGCCGACGACTGTAGACATCGGCCACGATTCCCGTTGGGATTTCAAAAAGGAAGACAGCCAGTTCCAGCGTGGTGCCTACAAAAATGAGTTGAAGCGGATTAAGGCCGGCGGCCTCGAAGCGATAAATGGCGCTGGTTGTAAAGGTGACGCTAAAGCAGAATGCTGCGACTCCGGCGATGATAAGATAGATCGAATAGGCGCTTTGGCGCATGGCCACATCTGTTTTCGCTGGGAATTACAGTGAGATCGATGCA
>CAWEEJ010000027.1:0-60115 GCA_963807905.1 uncultured Chloroflexia bacterium | reverse complement strand
GAGGCCCCAAAGGCTCGTGTTCTCCTGATCCTCTTCATTTCGTCACTCCCCATAATGCTCACAATCTACCAGCAGCAAACTCAACTCATGGCGGCTGGCCAACTGCTGCAGGCTGCCCAGCAGAAACGTCATATCGGCCCGTACTGGCTACTTGGGTCATCCGCTAGAAATCTGGTCAAGCTGCACGCGGATAATCATGATGTAATCCACCAAGAATGGGCATTGCAACAACCATGCCCGAATCATGATGGTCAGACTGTGAAATCGGGATGGTTTGACCGATGCCTTGGTGCGGTCGCTCGGTATTGTAATACTTAACGAACTCGCGTGTGACTGCATGGAGATGTCTCTGGTTGAGAATCAGCATGTGATCCAGACATTCACGGCGCAGCGTACCAACAAATCTTTCACAGATTGCATTCGCGTTCGAAGCGCCGAATGGTATGCGGATCTCCTTGATACCAGTTGCTTTGGTGATTGCGGAGAATCGATTCCCATATTTGCGGTCGTTATCTGATAAGACACCGAGGACCTTCTCCCTATGACGTTGCTTTTCTCAGTTGTTGTGCAACCCAAAAATCGGTTGGATGAGCGGTCACTGCAACGTGAACGATACGACGGCTAGCGTGCTCAATAAGGACGAACACGAACAAGCACCGGAAAAACAGACGGGGCAGCGAGAGATATCGCAGGATGGGTCGCGCCTCGGCCAGGGCCAGAAAACACTGCTGCTCGGGGTCGAAGAGGATCTCCCACGGGAGGGTGGCCAGGTCGACGGCGTCGTCGCTGAAGCGCAGGCGGATTCGCAAATGCTGACCCTGCTCATCGGCGGAGGTCTGGCTGGCCACGAAGACGCTGCGCACCTCCTCCCGGAAGACGCTGACGTAGAGCTGCTCGCCCAGCGCGTGCAGGTCAACCGGCGGCGGCGCATTATCCTCGACCAGACGCACTCCCCGGCGCGTGCCGTCGCCGTGGACCAGCCGGCCGATCTCATCGGCGGAGAAGGGCAATTCGAAGCGCACGTCGGCGTCGCCGCCCGGCGCATTGACGACGTAGGCGCGGTAGCCGTCGCCCGTCTGCGTGATGAGCAGGTCGAAGTTGAGATAGTCGTTTGGTTTACGCGCCATGTTGATCTTCCTCAGCGAATCTAGCGGTGCAGTCAGGTTGACGCAAATGGCAGCGCCTCATCGGCGCTGCCCAGAAGCTGGAGTCGGGGTTGATACAGGGGCGGCAGCGCGCCCCGATCTACATCGTGTTGCGCCATGGTCAGAACGCTCATCAACCATTCGCCCATCGTTGACACAGCCGGCAGCGCAGCTGCGGCATAATAGGAGAGTACGCCGCGCGATTTGGCTTGGTCGCCTGGCGGCAAATCCCAGTTGTGTCCTTGGCATGCAAACTCTTGCCCGGGCTCGGCTGCCATCACGATTGCGGCGACGTTGGCGGGCACACGGCCCGCCAGTAGATTCGAGTGTCAGAGGTCAGGCAGCAGAAAGACCCGAATCCTGTCGGATACGTCTAGTTCGTCAAAGAATGCCCCCCAGGAGAGGCGGTGCTCACTCTTCCGGCCGTCGGATTGACCGAAGGAGATACCCGACAGGCCGGACTCGGGCTCACAAAAGCCGTGGCCGCTGAAGTGAAGGAAGAGTGAGCCGGTAGTCCAGCTTTGCATGGGTCGTCGAGCCAGTTGGAGCAGCGCCGAGGTCGAGGGTCGGTCCAGAGGCCCGTGCCAGCTAAGAATGTGATCCGCCTGCAGACCGCGCCGTCGAAGAGCGGTGGCCATGGCGATCATGTCGTTGTACATGGCGGCGTCGCCGGGATGGGGAGCGGCGATCAGCAAGGCAAGTTGGTTAGAGGCAGGATTGTTAGTCACGTTTAGTTCACTCCGTACTATATGCTCAGAGATCGGGCGTGGGCCATTAGCCACAGAGGCATTCATTATAGGATTGATGACCCTGTAAACACTATGCATTCACGAGAATCCGCTTTAGATCCGGCAAGCCGCCATCTGCCCCAAAATACGTGATGTGGTCGCAGGCGACTACATGTTTGTCCGGCGCCGGATTCCTGTCATCGGGGATGGAGAGGATGCTGCTGACGCTGACGGCGATATCGTTGGGCTGATTGAAGAAGGCCAGACTCGCCATCTTCGCAAGATTGACTTTGCCCAGCAACCGCTCGATCACGCTGGGCTTGCCATCCTGCTGCTAGCCGGGCGCTCTCGATGATCGAACTGTTGCCGGCGATGATGGTGTAGAGCACGCCGGGATCACGTCCTTGTGACAGATCCTTGAGGAACGATGAATTGACGCCCATCTCGTCCAGCATCTTGTCCTGCTTTTCGATGAGGGCCAGCAAGCCCGTGACTGCCGTAACGGGCCACGTAACCGGGGTCAGGCTGTTCAGGCCGATGGTCAACAGGCCAAACGCGTAGTCCTGAACCTTGGGCCAGGGCGAACCGCCGTTGGGTGTGCCCAGCAGGAAGAGATGCTGGACCATGCTGGTCACCGCCGTCGAGATGCTCGATCAACCAGCGAGCGACCAGCCCGCCCATGGAGTGGGCCACGATGGTGAGGGTTATGCCGTGATCCGGCCCCAGACCGGCTTCGATCAGCTTGCTGCGCAGAGCAGCGGCCGTCTCCTTGATGCCGGTGGCCAAGTTTTCGTAATCGAAGGTGAGAATCAGATCGTAGTCGTCGGCAATCCGCTTTTCAGGTTCACCGGACCAGGCGCTGGGGGCCATGTAGCGCGTCTCGCCGATGATGCCGTGGATATAGAGCAAGATGCGGCTAGCATTCCTTACGCGGCTGGCAATCGCCTGCATATCATCGTCGTAGACGAGCTGGTCCTCTATCTCATCGACCATAGCCAGCCGCGGATAGGGCGACTCGAGACCGATGGTGTCCGCCATCACCTTCTGGAAGTAGATGCGGATCGAGTTGACCAGGTCTTTGGTCTGTTCCGGCTCCGGCAATCTGTTCCAGGGTGATCTCGGTGCCCTCCTGCCGGCTGGTGACCCGGCCGAGCGGTAGATAAAACTCCCCATCGAAGCCATAGGGCAGGAGATATTCGCCCTCGGCTAAGCTTACAGGCACGGTCAACACCAGCGGCGTTTCAGGGCTGACGCTAGCGTAGTCTTCGGCATCGTCCAGCGCCAACACGCTTAGACCGGGCTCATCCAGAGCGCGGGTCGGATTCAGGGCAAACGGTTCGGTCTGGGCGGCATCACTGCGTAGCAGGTCGGGAAGCGTCCTGCCGCTGATGCTGCGCCCCGACTCAGGCTCGCTCATCAGACGCGCAACGGCCGTCATCTCTGAGTCGTTCCTGAGCATGATGCCGTGATCCAGCGTGATCTCTTCGTTGGCGACCAGCGACTGCGCGGCCTGCGGACGCGTTGTTGATACAATGAGGTTTCTGGTCGTCCAGTCGGTATAGACCGGGGTCGTCGTCCCGCGCAAAATCGAGATCCCGATATTGAACCTTGGCCATGAGCCGGTTCAAGGTGGTCTGCTGCTCTAGTCCTTTGAAGTCTTCTCCAGAGCGGAGCCTTGTGCCCAGGGCACCTTGCTCCAGCAAGCGGGCGTCGAAGCTGCTGGTACTGGCGATCACCTTGAGCAGATCCGAGATCTCGGTCATCCCGGCCTGCCACTTGTCATCGGGTACCACCATTGTAAGTAGATTGCCCTGCGCCACCCAGGCTTCACCACCCTGTTTGGGGATGGCATCACCTTGTTGTGTTCAGACAGTCGGCGCGGCCTGAATTTTGTAGGAGGCCGTCAGATTGAGCAGGGTACAGATATAGCTCCTCGATCGGAGTTGTTCGCAATCTTGATTTTGATGCGCGGCGGCTGGTCGGGTGCACGGTAGGCCAACTGCAGTTCGCCACCGCCGTCGAACAGCGTCTCGTTGCCGTCGGCGTCCACGCTGTAGACTTCCAATACGACGTCATTCTCCTTAAGCTGGGTCTGGGGGTTGGACAACTCGTAGGTGGTCTGCCAGCGGGCCATGTGCTCCATGTTGTCAACGACCTTTTGGGCAGCCCCATTCGCCGAAGGGGGTGTCGACGACCAGTCGATTGGGATCGCTGGTGCGGCTCAAGCGATAGCACCGCTCTGCGGCCAGCGCTTCCAGCCGCATCTCGGCCGCTCGATCTCATCAGGGTTGTCGCTTCCTGGACCAACATCGGAACGGCTTGCCGTTGTTGGCCGTCAGCCAAGCCTGGCGTATAGGCGCCAGCAGCGCTTCGTCGCCGTCGAAACGCACCACCAGCGGCGCCATCGGGGTACTGATCACCAGCGCCTGATAGGTCTGATTCTTGTCGAGGGGCTGACCATCATACGAACCTTCGATCTTGCTCTCTGTCGAGCCGACAGCGATCACGCTGGCCTGCCCTTTGGCCTTGGTCAGGTTCAGGGTGGCCGCACTCTCCAGGCTGGGGAAGAGGGCCAGCACGGTCGTCTCCGGCTCAGTCTGCGAGGATAGGCCGTGAATGGCGCCAGCGTCGATGACCCAACTGGTCTGGCCCGTATCGTGCTATTCATGTCGAAGCGGGCCGTATAAGCCGGCGGTGTCTTCTGCACCGTCCCGCCCAGGAAGGGCTGGTCCTCGCTGATTCCGGCCTCGAGCTGGGGCGTTTGGTCGCGCACCATCAGCCGCACCAGGGCATTGACGTGTTTGGCCAGACACCCGGTAGGTCAGATCCGGGGCGCTCCCCTGCAAGGCGGTCAACAGTTGGTAAGAGAAGATGCCGCGCGATTTCATTGTCAATGACGCGCTCCCTGGCCAACTCATTGGGGCGGCAGGCGGCCAGCAAAATGTGCCTGCCCTCGGGCGGGCGGTACCAGTTTTCGCCGGCCACGCTTTCGACCGCGTCGAGCGAGACGATGTAGTCGCTGAGCGTGCGCTGGCGCAGATCGGCGGCGGTCATGCGCACGCCATCTTCGCTCAGGTCGCGGGTGCCGGAGCCGGAGTGACAGGAGTCGAGGATGACCAGGGTGTGCAGGTCTGGCTTGCCTGCCGCCACCTGGCCGATGAGATGGCCCAATTCCTTGTCGGCCAGGTCCCAGGCCGCCTCGCTGCTGCGGCTGTCGTGGCAGACCAGGGTCTGGTTCTTGCGCGTCGGTTCCAGATGCCAGAATTCGGGCGGCGCGTTCTCCTCCGAACCGTGGCCGCTATAGTAGAAGAAGGCGACATCGCCCTCCCCGGCTTGGCCTAAATGTGCTTCAAACGCATCGATGATGGCCTGGCGTGTGGCCTGCTCGTTGAGCAAGACCTTCAGTTGAAGGTAGTCGTCCGGGTTCACCGGTCCATCCGTTACCGGCGGGATGACGCGTGCCCGCAAAAATTCCTCCATGCGCCGCACATCCTGGACGCAGCCATTCAGGTTGCGCACGACCTCGTACTCGTTGATGCCGACCAGCAGTGCGTAGACGGTCATTCGGTTTTCTCCTTTGCGTGGACTCCTGCACAATGAATCGATTTTGGGGCGCCGAATGCACCCCGATCACGCTTGTTCCACCCGGAGCGTCTGAGGCAGGAATCTGGCTGCGAAAGAGACTTTGCGGCAGCGCACCGGGCGGCAACGACGGTAACTCGAAGAGTGGGGCGTCGGTCGCATCTGGTATATTCCAACGGCCGGCCAGTTTCGCGCCATCTTGGTAGTAGGGCACCGAAGGCCAGCGGTCGGCCCCTACCTACCCCTATGGCGTGGCTGCCACATCCGGGATAAAGAGGTCACGCATGCGGCGCTCTCCGCCTCGTTGAAAGCAGTCTCGATGCCTGCACCACCAGCCAGCCTCCGGTAGAAGCGATCGGCAAGGCCGGCGGCCACAGCGTCGTCGATGGCCTGGGCGGTAGCGATGACGGTCGCGACGCCGGCGTAGTGGAAGAGGGCGATCCGATGGCGGTAGCGGGCATCCTGGAAGACGTCGAGCACCTGGTCCAGGGTCACGTTCTGGCGCAGCACGACCTCGCAGAGTCCGGCTTGCTCGGCAGGGCGCAGCGCATCCTGCAGCAGGCGCGCCTCCTGCGGCAGATTGCGCAGATAGCGCAGGCCGTCGCTGCGGTCGTTGGCAAAGTCTAGGAAGATGAGTGGCTTATTCCTCGATATTTGCATACTGGTCTCTCGGCAGGTGAGACGATGGGCAAGAGGAGTAGAATGAATATCAGTTGACTCAAGTCGTTGAAGCGACTGTTTATTTGGCAAGACCATCGTTCGAGATTGCCGTCAGTATTGCAGTGATCCGTTCAACGCACATAAGGGACATCCTTGAACGGATCACAGCCATCAATTACCAGACTAGCCTACATCATGGAGCCGTATCCTACCCCGGGAAAAGAGCCGATAGAATGAACCTGCTGGATGCATCCCATTGACGCTGAATTCATAGGCAACTGCCTGAAACGCTGCCGTCAGCGTTCCTGTCAGGCTGGGAAAATTCTCGACCTCTTGCAGCGCCGCCGAAAGTGGAATTACGTCGATTTCGCCAGTAGCACTGTAGCGAACGGAAAAATCGTACCACATTGCCCCAGCATGCTGCTTCACTTCAATCCGATATCTGTGCTGTTCCATATGAGCGATCGGCGGATCAATTGTCAACTCTAGATTCACAAATCCAGTTTCATCGACGGGTTGTGCTGACAAGTCCAAAGAAACAGAAATGTCCAGCACGACATTCTCGTCGTACTCACTACCGCGCGGTGCCGGACTATCACCGCGTGAGGTAGGCAGTGGGTCACCAGAATCATCGCCTTCGGAATATTCAACGCGGTACTGAATCGGTGCATTATTGTTTTGAGTCGCAAATTGAGTGACGGCATCCGGCTCACCTCGAACTTGAACATTCCAGTTGTTGCCAACTCTATCAACCTCGGCTCCAGCGGCGCTTCCATCCTCGCGAATGCTAATCTGTATCAGACCTTCAAGAAGATCTTTGATCTCCCCGGTCGAGCCGTCTCCAAAATCATCTTGCTGGAAGCTGCCTGAACTGCTATTAGATTCGACTGACATGAGTTTTTCCCTCTCTACGGAATTCTACAACGTTTAATTGAACGATTTTCATGGACTTGCACATCGACATCCCGTGTATTGGTCCGGCAAATGTGCAAGAGTGGAGTAGCCTACCGTTGGTTCAAGTGGGCCATGGCCGTGTGAATAGCCTGCCTTAACCAAGTAGTTCGGTAAGGTCGCCGGGTCTGAATCCCATTGATTTGGTGCAAGAATCGGCTGGCTCTGTTCAACAACGCCAAGTGGAGCCGAAGTTGTCCATTCCGCCACATTTCCCGCTAAGTCATAGATTCCCTCCTCGTTACGTCCATCAGCTCGAACGGCTGGCCCCACCCTACTCACTGGTTCTTCTTCGGCATGGTAAGAAAAGTTCGCCCGCAAAGCGTCCGGCTCATCATTGCCCCACGGCCAAGTCGATACACCTCCTCGCGTTGCTGCCTGCAGCCAGGCAGGATATGAGGGTAACTCTCTCCCGATCCACGTACAGAAGACGGCAGCATCGAGAACGTTAATGCCGGTAATCGGGAAGTCCTCTGCGCCATCGTCGTAGTATGTGCTGAGTCCTGGCGGCGGCGGCGAGCAGACGCCCGCCTGGACACAAAGCGCATAGCGAGCATTCGTCACCTCAAATTGCTCCAACTCGACAGACGTATTTGGCACTGGCTTCAGAGGCCCCAACGCCGCAGCCCGGTAGCGCAGGTATTCGCCGCGACCATATTGGAGGGCCAAAAAGAGCAGGAGGATCGAGATCATGCCTAGAATCACCTGTAGGCGCCTACGCGCATTTCGCTCAAGCGCGAGTCTCTCTCTCTGGACGCCTCTTTCTCCTCCGCAGCACGAATCGCTTGCTCAAGCCTCGCAGTTCGTTCGGCAATGCTGGCATCCACTAGTCGCTGCTCACTTTTCGACCGACTGCGCATGCCCGGCGCGCCTGATTCAACCAGTCCCAAATCCCTCTCATCCAATGGACTTCCCGTCTGGCCCTCCTGCCAATCGACTGCGCGACTCTCCAGGACTCGGCGCGCCCTCTGCCCCGGGCAGTCGGAGTCATCGAAACGACGACGTACGAGCGGCGCCAAGGCGTCGTGGGCCAGGCGACTATCATGTGCACGCTTTTTCTGCCGCTGGTCGGGGTCGACAAGCAGAAACAGGTCCTTGCACTGTTGGATCACATCCGTCAGGATCTCGCGGCGATGGCTGTAATGTTCTTCCAATTCAGCACGACTGCGTGCCGCAGCCGTACCCAGAGACGTTGTGTGGAATGCCAACAAATCCAATGCCAGACCGGATGAAACCACCTCCTCATTCCACCGTGAAAGCGAGGCCATTTGCTGGTCCAGAAAGTCGTTGAGAAGAATGCCATCCCGTTTTAGTGCCTGATAGAGTGCTTGATCAATGACAGGCTGTTCGTTATCACGTTCGGATGCGCGTTCCCAAAGTTTCGAGAGTAGAACCTGCAAAGTCGGTGCGACTGCCGAACTTTGGTCCGCCAACAGGTCATCGGCAATCAGTGCCGGTACTTCAGAAGCAACGTGAAGTCTGTAATGTTGGCGCAGGCGAGGTGTTCGAGCTACGCCGTCGATTGCTTCCATAACGCCGTCGCGGTCCAGGCGCTGCAGAAAGACTTTGGCTGTTGGCAACCTTGCTTCGGCCACCCGACGCTCGATTTCAGCCAGCCACTCTTTGCGAAAGGCGAGGATGAGCTTGCCGTGTGGTCTCCGTTCACGAGCGACAAAAATATTCTGGAGTTCGGCCAAGAAGAGGCCAAATTCCTGCTGCGATTCGGAGTTCTGGCGTGTGAAAAGTTCCTCTACCTGATCGAGAATGATCAATAACGGCTTGTCCGATTCATCCTCTCGCTGTCGCCAGCGCCGCCCCAAGTCCGGATCTTCCTCCGACCGACTTGAGCGTTGTGAAGTTGGCCGCAAAGCAATCTCAAGTGTACCTGCAAGCCCTAGCGCCCGATCCCGCCACAAATAGCAAACGTCATGACTTGCTTCCAAGCGAGGCAGCAGACCCGCCTCCAGCAAAGACGACTTGCCCACTCCGGATTGGCCGTAGAAGAGTAGGATTGGCGCACCTTGCGAGTCTGTTACCCGCTGATACAGATCACGAATTTGACGGCCGCGGCCAAAGAAGATTGATGCATCTTCACGACGAAACCAATGCAGGTGACGGAAGGGGCGCGCAGGAAGGTCGCGGTCCGGCAGCGGCGGCAGACCCAAAAGCGGATTGTTGGTCGCCTCGTAGAGATTCCATTTGGTGATGATTTCAGCGCCATCGCCTACGTGAAGCATCCACGGCAACTGGTCCGCTATTGTGACAGGCCCACTATCTTGCACACAATAAAGATCACGTACTGCATCGCCGCTGGCCATCCTGACCGCAGCTTCCGCTTCTCTAAATGAGCGGCCAATATCGACGCCTGTCGCCAAACCTTGGTAGACTCGGGCGGCGAAGTCAGTGGCCACGCCATCATCGATTGCTTGGCTTGTGCTGATTACGGCGGCAACGCCAGCATCCAACAGCCCCTTCGTCTGCGCTGCCGTGGAACAACCATTGAGAAAGAGCAGTTCCAACCCATTCTGCTGAGCTAGAAACGAAGCAAGGCCGCCAGCATCGGCAAACGCACCATTGCCTTCTGCGTCCTGCAGCAGAAGTTGATAGCCATTAGCATGGCCACCAAAGTGGAAAATGGTAATGCGATTACGGTTCTCTGCAGCTTGAAAAACATCCAAAAGTTCGTTGAGCGTCACGTTTTGACGCAGGATCACCTGACAAAGACCGGCGCGCTCCGCCTCTGCCAATATGACGCGGACACGGCGCGCTTCCTCAGATAGGTTGCGCAAATATCCAGGACCGTCAACTCGATCATTGCGCAAATGCCAAAAAAATGATGGGCGTATAATCGCTTTGCCTTTCCAACGTTCCTCCTTGTCCCTTCTAACCGTCTGCACTCTCGTCCTGCAATTCTGCTCCATCTGCATCGGCAAACAACGCCCCCTCCACATCTGTCTCGGCCTTGAGCACGCGCAGCACGTCGTCCGACCGGCGCGCCCACTCCAGCTCGACCTCCATGGCCGCGCCGGCGTTGGACTTGGCCAGGAAGGCGCCCACCTGCAGGTCCAGGTTGATGCCAAACTTGATCTTGACCATGCGCGGCTGGGAGCCGCCGGGAATGCCTTTGCGCATCAGGTCCGTTTCCAGGGCCATCTCCTGGATGGTTCGCATGGCCGTCTCGATGGCCTGCTGGGAGCGCTGCTCGAGCTGTCGCGCCGCGTCGCCAACGCCCCGGGCGCTAGCCTGAACGCCTGGCGGAGGCGCCGCCAGCGGAGGAAACTCGACGTGGATCTGGAACTCATCGGCGTTGTCGAGGCCAAAGGCCTGGGTATCGATCTGATGACGGGGGGCGACCGCCTGCGCGCTAGGCGGCATCGCCAGACGCTGCGGCTCTTGCCCGTCCTGGGTCACGATCATATCGACCTGAGCCACCGTCCAACCTTTGCCTTTCTGCGGACTGGAGGTGAGACGCACGGCGCGCGTCTGGGCCGATTCGCCGCCGGCTTGGGCCAGCAGCGCCTCCAGCGGATCGCCGCTCAGGCTGCGCGTGGCGGAGCGGGTGATGGGCTCGTCCAGCGAGGGCAGTTCCAGCCAGCGGAAATCAGTGGTGCTGCGTGTGGCAAAGACCTTGAAGATATCGAGGCTTTCGGTCTGGCCATCCTCCAGATAGGCCTCGAACTCCAGCTCAATATCCTTGCCCGGATCAACCGGCTCAAACGGGGCCGCGCCTTGCGGATAGACCTGGGTGACGGACCAGTCGGACGAGAGCACCAGCACCGTCACGTTGAGCACGCGCGCCGGATCGTTGGGCTGGTCGGGATTAGGTTCCTGCAGATTCGCTATCTTGATCTTGAATTTGTCGCCCGGCTTGTGGAGGCGTTGGCCCTCAACCTCGACATCGAGAACAGCGGCAGCCGCCGGATCAGGCATGTCGAGCATCTGGACGTTACGATACTGGGCCAGGTGTACCAGCCGCTTAACCAACTGTGAGACGCCGCCCTCATCATCGATGCGCATGGGGGGCGTGATGTGGGGCAGCGGATCGCCGGCCGAGTCCTGGATGACGAACTGGTCTGGATTCTCAGGCTCGAGGTCGACCAGGAAGTCAGCGCCGCCCCCCGGTGAGGAGAGCGTCAGAAAACCTCGCCCTTCCTTCTCGATGGCCTCCTCCACTTGACGGCGCAGCGCAGCATCCGGCAGCGCAATGCGCACAGTTCGCTGCACGCGTACAGTCGACGTGTTGAGCAGCACGGCCTGCTGACCTGTCTCAACGGCGAAACCCTCGACCGGTTCGCGTACGTCGGCCCAAGACTCAGTCGCCCCCACTTCGGCCAGTTCAATCAGGGCCCGCCGCTCGTCGGCGTTGCCAATCTCGGCAGCAGTGGGATAGACCTCGAATTGGGTGCCCGCACTCAGACCGTGGGCCTCGCCGGCGTTGAGCTGCACGCGACGAGTGGCCGGCTCTACCTTGAGCACGGAGACGGCATACTGGCTCTCCAGCTTGTCGGCGCCAAAGACGCGGTAGTCGCCCTCGCCCTGGAGCATAGGCGTCTGCTGCGCGAACTGCCCGTGCACTTTGGCGGCCACGCGGTCGGCCACCATCTTCCACGTTGTGTCGGGTCCCGATTGGCCCAGCGTGTCCAGCATCCAGTAAGTCAGCGCGCCGTTGCTCTCGCGACCGTCAAAGGGGAACTCGAAGGCCGACTCGCTGGCGCGACAGCCGGCCAATAGGGTGTAGCCCTTGGGTTCAAAGAGCCAACTGCTCTGGTTGTTGACCGCCCGACTCACGGCGCCTGCGTCCTGCTGCCAGTTGCGCACCAGATCGGCAATGTCGCCCACCGCGCTGTCCGCCGGTGGCGGCGACATGTCGGGCTGACCGATGCCGCGCTTGGTGGCGCCGCCGATGTCGCGCGTGGCCCCGCCTGAATGGCAGCAGTCAAAGACCACGGTGAGGCGTACGCCTTTGTCGACCAGCGCCTGCAGCAGGTTGTACATCTCCACATCGCGTAGATAGCGTGCATCCAGATCGTTGGGGTTGCCGATATCGAGCGGCACCAGTCCTTCATCAAACGCGTCGTCGCCCTTGAGCGCCGGGAACATGGTCGTCGTGCGTCCCCCGTGGCCCGAGTACTGAATGTAGACCTGATCGTCCGCCTGGGCGCGTTCCGTGATCTCCTTGAACGCATCGACCATGTTGGTGTAGGTAGGCCATTCGGTCTGGGCTCGTACGGTTCTGTGCCGGCCGAGGTGGCCGTGAGCTTGATGATGTTCTCCGGGTTCAGCTCCAGCCGGGTGGTCAGAAAGCCATAGACCTTGTTGATGTCGCGCACGCAGCCGCCCAATCGCGGGTAGTAGAGGCCATTGGGCAGGCGATACTCGAAGTAGTGGTCGACGCCGATGAGGAGGGCGTGTAGGTTGGACATGGTTGGTTCCTTTTCCTTTGGATTGAACTCGGATCTGTTGCAAAATTCCAGCACGTGTAGACGGTTGCTTCATACTACCAATGATCGACAGTGGATGAGGCAACGGCATGACGGATCCATTCAAATGGCGACACTACGAAGGCGAAATTATTCTGACCTGCGTTCGCTGGTATCTGCGCTACGCACTGAGCTACCGCGATCTGGAAGAGATGATGACCGAACGTGGCCTGTCAGTTGACCATTCCACGATCTTTCGCTGGGTACAGCGATATGCTCCAGAACTCGACAAGCGCTGCCGGCCTCATCTCAAGCAAACCAACGATTCTTGGCGTGTTGACGAGACCTACGTCAAGGTCCGAGGCAAATGGATGTACCTCTATCGGGCAGTCGATTCCACTGGGCAGACCCTCGATTTCCTCTTGAATGAGACCCGCAGTACTCGAGCAGCCAAGCGCTTCTTTCGCAAGATGTTGGGAAGATCGAACATCACCGCGCCTCGTGTGATCAACGTGGACAAGAATCCTGCCTACATCGGTGCTGTCCACGACTTGAAGCAGGAAGACCTGCTGCCTGACCACTGCAAGCGGAGGCCGAGTCGCTACATGAACAACATGGTGGAGCAAGATCACCGATTCATGAAACGCCTAATCCGGCCAGGACTTGGCTTCGGATCATATCCAACCGCATGGCGGACGATTCAGGGCTACGAGACGATGCACATGATACGGAAGGGACAGATATGAAGGAATCGAAAAGGGCGATATTCAAGGTCAGAATCAGTTCATCGCACACCTGTTCGGCCTAGCTGCATAGTCCGAAGCCGGCCGTTTCCTACGCTTTTGCCCACGTCAATTTCATCATGATTCTTTGCAACACAACCCGGTATCGTTACCGTGCCTCTTACATCCTATCACTTCATCTTGATCGCAGATTTGGCCCCAACTGTTCCACCGTCGCCGTACAACTGAAATCCGGCCCAGAAGAAGGGGTCGGACGTGTCAACCTCCTCGCATCCAGAACATCGTCGTGGCAGGCGAGTTGGGTCTGGCGAAGGGCCTTGCTACGCGACCCTATGTTGGAGTTCTTGTAGAAATGAGTCATGAAGGGCACGGCAACCTGATCATGAACTTCCCAAAGACAACTGAGGACGCTGTCCGCCCCTGAACGCCACAACGTCTCCGGTAGACTGATCACCCAACGTCCTGGCTGGACAAAATGGTCGGCCGACCAACAAGATGAAAGCGTGATGTGCTGAAGGCGATGCAAGTCAAGGCGAGATAAATCGTGCAAGCTCAACATTTCGGACTCTCGTTTGGCCGGGGGATAAGCGCCATGCCAGACTGATCCGGACGATCGTTCTGGAAAAGCCCATGGCAAGCAATGTGAAACAGATCCGAGTCAACCAGGAACTGTATCACCCGTTCTCTGGTGGCATCTGCGTTGCTGGCGGTCTGAATCTTGAGTGCTGGCTTGATGTCGCCGTTGGAAAGGACGGCACTCACCTTGTCCAACTCTCTCGGTACGAATACGAGCGCCTGAAAGCCGGGCGCGGCATCGGATACGCCAACAAGTGACGCTGTGGCCATACCCTGTTGGCCCTGCGTGTGCGGCTCGGCGTGCGGCAGCAGTTGCACCAGTATGTTCATAGGCAATCGAAAGCGAAACACTTTCGACAAGCAGTTTTCCATCGATATCAACGGAGGCAAAGGGGAAGCCATGCAGGCTATCATCCGGCACGATCACCAACGAGTCTATGCGACCGGGAATGGTCCCGACAACTGACGGTAATGCCAGTGCCTGGGCGAGTCGCTCTGAACAGCGTTGACGCTCTGAGCGCACTCTCGCCGTCCGCTCCTGCGGCGCGCGCTTTCCTGATCGTCGCCGCCAATGTACTTCACGCCGCGCAAGTGCACCCGAACGAGTCTCTTTTGCCAGGAGGTGCCAGCGCTTTACCAGTTCTCGAATCTTGATGCGGCTGGTAGAACGTACGCTGAAGTCCAGCGAACCTCTGGTCGAGCGCAGGGTCAACACTCGGTCAGGAAGGACCAGATACTGTCATCTGATTGTGCGCTTGTCGCAGAAGACGTCGCCACAGAGGCGGGCAGGCTTGGCGTTCGATTGTGATCTCTTCGCCTTTCACCGTGCGTACGGCGCGCGCGGTCTTTGTAGCGATCAACGTGATACATGAGTTCGTTCGATCCGGCGCATGAGTTGCCAGCGTCGCCATGGACGAAGCAGTTTGCTGCCCCTGACCATCTGTTCATTTTGCGCAACCAGTTGGCCGATCTGAACGGCGATGTACTCCTCATCCGCAGTCCATTTATTCAGCAGGAAAATGGCCTGGTCCGGCGTAGACAAGGTGCCGGTCATCTCATCCAGGAGAAGGTTCGCCTGAATCGTCAGCGCCTGGCGTTCTTCATCCGGCACGTCGAGCTTTGCCCAACACCAACCTAAGAAACGCAGACACTGCCACAGATCGGGCTTTAGACCCATCTCTTCCAATGGAACCCGCACCTGACTGAAATGCAAGGCTGCTTCGGCGCTCTGGCCCAGGTAGTAAGCAAGCATGCCGTATAACAATTGTAAGCGCAGTTGGATCAAGCGTGAATCGGTCGATGCGAAGTTCCGGTGCATACTGTCCAAGATGGCTGGCAGCATCATCCAACAGGCGCCAGCCCAACCGATCGTAGAAGACCACCGTTTGATCTTCGAAATAACTGAGATGGCTGGCCGCGGGCGGCATCTCGATCTCCGGCGGCGGCGAAGGAAACTTACTATCTGCGTCTCGCTTGTCAGCCATTTTGCCGGCCTGATAGGTCTCAAATACTGAGGGTGTGATCTCGACATTGCCTGACTGCGAATGTCGGCGTGCGCTAGCAACCTTTATCAGATAATCAGCGCGTGCAATAAGCGCCGTCCTGCAGTGAGATTCCTCGCTGTCGTGCCTTGGCCAGCAATACATCGGCTTCACTGGTATGGTTTAGGCTGATATATACAAACGCCAGGTTCAGGGCGGCTGTTGTGGCGGCACGCACGTAGCCCTGCATCTCGCAGAGCGACAAGACAGCGCGAAAACGCTCCTTCGCCGGCCCAACCCGCCGCGGCAAGATAGTATGTTTGCCCGCCGCTTCCAGCCAGCTCACGCGTGAGCGCAGGTCGCCGAATGTCGCCGGTCTCCAGATCGACGGAGGCGAGTTGATGTGCTACCTGCCCGAACTCGCCCATTTCAAGGTAGATACGGGTCCGAAGCAACATCAACCAAGGTAGTGCCGCTTGCGCCATCGGCACTGCCTGTTCGCCAGCATGGCTGATGCCCTGCGCTGCGACGGCAAGCGCGGCGGCGTAGCGACCTTCTGAAGCCAGCATTTGTCCCATGACCAAGGCGAGCTGCGACAACAGGACGTCACGATCCGCCTCGGTTGTGTCAGGCCAGTGGAGGCTTTCAGCCCATGCAACCATGCCGTCTACCGTGTCCGTGAGCGTATGCCAGTCTCCAATGTTGTCCGCCAGGCTGCAGAGAAGTTCAGAACCGGTCATACTGTCCCCGGTCAAAGGCGAGCGCAGCTCGTCGTACCGTGACATAGTCGGCTCCATAGCGATCGCCGATTTCGGTCAGGTGCAGCGCCATACCGTCAAGCAGAGATCTGCGTGTATCGATGTGCCCGAGCAGCACCGCCAGTTCCGCAGTTCGGTCGATGACAACCAGGTCGATTGCCGTCATGCTGCTGGCAAGGTCCTGCGACTGGAACAACTCGGCGAGGCGCTCTTGCAAGATCTGCAGGTACCTGTCCAATGCAGCGGCAGGGTTGCCGCTCTGGCGTAACTCTTCTGCTCGATCGACGGCCGATTTTAGGCCGGTTGTCAGAATGTCTGTGTCATGATGATGTTGGCCTCAATGCTATTTCGGGTCGTCCGAGAGAATTACATAGACTGGCTGGTCGTTGCCGTACCTGTCTTCACCGTTCGAGCCGTATCGCCGGTAACTGTTGCGACCGGCAAGTTCAATCGTTTTCCTCCTGTGCAACCCTGGACAGGTGAGCACCGAGCCCATTTGAATTTTCTCGATTTCGGCAATGACCTCTTCATGTGGCTTTGTATAGAGCACACTAGGGCGAAAAGTGGGCCATCTCATCATCAGGCAGACGAATCACCTCATCTCACCTTCCACCAATTGCGTCAGTGAACGTTGGGGACGAGACGTCGAGATTCAGGCTGTAGATGCCCGGCGCATCCTGGACGTAGTAGCTTGCGCCAGCGTCGAAAGCGTGCTCCGTCGTTGTTTCCCGGCTACCCGCTTGCAGCAGTTCGTCATCCAGGCCCAGATTCAGAACGAGATTGTCGTCTACTGCGACCAGCTTGACCTCTCCAGGCAGGTTCTTGTCGATGAGCGTGCTTTCCAATTCGGTCTTTTGTACCGTTCGCTGGAAGTTGACACGCTGGGTCGGTGTGACAAGGAATCATCGACTGAGGCGCGCGTTCACCTCATCGAAGAACGCATCGGGCCTCCACGCATGGAGACCGGCTCCATGCTGTTCAGACACCCGCGCGGCCACGCGTACCGCTTCATCTTGCTTGATCTGGGCCACGCTCTGCAAGCAAACGGATCTCTGCTCTTGGGCCGTAGAGTTCTTCTATTGCCCGAGACGTTCAAGGGCAACCGCCGTATCCCCGTTCGCGATCAGGTCATTGACGTGGCCCATATTTTTCTGTAGATCGGCTTCCAGCAGCGGCTTGGCGGCGGTGTCAAGCTGGATGATGTCTTCGGCAAGCTGACCTCGGTAATCCTTGACCTCAATGTGTTGTGAAAGCTCAGAGAGAACTGGCGCGAGTTCTTTTTGTACTACATCCAGGTTATTGGGCAGTCCATTAGGGAAATTGTCGAATGAAGAACAATAGTGCGCATCCGGTATTGGGATCGAGGTTGGCTTTTACTGTGCGGCCATTCAACGTGTATTCGACTGGAACAAGATCGTCTATCGGCGGTCCACGGGCGTCAAAAAGCTTAATCGTGGTCGATCCCTCTGCGTCTTGGCCGGAGATACGCTAGAAAAAGCCGGAGCCTGTCGGCTGTTCCAAGAATGTACCGCCAAAAAGATATGAAGTTTCATCGCCATATCCATCGGTGATTTCGAACCACTCGTCGCCTAGCTTGACTATTTGAACCGTGTCTCCGGTTTCGACAACAAGAGGCTGAAACTCATCAACGATCCATTGATCGCTCCTATTGTTGAAAAGAGACCGTGGTCTGGAAAGACCAAACCATTCATCGTCGATTTGAGCGTAAAAACTGGCCGTCATCTTCTGATCAGAGGACAGCAACATCTTCCAGTGGCTGCGATCTCCCTTGCGATAATGGCGGCAGGCACGCCGTCGTTGAGCTTTTGTGCAATTCCTACGACCGCACGATCCGTCGCTGAGCTACTCCACGGCCAACTGCTTCACCGGCCTCGCCAAGGACTTGCTGGCCACCCTTTCTAACAACGACAACGCCGACGGCCTCGACGCCTTGCTGGAGGACAGCACCGCCGCCCTCAGCGCCAACCTTCTGGAGGACAGCACCGCCGCCCTCAGCGCCAACCTTTGAAAACACCTTCGCACACGGCTTTTGAACAACCGCCGGCAGCGATTGCGGCCACGGAGAAGACAACAAGTAGCATTAAGAGTCTGATACCCTTCATATCAACATGCCTTTCTAGGAGATCAACACAAAACCACAGACTTACGCTCATTAGTACCGCCGTAGACGCAGTAATTCTAGTCGAGTTTCGAGTTGCATATAGCGTAGTTCGAGTTCCTCGTTAATCTCTTCGTTGGCGTCAAACCTCGGAATGGTTCTTGCGTAAATGGATTTTCGTTCGATTCCAATGCGCAACCCATTGAATGCGCGTTACAAGATCCGCATAGCCATCGCGGTTGCTGGCCCAATCTATGAAAGCCGAAAAGTCGTCGATTGCGCCCTCATAGTCGCCTGTTTGTGCACGGGAGACACCGTGGCTGTCGCGAATATTCGCTGAGGCTATCGGCATCGGCCTTGCGCACCGCATTCTCACAGGCAACGGAGACAGCCTCTCCGTCACCCCAAAGGCTGCCGTACCAGCATAGACGGTTCCACTGATCGGCAGAGATGTTGATATTCGGATCGTATTCTTTAGCCGCGTATAGTTCGCCAACGCTTCTTCGATTTGGCCGTCTACGGCCAGCGTGCCTCCGGTTGTCACCAACATGGGTGCGCTTGCACGCAGGGCTGCAGCACCGGGATAGACGAGCCGGCGAAACGCTTCAACACGCTCTTCCTCTTCTGCCTGCAAAGGGGCCTCGACGCGAGCAAACCAGCGCACAAAGGCGGCGCTATACCGATCAATTACCTCTTGGCGTCTCTCTGCTTGTTCGTAGGAGGTGGCCGACAGGAATTGTTCGGCTTGCTCGATAACATCGATGAAATCCTGCTCGTCGTCGGCTGCAACCAGTGCCAAGTATATGTCTTCCAAGTATGTCAGTTGCGACTCAACCTTGTCTCTCACATCATGCACGGAGGCGAGGCGCTCGCTATCACCATCAATACCAGGCAACGATAAGAATTGCTCGATGAGCTGCAAGCTTTCCTCATGACGATGGTCCTCAGCCGCTGGTTTTAATCGCAGCGAATATATCCTGACGCTCTTGTTCCGCCACAGCCTCTATGCGCAACTCACGCACCTCCGGTTCTCGCTCATCATCGACGCCGGTCGGCATGCTGCTCAAAAATTGATCAGCCAACTTGATCGCCTCTACAGCATCATCCGAATCCACAACAATCAGGGCGTCGTAGGCGTCATCACGCTGCAGCGACGCTTCTGCAACCTTTAGCTGCGCACGAATATCGGCGATCTGCGCGTTCTGCGCCATCGCTGGGTACGATATCCAAGTAGTCGCGGGCCGCGTTCGACAACCGCGGCAGCGTCCTCATCCTCAACCGCCTGAAGAACGAGCGCTCGTGTTGCTTCGCGATCGGCTCGCAGCTCCGCAACCTGGATCTTCCAGCTATCGACCTGGTCAGAGCGGTCATCTTGTCCGTTCGCCGGCGGGTGATCTCGAAAGCGCTTAATGGCGTCTGATGCAGCATCCAGTTTGAATGCCGTCAAGCTGCTTCTAATCTCGGCATAGGCTTCATCACGCACGTACCCCGCTTCAGCTTCCTTCTTCAAGCGCACCATCTCGTCGGCGTGCTCATCTGGCAAACACGTGTCGACAGATTGTCCTCAAATTTTTGCACGGCAGCCAAGGCCGGCGATCAATCTCTCATCGTCGACAGCCTCTGTAGCTTCCTCAAAAGCTCGTGTTCGTTGATCCATCATGGCCAGTTCATCGGCAAACTCTTGCATCTGGCGTGACCGATGACCGGCGACAAGAGACGTCTGATGCTGTTCGAAGTCATCGACATAGGCGGCCACATCATCATAGGCCTGGCGACCCCATGCTGCGAGCGTATTGTCGAAGGCCGCCTCACGTGCGCTCATGGCTAATAGCTCTTGCTTGGTAGCGCTGGTCAGAACAACAGTTGCCGCAAAAATCAGCATGAAGAGTATCGCCTTTAGTGTCAGACCGCTCCGGCTGAAGAACCAGTAGGGCGCGGATCGCGCTATGCCCACGCTCTTCTCCGTGTGACCAGCCGGCAGGCCAGGCGGGTCGGGCGGCGACAGATTCATCGTGTCATCGAGGCGCAACCAGGCTCCAGTATCAGCGCCGTTCTGGGAGAGCACCCGTTTGACATAGCCTTCGACGGATGACCGTGGGGCCAACGCAGAGAGCGCTTGGTCCTCTTCGATCAATTCATTCCAGGCGGCGAGCACGGATCGGGCGTTGGCGTCTGGGACGGCCAGCAACGGGGCGAGCGCGGCAAATACTTTCTGCGCCTCTGCAGACCCTGTAGCATCGTCCTTCTCATCGCCCAGTTCGAGCCGCAACCGGTGGGCCCCAGCCAGATTACGCGCCGCTTCTATGTTCTGATATTCGTCAGAACGACGATACTCGAGCACCTTGTTCATAATTGCTGCAGCCGCCGTGGACGCAGCTTCGTCGTCCGAATTGCTCAAGGCCAGAACTTGTAGAAGCATCGCCTCTCGCATGCCAACTGCGGCCTGCAGCGAAGGATCGTAGAGTAGAACTTGTTCCAGATGTAGAAGGAGGTCCTGGGGCGATAGCGATTCGGGCCTGCTGTTGCAACAGCAGGAAGCGTACGAAACCAATACGCTGAAAGCCTGCAGTGCTTTCCGGCAGTTCTGACCGCAACTGCTCCAATTGCGTGGCCACTGCCTGCAAACGGCGAATCACAGCGCCGCGCCCTTGGCCTTGATTTCGGATAGCAGCGTTACTGTCTTCAGATTGACGAAGAGGTCCTGGTATCTCGCTTCCGCCAGCCCATATCTAGGCAGATGGTCGGGGAAGTCATCGGGGAAGAGGCGCACCACGTGGGCGCAGTCGATCAACGCCTGGTCGAAGTTGTTCGCTTGCAGACTTCTTGAAAGCTGGCCGTAATGGATCGGACCGAACAAAGAGATCATCTCAGCCTGAGAGAATTCCAGCAGCTCAGCTATTTTGGCAACATAGGCGGATGTCGAGTCCTCTACGTTTTTCGCTGTCCTGTTCGATCGACGTCGAACTGGTTATAGAGCGCGGAGTGACCGTCAAGCATCACCTCAACTAGAAAGCGATAACGAAGCTGGTCGCCGTCGACAAGGATTTCGGCTTGGGGTACGTGCTCCCCCACGTAGGCCGCCAGCGTGTTCCGAAGGTTCCGGCGCTTGACCACGAATCTTGTCCAACGCCTTGTAAATACGCCGCCAGAACAGATCCTGCTTTTTTGAATAATCCAGATACGCGCCTTCAGCCTGTACGGCCATCGTTTGCCAAGCAATGAGCCGGGCAAACGCATCCATTGGTTCAAGATCATGCCGCCAATACCGCTGCCGAAATTCAATCGGGCGGTCAGCCAGATTCAGCAACAACTGGGCAGCATGTTGATCGTGCGTCTGATCCTCAGAACTGACCTGCTCTTGAGGGCTACGGACGTAGCCAGGGAAGCACCGCTCCTCCGACTCGCTAATAGCTCTCCCAATCAGACCCATCTGTGTGGCTGAAGCCATTGTTATACTCTCCTCACACTATGCAGTCGGTCACTTCGGCGTATCTCGGAATTCGGTACGGGCCTCGCCGACACTCGCATAACTTGCGACGTACTTGCGCACGGCGTCATGAGTCTAGCTGGGAGAAAGCTGCTTAAGCATCTCGACGGTTTCTTGCGCATGCACTGACGGATTTAGTCTTGCGAAGTAGCCGATTCCACTGGTCGGCGTCCGTGAACAGCGTGCCGATCCACGTCCGCCTCCGAACACAGCAAGAGCAACACCTCGTCAATAAGATGGTCGACCAACTCGGGTGGGTCGAAATAGAGCACGCGCGTGCGGCGGCGGGCTCCTCGATGACCAGGCGCAACTCAGCCTGGCTCATGGGCGGCACAAAGAAACGCCCGTCCTGCCAGAGCCCGTTGAGCGGCGTCTCCGTAAATTGGGGTTCAAAGTCGGTACGTAGCGTCAGCACAAGTCGGATTTGGTTGAGATGGGTCTCAACGGCTTCGGCCAAGATGTGCAAAAACGCCGCGCGGTCACATCCGGACAGAGTGTGACCAGCTCCTCGAATTGGTCAATAATGAGTAGCAGCCGTCGCTCTGAATGAGCATCACACCAGCCTGCCAATGCCAACCGGATCGCGGACACAGGGTCTGTATTCCCTGAGAGTGTCGTGTTGCCGGGAAGGTGAACTGTCAGTAGTTCGGCAAGGATCTCCGCAGGGCTGTCGCCAGGGCGCATAGGCGGTAATACAAGGAAATCATCGCCTTCACTCTGCTCAAAGTGGGGGGCCAACCCAGCTTTTACCAAACTCGACTTGCCTGTGCCCGATGCGCCTAGCACAACAGTCAACGGTCGAGAGTCGACAACCTCAGCTAATTCCGCAATAAGCGCCTTGCGTCCAAAAAAGAGATCAGCATCTGTTGCATCGTAAGATCGCAGACCAACGTAGGGATTATTTTTCGCAGACAAGGCCGGCGCCGGATCCAGCGCTGGTTCGCCATGGCCCGGCACCAGGAAGATGTACTCGCCCTTACCATGCTTCTCGCGGCTGAAGGGCCAGAGCTCAGGCGTCTGATAGTGTCCGGCCTGTTCGGCCGCTTGTAGCTCCACATAGTTGCGCAGATAGAGATAGAGCTCGGTCGCCGTCACCACGCCGTCGCCCTCATTGCGAGGAATCAGGTCGCCGGCGCCGGCCAGCGCTGCAAAGAGCGCCTGCGCGAAGGGTGAGTGGCGGCCGTTTTTGCGTCGACTCGCCGCGCGGGTGCCGAGTGCCTTCCCGTCCAGCAGGTCGAGCGCCTCCTGGTCGTAGGCCGCCGAGGTTAATATCTGCCAGGCCGGCTCACGCACGAAGCGATCGTAGTGCTCCTGATAGAGTCGTTCGGGCACGATCATCACGTCGCGGCGACCGTACCAGGTGAAGGCGCCGGCAAAGCAACAATCGAGAACGACCAACAGGTGGCGGCAGCTCAAGGCATTGAGCCATGCGTAGAAGTCACTCATTGCGATGAATGTATCGCTGTTTTCAGGCCGGGCGTCCTGCGGGATGAGATAGCCCTCCGGACCGTCGTCGCCGTTAAGGGCGATGCCATGACCGGCGAAGTAGATGAGCACCCGGTCCCGGGGCCAACCACATCGAGCAGTTTCTTGTTGAAGAGGTCGGCCAGTCGTTTCTTGGTGACCGACTCGATATCCGATGTGAGAATATAGACTTGGTCATAACCGTGCTCGTCCGCCAGCATAGCGGCCAGACGCGTGGCGTCGGCCACGGCTGTGGTCAGCGGGCGGACGTTAGTATAGTCATCTATGCCGATGACGACGGCGATATCGTGATCAAACTGTGCGGTCATTGGCACCCTCCGCTTCCTTTCCATTCCTGAGCGTATCCTCACACGCTATACATGGTTACATCCCATCGGTAACGAGCATCACCATTGCCGGACTTGTCAATGTCGACAAGGACTGACCTATCTCTCAACCCGCAATTCCACCTGCGCCACGGTCCAGCCGCGATCCCGTTCCGGGCTGGAGGTCAGGCGCACGGCGCGGCGTTGTCGATTTCTCGCCGGCCAGTTCGGCCAGCATCTGTTCCAGCGGATCGGTGATCAGGGCGCGCGTGCGCGGCCGCGTTGAATGGGCTCGTCCAGCGACAGGCAGTTCGAGCCAGCGGAAGTTGGTGGCCGAGCACGTGGCAAAGACTTTGATGATGTCCAGGCTGTCATCGCGGCCCTCGGGCAGATAGGCCTCAAACTCCAGCGAGATGCTCTTGCCGGGATCGAGGGGCTCGAACTGGCCGGCTCCGGACGGGTAGATCTGCGCGATCGACCAGTCGGAGGAGAGCGCCAGCAGGGTGATGTTGAGAATGCGCTCCGGATCGTCCGGGTCGCCCGGATTGGGGTCCTGGGTGTTTGTGATCTCGAGCTTGATCTTATCGCCGGGTGCGCTGATCGCCTTGGCATCCAAGGTCACGTCGAGCTTGGCCGCCATCGAGGCGTCGGGCATGTCCAGCATCTGCACGTTGCGATACTGGGCCAGGTGTACCAGCCGTTTCACGAGCTTGGCGACGACATCTGCATCGGCAACACGCAGCACAGGCCGCAGATAGGGCAATTCGCCGCCGCTCGTGTCCAGCAGGAGAAATTCGTCAGCGCGTTCCGGATGCAGGTCTACCAGAAAATCTGCGCCGCCTTCATCGCCGGCCAGCGCCAGGAAGCCTTGCCCTTTGGCCACGATCTCGGCCTCGACCTGCTGGCGCAACGCGTCGTTCTCGAAAACGACGCGCACCGTTCGCTGCACGCGCACCGCCGACGTGTTGAGCATCACCGCCTGGGAACCGACCTCCACGCCAACCGCGCCATCCGGCTCGACAATATCCGCCCAGGCATCGGTGGCGCGCACGTCGGTGAGTTCGACTAGCGCCTGGCGCTTCGCCGGTTGGTCGGCGTCGGCCATGGTGGGGAAGACCTCAAAGCGCGTGCCCGCGGCCAGGCCGTGGGCCTCGCCGGCGTTGACGCGAATGCGCCGCTGGCCGGCATTGACTTCCAGCACGGGCACGCCAAAGCGCACGTCGAGGCGGTCGGCGCCGAAGACGCGGTAGTCGCCCTCGCCCTGGAGCATGGGCATCTGCCGCTCGAACTGGCCGTGAACCTTGGCCGCGACGCGGTCGGCCACCATCTGCCAGGTGGTGTTGGGGCCGGCCTGGGAGAGCGTGTCCACCATCCAGTAGGTGAGCGCGCCGTTGCTCTCGCGGCCGTCGAAGGGGAACTCCATAGCCGATTCGTTGGCACGGCACGCGGCCAGCAACGTGTAACCCTTGGGTTCGAGGAGCCAACTGCTCTCGTTGTTGAGGCCGCGCGTCGTGGCTGCGCCGCTGCCCTGCCAGCGCGAGACCAGGCTCGGCGATGTCGCCGACTGCGCTGTCCGTGGGCGGCGGCGACGTGTCGGGCTGGCCGATGCCGCGCTTGCGCGCGCCGCCAGCGTCGCGCGTGGCCCCGCCCGAGTGGCAGCAGTCGAAGACCACGGTGAGGCGCACCTCTTTGTCCACCAGATCCTGGAGCAGGTTGTGCATCTCCACATCGCGCAGGTAGCGGGCACTGGGATCGTCGGGCTTGCCGATGTCGAGCGGCACAAGCCCCTCATCGAAGGCTGTCTCGCCTTTGAGCGCAGGGAACATGGTCGTTGTGCGCCCGCCGTGGCCTGAGTATTGGACGTAGACCTGGTCGCCGGGCTGTGCTTTCTGGGCCAGTTGCTGGAAGGCATTCACCATATTGGCGTAGGTCGGCCATTCGGTTTCCGGCTCCAGCGGTCCATCGTCGCCGACGGAGGCCGTAAGCATGGTGATGTTGTCCTCATCCAACGACAGGCGTGTTGTCAAGAAGTTGCGCACTTTTTCGATATCGCGCACGCAGCCACCCAGTTTCGGATAGTAGATGCCGCCGGGCAGGCGATACTCGAAATAGTGGTCGACGCCGATGAGGAGGGCGTATAGGTTGGACATCGTCTTACTCCTTTGTCAACTCTGTTGCAGCCGCCAGTAGATCTCTTCGCTGGTCTGGAAGAACGCGTTCTTGAGCGACGAATTGCGCATGAGCGGCGGATCGGTGCTGCGGCTGAGATAGTCGCGCAGGTTGTCGACCGAGTCTTCGTCGCCGACCGTCGACAGGGCCAGGATGGCGGCGAACTGGAGCGATTCCACTACCTTGGCGTTGCGCAGCGGCCTGACCACCGAAAAGCCCTCAAATTGGCCGACGGCAATCTCCTCAAGCAACGTTTTGTATGCGCCTCTCGGTCCTGGATCGGCCAACCAACCCAGCGCCTCGATGGCGATCAGCCACAGGGCCGGATCGCTGCTGCGCTTCAGGCAGACATCGACCAAGAACGCGCCAAGCCTCCGGCTCCTGCAAGCGCAGGCGTCCGATCAGATAGGCGGCACACTGGTAACGTTCGCGCTCCGCCTTGGGCGGCCTGCCTTTGCGACCGAGGGCCCGATCCAAAAAGTCCCGCAGCAGCACCTCGTAGGCCACTTCATCGTCCAGGTAGGTCAATGCGTGGGCCACGGCCCAGCGAGTGGCATCGGTCAGTTCGTGGGCGCGCTCGAAGGCTGCGGTCAGCGCGCCGAGCGCCTGCTCTGCCTGACACGTATCCTCGTCCGTCGCCACCTGGTTTCGGTTCATGGCCGCTATCCGTGCATAGGTTTCGCCCAGGGCCAGTGCGGCGATTCCTTGCAGGCCCACATCTTCGTCATCGAGGGCCGCGATCAGCCTGCCGACCTTGCGTATCCGCCCAGTCCTGATAGAGTCGAATCAAGGCCGGGTTACATCCGCTCATGTAGTTGCGCCGCTGTTCGCCGTCGATTCTCAGCAGCGCGACAGCAGCGGCCAGCCTGACATTGGACCGATCGTGGATCTCGTCGCCATCGCGGTTGACATGGACCGGCGCGTATGCCACGCGCACGAGCACGTGACCTGCACTCGTTTCCGGAAATTCGACCGCCAACTGGCCGAGTACACGCGCCGATCGGGCGCGCTTGGCCGCGTTCGGCTCGTGCCGTCCGTGGAGACGCCAGACCAAGGCCTCCACCGCCTGATGTGCAAGACGTTCCCCCAACTTACCCCGATAACCTTGCTTGCGAGCTTCCAGCAGACATTGCACGGCGAGAAAGGTCTGATCGCTCTGAAGCAGATTGACGCCGTAGATCATGTCCTGCAGCAGTTGCTCCAGTTCGGCAAGCCGGCCCGGCTCCCTGCGCCGGTCGGTTAGAATCCCGGAGAGAAAGACAAGCGTTGCGCCCCACCAGCGCCGGCGCGTCGGTCTGCCCAGGGTGGCGATGATGTCATCGACACGCCGGGCGCGGTCCGGCAGGTCGGACAGCGCTGCCGCCGCACAGTGTGCCTGCATCTGTCTCTGCACAAAGCGGAACTCATCGTCGCCCGCCGAGATCAGCAGCCCGGCCTTTTCGAGCGCTTCGAAGAGGTCTTCCAGCCGGTAGCCGCGATTGCCGCGCACATCAACCATCATGTCGAAGGCGCGTGCGATGGGCCAGGTCGCTTTGCGCTCCGACTGCATGGCCCAGGCCAGTTGTACGAGTACCTGCTCGGCGTGAAAACGCATGCCATGGTCGGGCGGGATGGTGGCGATGCCGTCGCGCAGAAGACGCGCCATGGTCTGGCTGCGGGATCTGAGCTTGCGGCCGCGCTGGAAGTCGCGAGTCAGTTTCACGAGCACGCCAGGATTGGCGGCCAGATCGAAGAGCTGCTTGTCGGTAATCTCTTCCAGCAGACCTTCGCCAATGTCGGGCAAGCTCTGCACGAAGTGGCGAATCCGTCGCGGGATCAGGGGTTGAATGGCAAGACGATGCACATCCAGCTCTTCGAACACCTCGCCGTCGACCATGCTGGCAGTGACCGCGAGCACATAGTCGTTTTCGGGATACTGAACGATGAGACGCTGGAGGTGCTCAAAAAACTCGATGCGCTCCCATGCGGCCAGCGTGTCGAGATGGTCGAAGAGGATACGCAGCCGGAGTTGCTTCCGCGCCAGGAGCGACAGAATCTCATCAAGGGTGAGGTCGGGACCGTAGGCGTCAAGCTTGGCGAAGATCAGGTCGATCAAATCGTCAACGCTGGCGATGCGACCGCTGGGCTGAAGACTGAGATCACTCCAGAGATCGAGGTAGAGCGGCAGCACGCTCGGGGGTTCCTCGTGCGCCAATTCCTCTTCCATGGTCTGAAAGGCCAACCGGATCAATTGCGTGCTCTTGTTGCTGCCGTGGAAACCCTCAAGAAGCACCAGCAGCGGCTTCCTGTTTCGACGCCGGTTGTTCGACGAGTCGAAGAGCGCCGTAATGGTGGTGAGGAACTCGGAGCCGGCCGTGTAGTCGGCGCCCAGTCGCTCCAGAAGCTGGATCTGCCGGCCGCCGTTGGTGTGGATTACATCGACGGAGAGGGGCAAGTAGCTGCCGCCGTTGGATTCAATGCGGGCGCGTTCTTGATCGGCCATTGCCTCCAGCAGCACGCGCATGGGTGTTGCAGCAACCAGATCGTTCTTTTCCAGGCGGCTGAACAGCACAGGCGTCGCCCACTCGCGTTGATTGTCGAGGTGCCGAATCTTGCGGCGGGCATTGGTTGTTGCGATATCGACCGGATAGCCGGCCGCGATCGCTTCGTAGAATTCTCGGCCAAAGGCGATGGCGGCTTCATCGGAGATCTTGTTCTGCATGGCCAATACGATGGGGACGCCATGCTGAACCAGCCGTTGCGCCGTGCCTGCAAAGGCGTTGCCGCGGTCGCCGCGGGCGCCCTCACAGGCATTCAAGAAGAGCAGACGCAAGGCCGAACGATCCTCGAAGGTGTGCGCAACGTGTTGGCATCCACGTACGCTGCACTGCCGTCGGCTTCCTCCAGCACCAGGCCGCCCATTTATCTGCCTCGTCATAGTAGCCGTGGCCGATGAAATGGATGACATGAACTTCATCGTCACGCAGGCGGTCTTCGAGCGCACCAAGCGTTGCAACGCCAAGACGCTCCAACTTCGATCTGCGCTGCTCGCGCCCGCCCGGCAGGAGCGCCTCTTGCAGATGATCGTATTCACGCTCCACATCCAATGCCGGGACACCGCTCGGGTTGGAAACGACGGCCAGGATGCGCAACGGCGGCGCTACCGGCTGGACCGGAAGCGCATAGTCCAACTTGACGTAGCGCACAAAGGGCGTCTCCTTTGGAAAGGGCCAGATGTCTGCCATGGTCCTGGCTGAGATATTCCCAGGGGAGTTCCGCCAGTTCCGGCACGTCTTTCGCCCAGATGTAGGCGCAGGCGCAGGCCGCTGTCCGCCTCGCGCGCCGCGCCCAGGCTCCGTTGGAAGACCGAGTACATTTCCCGATCGAAGAGGGCATCGTAGAGCCGTTGGCCAACGCTTTCCGGCGTCAACGCTGTCGAAATTTTGGGCGCTTCCAACAAGCGAACGCCACGTGCAGTCATGCTGGCACTGCCTTTCAGATGGGCCAATTCCACATCGGTAATGGGCATGTCAAACTCTTGCTGGGTTCACCGTACGGCGATTTCAGAACGGCGACCTCGTAGCATCCGCCGTCCTCAGTCGATTTCACCTTGCGCAGCCCAAGGTCAAAGTTGAGAAATCCTTTTTGCATTGGATTACCCCACTGCCGCCCTGCGCCACCCGCGTGGCATGGCCATCGGCGCTGCGGGCGCCGGCTGTGCCGGGCTGATCAGGACCTGGCCCGGTATCGACTGGGCCGCCCATGCTTTCACAGTACGGCCGTCGGTCAGCGTGGCGGAGATCTGCCACCAGACCAAGTCATCGACCGTCTGCGGCCCGCCGATGACGTTGGCCGGCGCACCCAGATGCCAGTTGACCCAGGACATCCTGCTCATCCTTGTTGATGTAGCCGGCCGTACTGCGCACATTGACCATCGTATGGGCGTAGACGACATTGCCCACCTTCAATGCCACCGGTTTGCTGGGGCGCACCTTCTTGGGCGGAACAGTAACAGGCCCGCCGAGTCCGGCCAGTTGTGCAGCCCGATCTCGATAGAGGCCGTAGAGCCCCTCCCAGTCACCGTGGAGACTTGTCCATGCCGGAATCCGAATCGCCGTCGCCCATGTCCGCCCGGTACGGCCATGTAACCCCACTGCATGTAGCCCTGTGCGCCCCGACCAAACCAGCGATCCATGTCCTCACGCACGAGACGGATGCGGTCGCCGCCGCCAAAATCCGTGCTGAAGCCTGCCTCCTCCACGATAAAGGGCATGTTCAAGCGTCGCGCTGCCAGTTCGCTGTCGTCATGCTCGTATTGGTGGTTGTAACAGTGGACGGTCATGAAGTCGAAGTGCCCGCTGCCGTACATGCGCCGGTTGAGCGGCCCTTCCTTCATCCAGCAGTGATGGGTGCTGTGCAGGCCACTTGTGATCAGGTGATTTGCATCCAGGGTGCGGATCTCCTGCGCCGCCCGGTGCATAAAGTTGATAAAGGCGATCAGATACGGATCTTCGGGGCTGCTGTGGCCGAACTTGCGGGTCCAGCTTGAGCTCGTTGCCCACCCCCCATCCAAAGATCACCGGTTCGTGGCTGAAGGTGGAGACGACCTTGCGCAGGAAGGGAAGATAGTTCTGGTGGTAGCCATTTTCGAAGAAGTCGCTGATGAGCAGATCCGTATGCCACTGCTCAGGATTGTCGTTGCGATAGAAGTGTTCATCACCGGGTATGCGGAAGTCGACATCGCCGTAAAGGTTGGCAAAAGTCGGCAGCAGATAGAGGCCCGGGAATACGTTGGCTGACCAGCTTGATCAGGCGATGAAGGCGATCGATGGTGACGTCCACCGAGGCATGGCGGCTGGGCACGAAAACACGCACCACCCGTGCCCCCATATTGTAGGCCTCTTGCAGCATCTGCCGCTGGTGTGTATCGGATGAATGGGGCAGACTGGCGTGATGGCCGTAGTAGATCAACCCGCGCATATTCACGCCCACAAAGGGAAAGGTTCGTCCCTGCTCGACAAACTCACGGTTGAGCACCTGCACGAAATCGTGGCTGCGGGCAGACCGGGGCATGCCCATGCGGCATGGGCAATGCGCTCTGTGGCGACGCAATCGTGACCGGCGCCAGCTTGATATCCAGATCGACATCGTCCGCAATGGAAAACGCCGTACGATAAGGCTCCGCATTGGGCGCGATCACGACCAGTTCGTAAGCGCCGGCCGGCAGATCGTCGAAGGCAAAGCGCTCCCCGGCTGTTGGTGAATGCCTGGAGCGCGTACTCCTTGTGTCCCTCGCTGCGCGGGAAGAAGTAGGTTTGATCGGCAGAGAACGTGCGCTTCTCCTGCAGCGCCGGGTTGTTGAGGAGAGCCGACGTCTTGAACTGCTTCGTAGCTCAGCCCGATCACCTTGTTCTGGACGAAGCGCAGCCACGCCTGCCAGAATGTGCCGGAAAAGCCGCTGACCGGACGATCCCAGACGATGGCGGCGGCGCTGCTACCGTCGCCGGGAAATCTGTTTTCAGGCAGCCAGTACGAACACGCCGAATCCAGATTGGACGAATCTGCGTCTGGGTTGAAGGTGGCGAAGTGGCGCTTGAACTCGGGCCATGAGATGCCGACTACATCCTGGGCAACCTCGCTCAGCCAGAGCGCCCAGAGTCGACCATCTACGCCCTCGATCTGCCGGCTCCACGTCACATAGCTGGGCATATCCAGCGCAGCGCCGGACGTGACGCCCAATGTCTCATGGCCGCCGATGAGCCGCACGGATGCATCGGCAACGCTGTAGCCGTTGCAGGGTCACGCGCCCGCGGATCTTGACCGGAGCAGGCGGCCGCTGCGATGCGGGGATTGCAGCCGGCTGGGCAGCGCGCGGCCGCGCCTCTTTGAGCGCCACGATACGATCGATGAGGTGAATGTCGTTGCCCTGGTGGTCCTTGCCCACATGGCGGAACGTGCGCCAGTCGCCGTGATGGCCGACCTCATAGAGGCAGGCGCCGAGCACATAGTCGTCGGCCAGCATGTGGCCGTTGTACCAGTTGAGCGACGCCCAGTACTGCTCCTCGGTCAAGGGCGCGTCGTCGTTGAGCCAGCCCTTGTCGCCCCACTTGGGGTTCTGGTACATGCGCGTCAGGCCCGGCCTCGCTGATGATGACCCGGTGCTGGTCGCCGTACTTGGCGCGGATGCCAGCCATGCACTGTCGATAGGCGCCGGCGCTGGTGGCGCTGCCGTCGGCCGGGTACATGGTGGGCCAGCCATATTCGTGGAAGCCCAGATAGGTGCAGGCTTGCAACGTTTCCGGGAAATGGTCCAGGTAGTGGTCCGCGGCGCCGAAGTTGCCGGCGCCGAAGTTGAAGGCGACCGACTCCACGCCCGCCTCCTTGAGCCGCTGGTGGAAGGCGGCCTGAAAGCGATCGTAGTTGGCCAGGAGACGCGATGTCTCCTCCGGCTTCTCGGCGAACTGTGCAGAGGCGGGACCAGGCACGGCCTCGTTGAGGCTCATCCAGGCGTCGATCAGTAGGCGCCCATTTTCGCCGCGTTGAGTGGCCAGCCCGAAGTCGTAAGCCAGGATCTCGTCGGCCATGGCGCGGCCGTGGTCCTCCGGGTTGTCATTGTCGAGCATACGGCGCTGGGTATCGTTGTCCTTGTACATGCGCCCGATGACAAAGGCGTCGGGCGCGCGGAAGCGGCGAATCTCCTCCAGCAGCATCTTGTTGGCCGTGTCGGCGTGCACCAGAATGACCGGCGGCTGCACGCGCCGGACCGCGTCCCAGAGCCCGTCCTGGTCGGTGGACAGATGAAGGTAGAAGCCCAGCTTGTTGCCGTAGGCCGGCGGTGTCGGCCGGCGGCTCGACCGGCTTCGGCTCCACTGGCGTGGGCGCTACAGGTTCCTCGGGCGGGACCGGCATGGTGGCCAACGTATGGACCAGACATTGCATGAGCGCGTTCTTCTCTCGATTGTTCAGGCCAGGCAACTCATGCAGGGGCGTGCCCTCGTAGCACGCACGGCGGTTTTGGGCCAGTTCGGCCACATCCAAACCGCCTTTGGTGAGCAGCGCCCAGGGATCATCCAGGCCCAGGGCATCGGCCGCCTCGACCACGGCGTTGATCAGGTCCTGGTGGCTGAAGGCGCCAAAGGTGACCACCTTCAGCGCCGGCCCCTTCTCTCCGCCATTCGGGCTGTTCAATCTCCGGCTGTTCTGTCGCCAGCGCGGTCGTGCGCTGGAAGACAACATAGAACGAATGGTGGCCGATGCTGTTCCAGAGTTGGCCCGTCGGTCCCGGTTCGTCGTCATGCTTGGTGTGCAGGTTGGAGACGACGTCCGACGGCAGCCCGTCGCCTTCGACACAGACCCAGACATGTTGGCCCGAGTAGACGTCCACATTGGTGGCCGGCTCGTTGAGCGACTTATCGAAGCGCTTGGGATCCACCAGCTCGTCGGCGCGCTGGCCTTCCCACCCCCATTTGAGACGTAGGTTCGGATCGCGCAGCGGCATGCCTGCTTCATCCACGATGTCCACGTAGACCACGTGGTTTCCGTGGTTCTCTGAGGGCGTCAGGTGATGTACGCCGAGGACGCGCCAGCACGCTTGAGCGGCTGCTGCCGCAGCGCGTGTCAGTTTGACATCATACGCCGCAGCCGTGCCCAGCACTGCGCCGGGGTCTTCGTCGAATGGTCGGGCCAGGTAGTCGTCGAGCAGGGACTGGTGAAATGACATTGGGAAACCTCCACATGTAACATCGTTGGGTTCGGGTGCCGATTGTAGCGTTCATGGTCGAACTATAGAACAGGGGGTGTTTCGAAAGCGTTTCTTGGCTGATCGCGCTAAAGGTCGCCAGCACATCCCGGAAATGGACCACATCATCCATGTCCTGCGTGCGGCTCACGTCCTGACCCGCCGCCGAGTAGCGATCCGGCGCGTCGAGGTACCAGGGAGTCCGTTCTGACTCGGCTTGCTTATTCGGATCCGCTTGGCCGGAGATGACGTAGTTGCCCTGGTTCTGCACCAGACATTCGACCACTTTCCAAAATAGCGCGGCGCCTTCCTTGCGATCACGAAATCGCTCGATAGTGAGCATTAGCTTGTACTCGCGAGACGTGATGGGACGGTTGGTTGGCTTCACGGGAGATCCCCTCAATTCAATCACTGGCCGTAGTCCGCTCTGATGAGGGAGGGGCACCTTGATGACCGTTTGTGACTGCGGGATCAAGCTCTGCACTCGATTCATGTCTGTCGGACTGGATATTTTCGACTGACGCTGTCGGTGTCGATGAAGTTGGAAATCCTGCCGGATCGAAGAAGCGGAAATAGGGATTACCGTAGTGTTGATAGGCGCCCCAGGTACGGGTGTCGCTGGGTGGCGCCGCAATGGCGAGCCGAGCCTGCATCATTGCGTCGTGCATGCTCAGCGGCCTGACGACGCAGTAGGCTCCGGACTGCTGTTGCTGCACCTGATCTTCTCGCTGTACAGGCTTCAATCCAAGCAGTCCGGCATAGAGCGCGAGCGCAAAATCGCGTGCCGCCCGATCGTCGACCGGCCATGCTGTGCAGACAAAGTTAGCGACGCCGCGGGCAAAGAATGATTCAGCAAAGCTGGGGGCAAGATCCACCGAACGCTCGTCGCTACGCGCAGGCGTGACCCCTGACTCGCAGGCGTTGGAGAAGACAAATCCTGGACTTCTGTCGATCCGTGTAAACTCGTGGGCGCTCAGCCGTTCACCGTTGCTGAAGATCCACCCCGATGCTGACGGGTTCTCCTTGTCATAGACGCAATGGCCAGCAAAATGAAGCACATCGTAGGTGCGCATCATCAGATGGCGCAGCACAGTGGTGCGGGTTGCCTCCTGCGGGCCAAAGAGGCGAACGACTTCGACGCGATTTCTGACAGTGCTGTCGGCATGGACGATGTTGAACCGTTCAAAGAGATCGGCAACCGCCACGCCCTCTTGCTCGGCGCCTGGCAGATGCGCGTCCTCGGCTGGATCGACAACCACAAGCACGCGCAGTTGCCGCTCCAAAGCAGGCGGCGGCTCAGGGGGCGGTGCATAGATCGTGCGCAGTTGCCGCGTGAAAACCGCGGCTGGTTCCCAGAAAACGCTGGCGCGGCTCGCCCTGAGGCAGGTCATCGACAAGTACGCCGCCGATAGTCGACTGTGCAAGCAGTTCCCAATGGATGCGCGCGGTTTTGGCATCGAGCATCATCACCAGCGGTGCGTTGGTACTTAGCAGGCCGCGCAAGTCCGCGGGGAAGAGCAGCCGTTGCATAAACTCGCCCAGTTCAAGTTGGCGGTCCGGGTTGGTTTCAGCCGCCAGCTCATCATTGGCGCGATGGATCAATGCCGGATCAAGCGGAATCTCTCGCTCGGGAATCGAGGCGCTGTTGGTGATCGCGCCAAAATGATAGGCTTTGCCTTCAACGCTCACGGTGATACGCGTGGGCGCGATGTCGCCGGGCGGCAGAGTGGCCGAGCGCTCCTTCAACTGGTGCTCCATCCGTTTACGCACATAGTCGAAAGTCCGGCCCTCATAGTGCTCTCGCTCCTCCGGGGTCAACTCGGTGTAACGTATCGTCATTCGCCCCTCTGCAGCGAGTCGCCTCGTCTCCTGCGCCAGCACAGCGTCAAAGATGAGCATCTTCTTCGGATCAGTGATGAAGAACGTGATGTCCTCCAGGACGCAAGCGGCGTCGTCTTTGTTGTTGCCTCCAGCCATGCCGGTGATTGCAAATTTGAGGCCTCGAACCCAACTGCTAACAGCCTCGGTAACCGACAGGTTGTCACGGCCAACACCGATCAAGGCCGTCGCTAGATGTTTTTTGCCCATGCGTCCCAACGACCAGCAGAGTTCGCGGACGAGCACCGTCAGTTCCGGCGCGCCAAACCGTCCCGGTTCACCCATGCCGGCAACTGCGATGCTGCGACTCGCATCGTGTGGATCGGTCAGGAAAAACATCTGGGCCAGTTCAGCCCGAATCGTGCCCCGCTGCGTGAATTGAGTGATCAGCAGGTTCTTATCATCGGCTTCTGCAGCCGCGATGCTGGATAGATCCTCGTATTCGTTTTCGTCGTGGTCGGACGTGGCCTCTTCCTGCAACGCACGGCTGATTTTGTAATCCAGGGTGCGCAGGATGCCGTGGGGCTTGCTGCCGCCATAGTGGCCGATCGCCAGCGCGTCGATGGGCGGAGCGCCATCGCCCAGGTACAGGTCGCTGTCGGTGATATCGGCAGAGACGGCGTGAATTCTGATCTCAGGCGTCGACAGCTCAATGGACCGGTAGGTCATCTGCGACCGGTCGGCTTCGCCGCTCAAAAAGCCATAGGTAAGGCGCTCTTCGATATCCCGTTCCTCGACCGTCATCAGGTGGCGTGTTGCAGAGAGATCGCGCCGGCTGTTGACGCGGCGAACAAGGGTTTCAAAGGTCTTGCGGTCCTCGCTATCCCGATCGAGCGAGGCGCGAATGCTGGAGTCCTTCCAGCGTTCGGCGACATCTGGGCCACGGCGGTCTTCTATGATGTCAGGTGTCAGCTTCCGCAAACCGCTGGGTATGGTATCTTCTCCAAACGGCCCGGCGCTCCCAACAAGTAACTCCTGGAGGGCAAGCAGCACTTTGGGATGGGAACAGAGATCGCCATGCAGCGCTTCCACATAGTAGGCTGGGATATAGCCGCCTTCCGCCGTCCTCAGGACGCCCATATGGTGTGCAACTGTGCCATCGCCGTTTAGCCCCAACTCGTAGGTCTTTTTGATGTAGTCCAGTTCCTCGCCGGCGTCCGGCGTCCGGGTCACCTCAAAGTCCTGAATGGCGGACGTTGTCACATCGACGAATGTTGGTTGATTGTGGCCCCCGATGTAGATCATCCGCGCTGGATCAACCAACGAATCGGCCAGCATATCGTGGAAACCCCTGGCGCTTTCCAGGTGCTCCTGCTGCACAGTGAGTTCCTGTCCATAGGTTTCGGCTTGATAGAGCAACTCCAAATCGGGATCAAGGGGGGCAGGCAGCAATTGGTAGAGGCCGGGGAACGATTTGACGATGTCGCGGAACTCAGTGCGATCGTGCTGGGTGTCCAGCAGATCGATGCCCTGAATAAGGCCCAGGTGTCCTGTGAAAGCCTGCGGCATGGTATAGACGCCGTAGTTTGGCGTGCCGATCATGATCAACTTGCTTTCGCCGCGATCCCACCAGTCGGAGAATTGATGAATATAGGCACGCGCGACCAGCCCGCCGCTGGCATGGGCCACCAGATGGACCGGCTCTTCTGCGGGGAACCAGTTGTTGATGCGCGCCTGCAGTTGGGCGGCGGAGAGACGCATATCTTTGCGCCAGTCGTACCAAAAGGCATAAGCGTTGTGGTATTCGGCCAGCGCCAACATCACTTCCCCATAATAGCGTTTCATGATGCCGGTCACGCGAATGGTGTACTCGCTGCTGGCATCAACCAGACCGCCGGCAGCGAGGCGCAGCCGAGACATCTGACCGGCGACCAGATGATCGGGGCTCAACCAGACGCGCTCGCGGTTCTGCCTCTGATCGATGGAGGTCAACTGGCTGCCCAACACGCCGGGGATGAAGACCACGTTCAAGCGTCCATGTTCGCGTCGCTCATCGCGTACCATCTCGCGACGCAAAACGAGGTTGCGAAGGCGGCGGAACCTGGCGTTGCCCAGATAGATGCGCAACGTCTTTTCTTCTTCAACGGTGCACGACAATATCAGGTGTGCCAATTCCTCCGTGTTTGCCCCTTCCAGCCGGGTGATGAGGGCCGATTCGTCGATCATGGTGGTCTCCTGTCAAGCACTCATTTGTCGGCATTTGGGACGCGCGCCACTGCGTTCGGCATGGGTGGCCATCAACGTCTCAATGCGAGCGATGGCACCGTCGGTGGCCTTGGTGACTTCCTGGCTGTATGTAGCCGGATCCTGGGACTGGATCAGCGAGGTCCAGTAGGTGTTGTAGATGATCCCCAGCCAGGTGATGAACTGGAGATTCTCCTCCAGCGCCTGCAATGGCCGGCTGATGAAAAAGGTCAGGAACGCGGTGACGCTCAGCCCGCCGAAGATCAGGGTTGTGACAAGGTTCTCTTGGAAAATCGCGATGATGGCCGCAACTACAAATGCGGCAATGCCTACGCCAAAGAGAATGCGATACATCCAGACGGTCGACCAGTAAGGGTTCATGAACGCTTCGAGCACGCGCTTGAACATGGTCTCGTTGTTCTCAAACCCATTTTCGATGTGGGCGCGCCAGGCATCGTAGAGTTTGGGATCGGCCTTGGCCAGAGGCACGCCGGGCTGTGGCGAGGCCGGCATGGGCGCTCGCGCCGTTCCACGCGGCGACGCGGCAGCAGTGGCCGGGGTTGTTGCTGCCACAGGCATTGGCGTCGCAGTCGCTTGCGGCCACAGTCGAGCAAAGGATTCTGCATACTGGCGCATGAGATTGGCGTAAAAATCGGGCTGTCCGGACCCATTGTAGGTGTAGGCAAACCGGTAGTAATCCTTGCGCCGCACTGCCTCGACCAGGTTTTTGGCTTCCACAAAGCGGAAGAAACCACGAATCTGCGCGCCGGCATCCGCCTGGAATGCTTCAAACATCGCCTGCGGCGACCTGTAGTCGATCAGGTGGTAGTTGAACCCCATGATCTGGGGAGCGCCCATGCTGATCGACTGGAGCGCGGCGTCATCATCCATTGCGCGTGCAAACTGCAAGACCTGCCATTCCTGGCTGTTGCCTTGATGACACGGCAGCCACGGTCCGCTGGGATTGGGTCGCCAGAAATGGCCGTCGCCGTGCCAGCGATTGTTGGGGTCGACGCGGAAATGTTGGTCGAAGCGGTCGGGATGTTTTTCGCCACAGTAGTCCTGGAAGAGATGGTTCTCAAAGCGGATGACCATCTGACCAACAGCGCCGAAGGTACGGCCGCCGGATTCGGTCAATAGAACGGCCATGGCGTCGGCCGGATCGATGGCGAGCCGGCGTGATTCAGAAAGGATCAGGCCACCGTACCGGTTCCAGAAGCGTGCCGTGGTGACTGCCGTGCCGCCCGCGCCCGAATCCACATGAATCATCTGCTCCGCGGGCGGCGCGTAAGCGTCCTCCTGCGTCGAAACATCGGCATCGGGATCGACGACAACCACTTCGGCCCACATAGGCTGGCCAAAGTGGACGCCCTCGACATTGGCCAAGCGCCAGACGCTGCGAACCAGGTAGGTTGGCTCATCAGGCTGGAAGTTGACATGGATGCTCGCCTCTTGCCCCGGTCTAGTGGTCGGCACGGCCGCCGTCACGCCGCTGAGGCGTGGACCTTCAACATGGACGAGCCGGTACCCGTCGCCCCAGGTTGTCTCGCCCACATTGCGCACCACCCAACGCTTGGTGAAGCGTTTGCCGACCTCGACACGTGATCCGTCGCCGATGGCGTCGGTTTCAGCGACGAAGATGGCGCTGTCGATGCCGCTTGACTGAGGTTGAATCGGCTCCGGCGAATCCGGATCCATAGCGGATGGATCCACAGCAGGCGTCTCACCCTGATCCTCGGGGGCGTCGTCGGCGCGGGTGCGCTGAAAGGTCACCAGGAATGAATGATGGTAGCGCGTATTGCCATCCCCGCCGTCGGACGTTTTCTCGTTGATGTCGTGGTTGGTGTGCAGATTAGCCACTCGGTCGGACAGCAAGCCATCGCCCTCGATCCACACCTCAATGTGTTGCCCTTTATAGACGTCGATATCGGCGTGTCCCATGTCGGCGTCGCCCTTGTCCAAGGCGCGCGGCGGGGCCTCTTCATGAGACTGTCGCCCATCCCAGGTGTAGGCAACGCGCAGTGTGGGGCGGCGATCTCGATGGCCGCTTTCATCGAGTACGCGAACATAGATGTTGCGGCGGCCCCGATTCTCGTCCGGGGAGAGATGGCGCACATTGATCACCCGCCAATAGAGCGCGCCATCGGGCACATCAGTCGCTGGTTGCAGGCGTACGTCGTAGGCCTCGGCCTCATTGATGGCGGCGGTTGACGCCGATGGGGCGATGGATTTGGTCGGCATGGGTGGTCCCCCTCAAATTCGGATCACACAATCTTGTTCTGGATCCTACTGTAAGCAGACTATCACCGGGCTAACTCGATACTCACAGTCCACGACAACGTGCCGACTACACTGCTCATTTGTTTGGTCAAGCACCTTCATTTCAATTTACGCCGCAGGCGCCGAATCTCCAGCCCGTGCATGGACCGCATGGCGCTTTGCGCCCGCTAACGCGAACGGTATCCACCTGGCCGAAGCGCTGCAGTACCGGCTGCAGGGTGGGGTGTAAGTGGGCAAGAGAATTTGCCTTCCGCCTGGCGGCGCCGGCGGCGAGGATGATGCGGTCGATTTCTTCCTGCGTGAGGGGTCGATCTGGTTCGGGCGGGAGCTTGCGGTGGTGAGGTCTGGGTGCTGGGGCGTTCGGAGGATTGAGGGCCTCATGGTTGGAGGGCTCTTTTCCGTGGGAAGGATACTATTGACGGAGTCCAGTGGGCACAGAAACAGGAGGAATGAATAGGAGAAGGAATTAGGGCGGGGATTCGTTTCGAGTTGACACCTCCTTGGCGGGCGAACGGAGGAGCCAGCACGACCCCTCAATGGTATCCATGCTGTCGAATGAGATCCAGTGCATCACAATCAACGAGAGCCTATGCCCCCTTTCCAACACCAAAAGACGACGATTCTACCAACAACTGACGGCTGTACTCGACTGTAACGGGCCGCAGAGGGGGTTTCTTGACCATGCGCGGTGATTTTCAGAGCAGCAGCCGACTTGCCGATTTGCGACATCGACAAGTGGAGACACATCGCAGACAAGTATGCCGCTATTCCAACCCAAACCGCTCTCTTTCCGCCGTGGATAACACATCCATCGGCCGTAGAATTCGCCGCTCGAGCTGATCGAGCAAGAGATCGGGCATCGGCCAGATGATGGCCGTCCCGTCCCCACTCGCCGTCACCACCTGCGCCCCGTCCGGACTATACGCCGCTGACCGACCCAGCCTGATGCCCCGGAGAGGGTCTGGAGCGCCTCGCCGCTGGCCGCGTCCCAGATGATGGCCGTCCCGTCGTCACTCGCCGTCACCACCTGCGCCCCGTCCGGACTATACGCCGCTGACCTGACCCAGTCTTGATGGCCGGAGAGGGTCTGGAGCGCCTCCCCGCTGGCTGCGTCCCAGATGATGGCCGTCCCGTCGTAACTCGCCGTCACCACCTGCGTCCCGTCCGGACTATACGCCGCTGAATGACCCCGCCTTGTATGGCCGTGCGAGGGTCTGGAGCGCCTCGCCGCTGGCCACGTCCCAGATGATGGCCGTCCCGTCGTCACTCGCCGTCACCACCTGCGCCCCGTCCGGACTATACGCCGCTGAATTGACCACCGTCTTGATGCCCCGCGAGGGTCTGGAGCGCCTCGCCGCTGGCTGCGTCCCAGATGATGGCCGTATCGTCCCACTCGCCGTCACCACCTGCGCCCCGTCCGGACTATACGCCGCTGAATTGACCCCGCCTATGGCCGGAGAGGGTCTGGAGCGCCTCCCCGCTGGCCACGTCCCAGATGATGGCCGTCCTGTCATCACTCGCCGTCACCACCTGCGTCCCGTCCGGACTATACGCCGCTGACTAGACCCTGTCTGATGCCCCTCGAGGGTCTGGAGCGCCTCCCCGCTGGCTGCGTCCCAGATGATGGCCGTCCCGTCGTCACTCGCCGTCACCACCTGCGTCCCGTCCGGACTATACGCCGCTGAATTGACACTGCCTTGATGCCCCGCGAGGGTCTGGAGCGCCTCCCCGCTGGCTGCGTCCCAGATGATGGCCGTCCCGTCGTCACTCGCCGTCACCACCTGCGTCCCGTCCGGACTATACGCCGCTGACCTGACCCAGCCTTGATGGCCGGAGAGGGTCTGGAGCGCCTCGCCGCTGGCTGCGTCCCAGATGATGGCCGTCTCGTCCCCACTCGCCGTCACCACCTGCGTCCCGTCCGGACTATACGCCGCTGACTAGACCCCGCCTTGATGGCCGGAGAGGGTCTGGAGCGCCTCCCCGCTGGCTGCGTCCCAGATGATGGCCGTCCCGTCGTCACTCGCCGTCACCACCTGCGTCCCGTCCGGACTATACGCCGCTGACCAGACCCCGCCTTGAATGGCCGGAGAGGGTCTGGAGCGCCTCCCCGCTGGCTGCGTCCCAGATGATGGCCGTCCCGTCCCCACTCGCCGTCACCACCTGCGCCCCGTCCGGACTATACGCCGCCGACCAGACACTGCCTTGAATGGCCGGAGAGGGTCTGGAGCGCCTCGCCGCTGGCCACGTCCCAGATGATGGCCGTCCCGTCCCCACTCGCCGTCACCACCTGCGCCCCGTCCGGACTATACGCCGCTGACCTAGACCTGCCTGAATGGCCGGAGAGGGTCTGGAGCGCCTCGCCGCTGGCTACGTCCCAGATGATGGCCGTCCCGTCCTCACTCGCCGTCACCACCTGCGTCCCGTCCGGACTATACGCCGCTGACCAGACACTGTCTTGATGGCCGGAGAGGGTCTGGAGCGCCTCCCCGCTGGCTGCGTCCCAGATGATGGCCGTCCCGTCTTCACTCGCCGTCACCACCTGCGTCCCGTCCGGACTATACGCCGCTGAATTGACCCACGCCTTGATGGCCGGAGAGGGTCTGGAGCGCCTCGCCGCTGGCTGCGTCCCAGATGATGGCCGTCCCGTCTTCACTCGCCGTCACCACCTGCGCCCCGTCCGGACTATACGCCGCTGACTTGACACTGCCTTGTATGCTCACACGTGGCAAGCGCATATGGTATGGCAGGCGAAGCATTGATGATTTCGAGCGCCGCTTCGTACGCGACATCGGCCACATAGCCGTCGGGATTGTCGGGCGGGTTTCGCCACGTCCACTCGATGGCATCGCGAGCCAGAATCAGGGCAAGCTGCAAATCTGGCTGATCTCTTCCAGTTCGAGAAGGGCATTATTGGCCAGTTGGCGCGAGATCGCACCCCGGCCGATGCGGCCCTGTTCTTCGGCCACGCGCCTTTGTTCGTCGGCGCGCCGTGCCTCGGTCTCAGCACGCTGGGCCTCCTCCTCGGCCAGCTGCGTCTGTGCCTCTGCACGCTCGGCCGAGGCCGCAGCAAGGTCGGTCTGCGCTTCGGCCCGCACACGCTGGGCCTCGGCTTCGGCAGCATTGGCCTCGGCCTGCTCTTTTGCTTCCAGGGCATCAGCACTGCGGACTCGGCTCGTAGAGTCTGGTAGCCGGCATATCCCGCTGCGGCTAGCGCCATCATACTGACGATCACAGCCACGAAGAGCAATTGGCGAATGCGCCGGTTCTGGCGTTCGGCCCGCTCGGCCACGGCCCGGGCTTCCCGACACGCCGCAAGGAAGTCCTTTTCGTGGCGCTCCAATTCGTTCTCGTGGGCGGCCGCCCACGCTTCGGCCTCGTCCAGCGCATCGTCCTGGAGCAGCAAACCGGCCGGTCGCCCCTGGTCGCGCCAGAGCGCGGCCTGACGCTGGAGCGCACTCTGGTGGGCCGGGAACCAGGCTGCGTTGTTGGCCAGAATGGGATCGACAAAGCGATCGTGGACCAGCTCGTACCAGGTGCCGCCCGCTCGAGTCTCGCCCCGGAGAAGAAAGCGCGCGGCCAGGGCCAGCACCACCGGATTGGGCAGGCCCGCGGTCGTCTCGTCCCCCTGATAGACCAATCCCCGGGTGCCCGCCTCGGTGATGAGCTGGCGCTCCACCCAGGTGCGCGCTTCCTGCTCACTGACCGGGCTCTCGGGAGCAGCCAGCACCTCGGTAAGCGTGCGGGCATAAAAGTCGCCCAGGGCGCGATCCACAAATTCGGCCAGGTTGTCGCCACCGGCCAGTCGCTCCAGGTCGGCCAGATCGATGCGATCGTCGTCATCTTCGGCAAGGCTCTCCCAGAGCTGGTAGCAGACGACCTGCAGCTGGACCGGCTCCACATATTGGCCCAGGGTCTGAACGTCGCCCGCTCCTTGGGTGCGGACCAGGCGCAGATCATCCACGAGCCGTTGCGCGGCGTCCGGCGTAAAGGGCTTGCCTGCCACCTCGGCCGGGCGCTGCACCGCCTGGAGCGCTGCGTCTTCGCCCATGCGCTCCATGTAGAAGCGGGCGCGCAGCCGGTCCTCCAACAGCCCGGCGTAGGGATCGAGCGCGGCCACAAAGTCCTCGCGCATGGTCAGCACCACCCAGAGCTGGGGATCGGCCTGCATGGCCGCGTCGAGCTGGATGAAGAAATCCCGGCGGTCGGGCCAGCGGTCGGGATTGTTGGTGATGATCTCCTCGAACTGGTCGATAATCAGCACAGTCGGGACAGTGACGTATTCATCATCGTCCCCGTCTGTCGCCTGCGGAGTCCTCGTGCCCGCCTTCAACTTCCGCCAGCGCATCCCGGTCAAAGTACCAGCTTGCGCCGTCATCGTCGCTGGTCATACAGGCCAGGAAGCGGGTCAGATCGAGATGGGCGAGGGCCCCAGGATCGGCCTGCTGGCTCATATCGAGGCTGTCCATGAGGTTGTACGCAAAGACGTTGCGCACGTCTTCCATGCCCTCGGGCAGCGCGCCGCCGACGCGGCCCACCGGCAGCACGTAGAAGCCATCAGCCTGCAGGCCAGGAATCAGGCGCGTGTTGAGCAACGAGCTCTTGCCCGCGCCCGATTGGGCATAAAAGAGCGTCAACCGTTGAGAAATGACCAGCGCCTTCAGTTCCCGCGCCTCTCGCTCCCGCCCAAAATAGCGATCCGCCTCTGCAGCCGTAAAGGACCGCGGCCCGACGTAAGGGTTGCCTGTGATGGTGGTCATGCACGTGCTCCGATTTCAAAATCAAACAGGGAAACGATTCGCTTTATCAGGGGGTCCCGGGCGCCCTGAGCCCCGTTTCTGATTTCTCGTTCCTCGTTGTTGCTTGCCCTCAAAGAGTCTGCCGAATCTCCCACAGCGCGGTCTCGACGTTGCCCCAGTAGACTTCGAGCTGGTGATACTCGTCCATGTAGCGCTCCAGGTAGAGACGTTCCAGCTTGCTCGGCTCGAGCTGAATGTTGACTGCACCGGCTAATTTCTGAGTGCGCGGGACGATTAGCCCCCAGAAGAGGGAGCGCAATTCCCAGGTCTCCAGATGATAGCCGAGCAACAGCAGAGACGAATCAGACATGGCCTGACGGACGCGCCAGTAGACCGCATCGGTCTTGCGCCCCACGTTTTGGGAGGTGGCGACGAGAAACTGCATGTAGTCGTCTTCGGTCAGGACCAGCGACTCGGGATAACGGTCGCTGCCGTAGAGATGATAGACGAGGGGCTCGTTCCGATAACGCTCGTCCCCGGGGTCGTAATCGGCGTCCAGTTCGGAGGGGATGGTGTCCAGATCCGGCTTCCAGCGGCAGATCTCGCTGCGCGGCGTTTTGCCGTTGCGACGCAGCGCCTGCTCCATGAAGTCGTGGGCGCTGGTCGTGATGTAGATGGGCAGGTCAAAGGAGGCCAGTAGCAGATAGGGGTCCCGCTCGCCTTGGAAGCGGGGATAGCCCAATTGATCCGCGAATTCCGTCAAGGACAGATCGTCAAATTTCTCGTCGATATTTTCCAGGATATCGGGGTCGGTCCCGTCGGTTTCGGCCAGGTCGTAGAGACGATTTTTGATGAAGTTGATGAAATCGAGCTTGATCGTTAGGGGATCGCGCCGCTTGCGGATCACGGGATCAGCCACATTGCGAAACTGCAGCATCTGCGACAGGCTCTGCCGCTCAATGCGAAAATCGTCGTCGTCCCCCCGCACGTCCTCGACATATTCCACGTATGCGTCGAGCAGCTTGTCGTAACCGTTCAGCACCAGGTCTGCAGCCATGCGATTGCTGATGATGGGCACGACTTTTTTGTTGCGGATGCGCTCTGCGATGAACGCCTGCCAGCTTTGGGCGCCGCTGCTCTGTTTGCCTTTTACGCGTCCCATTGGTTTATCCTTTGTCTTCGGTTGTGGCTTGCCGGTCGGCAGTCTGGAATGCGGGCGATACGATCACGATAAAGCGAATGGATCGTGCCCGAAGCTTGGAATTCCGCACGAGGTAAATTCACTCCGCGTGATGCGCCGCGGCGATCTCCATCATGACACGAAAACCTCGGCGCCGGGAGCGGCTGGCGGTCGCGGCTTTGCCGCGCGGGCAGCGTGCAGCGCTTTCGGCTCGCTCTTGTAGGAGCCGCCGCGATGAACCCAAAACTGCCTCTCGGCATGGTCTGCTGAGGGTGGATCTTCCCGCCCGTCCGTGGCCTCGTAGGGATAGCGATAGTCGCTGACGTGCAAATCGCTGCCCCAACGCGTGGCCGTCCATTCCTGGACGTTGCCCAGGAGATCGACCGGTTCGTGTTCGCCATAGCGTTCGGCAAAGGTCTGCACCGGCGATCGTGTCTTCGCTGCCGGCGTTGCACCAGCCGTCCTCCCACGCGTCGCCCCAGGGATAAGCCCGACCATCTGTGCCCCGTGCGGCCCGTTCCCATTCGGCCTCGGTGGGCAGGCGGTAGCGCCGGCCGGTCTCTTCCCGCAGCCATGCGCAGTAGGCTGCAGCATCCTCCCAGGAGACGTCGGTGACCGGATGATCCTCACGACCTGCGGGCGCTTCGCGCAAAAACCAGGAATCCGGTTGAGGATGCTGCTTCTCGGCCGCCAGAAAGGCTGCATACTCCTGGTTGGTGACCGGAAATTTGCCGATACGAAAATCGGGCAGCGTTACCCGGTGGGCGGGCGTTTCGTGGTCGGGCACATCCGGTCCTGCATCACGCCCCATGAGGAACTCGCCGCCTTCTACCAGCACCGTTATCGGGCTCCCAATCCTGGCGTGGAATGGTCAGCAGTGCGTCGCCTTCCGGCAAGCGTAGCAGTTGATTGTCCGGTGCGCGGCTGAAGAGGACGGCGGTCGCCCACTCCACGCTGCCTACGTCCACGGCGATGGCCTGACGCGCGCGGGTCAAGGCCGTGTCCACGGGCAAGCCGTCGGCCAATCCCCGATAGAAGACCTCCGAAAGTGCGATCGCGGCGTCGTCCGTCACTGGAAACTGCATGGCGATGACGCCCGGAATGCCTTGCTGGCCCAGGCGATAGGCAATGCCGCCAAAAAGGTTCTCTGCCGCAGTCTGCGCACCCTGGCACGCGTTGAGGAAGACCAGGCGCAAGGTCGGCTGCGTGGCCAGCAACGTGGCCAGATCGCTGGCGTTGATCGGATGGCCTTTGCTCGCCTCATCCTCCAGCACGAGGTAGCCTTCCGCCCAGTCCGGATCGAAATCACCATGGCCGATGAAGTGGAGTACGTGCACCGGCCCGGCGCGCAGGCGCGTGCGCAATGCGGAGACCGTGGGTCGGTCCAGTCGCTCTAGCGTTACCTTGCCCGCACCCTGGAGATCGGCCAACGCATTCTGGAGTCGCTGCCATTCGGCCTCGACCTGGAGAGGCGGTACGTCTTCGCGGATCAGCGACCACGGCCAGGATGTGCAGGGGCAGGCGCACGGCCAGCGCTTGGGGCGGTGAGGGTGATTCCACATAGCGCACCAGCGGCGTCTCGTCCGCCGTCACGAGGAACCTGTCCCATTCCGGCGCGTACAGATACTCCCACGGAATCTCTGCCAACTCCGGCGCATCCCGCGCCACACGCAGGCGGATGCGCAGCCCCTGCTGCTGGTGCCGAGCGATGGCGTAGCTGTTGGTCAGCGCCTGGCCCACCTCGCCGGCAAACACGGTCTCAAAGAGGAGTTGGCCGAACTCGCGTGCGTCGAGGCTGCTCTGCTGCGCCTGATCGGTCGGCGGACGAAGGTCGCGATAGATTTGATTGATGCGGCCCAGCCAGGTATAGAGCTGGTTCTGATCAAAGGGCAGGTAAAAGGCCGAGGCTGCATCCCCCGTCACGTCCGACGACAAGACCCGGGCGACGTAGGCGTCGCCGCCGCCGTGGAGCAGTAGATCGAAGTTCAAGAAATCGCTGATAGACACAACGTTTACCGGTCCTCATGCAAAGATTTTCGACATCGACTAACGTGGGGCTCATTTACCGTAAGTCGACAACAATTGGGATGGGAGAGTATGGGTGATCCGTTCGCATGGCGGTACTACGAGCCTGAGATCATTCTCACCTGCGACGGCTGGTACCTACGCTACGCGTCGGGCTACCGCGTATCTGGAAGAGATGATGAACGAACGAAATCTGTCCGTCAAACATTCCACAATCTTTCACTGGATGCAACGACATGCTCCAGAACTCGACAGGGGCGCCGTGAATGTCGATCATCTCATCGCGGCAGGCCGGCTTCGAGAACTATGACGCGTGCGATGCCTTCGGACGAGTAGAGGTCGGCCAACACGTCACGTAGCGGATTCAATCCGGGATAGCACACCTTTTTGCCTTCGTTGTGGGTTGGGGATGCTTCTGTGAATCGGAGACGCTCGCCTCGAGCCGACGACCGCCACTGGTACACAGATCGCACGCCTCGTAGCGTACGAATGGCAGGGGCAAGCAAAGAATAACGGGGGCTAATTGAAAGTAGATAACGATAGTCCCCAAGCTTCGATGACGACATACTCTGCCGCGTGGCCCGTGTATTGTCACCAACTTGTCTCAAATCCTTCGATAGGATACATGAGATTCTGCCCGACAAGACGTGGTCTGTCAAACGCAATTTCGAAAACGCTTTCCATCAGAGAATCCATGAATTCAGCGCTAGATGATTGAGGGGTGTGACCTCGATTTTGTCATATGTTTCGATATATCAAGCTTACGATAAACAGACTATCACCTGGCTAACTCGAGACTCACAGGCCACGACAACGTGCTGGTTGCATTCCTCATTTGTTTGGTCAAACACCTCCATTTCATTGCACAACTCAGAGATTGATATCCGTGGACAGTCCGATAGATCGTTCTACATCGCATCTACAACTACCCCCCCGCTTCAATGCGACGCGCAAAAATCAGTGCCAATCGGAGAGAGCACTGGCCTCAAGACGGCTGGTTGCGAACGAACACACCGGTGAGCGAAGGCTCTGCTTCACCTCTGCTGAAAGAGCTTTGCCGTGCCCGAAAACGTGCTTTTGACACTGATCACTTCAGTGTGCGGACAACCGGACATTTTCCCTGCCAATGACATCTTTTCATTCGGTTGACCGACAGTGAAGCCAGGATCGGGTCAGAAGAAGATTAGACCGATGTGAGTCAATCTGCGGTACATAAATGCTATCGTATTGATTGATCGGCGCAATTCATTCGGGATGGGGAGATGGTGGAGTGCAATGGTTGTGACGGTGCCCGCCGTTTTGCCTTCGGCACCGCTTACACCGTTGTTCGCATCTGCAAAGGCCCCCAATGCCGAATCGCTTTCAGCGGCTCCTGTCTGGATATTTCACGGTAGGCGCTGCATCTTCTATGTCAACGAAGGCACTTCACCAAAAAGAGGATACCAATGAAGAAAGATCTGACCGTCTCTGAATTGATCCGACTTGTTCTGGCTCTGGTGATAGGAATTGCAGTCTACTTTATCGCGGTTGACGTAGGATTTGCCCTGCTTCCCAGCTCGTCAGGTGGAGGTGAGTTCCTCCTCTACCTCCTGCTCATTGAGGCGATTCCGGCGTTTCTTGCGATTCTGATCGCTTGCATCGTTCCATCCTGGCGCTATCGAACAATCGTAGCCACCGTGCTGCTGATGCTCATCGCCGTCTATCAGACCATCTATGTCATACTGTCCATCTGGGACTGGCGGTCATTTCTCTCCTCGATTATTGGGTTTAGCATTGGACTGAGCTGCGCGTTGGCTGCGGTCATGATTTGGCGGTCGCTCAAGAATCAGCATGACAAACGGGCAAATTTCGAACCCGTCACGCCTGTCCGCGCCGACAAGATGCCCAAAGCCTCGCCGGTTCTGCTTGGGCTTGCTTTGGCATCAATTCCCGGCACCTATCTTACGGTCTTCGTGTCGACGTTTTTGGTCGTTGGCCTCAGCGTACTGCTCGTTGTCACATTGTTAGAATTACCACGGATTCCCGTATTCTTGCTCGTGGCGGCGGTATTGGCTCCATTGGTCGCAATTTTTGCTGCATTTCGGGCACTGGCTGCGATTGCCCGACCAGGCGTGCCTTTTCAGCAGGCGTTAACGCTGGACATGGCAGAGCACCCGCTGACGCAGACAATGATCGAAGACGTCTGTTCCGCTGTTCAAAACGCGCCGGCCAGACAATGTGCTGCTGCACGCCGAGCCGACGTTTTTTGTCACGCAGGGAAAGATGAACACCTTTGATGGCTTGGCCAAAGGGCGAACCTTGGCGCTCGGCATGCCCATTTTGCCTCACCTAACCGCCCAGGAACTCAAGGCAATTCTGGCCCATGAGTTTGCTCATTTCTCTGGGCGTGACACGCTCTACTCCACGTGGGTTGCTCAGGTCTATCGCGGACTGGGCGAGTCGATGCAACAGCTTCAGGGCAATATGGGTCGTGCCGAAGGGGTGACCGGCTTTGCCATGAACATTCTGGTTTTGCCGTCCTATCTTTTTCTGGTCACATTCTTTGAGTTCTTTGCCTCCATTGATGCCATTATCAGCCGACGGCGCGAGCTGCGAGCTGACTGGATTGCAGCGACGAATTACGGCAGTGATGCCTTTACCTCAGGCTTAAAGAAGGTGGTCCAGTATAGTGGTCATATGATGGAGCATCAGAAGGAGCTGGTGACCGAGGACGCGAATCTCTTTGCGGCCCATCGATCGCTGATCGAGGAGGATCCGGCGGCCCTGCAATCCTATCTCGATCAGGCGCTGCAGCAGCCCGAACACGCATTCGCCTCTCATCCGACGCTGCAGATGCGAATCGGCACAGTGCCCGAAGTCGTTCCAACCATCATCGAGAGTCAGGATGAATATCAGGAAGAGTTTGTTGAGGAAGAAGTGCGGCTGTCTGATGCAGTCAAAGAGATGATATATCAATATGAAGCACTATATGCTGCTGTCATGGAGCAGGCTGAAGCCGCCCGTGGTGTACGGACCTCTCAGGAACCAGTCCGATAGTCATATAGGCGTATCTCCTGGCGCTGTCGTTGATTGGATTCGCTGCGTACTCGCTGCGAATTCGGGCGGGCCCTGGTTGCCAAATCGAGACGTAACACCTCAGGGCATCGCCTTATATTGTTCCGCTTGGCATTACCGTATCGTTCAGGACCTCTCTCGCATTTGGGAAGCGTATCAAACTATGTCCATAGGTTGCGCTTGCTGGTTTCAGCAGGAACAAATACTGTTCATAACGCCGGACAACGGGCCGGTTGTGCGAACTTACGTCACTCACGAAATTTCCGCCCAATTCCAGCGCCCGATTTCCCCGCCAAATCACGCCCTGACGCCCAAAATCACCCCATTTCACCCCGCCAACACCACCCGCCACTCGAGAGAGACGCACTTCCGATTGTAAGTGTTACACGCTTTTGGGGGCGAGAAATCCTTGCGCTTGCGGATTTTTCGGCGACGATCGCAAGCAGTGTACGTGCACGCCCAGCATGGTCCAACGCTATCAAAAACGCATCTCCGGCCCCATCATGGACCGCATTGACATCCACCTGGACGTGCGGCGCGTGCCCTTTGAAAAGCTGGCTTCGCTAGAGGGCGGCGAGCCGTCCAAAGTCATCCGCGCCCGGGTGGAAGCGGCGCGCGAGATCCAGCACGAACGCTTCGCCGATCTGGGCAAGACCAACATGCTCGTCAACGGCGACATGGGCCCGGCCGAGGTGCAGGAATTCTGCGCAGATCGACGCAGCAGGCAAGGATCTCATGCGCACGGCGGTGCGGCAGATGGAGCTGAGCGCGCGGGCGTATCACCGGGTGCTCGAAGCTGGCGCAGGACCATCGCCGACCTGGCCGGCGAGGCAGAGATCCGGACCGAGCATCTGGCCGAGGCGCTGCAGTACCGGCCGCGGGGTGGGGTGTAGGAGGCCGGTCCCACCAACGGATAGTCTTCGCGCATCACCCACTGCGCCTGTGATCTGCACAGCCAGCCAGGGCTTGCCAAGCTTGGGCCGGCCAGGATGCTGAGTCCGCGCGGCAGGAGCTCGTCGACGACGAAGACGGGAGGCGGCAAGTCGGTGGCGAAGAGTTCGGCTGCGGTCCAGACGGTCTTGTGTGCGGCGTCGCCGCCAGCGACAAGATGAATCAGGCCCGGCTGTCGTCGCGCCAGCGCGATGAAGACCTGGTGCACGGCGCCGGCGCCGCCTTCGGCGTAAGCCTCCCGCAGCGCGGCGACGCTATCGTGCCACGGGCCCAGCTCTTCTTCGGTGAACGCGGGCACAGGCCCGGCGTCGTCGAGCAGGCAGCGGATCACGCGACGGGCCAGCGTGTCATAGTCGCGCATCATGCCTGGCCCTCCTCTTTTGCCTTGCGCGCGGCGCCGGCGCTGAGGATGATGCGATAGACTTCGGACATGATGCGGTCGATCTCTTCCTGCGTGAGGGGTCGGTCTGGTTCAGGCGGACGTTTGTGAGGGGCGGGGTCTGCGTTCTGCGGCTTTCGGGGGATTGGGCGCTTCATGGGTGTGGGCTCCTTTCGGTGCGAAGAATTACTGTTGACGGAGTCCAGTAAAGCATAGGTGCGGGGGGAATGAATAGGGGAAGGAATTGAGGCGGGGATTTGTTCCGGGTTGTGGGGGTAACAGCGGATAAGCCTCCCGATCATCTGTAGCCGTTTTGTCGCCATTTTGTCGCAATCACCACTGTAGCATCACAGTGCCAAAATCGCGGCTGTAGATCTCTTGTGCTTGAAAGGAGGCACGCTATGGCCGTATCTTCGCCGATTCCAGTTTCTGGGGATACAAAAGGTTCGCAACCATCTGATAGCAAGCGTTATTTTGCCGAATTCGTCTTGATCTTGATTGTTGCTCTCGTGGTACTCGGTTTTATCCTGACCGAATATGATGAATGGCATCATTGCTTGGGCACGTGGTTGGGTCGACTATGCTATCGCTTGGAGCACTGAGACGCTCGTTCGTTCCTGGTGGATCTTGGTGGGCTTCATGGCCGTGATTTTCCCGATTCGCCGAAGCGCCGTTAACGAACGCTGGTTTGGAGTCATGATCGATTCCCGCAATCGAACGAGTACTTCTCGCATGCAGATCGCCCTCTGGACAGTCCTGGCGCTGTCGACGGTGGTGGTTCTAGCCTGGACGCGCAGCCAAAATGGTGTTGCGGACACCCATGCAGATCATCGTTCCGCCTGAACTCATCCTGGCCATGGGCATTAATGCGACTTTCTTTGCCGGGGCAGCTTTTATCAAAAAGCAGAAGCGTACGCAGCCGGCCACCTTGCTAGTCAGTTTGGAGAAGCGCAAAAACCAGGCTACGGAGAATTTGGAAGCTGCAGCGATTGAGGAACATGTCCGGGCACGGCTCGAAGTTCAGACTAAAGGGGCTGCAATTGACGCAGAATTAGATAAGCAGCACCGAATCCTCCACCCAGCGCCAACAGAAAACGGCCTTGGAACAAAAAAGAGCGCTCTTGTAAAACGTCTTGAGGATAGCCAAGCGAAAAAAGCGAAGGCGCAAGCCGAAGCCGATGCCTTGACGCAGGAGTGGCAGACCGCCCAAGCCCGCATTGGTACGTCAAGAGCAACGATCCCCCAGCAGGCCCAACTGTCCGACATGATTCGCGGCGATGAAATTGCTGATTTCGACAAGGTCGATATGTCCAAAGTGCAGGTGCTCTTCTTCACCTCCTTTGTGATTGTGGGCTACACGATGGCCATCTTCGAACTCTTTGGAAACAATACACTTCTTTGCATGAAACGGTTGAGTTGCCGGCCTTTTCGGAGACACTCAAGGCATCGCTGGTGGTTTCCCATGCGGGTTACCTAGGATTCAAGGCGATTGATCGTAGCGAAGAAGAATGACTCATTGGCAAAGGAGAGCGAACGATGAAAGAATCTCGATCCGCGTAGTAGTGGATATCAACCGGGAGCGGGGCGCAGGTACGATTCTGGAATCCGGCGATCCGGAGGGAAAAGACGCAGAGATTGTCTTCGTGTTTGATGATCTCAGCAGCGAGTCATTCCGGCCGTGGGAGCTACCGTGCTTTTTGACAAAGTAGAGGATCCTGTTGTGGCACAGCATAAATGCCCGAGAAGCGTCGGCCGGGTAGCCTGTTTATAGATTCTGTCGCCATCCTATGACTAGGCGAATATCACCCACTTCTCCATTAACGGTAATAGTAGCGCGGGTGTGGAGAGTCAGGTACAGGCTATTCAATCGAGAAGCCAGGAATCTCTGCGGGGATCCAGACGATTCCTGGCAAACGGTGTTGCATTGCGGAACGGCCGAATATGGGTTCAGTCGTGCTCGGGATAGATGGTTGTCTTCAATTTGCCTTCTCTCACCCCGACACTTCTCGTGTATTCAAACAGAAGGTCGATTCAGAACTGGCATTCCACGCTCTGCCTGATCTTTGCGTACACGATCACGCTATCACCTTGGTTTTCTTCTTGGCCTTACCCTAGAACTTTTTTCGAAGTGGAGGATACTCGCCGGCACCGAGACGCCGCTTCAAGCATTCTTTCGGCCTGGTGGCGCCATGGCTCAGCCACTGGGAAAAAGTTGACCGAGGGGGGGCGGAAAACCCTGTAGTCGATATCCACTTACATCAGCAAACTCCGTAACGTACACACTCAATCTTCGGAGATGATTCATGTCGAGTTCGCCCTGATTGACGACTTCGACACGAAAGTGAACACTCTCCCTTGTTCACTTTGCTTCCTCCCGGATCAGGTCAACAATCGTCGTTTGACAGCTATCAGTCTCATAGCGCTCGATCTCCCTGTATAGCTCACGTAAAACAGCCATTTCTTCATTTCCTTTCTACTAGATGAGTTTTGTGAAAAGCTTGGGTAATACGAATGCGATTGCCATCATCTAATAGGGGTGGCGACAAAGTCTCTGGCATATCTGACTACAAAACCGCTACAAGGATGGGGGTGTATTTGGTACACATACCTTGACCTGTGCCACGCAGAATGAGTTTTTCAGACGGTCATTTAAACTTGTCCTGGGTTCAGTGACTGATGCCAATCCATTCAACGCTGCGTGTGGGCGTTCTTAGTTGGGAATGAGCATCCAGTCCGCTTTGATGGTATGGATGCGTGCACATTGTCAGCGGCAGCCGACAGAGGCGGGTTATGGACGAGCCATAAGGCTACCTCAACTCTCGTAGCAGGCCCAGATCGTGACGGCTGGCCAGCTGCTGCAGGCTGCCCAGCAGGACCGTCATGTCGGCCGCGTCCATCTGGTCGGCCCGGCCCAGCGCGCGACTGAGCGTATCGATGACCACAAAGCGATAGCCCTCTTCTAGCGCCAGCATGAGGTCGACGAGCCCCTGGCGGTTGAGGGGCTCCCAGGCGGTGTGAAAGGTGATGGTGGCTTCGGCGTGCATGCCCTGGCGCTCGGCCCGCTCGTGCAGGCGACGGCGGATTGTCCTCCAGGGCCAGGTAAAGGACCCGCCCCGATCCACGTCCTGGCCCAGCACGGTGCCCCCGCCGCCTACCGCGCCCGCGATCTGCAAAGCAAGCCACGACTTGCCCAGCTTGGGCCGGCCGGCCAGAATGCTGAGCCCCCTTGGCAGCAGCTCGTCGACGATGAAGACGGGCGGCGGGAAGTCGGTGGCGAAGAGCTCGGCCGCGGTCCAGACGGTCTTGTGTCCGGCCTCCCCGCCCGCGACCAGATGAATCAGGCCCGGCTGGCGGCGCGCCAGGGTGATAAAGACCTGGTGCACGGCGCCGGCGCCGCCTTCTGCATGGGCTTCCCGCAGCGCGGCGACGCTTTCGTGCCACGGGCCTAGTTCTTCTTCGGTGAAGGAGGGCACAGGCCCGTCATCGTCGAGCAGACAGCGGATGACGCGGCGGGCCAGTGTGTCGTAGTCGCGCATCATGCCTGCCCTCCTCTTTTGCCTTGCGTGCGGCGCCGGCGGCTGAGGATGATGCGGTAGACTTCGGACATGATGCGGTCGATTTCTTCCTGCGTGAGGGGGGTTCTGGTTCGGGTGGGAGTTTGCGGCGGGCGGGGTCTGCGTTCTGGGGCGTTCGGGGGATTGGGCGCTTCATGGGTGTGGGCTCCTTTCGGTGAGGTGGTTACTGTTGACGGAGTCCAGTAAAGCATAGATGCAGGGGGAATGAATAGGGGAAGGAATTGGGGCGGGGATTTGTTCCGGGTTGAGTCAGATGCGCGCCGACAGGATGAGGAACGGGATTCTATTGCGCTTGACCTCAGCGCAGCCGGCCGCGGAGGAGTTGAGTAGCTGAAAAATCCATTGCCCGCCCCTGCGGCCCATGCTACAATTGACCCACCACACGCCACCACCGCAGTCACCACGGCAGACCCAACTCACAGGACGCCCGCAGGAGCCCCGCCATGAAGATGGATGACTGGCAAAAGAACGCCAACGAACGACTGGAAGCACTGTCTGGCACGGTTCGGCAGATGACGCCCGGCGTGCTCTACGGCGCGCTCTGCTCGTCGACGCTGCTGCCTGTGATTACGGCGGCCAGTCCGGACCCAATCGGGGCTTCTACTGCGCTCGGTGGGCTACTGGGAAACGTCGGCGGCAATCTCATCGCTAACCAGATTCAGGACTGGAAAGACCGCACAGAGCCGGAACTGGCCGCCGAGCTGGCGGAGAAAGCCGAGCAGGACGAGCAGTGGCGCGAGGCACTGGACGCGCTGTTGGCCGAATTCCAGGCGCCACGGGTGTGCAGGCCATCCTGAGCGAGGCGGACCGCGACTGGTTTGCGCAGACGCTGCAAGCGGGCTAGAGCAGGTGGGCAGCGGGCTGACGGTCGACAACAAGGGCGTCTGGGTGGTGGGCGACCGCAATGTGGTGGCTGACAAGATTGAGAACAGCAACATCTTGACCGGCGACTACGCTACCCTGATCGAGAACCTGGTCATCAACTTCACGAATGGTCTGGGCGATTCGCTGGAGGCCAAGGGCCTGAAACCTGAGCAGATCGAAAAGCTGACCCGGCGCTACCTGGAGTTCCTCATCAACCACTATCGCTATCTCGATTTCCAGGGCATGGGCATGGCCGATCGGGTGGCGTTGCGGTTGCCGCTGACCGAGATGTATGTGCCGCTGAAGGCGCGCATCGAAGTGCCCACGGGCGAAACCTGGGCGCGTGATCTGCTGCTGGCCGGCCGCAAGGCCAGCGACGAGGAAACCGCGGCCATGGGCGAGCGGCTGAGCGAACCGCAGCCGCTGCTGGATCTGCTCAAGCGCTTCGACGGCCTGATCATCCTGGGCGACCCGGGCGCAGGCAAGACGACCTTCCTCAAGTATCTGGCCCTGAGTCTGGCCGCGGGCGAGGGCGAGCAGCTGGGGCTGGCCAAGCGCCTGCCGATCCTGGTTCCCCTCTCCGCCTACGCCAACGCCCTGGCCGAGCAAGACGACTGTCCGCTTCAGGATTTCCTGGGCGACTACTACCGCAAGCAGGGCATCAAGCTGCCGGTGGACGCCCTGCTGGAGGCGGCCCTGGACGAGGGCAAGGCGCTGGTCATGCTGGACGGGCTGGACGAGGTGCAGGATCTGGCGCAGCGCAGCCTGGTGCGTGGATCGGGTGGTCGACCTTCTTCTCGTTCCACCGGCAGCCGGGCAACAAGTTCCTGCTCACCAGCCGCATCGTCGGCTACCGGGATGTGCGCCGGGTGGTGGAGGGCTTGCGCGAGTGTACGCTGGTCGACTTCGACGACGAGCGACATCGACGATTTCGTGGCCAAATGGACGGTGGCGCTGGAGCGGGCGGTGCAGGGCGAGAGCGAAGAGGTCGCTGCAGGAGCGCCGAGGCCGAGAAGGCTGAACTGCTCGATGCGATGGCCCGCAATCCGGGCGTGCGCCAGCTGGCCTCCAACCCGCTGCTGCTGACCATCCTGGCGCTGATGAAGCGTCAGGGCGTGACCCTGCCCGAACGCCGGGTGGACTCTACGACAAGTATGTCGAGACGTTGCTGCGCCACTGGAACCTGGCCCGCGGGCTGGACGGACGCTCGGGCCGGATCTGGACGTGCTGGAGACGCTGCGCGTGCTGGCTCCGCTGGCGCTGTGGATGCACGAGACCAGTCCCGGCGTGGGGCGGGTGAAGGATGGAGCCATGCGGCGCGAGCTGGCCCCATCTATCGGCAACGGGACGTTGCGGACCCCGACGAGGCCGCACGCCACTGCTGGTCGACGCCCGCGACATGCCGGCCTGCTGCTGGAGCGGGGACCGGGGGAGTACGGCTTCATCCACCTGACCTTTCAAGAATATCTGGCCGGGTGGCGATTGCCCAACTGGGCCAGAGCGATGTCGCGCCGGTGGTGGAGCAGCTGGCCGAGCATGTGGATGACGACAACTGGCACGAGGTCTGCTGCTGACCATCGGCCATGGGCATTATTCAGCAGCGGGACAAGGCCGCGGCGAGACCGTTGCTGCGGCTGATTGCCGCGGCGCCGGCGAGCCGGGGCCGCGGTGCTGGCGGGCGAGGCCGTGCTGGATGCCTGGCCGGGCGGCGTGACCCTGGCTGCAAGCAGGCCGTGATTGAGGCGCTGCTGGAGGCCATGCTGGATGATAAGAACGTGGAGCCACTCGGTGCGGGCTCGAGCAGGATCCGTTCTGGGCACGCTGGGTGATCCACGGGATCTGGAGGAGATGGTGCCCGGTTGTCTGGTGGATGGCCATTTACGATGGGAGAAGGTGACATCGATGGCTCATCCGGCCCGACTCTGCCTGGTTTCCGACATCGGAAAGTATCCGGTGACCAATGCCCAGTATGCTCGCTTCGTTGAGGCGACGAGAGGGAGCCCCGTGTCACTGGCAGGGCGCTGGAAGCCGCCCAAAGAGCCGATAACCATCCCGTAGTCAACGTCACCTGGCATGACGCCGTAGCCTACTGCGAGTGGCTGAGCGACGGCTGGGCGAGGAGATTCGCTTGCCCAGTGAGGCCGAATGGGAGAAGGCCGCCAAAGGAGACCAGGAGAATCGGCGCTATCCGTGGGGGAACGAGGAACCAGATAAGAATCTTTGCAACTTCGACAGGAATATCGGTACGACGACTACCGGTCGGCATGTATCCGGCCGGTGAGTCCCTCCGGTTGTCTGGACATGAGCGGCAACGTCTGGGAATGGACTAGAGGTTTATGGGGGGAAGACTTTCAGAAACCCGAATTTGGCTATCCGTATGATTCCGGCGATGGCAGGGAGGATCTATCTGCGCCGGACTCGATGTTTCGAGTGTTGCGTGGCGGGGCGTTTGGCCGCAATCAGGCTCCGTGCGTTGCGCCTTCCGCATCGGAATGGCTTCGAACGGCGGGTACTACTACCTCGGATTTCGGTTTGTGCGCCGTGAAACGATAGAGAGAGGATTGATTCCACAGGGATTCATGACAAGGTGTCGGCGCAGCTATGAGTCGAACTAAGTTAGTGCAAACGGAAATCGTAGGATGAACATAGCGTCCTAGGTAAGCGATATCCAATAGCCACCTGCGCAATTGGGCATTGCGAAAAAGACTCCGTAACGACTCGCTCACTAGGTCCAAGTAGAGACAGTTTCATGAGGCAAACACATCAAAGTAGATTGTGAATGTACATCGTTGATTCCTAACGGTTTTTCTGCTGATCAGCATCTGATTTCACAAAAGCTACGCGAATGTCTTCCAAGGTGCTCGGCAATCATTGATGAAATTGCTGTTGAGAGAGAGGGAGATAGAGATATGGAGTCCGTTCTGTTGGGAAGCTTAATTCAGGCCCGGTGCAACAATTCTGACGGGTGCGATCGCTGTGCTAATCACGCAAGCAATCAATTGCGGTCCAGCGAGAAGAATATTATTGAGGCGGGCAACAAAGCATCATCGAGAAAATCGGTGATAAATAGCTATAATGATACGATCGACGGCCGTCATGACCTACTCCTAGCATCAGCAGATGATAGTGCGTCATCCAAATGGATAATGCATCGATTCGGTTTGGACTCAGCGCCTCCTGAGCAACACAAGCTCTACATTTTAATCATGATGCAGATTGACTTCTATCAAAACATCCACTATCGGTATACCACGCAAGGCTTATTCCCTGAAGATCTGTGGTCGCAATGGAGAAATAGCATGCAAGGCTCCTTTGCAACGGACGAATTCAGAACCGTTTGGAACTCGGGAATCGACAAGCTTATGCCTGACGAATTCAGGAAATATGTAGAAAGTGATTTCGACGACAGATATTGTAAGAAGCGAAGTTTGGCAGAATCGAGTAACTGAAGCACAAGCTCCGTACAGGCGACTTTCTTGCATCGACGCTATATGATTTCGTAGTGCCCTGAAGTCAAGTTGCTACGAAATTCATTGCGAGAAGCCAAAAGTGTCGGCAGAAACCAAGAGGACAACCTATTCCTGTAGTCACGTGGGTTGTCTGGTCAGGACTACTGATACGTTTCGTGCGCGATAGGGGATCATCGAATGTTCAAGGTCGTATTAGTAGCGTCATTCTTGCTG